>NZ_JAUSLT010000169.1 GCF_030646015.1 Bradyrhizobium sp.
TCGTGGATGTAGCGCGACGACAGCTGCACCGCGGCCTCGATCGCCTCGTTGGTGTATTTCAGCCGGTGATAGTCCTCGAAATAGGGCTTTAACCCCTTCAGGATCGCGATGGCGTCCTCGACCGTCGGCTCGTTGACGTCGATTTTCTGGAACCGGCGCACCAGCGCGCGATCCTTCTCGAAATGCTGACGGTATTCCTTGTAGGTGGTCGAACCCATGCAGCGGATGGTGCCCGATGCCAGAGCCGGCTTTAGCAGATTGGAGGCGTCCATCGCGCCGCCGGAGGTAGCCCCTGCCCCGATCACGGTGTGGATTTCGTCGATGAACAGGATGGCGTTGGGATGCGCCTCGAGTTCCTTGAGCACCTGCTTCAGGCGCTCCTCGAAGTCGCCGCGATAGCGGGTGCCCGCGAGCAGCGTGCCCATGTCGAGCGAGAACACGGTGGCCGCCGCCAGCACTTCCGGCACTTCGCTATCGACGATGCGCTTGGCGAGGCCTTCGGCGATCGCGGTCTTGCCGACGCCGGCTTCGCCGACGAACAGCGGATTGTTCTTCTGGCGCCGGCACAGCACCTGGATGGCACGGTTGATCTCGGCATTGCGGCCGATCACCGGGTCGATCTTGCCGTCACGCGCCTTCTTGTTGAGGTTGACGCAGTAGGTATCGAGCGCCTCACCCTTCTTCTTGGAATCCTCGTTGCCCTTGGTCTCGGTCTCCTCATCGACACCGCGCACCGGGCGGGCTTCCGAGACCCCGGGCCGCTTGGCGATGCCGTGGCTGATGTAGTTGACCGCGTCGTAGCGGGTCATGTCCTGCTCCTGCAGGAAATAGGCGGCATGACTCTCGCGCTCCGCGAAGATCGCGATCAGCACGTTGGCGCCGGTAACTTCCTCGCGGCCGGATGACTGCACGTGGATCACCGCGCGCTGGATCACGCGCTGGAAGCCCGCGGTCGGCTTGGCGTCGTCGGCGCCATCGGTGACCAGATTCTCGAATTCGGTCTCGAGGTAATTGACCAGGCTGGTGCGCAGCTTGTCGAGATCAACGCTGCAGGCACGCATCACGGCGGCCGCGTCGGAATCATCGATCAGCGACAGCAGCAGGTGTTCCAGCGTCGCATATTGATGATGACGCTCGTTTGCAATCGCCAGCGCACGATGCAGGGATTGTTCAAGGCTCTGGGAAAAAGTTGGCATTCGCGTCCTCTATGGCCCCCGCCATCATGATCGTCGTTTTCAGGTCAGGCAACAACAACCTTTGTCATATAGTTACGTCCGATCATGGCGAAAGGCCGGTTCCGCAAGAGTGATTCTAACTCCCTGGGCGTGCGACTCACCCGTCCGACCGACCGTAAGCGCCGGTCCTCCCGCTCAAAGCAAAACCCGTTCCCATTTTCAGCGGATTTCGCGGGACGTCACTTCTTTTCCATCACGCATTGCAGGGGATGCTGGTGCTTGCGGGCAAAATCCATCACCTGGGTCACCTTGGTCTCGGCGATTTCGTAGGTGAACACCCCGCACTCCCCGATTCCATGGTGATGGACGTGGAGCATGATCTTGGTCGCGGCTTCGACATCCTTCTGGAAGAACTTCTCCAGGACGTGAACGACAAACTCCATCGGCGTGTAATCATCGTTCAGTATCAGCACGCGATAGAGATTCGGGCGCTTGGTCTTGGGCTTGACCTTGGCGATAACCGATGTGGTCGGACCTCCCGTCCCCCCGGCATTGCGCTCATCATTGCCCATTCGGGAAGCAGATGCGGCGACGGCGGGCACGGCGGAATAGTCAAATCTGGAAGTTAATTGCGGCATGGCACAGGCGTTCGAAATCCCCACGGGAAACCGGACCGCGCGACCAGGGACGCCTCAGGCGACGCGCTCCTTGCGGAGCCATCCGGCTCCCTGCGGAGCCAACCAATGAGTTCCCAGACACGTTTCCGGATCGCCGCTCCCGGGCGGCTCGACCCCACCAGCTGGATCGATAGCTCCAAATATGGGTCCGGCTTCGACCCGCCGCAAGCGCACTGATCCAAGCCAGATGCGACCTGCCGCGGGGCCGATTCCCGAGCCCGGCGATCCCCGCAAGGTTAATCAATTCCGTCGGGTTTGACAAAGCCGGCCCGCTGGTCATTTAGCGGGCATTGACGATAGCGAACGCTTCTGGCGGCCGATCCGCATTTAGATGGCTATTGAGCCAGTTTTCCCCGGACCGATTTACCAGCTGTTTAGCGGACTGACCCGAAATGGGGCACGGAAACCCAAATACGGTGACAATCATGCCCGGTACATCCATTGCCAGTCAGTTTCGGCGCGCGGTTCGCCGCTTCCCCGGCGCCAATCAGGGCAATATCGCGGTGCTCTTTGGGGTCGCCTTGTTGCCCCTCCTCGGCTTCATGGGTGCGGCGATCGACTATACCCGCGCCAACAAAGCGCGCTCGTCGATGCAAGCGGCCCTCGATTCGACGGCCTTGATGCTGGCGAAGGATCTGTCCGACGGAAAGATCACGGCCGGCGAGATCAACGCGAAGGCGACCGCCTATTTCACCGCCCTCTACACCAATAAAGACGCCAAATCGGTGACGATCAACGCGACGTACACACCCGGTTCAAGCCAGGGTTCGACCATCCTGGTCAACGGATCCGGCAACGTGACCACGGAATTCATGAAGGTCGCCGGCTTCCCGAAGCTCGATTTCAACACCAGTTCGACCTCCGTTTGGGGCAATGTGCGGATGCGCGTGGCGCTGGCGCTCGACGTCACCGGCTCGATGGCTCAGGACGGCAAGATGGCCGCGCTGAAGCCCGCCGCAAAAAGCCTGATCGACCAGCTCAGCGCGCTGGCCAAGAATCCCGGCGACGTCTACGTCTCGATCATTCCCTTCGCCAAGGACGTCAATGTCGGCGCCAGCAATTATAATGCGAACTGGATCAACTGGAGCGACTGGGATAACGACAACAGGACTTGCAACGGCTGGGGTCAGAATTGCACGGCGAAGGATCACAGCACCTGGAATGGCTGCGTCACCGACCGTGATCAGAACTACGATACGCTGAACACGGCGCCGACCGGAGGTCCCTCCACCCGGTTCTATGCCGAGCAATACAATGCGTGTCCGGCGCAGCTGATGCCGCTCAGCACCGACTTCGCCGCCCTCAAGACCAAGGTTGACTCGCTTACGCCCAATGGCGGCACCAATCAGCCGATCGGTATCGCCTGGGGATGGCAATCTCTCACCGAAAGCGCGCCGCTCAACGCCCCACCCGAAGAGGCGAACTACACCTACAAGAAGGTGCTGATCGTGATGTCAGATGGCCTCAATACCCAGAATCGCTGGCCTTCCTACGGCAACGGCCACACGCAATTCAATGGCCAGATCGACGCCCGCCAGCGAATCCTGTGCGACAACATCAAGGCAACCGGCATCGTCATCTACACGATGCATGTGAACACCGACAACGATCCGACCTCCGCCGTCCTGCAATACTGCGCCAGCGGCGCCGACAAATTCTCCACCGTCACTTCCGCGAGCCAGATCATGGCGGCCTTCAATAACATCGGAAGCTCGCTGTCGAAGCTGCGCGTCGCGCGATAATTCCTCGCAAGTCCACCAACAAGAAGTCTGTCACAAGAAAAAAGCCCGGCCATGACGGCCGGGCTTTTTGATATCCTGAAAACTGCGTTGGGGCTTAGTGCGCGGCCGGAGTGAACTTGGCGACCAGGCCCTCGAACGGCTTGAAGGTCTGCTTGGCGAGATCGCCATAGAGACCCGCGATTTTCTGCGACTCGGCCACGAAGGTCTCGTAGGCGGACTTCGCGAATTCGGTCTGCAGTTCGATCGCCTTGTCCAGCGACTTCACGCCGGACAGCTTCTCGACCATCGACTTGGTGTCTTCGAACGACTTCTTGGTGTAGTCGCCATAGGCGCTGGCGATCGCCTGAATTCCGTGCTGCATGGTGGTTGCGGAGGCAACGACCGTCTCGAGCTGCTCTTTGCCGTACTGCTGGATGTCTTCAACCTTGACCATCGTGGAGTCCTTCCCAGACTGATGTGTATTAGATCTGCCGGGAGGTCCCGGCTCCCTAACGCCCGCCATCATAGTGCATCGCACAATAAAATCAAGAATATTTGTGCGACGCACAAATCCCCGTAATTTGCCGTAAACACCGGGGGACTACGCAACGGTTGCTTAATCTTTTGGAAACTCGGCACGCCTAACCTGATTCTCGGACTTGTTTGCGTTCCGGACAGCAGCCTGAAAAATTGTTTGTGAACAGCGTCTTAGCTAGAACAGCGGCCTGAGGGGCCATTCGGGCGAAAAAGCCTGCCCGGATAAGGACTTTGAGCAGGGAAACCTCGCCGGCCGTTGGGCATAATTTAGCCTCACGAACCGGTGATCAAGACAGAAATTGGGACGGGGAAGTTTATGCTTCGCACAACCTTGGCTTCCTCGCGTTATTTGCGAGTTTGCGTACTCGGCCTGGCCACACTCATCACCGCGGTCATTTTCACGACCGACACCGCCGACGCCCGCCGCCACCGCGGCCGCCACCATGTGCGCCACGTGGCGAAGCCGAGCTATAGCCCGGCATTCTCCTCCATCATCGTCGATGCCAATTCCGGCGCCACGCTGACCGCCAACAATCCCGACGCCATTCGTTTCCCCGCCTCGCTCACCAAGATCATGACGCTCTATCTGCTGTTCGAGCGCCTTGAATCCGGCAAGCTGAAGCTTGATTCCGAACTGGAAGTCTCCGAGCACGCCTCGGAACAGGCGCCGACCAAGCTCGGCCTGCGCCCGGGCCAGACCATCAAGGTCGAAGACGCCATCAAGGGGCTGGTAACGCGCTCCGCCAACGACGCGTCCGTCGTGATTGCGGAAGCCATTTCCGGCGACGAAGAGGATTTCGCCAAGCTGATGACGCGCAAGGCGCGCGCGCTCGGCATGAGCAAGACGGTGTATCGCAATGCCAACGGCCTGCCCAACAGCGAGCAGGTGACCACTGCGCGCGATCAGGCGACGCTCGGCCGTGCGATCCAGGAACGCTTCCCGAAATATTATCGCTACTTCGCCACCTCGAGCTTCGTCTATCGCGGCCACGCGATCCGCAATCACAACCGCCTGCTCGGCAACGTCGAGGGCGTCGACGGCATCAAGACCGGCTACACCCGCGCCTCCGGCTTCAATCTCGTGACCTCGATGCGCCGCGGCAACCGCCACCTGGTCGGCGTCGTGCTCGGAGGCCGCAGCGGCGGTTCGCGCGATGCCATCATGCGCAACCTGCTTGCGGAAAATCTGGCCAAGGGCGCCACCAATCGCACCGTCGCCGCGATCACCGAGCGCAGCGTTTCGGAAGCCAATGCCGATGTCGCCGAAGCCGAAGCTGCCGCGCGGCCGACGCAGACGGTCCAGGCCCAGGGCGCCATTCAGGTCGCCGCCGCCGCCCAGGAGCCGGGCGCAGCCGCGCAGACAACGCGTTCGATCGCTAAGCCGTCCGTGCTCGCCACCGCGGCCGTGCCGCCGCAGGCCAAAATCGCCGCCGCCCCGCAAGCCAAGACCGAGCCGGCACCGCTGACATCGGGCGTCATTCAGACCCAGCAGCTCGCCGCCATCCCCGGCTCGTCCGAACCGATGAAGCCGGTCCGGGTGAAGACGGTTCAGGTCAAGGCCGGACAGATCAAGCTGGCCTCGGCCGCTCCGGACCAGCCGGCCACAACGATCACCCATGCGATCGCGCCGCCGCGCGACGTGCCGGAGACATCCGGCGCCGTGGTGGCCAAGGCTGAAGGCAATAAGGCTGAAGCCAATAAGGCTGAAAGCAACGTCGCCAAAACTCAAGCCGCCAAGAACCAGATCTTCAGAACCGAAATGCCGCCGCAGCCCGCCAACCATGGCACCGGTAACGGAATCCTCGGCGTCTTGCCGGCCTCGAACGCCCCGCCCGCCCCCGCCGCGCAGGCGATGGCCTATGCGGAGCCGGCGCCCCGGGCCCAGCCGCAGACCGTTCAGCAGAACGGCGCCATCAAGCCCGCCAGCGCCCACACCGGCTGGATCATTCAGGTCGGCGCCCTCGAAAGCGAAAGCGAGGCACGGGCGCGCATCGAAGCCGCCCGCGGCCAGGCCAAGGGCCTGCTTGCCAAGGCCGAGCCGTTCACCGAGCCGGTGGTCGCCAAGGGCGAGCGGAAGCTGTACCGGGCCCGCTTCGCCGGCCTCGACCGCGATCAGGCCGAGGCAGTGTGCAAGACGCTGAAGCGCTCCGACATTTCCTGCATTACCGTTCGGAACTGATCCCCAAAAGACTCACTCGCCAAATTAAGCTCAAAATGCCGGCGCCACGCGCCGGCATTTTCGTATCACCCCCGCAAATCCCCGCCCTGAAAACTTCTCGTCAAGATTTTGCAGTTAATACTGTGTGACGAAGGATCGACCACGCCGGACAACGGCGGGCGGCCACGGGGCGTCAAGACAGAGAAGAACGGAAGCAACTCGCGGTTTGTAGCGTTGTGTGGCGTTGCCGGAGTTAGCTTAAATGCGTGCGAAGCAAAGTATCCTTGGCCTGGTTCACGCGGGCGGCGAGGTACGTCGACCCCCCTTGATCGGGATGCAGTTTCTTCATGAGCGCCCGGTGCGCGCGCCCGATCTCGTCGCGGTTCGCCCCCGGCTGCAGGCCAAGGATCTGATAGGCCTCCTCGTCCGACATTTTGCCGCCCGACGCCGCACGGCCCTGCCCCCCTGCCGCATCTCCCTGCGCGTCCTGACGCCAGGCGGGAAACCTGCGGTCCAGATAGCTTTCAAATAGCGCCACGCTTTCAGCGTCGAAGCCGGATATCATCGCCGTCAGTTGCGGCAGATCGAATTCGCCGAGATCATGACCGGCATGGGGTCCGGCCACGATCTGGCCCGAGAGCTGGCCGCTGTCGTGATCCAGCGTCATGTCGAGAAACTGCGAACGGACCTTCGAGGTCTGTCCCGCGGAGCGCCTGGCGCCGGCGCCGAACATTCCGCCGATATTGCTGAAGCCCGATGATCCGAACGGCGACCAGCCGAGCAGCCCCGCGCCGAAGATGCCGAGTGGGATGGCCACCGCAAGCTCCCCCCTGAGGCCGGTAAAGGCCGCGACCGCAAGCGCCACGACGCCGCCGCCAATCTTGATGGCGCGGGCCAGAATGACGGGATTGGCCGCGCGAAACATCTGCAGCAGCGAATAGAGCAGGATAACGGCGACGACGCCGGCGATCAGGGTTGCCATGATTTCAGTATAGTGGGGTCGGGGCCAAAAAGCATGCGGTCACCCGCCCTTCCCCTTTCGGAGCAGAGGAGCGCGCTCACTTCATCTGGCCGAGCAATTTGGCGGCACCGCTGCCGGTTTTCGACAGCCGCAGCAGCGCCTCGCGCCCGCCCGCGGCATAGGCCGCCGCCGCGCGCAACAGCTCGCGCAGCTGCGCGGCGGCACCCGGATCGAACCGGCACCACGCCCCGCCGGTGAGGCGCGCGATCTCGCGAAACCCGCGTTCAGCGACGTCGTCGTGTCCTTCCTGGAACATGAATACCGGCACCTTGAGCAGGCCGAGTTCGCCGGCCTTGACGCAGAGATCGTCGATCGCCTCTTCGACGGCGTCGCCGACGAACACCACCGCGCGCACCCCCGAGGCCACCGCCTCCCGCCGCGCTTCCGACAGCACCTTGCCGATCTGGGTATTGCCGCCGCGGCAATCGATCTTGCCCATCAGCCTGGCCAGTTGCGCGCTATCGGAAATCCATCCCGAGGCCCGGCATTCATTGAGGCCGCGATAGTAGACGAGGCGGATGTCGAGACTGCCGAGAGCTGCGGCTTCGCGAAACATGTCGGCTTGCAGCGCACAGGCCATGTCCCAGGTCGGCTGCCGGCTCATGGTGGCGTCGAGCGCGAACACCATCCTGCCCCGCGCTCCGGCCGCATGCGGCGACATCGCGCGGGCTTTGGCGACGAACGCGGCGATCTCGTCCGAAGCGGACGGCCTCGCTTCCGGCAGCGGTTTGCCGGACGCAGCCTTTTGCGCTGCGGATAGTTCGCTTGGCGGTTTCGGTTTGGTGGGTTCGCCGGACATCAGCACTCGCAAATTGCAGCGAGCTCTATGTGGGTCGGGACCGGCAGGCGGTCAATGCCGTCGCCTGCCCCTTCGCAGGTCGCCTGCCCCTTCGCAGGCCGCCTGCCCGTTCGCAAAAGGCCACGGCGGACTGCGTCGTCTCGATTCCGGCAACAATCAATTCGTCACAGGGCGCGACGACTTCGATGCGGGCGGGCTCAACGCCGAGACCGGTCCCTTCACCGAGCCCTTCTCGATGATCTTCGGCGCTTTGGTATCGACCGGCGCGAGCGCGCTGTCGGTATCGCTCAGGAACTTGTCGAGCATCGACTGGATCGAGGCTTTTGCGGTGTCCGGACCGGTATCGCGCATGTCGTTGTGCTGGAAGCCGGTATCCACGACCGTGATATCCGATTTCTCGCACTGCTCGGCATCGGGAACGACCCCGGGATCCGGCTTGAACTGGGCATCCTTCGAGCGGAACGACAGGATCTTGAACTTGGCGTCGGTCATGAACGGCACGCGCAAATTGTCGAGCGTTACGACCTTCTTGATATGCTCGGGGTATTCCTTGGCGAAATACATCGAGATATCGCCGCCCATCGAATGACCTACCATGGTCAGCTTGTCATAGTTCGCGTTCGGCTGAATCTTCTTCATCTCGTCGACGGCAAAATGGATGTTGGCCACGCCGCGCTGGATCTGCGGCAGGCGGCCGACATAGAGTTCACCGGGCTTGGTCACCATCGGCGGATCGGTCGGCAGGTCATGCTGGGGGCTGAGCGACAGGTAGCCGCGCGCCGCGAAGACGTTGGCGAGGAACGAATACTCGGAATGCTTGACGGTGTTGCCGTGGTTGAGCACCGCGACCGGCAGCGTGATCATGCCGGCATTGGCCTGCATCTCCTTGTCGCGCCGGACGGCGATAACGACGGCGACCGGACGGTTGCCGCGCGCCGGATCGATGAACGTCACCGTCTCATGACGGATCGCCCATTTGCTTGCGGTGAAGTAACCGACCGCAACCAGAACGCTAAGCGAAAGCAGAACGAGAATTCCACGTTTCATGTTCGTCCTCGGCGCACCCTTTCGGGCCGTATTCCAATGTTCGGGACTCTGCGTTCCCTTGTCCATGATATATGTCACGGCTAGTTGACAGGAAGACCAAATGTTGTGAATTAGCCGCCTGATCGTTGTGCGCTGCAACCTCTTTTTGTGCAGGTGCACAGTCGGGAACCCACTGCGCGTTCCCACACTGTCGGACGTCACAACTCAACGTCAGGTTCAGGTCTTCGGTAAAGGTCCAGTAAAAAACGGACCGAGGGGCGATAGGTTCCGCCCTGGCGAGCTATCGCGGCGGTGCGCCATGCGCCTTCCAGGGTGGGAGGCATCAAGATACCGGTAACCGCCCACCGCGGGCGGTTCAGGCGCCGAGGATGTCGTGGACTTCGAGCGGCTTGTCGACCTGGGTGAACCATTCGGCCCGGTTGGCGGCACGGCGACGGCCGCGCTCATCCAGCGGCAGCTTCAACTGCCGCAGCAGGCTCGTCACCTCTTCGCGCGCCGTCACATGGCCGAGACTCGGCCGGGTGCCCAGCGTCGCCTCGTCGAGGTCGTCGAGCGCGGTCAGCCCGCGCGGGAAGAACTCGCGATACACCACACGCTCGGCAAAGCCGTCGATCGAGCGGAAGCCGAGCCGGAACGACAACTCCTTGAGGCCATCGGCGACGAGTTGCTTGTTGCGCGATCCCAGCATCGACAACCGGTTGCGGACCACGATCCAGTCGGTGGTGGCGCCGTCGAGCTGGCGGCGCTTGCGCCTGGTATCCCGCACCATCTCCGCATAGTGGCTCTCGCCGGTCACGGAATAAGTGGCGGGGTCGACGGTTCCCAGCACGTCGAAGTCGAGGAAGCTGTCATTGATCGGCGTTACCAGCGTGTCGGCCATCGAGTGCGCAAGGCGCATCAGATAGCTGTCCGACCCCGGAGTATCGATCACGATAAAATCGAAGGAGCGCTCGACCGCGCTGACGGCGTCCATGAACTGCTGGAATTCGGACGTCTCATTGTCGGCGATCTGCATGGTCTCGCCGAGCTTGATGCAGCGATGCACCGGGATCTCGAGATCAAGGCCGGTGCGACGCGCCCATGCGCTGCGGTTGCCGATGTAGCGGGTGAAGCTTTGCTGGCGGCAATCCAGATCGATGGTGGCAACGCGCTGGCCCGCTTTCATCAGGGCGACAGCGATGTGCAAGGCGGTGGTGGATTTTCCCGATCCGCCCTTCTCGTTGCCCAGCACAACCACATGCGCCGAGCCCGACTGCCCCTGACTAGTCTGCACCAACATGCTTCAGCCCCTGTGGATATCTTCAAATTCCGCGCGACCGCGGTCAAGTGAAATGCGCGATAACACCGCGAAATCGTTGGCTGTCTGCCTTAATCATGAATCTCACGCCGGGATCGACGGCGTCTGTGATCGAGCGCACGTTTGGTGGATATCTTTTGGGCGGTCCGACCTGATGCGGCAGGCGAAGCGCTTGGCGATGAAGCCTCCGCCTTGATATGATCTGCTTCCCGCCGCCTCGTCGGAAGCTCCGGCCTCCCCGACCCCGACTGATCGAGCCCAGATGTCGCGAAGTCCCATGATCGTCCGCACGGTCCCTGCATTGCGGCGCGCCCTCGACGGCCTTCGCGCCAGAAAGGCTACCATCGCGCTGGTGCCGACCATGGGAGCGCTCCATGACGGCCATGTGTCGCTGGTCCGGCTGGCGAAAGGCCGCGCCAGGAAAGTCATCGTCTCGATCTTCGTGAACCCCACGCAATTCGCACCGACGGAAGATTTCGGTTCGTACCCGCGTACCTGGAAGGCCGATGTCAGCCGGCTCGCCGCTGAGGATGTCGACCTGATCTGGAACCCGGACGTCAAGGTCATGTACCCGGAGGGCTTCGCCACCCGGATCGTGCCGGAGGGACCGGCGGTCGCGGGGCTGGAAGACCGCTTCCGGCCGCACTTCTTCGGCGGCGTCGCCACCGTCGTCGGCAAATTGTTCACGCAGGTCAGGCCGGATTTCGCGATCTTCGGCGAAAAGGACTTCCAGCAGTTGCGGGTGGTGGCGCAAATGGCCGGCGATCTCGACCTCCGCGTCAAGGTGATCGGCTCGCGGACCGTGCGCGAGCGCGACGGCCTCGCGATGTCCTCGCGCAACGTCTACCTCACGCCGGGGGAACGGCAAGTGGCGCCGGTGCTGTACCGCGCCATGAAGGAAAGCGCCAAGCGCCTGCGCGCCGGCGACGATGTTGAAGCCGCGATGGCCGGCGGCCGCGAACTGATTACCAACGCCGGTTTCATCGTCGACTATTTCGAAGTCCGGCATGCTGTGACGCTGGCGCCGATCGCTTCGGTGAAGGATGGCCCGGCGCGCATTCTGGTGGCCGCCAGGCTCGGCAAGACGCGGCTGATCGATAATCTCGGGGTTTAGAGCAGCCCGAGATCGCGCAATTCGCGGCGCATCGGCTCCGGCATCGCCGCGACGCTGGCGGCGGCCTTGCCGAGATCTGGCGGTGCCATGTCCGGCGTGAAATAGCGCCAGCCCTGGAACGCGCGCATCGGTCGCGGCGATACCGCGATCACCTTGGGCTGCATCACCAGCCGGCATCGTCCGATGCCGTCCTTGTCGCGAAACGGCTCGATCGCGATGATTTTTTCCCGCGCCGCGATTTCGCCCTTGATCACCCAGTAGAGCGAGCCGCCCGCGATAATTTCGTCGCCGCGTTTCGGCACCATCCGCGTGACGTGAATATGATGAAGCGGCAGGCCCTTTTTCCTGGCCGTCGCCATGCGCTCGGCGACCCAGCCCTTGAGTTCCTTGATGGACTCGCAACCGACACAGAGCTTGAGGAGATGAAGTGGCATGCCGTGACGTTTAGCGCCCGGCGGCGGATTTTGGAAGCATCACTCGTCGTCGGCCGCGGGTGCCGCCGCGGCGGGCGCAAGTTGAACCGGAGCAGCGCGCGAGGATTTCGGCGCGGGCTGCTTTTTGGCAGCAGCTGGTGCTGCCGGCGCCGTCGCAGTGATCGTTGTTGTCGGGCGCGCTGACGGCAGCGGCGCATTCGCCGGCGTCGGCGCGCGTGACGCAGACGGCGCCGGGCCCGGCTCGGGTGTCATGATGTTGACCGGCGGGGTCGAGGCTGCGGACGGAAATTCGGCATTGGTGGGCTTGCCGGTGGGCATCGTTGGCGCCAGCGCCGCCACCGGTGCTGCTGCCGCCATCGGCGGCGGTGCGTTCCATGACGCAGAGTATCGCATCACCAGGCCGTCATAGACCCGCTCATCCATGTTGGACACCAGTTGCTGGCGATTTGTCAGCGACCGAAACGCCGCACAATCCGACTGCGTGCAACGGTCGCGCGCCAGCAGCACATAGGCCATCAACCCGTAGCGGTCACGCTCGACCGCCCGGCGCAGCGCCAGCAGCTCGGGCGTCAGGTTGGCGGTCGCGGCGTCGCCGAAGGCCGTCAGCCGCGTGATTTGGGCCGCCGCATAGGACAGCGCCGCGGCGGTAACTTCGGCGGAACCGAACAGCGCCTTCTCGCAGGCCGTCAGCACGGTTTCGCCGGCCAGATCGTCGATACACGACAAGGCCGGGAGCGCTGCGGTCAACGACGGAGACCGGGTTTCTCCGGTCGCGCTGCGGCTGTCCGGACCGAACGCGCGAAGGGTAGCCGCGCTTGTGACGCCGATCGCCAGCAGCGTGATGACCGCCAGCATGGCGTTGGCGACCGATTTCTCGGCGCGCAACACCATGATGAGCACGACAAGTGCAAAGAATCCCGCCGTGGCCAGTGTCAGCCACATCGGAAAGGTCGGCGAACGCCAGAATTGATCCAGCGACGAAGCCCAGTCCCAGTTCATGCGCGGTGTCCCTCAACGCAGCAGCCAACGCATTCAGCGAAAGCTGAATGCTGATCCCTCACGCACTCAACTTGCGCAGAATATTTCCGCGAACGGGGCGTTTTGACGGCGAGCGGAGCCAGAACGGCTCAACCCGGCCATGACGCACGCGAATTCACTCAGGAGATGTCGAGCTGGCTTTCCTTGGCCACCCGTTCGAAAGCCTCGGTCGAGCTCTTGATCCGGTACTGGTAGTCATCGCCATCGGTCGGGAGCAGCCGGATCACCTCATAGGTGCCGCTGGCCGCCGGACGGGCAACATTGCTGGCAGTGAAATAGACAGTCTCTCCAACGGTGAATTTGTGCTTCAACGCCCTCTCCATCACGCAAAAACGTCGGCCATGCCCACGGTCCCGCTGGCTTCGGCCGACTGAATACCCTGTGGCAAGATAGCACAGGGACGGCCGAATTAACCAGCCACATCAGGGCATGGCAAATGCGCATATCTTTCAGGCTTTTCAGGAGGATAGTTGCCAATCTGCCGGGTCTGGACTAATCTGCGTGACCGCCTGCCGAAGCCGCTTTGATACGGCCCCGACCGCGCCCGGGAACTTGGCATCCCGGCGGACGCATCACTGCCGGAAACGGAACCTCACACCGTTTCGAATTTCTCGATCACGAGGGTTTCGGCGAGCCCGGCGCGGGTCCATTCCGCGAAGGCAGGCAATGCCATCATCGTCTCCATATAGGCCGCTGCATGCGGCGCCACAGGGATCGCATAGGTGCGAAACCGGTGCACGACCGGCGCAAACATGGCGTCCGCGGCGCCGAAGGCCCCGAACAGGAATGCGCCCCCTGCGCCATAGCGCTCACGGCATTCGCTCCAGATTTCCTCGATCCGCGCGACATTGGCGCGGGCGTCGGCCGACAGCTCGATGGCGCCGACCGGACGATGCAGGTTCATGCCGCATTCGTTGCGCAGCGCCATGAAACCCGAATGCATCTCCGCCGAGATCGAGCGCGCATGCGCGCGGCGCGCGCGATCCTCGGGCCACAGTCCGGCTTCCGGAAACCGTTCGGCCAGATATTCGATGATGGCCAGCGAATCCCAGATCGTGAGGTCGCCATCGATCAGCGCCGGCACCTTGCCGGAACGCGAGAAACTCAGGAGCCGGTCCTTGTCGGCCCTGTCGTCGGTATAGAGCGGAATGAAAATCTCTTCGAACGGGATGTTGCTGGCGCGCAGCGCCAGCCACGGCCGCATCGACCACGAGGAATAGTTCTTGTTGCCGATCACCAGTTTCAAAGCCATCTCGAAGCAATCCTGTTGTTGGCAAGTTCTTGTTATTGGCAAGTTCTTGGCCAATCACCTTGCCACAGCGCTCGGCGACGGTTCAACCGGCC
Source organism: Bradyrhizobium sp. (assembly GCF_030646015.1). Classification (GTDB taxonomy): domain Bacteria; phylum Pseudomonadota; class Alphaproteobacteria; order Rhizobiales; family Xanthobacteraceae; genus Bradyrhizobium. The sequence continues at coordinate 14,363 of NZ_JAUSLT010000169.1, forward strand.
GATCCGCCATCGTGCCGGTTGCCGCGATGGATCATGCGTGGCAGCCTTCGCAGGCATCCGGGGGATGAAACATGGCTGCTTATTGGGTCGATATTCTGGCGGTCGGCTTCTTCGTCCTGGAATGGACGGTGTATGCCCTCACGCTGGAACACACCGCCTACGGACGCGACAGCCTGTCGGCCCGCATGAATGTCTACCGCGAGGTCTGGGTCCGGCGCATGCTCGACCGCGAGGCCCGCATGGTCGACATGCAGATCATGGGCGCGCTGCAGAACGGTACGGCATTTTTCGCCTCCACCAGCCTGATCGCGGTCGGCGGCGCGCTGGCGCTGCTGCGGGCGACCAACGAGGCGCTGGCCGTGCTCAGGGCCTTGCCGATCGACCTCACGCCCTCGCCGGCGCTGTGGGAGATCAAATGCGTCGGGCTGATCCTGATTTTCGTCTACGCGTTCTTCAAATTCGCCTGGTCCTACCGGCTGTTCAACTATGTCTCGATCCTGCTCGGCGCGATGCCGCCGGTCGAGCAGCGCGACACGGCGGAAGCGGAAGCCCACGTGATCCGCACCACGAGACTGTTCGAGGCCGCGGGCCGGCATTTCAACCGCGGCCAGCGCGCGTTCTTCTTTGCACTCGGCTATCTCGGCTGGTTCGTCAGCCCCTGGGTGCTGTTCATCACCACCGCGGCGGTGGTGATCGTCACCTGGCGCCGGCAATTCGCCTCCAACGCCTGGCGGGCGATGGGGAGTTAGCCGGCGAAATCCTGCGGCGTGAAGCTGAGATCGAGCACTTTCCATTCGCCGTACCGGTCCGTCGGCAACATTGCGTAAGGCTGACAAGCTTGCAGCGCACCGATCGCGCCTTGCATCAGGGCCGGCCCCTTGGGCGACGCGCTGGCCTCGATCAGGACCGGCTCCGCCGCGAGCCTGGCTTCGGGCGTCATGAAAACCCGCAACTTGATCTTGAGCTTTTCGGACGCCGCGATCGATGGCGGCAATTTCAAACATGTCCTGAGATGACGCCGAAATTCCGCGACCAGGCTCGACGCGATGTCCGCCGATGTCGATGCGGGACCATCGAACGGTTCGCCGGGCCGGTCGCCTGATCTCGCGGGCGGCAGATCCGGGGACATGGCCGGGGGCAGCCCAAGCATCACATTGTACTTGATCGACAGATCAGGCTGGGGAGCAGCGTAGGCGGGCGGCGGCGGCGATGACGGCTGCGCCGCCGCCGTTTGGGCGGCAGGAGGCTGCGGAGGCGCCGCCGCTTTCTGACCGACGGCAGGCGATGGCGGCGGAGGCGCCGCCTTTTGTGTTGCCGCCTGCGAGGCTGCGGCCGGCGCCGGGGCGGGTGCCGGGGAACTCGAAGGCGCAAGTGGCGTGAGCAGGTCGAAAGCAGGCTTGGCCTCGGGCGCCACGACGGGCTCCGGTTTCTTGTCCGCGACTTCTTCCGACGTCACGATATTGACCGCGACCGGATCGGCGGTCGCCGAACCGAACGGATGCACCTCGCTGAACAGCAGCACCAGGATCAGCACCGACAGATGCGCAATCGCTGATGCCGCAATGCCTGCGCGTATGGCCTGACCTGGTTCCACCGATCGACCTGCCGATTTGCCCGAGCCTGGCATTATAGCGCGCGCCTTTTGCGGTCGCAAAACCGGCTGCTATTCCCTGCGGAATGACCACCGCTGCGGCCGCCTCAATCCCATTTCGGCGCGAAAGCGTAATCGGTCAGCCGGCCCTTGGCGCTGCCCATCGCGGAGATCTCGCCCATTTCCTCTTCGGACAGCGCAAAGTCGAAGATATCGATGTTTTCCGACAGTCGCTCGATTTTCGAGGTCCGCGGGATCGCGGCGACATTCTGCTGCACCAGCCAGCGCAGGCAAATCTGCGCAACGGTCTTGCCATGCGCCAGCCCGATCCTGGTCAGGGTCTCGTCGCCCCTGATGCGGCCCCTGGCGACCGGACTATAGGCGACGACGGCCATGCCGTGACGCGCACAGGCGTCCTTCACCTTGGTCTGGTCGAGATAGGGATGATATTCGACCTGATTGCAGACCAGGGGCTCCGGGCATGCGGCAACGGCCTCGTCGATCAAGGCGACGGTGAAGTTCGAGACGCCGATATGCCTGGCCATGCCGAGCTGCTTGACGTGCGCCAGGGCGCCCAGCGTCTCCGACAGCGGCACCTGCGGATTGGGCCAGTGCAGCAGCAACAGGTCGACCTCGAACAGCCGCAGTTTCGTCAGGCTCTCCTTGGTGGACCGTTCCAGATCGTTCGGACCGTAATGGGTGGTCCAGACCTTGGTGGTCACGAACACGTCGTCGCGCCGGACCCTGGACGCGCGCAGGCCCTCGCCGACCTCGCGCTCGTTCTCATAGACCTGCGCGGTGTCGATATGGCGATAACCGAGCCGGAGCGCCTGCTCGACCAGACGCGCGCAGCTTCGCCCGCGCAGTTCCCAGGTGCCGAGCCCGATTGCGGGGATGCTGGCGCCGTTGGCTTCGATAAATTGCATCGCGTTTACTCAAGCCAATCGAGTCCCATTATGTTCCGTGTGGAGGGCGCTGCCAACATCGCCGCGGCAGGTTCCGGTTCGGATCGGCGCGCGAACTAGCCCCTGGCCAGGGCGGCAAACACGGTCTCGGGCGCGTGGGCGATGACGGCGAGAAGCGCCCTCGCCGGTCCGCGCGGCATCCGTTTGCCCTGCTCCCAGTTTCGGATGGTCTCGACCGGAACCCCTAACCGGGCGGCGAATTCAAGCTGTGTCAGCCGCGCGCGCCGACGAAGGTCGCGTACCACCGGAGGTGCTGCCGCCTCAGCCGGCACGGCGGGCGTTGCCGGTACGAGCGGAAACTCCTGCCCGTCCCGCAGTTCGACGATCCGTCCGTCCGCTTTCAGCCGCAAGCGTTGCATATCCGACTCCAGGCGCGGAATTGTCGGCGATGCGCGTTAAGTCTGGCTTAACGATAAATCAGCGGCAGGACCGGATTACTTCAGTCCGAACCACAGCGTGGCGATGCCGAGAAACGAGAAGAAGCCGACCACGTCGGTGATGGTGGTGACGAAGGTGCCCGACGCCACCGCCGGATCCGCCCGCACCCGCTCCAGCACCATCGGAATCAGGATGCCGCCGAGCGCGCCGGCAATCAGGTTGCACAGCATGGCAAGGCCGATCACGACGCCGAGCCCCGGCATCTTGAACCACGCCACCGCGGCAACGCCGGTAATCACGGCAAAGGCGAGGCCGTTGACGAGGCCGACCAGGCCCTCGCGCATGACCACGCGGTGGGCATTGTGGGCGCCGAGTTCGCGGGTCGCCAGCGCCCGCACCGCCACCGTCATGGTCTGGGTCGCGGCATTGCCGCCCTGGCTGGCGACGATCGGCGCCAGCACCGCCAGCGCCACCATCTGTTCGAGCTGGCCCTCGAACAGGCCGAGCACCGAAGACGCCAGAAAGGCGGTGGCGAGATTGACCAGCAACCAGTTGAAGCGTCCCTTGGCGATGGTCCAGACATTGTCGGACAATTCTTCGCCCGAGGTGACGCCACCCAGCGCCTTCAGGTCCTCGTCGGCCTCTTCCTCGATCACGTCGACGACGTCGTCGATGGTGATGACGCCGACCAGCCGGTTCCCGGTATCGACGACGGGCGCCGCCACCAGGTTGTACTTGCCGAACAGCCGCGCCACTTCCTCCTGATCGTCCATGACAGAAACGCGGCGGCGGTCTTCGTCGATCAGGTCGGCCAGCGGCACCGGACGGCGCGAGCGCAGAAGTGCGTCCAGCGACACCGCGCCCTGCCAGTGCTGCGCGCCGTCGACCGCGTAGATTTCATAGAACCGGTCGGGCAGATCGGGCGTATCGCGCATGTAGTCGATCGCCTGCCCTACGGTCCAGTCCGGCGGCACCGCGATGAACTCGGTCTGCATCCGCCGGCCGGCGGAATTTTCCGGATAATCCAGGCTGCGCTCGAGCGCGTCGCGCTCCGATGGCGGCAGTTTTTCGAGGATCTCCTCCTGGTCCTTCTCGTCGAGGCCTTCGAGCAATTCGACGGCATCGTCGGATTCCAGTTCGCGAACGCCCTCCGCCACCGTCTCCGGTTCGAGTTCCTCGAGGATTTCCTCGCGGACGGAGTCGTCGACCTCGTTGAGCGCCGAGAAATCGAAATCGGCGCCGGTCAACTCGACAAGGCTGACGCGGTCATCAGGTTCGAGCGCCTCGATCAGGTCGCCGAGGTCGGCTTCATGGAGTTCGGCGACGATGGCCCGCAAAAATGCGGCATCGGCCGCTTGAACCGCCCGGGAGATTTCCGCGACAAACTCGTGACGAATCCCGCCATTCTCGTCGCGCATCGGGTGACGGTCGAGCAGCGACGCATCGGCGGCCTGGGCAACGTCCGTAGCTTCGGCCATAGCGCGCCTCGCCGTTTGACAGGGTTGATGAACTTGTCTGAGTTTTCGCTTGACGCATTAGCCAATCGGCAACACCTAGCGCAATGACAAATCCGCCCGGACGACAATGACTTTGGAAGTGATCAAGCTGCTCCGAACCGCCCTCGTCGCTTCGGTCGCATGGACCGCGGCGGCGCAGGCGGCGGACTGTCCGCGCGCCAGAGCGCTCGGAACTTCACGCATTCTTGGCGTCGACCCCGCCGCCACGCCGCGCGTGGGCCTGAAGAGCTTTCCGCAGACCCTGCCGCTTGGAGATCACGAGGTCGTGCTGACCTTCGACGACGGACCGTGGCCGGCCACGACATCGCGGGTGCTGGCGGTGCTGGCGCAGGAATGCGTGCGGGCGACGTTCTTCCTGATCGGCCGGAACGCATCGGCACATCCGGCGCTGGTTCGACGGATCGCCGCCGAAGGCCATACCATCGGCCATCACAGCTTTGCGCATCCCAACCTCAAATACCTGAAGCCGGCCGTTGCCGAGGCCGAGATCGACAAGGGCATTGCCGCGGATGAAATGGCGCTTCACGGGGCCGCAACCACGACCCCGGGCACGCCGTTCTTCCGGTTTCCCTACTTTGAAGGCACGCCTCACCTGCTCGATCGGCTGCAGTCCCGCGGCATTGCGGTGTTCGGCGCCGACCTGTGGGCCAGCGACTGGCAGCCCATGACCCCTCAGGCACAATTGAAGCTGCTGACCGACCGGCTCAAGATTGCCGGCAAGGGCATCATCCTGCTGCACGATCCCAAGGCGCAGACCGCGGCCATGCTGCCGGCCTTCCTGCGCTATCTCAGGGACAATCACTATCGCGTGGTCCATCTGGTGCCGGCGCCGCGCGGCGTCGGCGTCGCCCGCGTCCCCTAGGCTGGATTCATCTGCGAAAATCGGGCAATTAAGCCCCCGTTCACGGCGCGGCGGTAATTATTCGCGTAAATGGGAATTGCGGTGTTGCATGATTGGTAATGTGTTGGTTGGAGTTTGGACCCGGCGCCGGATTGCCGTTGGCCTCGGGTTGTTCGCTGTCATGACCGCACCGGCTGCCTCGGCAGCCGATTGCCCCGGCCATCCCGATGCGCTCGGCACCTCGCGAACCCTGGTGGTCGACCCCCGCGAGCATCCCCGCATCGGCGCCATGCAATATGCCGAAACGCTGCCGCTGGCAGATGGCGAGGTGGTGCTGACCTTCGATGACGGGCCGCTGCCGAAGTACAGCAACCGGATTCTGGAAATCCTGGCCTCCCAATGCGTGAAGGCGACCTTCTTCCTGGTCGGCCGCCAAGCCCAGGCCAATCCGGAAGGCGTGCGCAAGGTCCGCGACGCCGGACATACCATCGCCACCCACACCCAAAATCATCCGGGCGGTATGCACCATTTGCCGATCGAGCGCGTCCAGCAGGAAATCGACGAGGGTATTGCGTCGGTGTCCGCGGCGCTGGGAGACGGCACCGCGCCGGCCCCGTTCTTTCGCGTGCCGGGCCTCGCGCGCGCCGAAGGCATCGAGCAATATGCCGCCTCGAAGGGCGCCCAGGTCTGGAGCGCGGATTTCCCGGCCGACGACTGGCGCCCCGTTTCCTCCTCGCGGGTCTACGAACTCGCGATGCAGCGCCTCGAGGCCAAGGGAAAGGGCATCCTGCTGCTGCACGATATCCAGGCCCGGACGGTCGCCGCCCTGCCGAAAATCCTGCAGGAGATGAAGGCGCGCGGCTATCGCATCGTCCACGTGGTGCCGGCCACGGCCGAACTGGTAGCGACATCAACCGAACCACAGCAATGGCGGTCGCGTCCGCTGCCGGAAAACGTGGCGAACTCGCACTGGCCCAGGATTCCCAATTTCGTCTTTGCCGGGAGCCCGATGCTGCCCGGCCCCTGGCTGTCGGATTCATACTGGAATGACGAATGGCTGACGCCGTCCGATCGCGCCAGGCGAACCACCGGCGCCGTTCCGCTGCCGCAGCACGCGCCCTGGCCCCGGCAAATGCCGCTGCCGGTGCTCGGTGCCGTCAATGCCCTGCCGGTGCCGGGGCAAAGCGTTTTCGAGTTCAGCGGCCGACTGCGGCTGGCCGCCCGGGCCGTCACCGCGCTGCCCTCGCGGCGGGCAGAATCTGGGGCTTCAGCCGATCACGCCAAGAACCATGCGAGGCACGGCGCAATGCAAGTGCCGGCGGAAACCAGCGCCTCCCGGCGAGCGACCGGCGGAAAAGCCCAGATCGGGCGGATCGGACAGGCAAACGCGTTTCACGCTGCTGGCCGCGCCGGCCGGCATGCGGCGCAGCCCGGCCGGCGAGCGCTGAAGCGTTTGGTCCAGGTCAAGAAAAGAAGCGTTTGACGGATCAGTTCGTCACGATCTTGGCGACGCATAGCAGCACGACCATGGCGAGAAAGAACAGGTCGACATAGGACTTGATCTCGCCGTCGCGGCGGAGTGTCGACACCTCGCTGACGACGTGCCTGCGCGAGGCGGCGGCTCCAGCCTCCCCGGCCACCCCGGCGAGGCGGCGCGCCTCGAGTTCGAGCCGCTCGATCTTCTGGAAGAAGGCGAACGAACGCAGCGCCGAGATCGCGCGCATCGTGGCATAGACCAGCACCAGGATCGCGACGACCGCGCGCTGATTATACTTCTCCATGAAATTCAGGCTGTAATAGACCAGCGCCAGAAAAGCGAAATTGGAGACGACCCGGTAGACGTAACCCAGAATTTTCATGCGTATCTCCGATCGATGGTCAGCCAGGCGAACGCGAAACGAGGACGACCGCCCGCGGCTGGTGTCGCTGGCCTGGCTCGCGTTGTTGTCGGTGTACGCTGACCTTGTTACTGCCGGGTAACGGATATGCCGTTCGGCGCCGGTTATGGGCGCCGACTCACCGGATTTTTGGGGTATACTTTCATTTGCGTTGCAGGCTTTCGCCGCCGCGGTCAGCCTTCGCGATTTTGGCGCGTTCTGGCTGGTGTCACGCCGGTATCTGCCTTTAATCATCAGTCTGAGGCTTGCCCGCTTTTCCCTGCCGTGAAATTTTTGTGAGCATTCCGAGCACAACCCCATGAACAGGGGGTAATTTCAAGTTGCACCCAACCCATATTGCCGCTTTTTGGTAATGTTAACATAGCATTACTTGTGCTAAAGAACTCCTTTGGTGCGATATTGACGGTATGATCTTATTAACCTTTGTGATGGTCATTTGAATTACGTCGAAAAATTCGATTCGGGATTGTTCAGCGGCCGGGGAGCGCTTTCCGGGTCGGGCGAGTCCTTTGCCGTCGATGTCCATCCTCGAAGCAATGCCCTCGGGCCGGACACGATTGTCGTTCCGGACGCCCATCTGCTGTTTTCCGGCGACTACAAGCGCTCGGGCCTGGATCTGGTGCTGTCGAAGGACGGCCACGAATTCGTGGCGCGCGAGTACTTCCGCGGCGAGAACCGGGCCACCCTGGCCTCCCCCGATGGCGCAAACCTGTCCGGCAAGACCGTCGAGGCGCTCGCCGGTCAGGTCGACTACGCGCAGGCCGGCGGCACTATCGCGCCGGAAAAGGTCATCGGCCAGGTCACCAAGCTCACCGGCAACGCGACCGCTACTCGCAACGGCGTTTCGATCAGCCTGAATGTGGGCGACAACGTCCACAAGGGCGACGTCGTCCAGGCCGGATCCGATTCCTCGCTCGGCATCACCTTCATCGACGGCACCGTGTTCGGTCTCTCCTCCAATGCGAGGATGGTGCTGAACGAGATGATCTATAACCCGGCCGGGTCGAATAACGCCTCGTTGCTGACGCTGGTTCAGGGCACCATCTCGTTCGTCGCCGGTGCCACCGCGAAAAACGGCGACATGAAGGTCGAGACGCCGACCGCCACCATGGGCATTCGCGGCACCGCGGTTCTGGTCGAGATCGACTTCGACATCCCGCAGCCCGGCGCGGCGCCACCGGTGTCGTTCCGGATTCTGGTCGAACCGAACGGCACGTCGGGCGAATACGTCCTGCTCGACAAGCTGACGCTGCTGCCGATCGCAACGGTGAACCAGCCGGGCACGCAAACCATCGTCAACGGCCAGGGCGTCGTCACTTTCATCGCGTCGGCCCAGATTCCGGCCAATGCGCAACAGCTGATCAACGAGATATTCTCGCTCAAATTCACCGACGCCAATCCGAAATACATCGGCATTCCACCAGTCGATACGATCACGCCGCAGACGTTCGTCGTCAAGCTGGCGGACGGTACGCCGATCAGCCAGCTTACAATACTCCTCACCTTCGCCGTCGTGGAAACGCCGACCGGTCCGCCTCCCGGCGGCAACACGCGATTCCATCTCAACATTCCGCCGGACCTGGTCGCTTCCAGCAACCATTTCACCGAACGGTTGCTGACATCAGGCAATGCCGCGCTGGACACCGTGTCGGGCACTATTCGCTTCGCCGACATCAATCCCGAAGACAGTCCGACGGTGACGGCCCGGTTCGATTCGTTTGTCTATCGGAACGCACAGCAGGACATCATCCTCACGTCGTCGCTGACGCTGGAACAGCTGGCGGCGATCAAGGCGGTCGAAGTCCCGCTCTCGGTGGTCGCGGACCCCGGCAACACCAATATCGGCGGAGCCACCTGGACCTACCGCGTCGCCGACCACGCGCTCGATTTCCTCGCCGAAGGCGAGACGCTGACCCTGACCTACATGGCGCGGGTCGATACCAATTACAGCGAATACAACACGGTCGTCTTCAAGCCGTTCACGATCACGATCACCGGCACCAATGACCTGCCGACGGCGACCGCGACGGGTTCAGCCATTATCGAACTGTTCGGAACCGGCAACCCGACGATCGATCATGCCGAGGGTGTCATTACGTTTGCCGATGTCGACCTGACGGACCGGCCGACCGTTACCGCGCCATTCGCGAATTATGTCTACACCGCGGCCAACGGCTCGCCGCTGACGCTGACGACAGCGCAGCAGAACGCGCTCGCGGCGGCGCTGACCCTGACGCCGACGGCGAGCAACACCAACAACGGCACGGTGGCGTGGTCGTACGACGTCGCCGACGCCAATTTCGATTTCATCGCCGCCGGCGAAACGCTGGTCCTGAACTACACCGCCATCGTCGACGACCATCATGGCGGCGTCGTCAGCGTACCACTGACACTGACGGTGACCGTCCATGGCACCAACGACATCCCCACCATCACCGCGACCAGCGGCGGCTTCATCGAACTCGTCGGCATGACCGGCAATACAGCGTCAGCCGACCATGCCGGCGGCACCATCACCTTTACCGATGTCGACCTGACGGATCGCCCGGCGATATCGGCTCCGTTCTCCGGCTACACCTACACGGCGGCGAACGGCATCACCGCGCTGACGTTGACGCCGACTCAGCAAAACGCGCTGGCGATCGCGCTGACGCTGACGCCCTCCCCGACCAATGCCAACAATGGGTCGGTGACGTGGTCGTATGACCTCGCCGACGCCAAGTTCGATTTCCTCGCCCTCGACGAGACGCTGGTGTTGACCTACACGGCGACCGTCGATGACGGCCATGGCGGCGTGGTCACGACGCCGATCAAGGTGACCATCACCGGCACAAATGATGCGCCTGCCATCGCGGCTATCGCCCAACAAAATCTGCCCGAGCAGACCGGCACCAGCCCCCTCACCGCCACCATTCCCGTCACCTTCACCGATGTCGATCTGACCGATGTCGGCCATACGGCAGTGGTGACGCAGGCGGTCGCAAGCGGCGCAACCACGGGACTTCTGCTGGACCAGACCGCCCTGATCGCGCTGATGACGCCGGGAGCCGTCACCAAGAACGCAGGGTCGTCGGCCGGCTCGCTCAGTCTCGACTTCGCCGCCGCTTCCACGGCATTCGATTATCTCGGCGTGGGCGATACCCTGACCCTGACCTATACGGTCGCGGTCAACGACCTCGATGGCGGGATCACCTCGCAAACATTTGTCGTCACCATCGCGGGCACCAACGATGCGCCGGTGGTCGATGCGATCGCCCAACAGAATCTGCCCGAGCAGACCGGCACCAGCCCCCTCACCGCCACCATTCCCGTCACCTTCACCGATGTCGACCTGACCGATGTCGGCCACACCGCTCAGGTGACGCAAGCGATCGCAAGCGGCGCAACCACGGGACTTCTGCTGGATCAGACCGCCCTGATCGCGCTGATGACGCCGGGAACCGTCACCAAGACCGCGGTTTCGTCGGCCGGCTCGCTCAACCTCGGCTTCGCCGCCGCATCCACCGCGTTCGATTATCTCGGCGTCGGCGATACCCTGACCCTGACCTACACCGTCGCGGTCGACGATCACGACGGCGGCACCACGCCGCAGACTTTTGTCGTCACCATCACCGGCAGCAACGATGCGCCTGTTGTTGCGGCGGCGTTGAGCGACAATGCCAGTGAGGGTGACCTCGCCTTTACGACAGACCTGCTGGCGGGCGCGACCGACGTCGACCATGGTGAAACCGCGACACTGTCGGTCGACAACCTGACATACACCGTTGACGGTGGCTCGCCCACGACAGGGCTGCCTGCCGGCTTCTCGCTCGGTGCCGACGGCCATACCCTGACCATCGACCCGGCTGATCCTGCGTTTGATCATCTCGCCTTCAACCAGCAGACCGTGATTGAAGTGTCCTATGACGTTATGGACGCGCATGGCGCAACGGCAACGCAGACCGAAACCGTGACGATCACCGGCACCAATGACCTGCCTGAAGTGGCAGCCCCGCTGACCGCCACCGCCGATGAGGGCGATGCCGCATTTACAGCAGACTTGCTGGCCGGTGCGACCGATCCCGATCAGGGTGAAACCGCGACGCTGACGATCGCCGATCTACTCTATTCCGTCGATGGGGGAGCCGCCTCGGCGATCCTGCCGGCCTGTTTCTCGCTCAGTGGCCACACCCTGACCATCGACCCGACCGATCCAGTGTTCGAGGACCTTGCGGAAGAAGAGCAGATGGTCATCGTGGTCACCTATGATATCGAGGATGCGCTGGGCGCAACGATAGCGCAGAGCCAAACCGTCACCATCCATGGCCACGATTTCATGATCTGATCGCCGGCTGCCATCTGACGGTTGATGCCGGCCGAATCGAGCCGGCCTGCCCAGAGCATTTCGAACGAATTAAGAGGCTTTCGCGTCAAGAAGCGATCCAGTCAAGACGCTGGATCCATCGAGAGGTGGTGCGCTCGGAGGGACTCGAACCCCCACGATTTTACTCACTGCCACCTCAAGGCAGCGCGTCTACCAATTCCGCCACGAGCGCTAGTTTCAGTTCGGCACGGGATCCGGCCGAACCCGGTTCAGGACCGGATCAACGGCGCGGATGTAACAAATCAATGGTGGAGGGACAAGGCCTGCCGGCGCTTCATTCAGTCCGGCCGAAAGCTGTGGAAAGACAGGGGAATTCTGCCCCGGAAGGGTGGATAGAGGCGGCCTAGCGGGTGCCCGGCGATTTCGGCAGCATCTGCTTGACCTCGACCGCGATGCGGTTGCGGTCGACCAGCACCACGCCGCTGGCGATCGGCAGGTTGTTGGCGAGGATCTTGACCTCGTCCGCTTCGGTGGCGTCCAGTTCGATGATGGCGCCGCGGCTGAGGCGCATGACCTGATGGATGGGCATCGTGGTGGTGCCGAGGACCACCATGAGGTCGACGCTGACTTTATCGAGGGTTGGCACTGGTGACCCGGACTGACTGACGAATGCAAAATTGCGTAATTTGAGATCACCACGTTATGGTTAGCCAATGGTTAATGACCGCGAAAACCTCGATTTGACGGCGTTTGCCGGCCCTGCCGGCGGCGCGGTGGAGTGGCTGATCGCGGACGCCCCGGTGCCCTATCCGGAGGCCGTGGCAGCCATGGAGGCGCGGGTCGCCGCCATTGCCGCCCATCAGGCCCCCGAACTGGTCTGGCTGCTGGAGCACCCCTCGCTCTACACCTCGGGCACCAGCGGCCGCGATACCGACATGCTCGATCCGCGATTTCCCTTGTTCGCCACCGGGCGCGGCGGCCAGCTCACCTATCACGGCCCCGGCCAGCGCGTGGCCTATGTGATGCTCGACCTGAAGCGACGGCGGCCCGACGTGCGGGCCTATGTGGCGGGCCTCGAGCAATGGATCATCCGCACACTTTCGGCCTTCAATGTGCGCGGCGAGCGCCGCGAGGATCGGGTCGGCGTCTGGGTCAGGCGGCCGGACAAGGGCGTGGGCCATGAAGACAAGATCGCCGCGATCGGCGTCCGTCTGCGGCGCTGGGTCTCGTTCCACGGCATCTCGATCAATGTGGAACCCGATCTGACGCACTTCGAGGCCATCGTGCCCTGCGGGGTAGTGGACCCGCGCTATGGCGTCACCAGCCTCGCCGATCTCGGCCTGCCCCTGACCACGGCAGACGTCGATATCGCGCTCCGGCAGGCGTTTTCCGAGGTGTTCGGGTCAGCGAAAACCCGCCTGCCGGAAGCTACCGTTTGATTCACGCCGCAGCGTGGTTCGGCGCGACCTCGAGTTTGCCGGCGATATAGCGCCGCTCCTGGGTCAGGCCGCCGAAACCGTAGGCATCGCCGCGAACCTCGTCGACATGGAGGTAGCTCTCATGGTGCAGTG
>NZ_JAUSLT010000179.1 GCF_030646015.1 Bradyrhizobium sp.
ATCGAGCGTCCGCGGCATCAGGAACAGGCCGACGCCGCGGGTGCCGGGACCGGCACCTTCCGGCCGCGCCAGCAGCATCACGACTTTCGCATCGGCATTGGAGCAGAACCATTTTTCGCCCGTCAGGCGCCAGTGATCGCCTTCCTGCAGCGCCGTGGTTGTCAGGGTGCCGACGTCGGAGCCGCCCTCCTTCTCGGTCATGAACTGGCCGCCCTGGGTCAGCAGGCTCATGTCGGTCTGCGTCAATCCGTCGAGATATCTCGCCTTCAGCGCATCGCTGCCGAAATTCGAAAGCAGTTTGGCGCAGCCGTCGGTGACGTTGATCGGGCAGCCCAGCCCGAACTCGGCCTGATTGAACAGGAACGTAAAGGCGTGTTTGGCGACCACGGGATATTTGTCGGGCCAGCCCAGAATGCCCTTGCGCACCGACATCGCGTGAATGCCGAACTCGCCGAACGCGGCGGCTTCCAGCTCGCGATAGGCCGGGTGATATTCGATCCATTGCGCGTCGCGGCCGAATTTGTCGCGCTGGTGCAGCACCGGGGTGTGACGGTCGGAGAGCCGCGCGCATTCGTCGAGATGACCGCCGGCGAGCGCGCCGAGCCGGTCGAGATGCGGCTCGATATGGCGAAACAGCGGTGACGGCAGATGAATCCGCAGCAGGTCCGTCAGCGCCGGATCGGCGCGGTAAAAATTCATGCCCGACGTATCCGGCGCGAGCAGGCCCGGCTGGTCGGCGGGCAGCGTCAACTCGCTTTGTCTGGCTGGCTGGTGCATTTTTGACTCTTGTTCGTTCCGCCCGATATCCTGACGATATCGACCAGTTACCGATACTGCAGGCGATGACGCCGTCAACAAGCATAATTGGAGGATCACCCTGTGGCTGAGGGATACCGCATCATCGGCGCCGAGATGTCGCCCTACTCGGTCAAGATCCGTTCCTATTTCCGCTACAAGGCCATTCCGCATCAATGGCTGCTGCGCAATGCGGCAAGCCAGGCGGAATACGACAAATACGCCAGAATGCCGATCATTCCGCTGGTCATCACGCCGGAAGGGACTGGCATCCAGGATTCCACGCCGATCATCGACGCGATGGAAAAGCTCCATCCGGAGCCGTCGATCCATCCCGACGACACCGTCGCCAACTTCATCTCCGCGCTGATCGAGGAGTTCGGCGACGAGTGGGGCAACAAATGGATGTTTCACTACCGCTGGGCGCGCGACGTCGATCAGCGCGCCTCGGCCGGGCGCATCGCGCGGATGCGGGGTCCTGCCGCCAGCGAGGAGAAGCATGAGGCATTCGCGGCCCAGGTGCGCGTCCGCATGGTCGACCGGGTCTGGTTCGTCGGCTCCAACGAGATGACCGCGCCGCAGATCGAGAACGGTTTTGTCGAGATGCTGGGCTTGCTGGACAGCCACCTTGCGAACCGCCCCTATCTGTTCGGCGGCCGGCCGGCATTCGGCGATTTCGGCCTCTGGGGGCAGTTCTACGAGCTGTGGACCGATCCGACCGCCGGCGCCCTGATCGAAGGCAACACGCCGCATGTGCTCGATTGGGTGCACCGCATGCTGTGGCCGCGCGCGGAAGGCGCGTTCGAGAGCTGGACCGAACTCGCGCCGACCCTGATGCCGATTCTGGTCAGGCAGGTCGGCAAGCAATTCTGGCTCTGGACGCTCGCCAACGAGACCGCGCTGAAGCAGGGGCAGGAGGAGTTCAGCGTCACGCTCGGCGACAAGGTCTGGACCCAGAAGCCGCAAAAATATCATGCGCGCTCGCTCGGGATGCTGCGCGCCAAATACGCTGCAATCGCCGACAAGAGCGCGCTCGACATGGTGCTGGCCGCGGCGGGTTGTCTTGCCGGATTGCGCGCCTAGATACGGATTCACCTGAAATCGAGGACTGCCCGATGGAATTGCCGAACTACAAGATCGCCCTGATCGTCGGCGCCGGTGAAGGTCTCAGCGCATCGCTGGCGCGGTTATTCGCCAAACAGGGCATCCGCGTCGCCTTGGCGGCGCGCAAGATCGAGAAGCTGGGCGCGCTCTGCACCGAGACCGGGGCAAAGGCCTTTGCCTGCGACGCCACCAATGTGGACGAGGTCGAGCGGCTGTTCGGGCTGGTCGAGCGCGAGATCGGGACGCCTGACATCGTCGTCTACAACGCCAGCGGCCGCGCCCGCGGCGCCTTCACCGACCTGGTGCCGGCGGAGGTGGCCCAGGCGATCTCGGTCAGCGCGTTCGGCGGCTTCCTGGTGGCGCAGCAGGCGGCGCAACGCATGCTGCCGAACAAGCACGGCGCAATCCTGTTCACCGGGGCATCCGCCAGCGTCAAGGGCTATGCGCAGTCCGCTCCCTTCGCGATGGGCAAGTTCGCGCTGCGCGGGCTGGCGCAGAGCATGGCGCGCGAATTGTCGCCGCAGGGTATCCATGTCGCGCATTTCGTCATCGACGGCGGCATCCGCAGCACGGCGCGCAGCGAGCCCGCCGACCGGCCGGATTCGATGCTGGACCCGGACGCCATTGCGCTGAGCTACTGGAACGTGCTGCAACAGCCGCGCAGCGCCTGGAGTTGGGAACAGGAATTGCGGCCCTGGGTGGAGAAGTTTTGAGGCCGATGCCGTAGGGTGGGCAAAGCTTCCGCCGTAGCTCGAAGAGCGAAGGCGGACGCGTGCCCACCACCTTCGTCAATGGTGGGCACGGCGCGAAGTGTGCGCCTTTGCCCACCCTACGGATTTCACAACAACAATAACAACAACACTGGGGGAAGCATGGCCACCGAGATCACCATCGACACCGGCACCAACGAACTGCTGTGCGTCATCCGCGACCGCGTCGCCATCATCACGCTCAATCGCCCTGACGTCCGCAATGCGATGTCGGACGAGCTGACGCCGGCGCTGCGCAACATGATCAAGGCCTGCGGCGAGAACCCCGATGTCGGCGCGCTCTTGCTCACCGGCGCCGGCACCGCCTTTTGCGCCGGCGGCAACGTCAAGGGCATGGGCGCGCACCGCGACCCGAAGCGACTGGCAATGTCCTATGACGAGAAGGTCGCCGATTTGCAGGAGCGCCAGCGGCTCTTGACCGGCGCGCTGGTGTCGGTGCGCAAGCCGACCATCGCAGCCCTGCCCGGTCCCGCGGTCGGCGCCGGCCTGGCGCTGGCGATGGCCTGCGACATCCGCATCGCGGCGGAATCGGCGTTCGTTTCCACCGGCTATCTGCGGGTGGCGCTGTCCGGCGACTACGGCATCGCCTGGCTGCTGACCCGACTGGTCGGCACCTCGCGGGCGCGCGAGTTGATGTTCACCGCCGACAAGGTCGAGGCCCGCCGCGCCGAGGCGATCGGTCTCGTCAACCGCGTGGTGCCCGATGCCGAGCTGCAGCAAGCGGCCTTTGCGCTGGCCAAATCGATGGCGGAAGGCCCGACCCTGGCGCTGCGCTACATGAAGGACAATCTCGACGAAGCCCTGCTGTTCGATTTTACCACCGCGCGCGACCACGAGGCTGAACGGCTGGTCCGCCTCACCACGACGGCCGATCATAAGGAGGCGGTGCAAGCCTTCATCGACAAGCGCAAGGCGGTATTCAAGGGGAACTGAGCGATTTGTAGGGTGGGCAAAGGCGCGCTCTTCGCGCCGTGCCCACCAGCTTTGCAAGCGTGAAAGTAGCATGGTGGGCACGGCGCAAGCGGCGCCTTTGCCCACCCTACGGCCGTTGCAATAGTTTCAAACCGACGCGTGCAGCGCGACCTGCTGCGCCGCAAGCCGCCAGCTGGCGCAGGGAATTTCCTGCGGTGCGACGGCAATGTGCTTTTCGAACCGCACCAGCTTCCAGTCGCCGGGCGAATGCGTGAAGGTGAAGCCGGACTTGCGGGCGAGGCCGATCATGGCGTCGTTGGAGCGCAGCGTATCGCCGAACAGCCTGGTGGCGCCGAACGCCGCGGCGCGGCATTCCAGATTGCCGAGCAGCGCGGAGCCGACGCCATGGCCCTGCCAGCGGTCGTCGATCGACAGGCCGAACTCGAAACTGTCGGTATCGGCGTCGAAGGCGTAGCGGGCTTCGCCGACGATGGTCTCGGCGCCGTCGATGCTCATGACCGCGACCACGCTGAAGCGGTCGGCCTCGCCGACATGGATGAATTGATCGAGCTGGGTTGCCGGCAGTTCGCTGATGGCGCCGAGGAAGCGGTTGTAGCGGGAGCGGGTCGAGAGCGACCGGAAGTAGGCCTGCAGCGCCTCGGCATCATCGGGCTCGACGAAGCGCACCGTCACCGGCTTGCCGGTGCGCAACCGCAGAATATCCGAATGCTGCCGGAGGTCATGGAGACGATACGCGGTCATGGCTGGGGCTCCCGTCGGTGCCGAAAAGTCGTGGCCGGCATCCCCCTCAAGGAGGCGATGCCGGCCGGGCGGCGTTCATGCCCGCCAGAACGGCTTTTCGGCCTCGTAGGCGATGTCACTCCAGGACAGGCCGACATCGTGCAGGTCACGGGCGGACAGCTGGGCCAGCGCGCGCCGGTCAAGCTGACGCTTGCGCCAGGTCCGGAACGTTTCGAGCGACCGGGCGAAAATGCCGGATTGATGATGATTTATCATCGATTCGTGGGTCAAAGTGGACATGGTCATCTCCTGAAGCTAGTCTCTTGGGCTGAATATCTGCCTGATCTGCACTTCCGACAAACGACATTGCGTACCGCTTCGCATGAGATAAATTCATATATTGGGGATTATCGGAATGACCGCGAGACTGCCCTCGCTCAATGGATTGCGTGCCTTCGAGGCTGCGGCCCGGCACCTCAGCTTCACCCTTGCGGCGGCCGAGCTGAACGTCACCCAGACCGCGATCAGCCATCAGATCCGGCGGCTCGAGCTGGAACTCGGAACAAAACTGTTCGTCCGGCAGAACCGCGCGCTGACCCTGACGGCGGAGGCACAGCAATATCTCCCCGGCATCCGCGCCGCGTTCAACGATCTCAAGCTCGCCACCGACCGCCTGCTGCGCCGGGACAGCGACCATGTGCTGACGGTCTCGACGCTGGCGTCGCTGGCCGCAAAGTGGCTGCTGCCGCGGCTGACCGCATTCCAGGAGGCGCATCCCGGCATCGATGTCCGCATCACCACCTCGACCAGTCTGGTCGATTTCAGATCCGGCGATGTCGACGCCGCGATCCGCTATGGCCGGGGCCAGTGGCCGGGCCTGCGCGCCGACTGGCTGATGGCCGACGAGCTGTTTCCGGTCTGCAGCCCGGCCCTGCTGGCGGGCAGGAAGCCGCTGGCGCGGCCGGAAGATCTCGCCGACCATGTGCTGCTGCACACCAGCGCCGCCAACAACGACGACTGGCGGCTCTGGCTCACCGCCGCGGGCCTGCCGACCAACCTGTCGAAACAACCCGGCGTCACCTTCGACCTCGTCTTCATGACCGTGCAGGCCGCGATCGACGGGATGGGCGTGGCGATGGGCCGGACCTCCTATGTCGAGGACGATATCACCAAGGGACGGCTGGTGGTGCCGTTCAATATCGCGCTGCCGGCCGACGCCGGCTTCTACCTGGTCTCGCCGGAGGCCAGGGCCGATGCGCCAAAGCTGTCGGCGTTTCGGCATTGGCTGATTGCATCGGTGCAGAATAAACCCTGACGGATATTCCGTTACGCGAGACGCATGCGACATCGTCGCATGGCTGTTTCCGCGCCGATTTGATTTCCATGCAAACAACGATAACAAGAGCGCATGGTGGATTTGAAACGCAGGTTCGATGTGCTGGTGATCGGCGGCGGCAACGCCGCGCTGTGCGCCGCGATCAGCGCGCGGCGGGCCGGCGCGTCGGTGCTGGTGCTGGAAGGCGCCCCGAAATTCTACCGCGGCGGCAACACCCGCCACACCCGCAACATGCGCTGCGCCCACGATGCGGCGACCGACATCCTCACCGGCCCCTACACCGAGCAGGAATTCTGGGAAGATTTGCAGCGCGTCACCGGCGGCGAGACCGACGAGGAACTGGCGCGGCACATGATCGCGGAGTCCAAGGATATTCTGGGCTGGATCGTCGAACAGGGCGTGCGCTGGCAGCCCTCGCTCGGCGGCACGCTCAGCCTCGGCCGCACCAATTCGTTCTTTCTCGGCGGCGGCAGGGCGATGCTGAACGCGCTGTATCTCACCGCCGAAAAACTCGGCATCGACATTCTCTACGACGCCGAGGTGCTCGACCTCGACATTCAGGACGGCATGTTCCTGTCGGCCACGCTGAAACGGGGCGACGCCGACGTCTCCGTCCGCGCCTCGACCCTGGTCGCCGCCGCCGGCGGTTTCGAGGCCAACATCGAATGGCTCAAGCAATACTGGGGCGACGCCGCCGACAATTTCCTGATCCGCGGCACGCCCTATAACCGCGGCTCGATCCTGAAGATGCTGCTCGACAAGGGCGTGCAGGATGTCGGCGACCCCACCCAGTGCCACGCGGTAGCGATCGATGCCCGCGCGCCGAAGTTCGACGGCGGCATCATCACGCGGCACGACTCGGTGGTGTTCGGCATCGTCGTCAACAAGCACTCCGCGCGTTTTTACGACGAGGGCGAGGATATCTGGCCGAAGCGCTATGCGATCTGGGGCCGGCTGGTCGCCGCCCAGCCCGACCAGATCGCCTACATCATCTTCGATGCCAGCGTGCGCAACAGTTTCATGCCGACGCTGTTCCCGCCGATCGAGGCGCCGACGATCGGCGAACTCGCCGAAAAATTCGAGCTCGATCCTGCTACGCTGGAAAAGACCATCGCCGGCTTCAACGCCGCGGTGCGGCCGGGCACCTTCGACCACACCATTCTCGACGACTGCCGCACCGAAGGGCTGACGCCGCCGAAGACACATTGGGCGCGGAAGATCGAGACGCCGCCCTACTACGCCTATCCGGTGCGGCCCGGCATCACCTTCACCTATCTCGGCACCCGCGTGAACAAGCAGTCACGCATGCTGATGAAGGATGGCAAGCCGTCCGCCAACATGTTCGCCGCCGGCGAGATCATGGCGGGCAATGTGCTCGGCAAAGGCTACGCCGCCGGCATCGGCATGACCATCGGCAGCGTGTTCGGACGGATCGCGGGACGGGAAGCGGCGCAAAATGCCAGGAACTAGGGTGATGTTCGAATCACCTCTCCCCGCTTGCGGGGAGAGGTCGGGTTGCTCGGCAGCGCACTTGCGCGCCGGAGCAATTCGGGTGAGGGGGACTCTCCAAGCACTGTGCTCGCCGAGAGAGCCCCGCACCCCAACCCTCTCCCCGTGAAGAACGGGGAGAGGGAGCTGACCTGAGCAAAATCTTCGAACGGAAGCGGCAGAGCATGCACGGAACCAAGATCCTCGAGGAAGCCGACCGGCTGATGACGGTCTGCAATTCCTGCCGCTACTGCGAAGGCCTCTGCGCGGTATTTCCGGCGATGGAAATGCGCCGCGCGTTTTCCGACGGCGACCTCAATTATTTCGCCAATCTCTGCCACGGCTGCGGCGCCTGCTACACCGACTGCCAGTTCTCGCCACCGCATGAATTCAACGTCAATGTCCCGCAGACGCTGGCGATCGCCCGCGCCGATTCCTACGCCGCCTATGCCTGGCCGCGCGCCTTTTCCGGCCTGTTCGCGCGCAACGGGCTTTCGATCAGCATCATCGCGGCGCTGAGCGTCGCGGCGTTCATCTTCGGCTTTGCCGCCTTCCACGACCGCCAGGTACTGTTCGGCATCCATACCGGTCCGGGCGCGTTCTACAAATTGATGCCGCACAATGCGATGGCGGCGCTGTTTGGAGCTGCGTTCCTTTACGCGATCGTGGCGCTGGTGATGGGCGTGCGCGCGTTCTGGCGCGACATCGGCGAACCCGTGGGCATGCTGGTGGATCCCCCCTCGATCTGGCAGGCGATCAAGGACGCCGGACAATTGCGCTACCTCGACGGCGGCGGCGTCGGCTGCGTCAACGAGGACGAGCGGCCGAGCGACCTGCGCAAAATCCATCACCATCTGACCTTCTACGGTTTTGGATTGTGCTTCGCCTCGACCAGCGTGGCGACGGCGTATCATTACTTCTGGGCGCGCGAGGCGCCGTATCCGTGGTGGGACCTGCCGGTCGTGCTCGGCACGCTCGGCGGCATCGGGCTCTTGATCGGCCCCGCCGGCCTGCTCGCGGAAAAATGGAAGCGCGATCCTGTGCTGGTCGATCAGGCGCGGATGGGCATGGACGTAGCCTTCATCGTCATGCTGTTCATGACCAGTCTGACCGGCATGGCGCTGCTGTTCCTGCGCGACACCGCCGCGATGGGCGCGCTGCTGGCGCTGCATCTCGGCGTGGTGTTCTCGCTGTTCATCACCATGCCCTATGGCAAATTCGTGCACGGCATTTATCGCTTTGTCGCGCTGGTGCGTTACGCAAAGGAGCGGCGGATGATGGCGGGACATCCGGTTTAATCCATCAACGTCATTGCGAGGAGCGCTTGCGACGAAGCAATCCACCTGGCAGCGGTACCGGCCGTGAGATGGATTGCTTCGTCGCATCCGCCTTCGCCCGAAGGTGGGCTTCGGCGGACACTCCTCGCAATGACGGCTCTCGCCTCCCTCCCCCGCGGAAACTGGTGCTCTGGCGGTTAATTTGTCGCAGGGGGCTGCCACCCCTCGCCAGTCACACTTCCGCCCGCGCGGGCTGTCGTATATGACAGAATCACGTGATCGACACGGGCGCGGACAGGCATTTCAACCGAGGCTGGGCATGGCAATGCGATTTTCGACGGCGCAATCCACCGTGGCGATGCGGCGTTGGGGTTCCCCGGCCATTGCGACGCTGGCGGCCATGGCCGCATTGACGGCACTGACCGCCGAAGCCGCGCCGAAGCAGGCGCGCCCCGCCGCCCCCACCGAGGCTGTGGCGCCGCGCGAGGCCGGCGAGCCGATCATGGCGATCGTGTCGATCAAGAGCCAGCAGGTCACGCTCTACGACGCCGACGGCTGGATCCTGCGCGCGCCGGTATCGACCGGAACCACGGGACGCGAGACGCCGGCCGGCGTCTTCGCCGTCCTCGAGCGGAACAAGGAACACCGCTCCAACATGTATGACGATGCCTCGATGCCGAACATGCAGCGCATCACCTGGAACGGCATCGCGCTGCATGGCGGGCCGCTGCCCGGATATGCGGCCTCGCATGGCTGCGTGCGGATGCCGTTCGGCTTTGCCGAAAAACTGTTCGACAAGACGCGGATCGGGATGCGCGTGATCATCTCGCCTGAGAACGCCGAGCCGGTCGAGTTCTCCCATCCGGCGCTGTTCGGGCCGAAGCAGGAGGCCATCGCGGCCGCGCCGGCCAGGGCCGAGGAACTCACCCGCGAGGCGGCCGATTCTGCCAAGGCCGCCGACGAGGCGAAGAAGAGCGCCGCGAAGGCGCCGCGCGAGATAGCGGCGCTGACGGCGGCCTTGCGCAAGCTGGAGGGCCTCAAGACCCGCGCCGACGCCGAGCTCGCCAAGGCCGACAAGGCGATCGCCGCTGCCAAGACCGATGAGGCCAAAGCGCGGGCCGAAGACCTCAAGCAAAAGGCCGCCGCCAAGGCGGCGGATCTGGCGGCACAACTCGACACCGCCAAGGCCGACGCCAAACCGAAGCTCGAAGCTGCCGCCGCGGCCAAGGACGCCGCGAAGGCGGCCGCGACGAAGAAGGCCGAGACCGCCAAGGCGGCAACCGACGCAAAGCTCGCGCTCGAGCCGGTGTCGATCTTCATCAGCCGCGCGACGCAGAAGCTTTACGTGCGCCGCAACACCCACAAGCCGGCGCCGGACGGCGGCGGCGAGGTGTTCGATACCAGCATCGAAGTTCCGGTCACGATCCGCGATCCCGGCAAGCGGATCGGCACGCATGTGTTCACGGCGATGGCGCGCAACGATGCCGGCCTGCGCTGGAGCGCGGTTACGATCGACCACGCCGATAACGCCACGGCCGCGCTCGACCGCATCACCATCCCGCAGGCGGTGCTCGATCGCATCGCGCCGACCGCCTTGCCGCGATCCTCGATCGTGATCTCGGACGAGCCGCTGAGCGTCGAGACCAACTATCGCACCGAATTCGTCGCGGTGCTGAGCCATCAGCCGCAAGGCGGCTTCATCACGCGCCCGCGCACGCCCCCGATGGATATGCAGGTCGCGAGCGACGACGGCTTCGGCTCCTTTTTTCCCAACTGGAACCCACAACCTGTCGATCCGCGCCCTCGCCAGCTTTATCGTCAGGGGCCACGGGGCTTCTGGTAGAAGGCGGCAGGGCGCGCGTGGGCCACCCGGCCTATCAACGTCATGGCGAGCTCCGCGAAGCAGTCCATTCTGACCAAGCAAAGGAAGAATGGATTGCTTCGTCGCATCCGCCTTCGCCCGAAGGCGGGCTTCGGCGGACAAGAGCGCTCCTCGCAATGACGTAAGGCAGCTGTCTACAAATCCACCACCACGTAATCGCTCTCCACCGACACCGCGAGCGTTTCCGCCACATACGGCCCCTTCACGACGTTGGTGCCCGGCTCGACATTGACCGGATAGGCGCGGGTGCGGAATTTCTTGGGGTCGCAGTACGATTGCCCGGTACGGATGTCGAATTCCCAGCCGTGCCAGGGGCAGCGCAGGATTTCGCCCAATCGTGTGTATTCGATCTCGCCGGGATCGGAAGATTGCGCCAGGCCGATCAGCGGACCCTCGCACAGGGCGGCGCCCTGGTGCGGGCAGCGGTTCAACAGGCCGAAGAACTCGCCCTTGATGTTGAAGATCGCGATCGGGCGCTCGTCGATGGTGAGGAATTTGCGCGTGCCCGGCGGCAACTCATCCACCGGGGCGATTACGTGACGAACCATCAAGCGATCCCGTACAGCTTTTTCGCGTTTCCCAGATAAAACGCCTCGCGGTTGGCGTCGCTGACGCCGGGCGGCAATACGCGCGACGGCTCGTCAAAATCCCAATGCGGGTAGTCGGTGGCGAACAACAGCTTGTCCCAGCCGATCCAGTCGATGACGTCGAACAGGTGGTCGCGTCGCTCCGGGTCTTCCATCGGCTGCGTGGTCCAGAAGATGTGGTCGCGGATATATTCCGACGGTTTCCGCTTGAGATGCGGCACCTCGCCGTGCAGCTTTGCGAAGACCTTGTCGAGCCGCCACGACAGCGACGGCGCCCAGCCGAAGCCGGCTTCGATCATCACCATCTTCAGTTTCGGATAGCTGGCGAATACGCCCTCCAGCACGATGCTGGCGAGCGCGGTCTGCTGGCACTGCGAATGGCCGACCATTTCCTCGATGTAGAAACTCGGCCAGCCCGATGCGGTGATCGGGTTGCCGCCGAAGCCGAAGGCGTGCACGCCGACCGGGAGTCCCGCCTCCTCGGCCGCCTCGTAGATCGGCCAGTAGCGACGCTGGCCGAGCGGCTCGACGTTGCGGCTGAGCAGCAGCACCTGGACAAAGTTTTTGTCGCCGGCCCGGCGGCGGATTTCGGCGGCGGCGGACACGCCGTCCTCGTTGGCGACGACGACAGAAGCTTTCAGGCGGCTGTCCTGGCTGGTCCATTTGGCGATCTGCCAGTCGTTGATGGCGGTCGCGAGCGCCGTGGCCAGATCGTGATTGCGCATGCCCTGTCCGGTGGCGCCGAGCGGATTGAGTACGCCGAGCGCCACATTGTAGGGATCCAGCAGCTGCTGCTGCATGAACGACAGCGACGAACCCTGCTGGCCGCCTTCCGGCGGATACGCATCGCGGCGCGACGCATTGGGCTGCGCCTTGGGATAGGGCGGGCCTTCCATCATGCCCTGATAGGGATGGACGCCCCAGGTTTCGAGATGGCTGTGCCAGCGTTTTGCGAGGAACGGGTACAATTCGTCCCTCGTCGCGCGCGCCGGATGGATGTCGCAATCGGCGATCGCGGTCTTGACCTCGACGGGTGAAGCCGGTTCTGGGCGGTCGCGGAACTGGACGTTCATGGCGTCGTCTCCTTGGCGACAGGCTGCTTGAGGCGGGGGTACGTCGCGCGGGGATTGTCGATCATGATCTTGCGCACAAGATCGGAAGACATTCCTTCAGGCAGCACCTGGTCGCCTTCGAATTGCCAGTGCGGATAATCGGTCGAGAATAGGAGCAATTCATCCGACTGCATATGGTCAAACAGGCGATTGAGGATCGCCGGATCCGGCGGCGCGTCAATCGGCTGCAGCGAAAACCGGATGTTGCTGCGCACAATTTCGAGGGGCGCGCGATCCACCCACGGCGTTTCCATGCGCACGCCGCGCCAGAACTTGTGCAGCCGCCAGAGGTAAGACGGCAGCCAGCTCCAGCCGGATTCCAGCATCACCATCTTCAGGTTCGGATGCCGCGCGAACACGCCCTCGACGATCAGGCTGGTCAACTGGGTCTGGAACGCCTGCGCCTGGGCGACGTAATCCTCGATGTGGTAGGAGCCCCAGCCGACCGAGGTCGGCGGGTTGTGATAGGCGCTGCCGGCGTGAATGCCGATCGGCAAACCCAGCCGCTCGGCGGCGGCGTAAATCGGCCAGTAGGCGCGCTTGCCCAGCGGCATGTCGCCCATGACCAGCATCAGCACCTGGACGAAACGCGGGTCTTTGGCGCAGC
Source organism: Bradyrhizobium sp. (assembly GCF_030646015.1). GTDB lineage: Bacteria > Pseudomonadota > Alphaproteobacteria > Rhizobiales > Xanthobacteraceae > Bradyrhizobium. The sequence goes on from NZ_JAUSLT010000179.1 coordinate 12,612, forward strand.
GCTCGATCTCCGCCACCGACTTCTCGACGCTTTGCACAGGGATGACGATCGAGCCGCGCAGCCGCGGCTCCTTGTCGAGCCATTCCTTCACGAGCCAGTCGTTGAGCGCGCGGCAGAATGCATCCGCCATGTCCTCGGAAAACACCATCTGCACGCCGTACAGGGGATTGCAGATGCCATGGCTGACCCCAAAACGGTCGAGCGCCTGCGTCTTCATGTCTGGGAGGCTGGAGCCCGGCTTGCCCTGCGCCGGCCGCCAGTCCGGCCGCGACGAGATCGGCGAGTTGGTCGGATAGGATTGCGACACGAGGTCGGTCATGCCCCGCGTCGTCACCTGGTCGCGCCAGTAATCGTTGAGGTAGGGCAGCAGGCTGGTCAGATGAGGAACGGCAGGATGCAGATCGCAATCCACGCCGCCCGCGAGCGGTGACGTCATGACCTCTGGTTTCCTCTTCGCGCGTGGCGACTGTCGAATTCGGCGTTGGCTCGCTGAATCCGTGAGCCAGCATAGGGCGCGCGCGGGGCCCCGTCCATCGGCGGAGCCAATGCCTCGCGAGTCGGCAGCCATGCAATCCTGTGCTAGGAGACCGTTGAAGCCCATCCCGCGCCAGAATTGAGAACCGAATGAAAGACCTTGTCCCGATCGCCGAACAGATCGCCGCCCGGCTGATCGAACGCAAGCAGACCATCGCGGTCGCGGAGTCCTCGACCGGCGGGCTGATTTCCGCAAGCCTGCTCGCGGTATCAGGCGCTTCCGCCTATTTCCTCGGCGGCGGCGTGATCTACACCCGCGATGCGCGGCGGCTGTTGATGGACATCCCCGACGAGGCGATGAAAGGCATCCGCTCGGCGTCCGAGCCCTACGCCAAGCTGTTGGCGAACCAGATCCGCGCGCGTTTTGCTACCGACTGGGGCCTGTCGGAGACCGGCGCCACCGGCCCCACCGGCAACCGCTACGGCGACGCCGCCGGCCACAGCTGCATGGGGCTCGCGGGCCCGGCGAATGCGGTGATCACCCTGGAGACCGGCAGCGCGCACCGGCTCGCCAACATGCACAGCTTTGCGAGTGCTGCGCTGAATTTGCTGCTGCAGAATTTGTCGCGGTGATGGGTTCGTAGGGTGGGCAAAGGCGCGCCCTTCGCGCGCCGTGCCCACCATCTCGCATCATGATCGCTTTCGCAATGGTGGGCACGGCGCAAGTGCGCCTTTGCCCACCCTACAACCCCAATTCTACCTGAAAATCCCGAACAGGCCGCCGGGCTGCTGTTGCGGCGGGGGTGGCGGTGGCGGCGGTTGCTGCTGGAATTGCGGCTGCGGCGGCGGCGCCGAACGCGGCACCGCCTGCTTCTGCGGCGGCGGGCGCTTGGCGACGGGCGGCGGCGTCGGTTTCGGCGGCTCGGGCGCCGCGGTGACGATGGTGGTTTCCGGGCCTTTGCAGTCGGTCAGCCAGATGTCGTAGATCGGGTGCTCGACGCCGTGCAGGCCCGGGCTCGCCGCATACATCCAGCCGGAAAAAATCCGCTTCACCTCGCCCTGCAGCGTGATCTCGTCGACCTCGACGAAGGCGTCGGTGTTGGCGGCCTCGGTCGCGGGGCGGGTATAGCAGGCCGCGGTTTTCACCCGCAGCGCGCCGAACTGGACGGTTTCGCCGATATCCTCGTCGAAATTGATGATGCGCCCGGTGATCTTGTCCAGCCCGGAGAAACTCGCCTTCTTGTTGACGATCTTCTGCGCCGGCGGCTCGGTGACCACCTCGTCGCCGGGCTGCAGGCTGGCCGGCGTCTGCGGCACGGCACCACCCTTGGTGGGCTGGCGCTGGCCGGGCGGCAGATTGGCGCCGGGCGCGGCACCCTGACCGGGCTGCGGCGGTGCGACGGCAATGCCGGGCGCGGTATTTTGCGGAATGACGGTGGTGCCCGGCGGCGGCGCCAGCGGCTGGGTCTGCACCGAACCGGGTGGCGGCACGCCCTGCCCCGGCGGCGGACGATTCGGCGTCGGCAGCAGGCGGCCCCGCGGCAGCTCCGGCACTTGCTCGTCGTCGTCGTCGAGCTGTTGCGGCTCCCCACCCCTGCTGCCGCCACGCGGAATAGCCCCGGGCGGACGCGGCGCCGGATCGGAAAAGATATTGCCGATCTGCGCGTGCGCCGGCGGCGCAAGCGAGATCGTCGTGGCGGCCACGAGGGCCGCAAATCCGGTCAGGGCAATGGTTCGAAACATCTCGCGGCTTTGAAAGGCGAATCGGGCTCGCGACATAGTACAGACTTATCCGCCGCTCGCAGGACCCTCGGTTAACACGGCGAATACGGCGGGGAAAGGGCGGTTTGCCCCTGCCCCGCCTACTGGTCAGCCCTCGCCACAAATGAAATAGTCGCAGCCCTCAAGGTTCATGCGAGGCCGCGCCACGCCTGATAACAGGACATCCGGGCCAACCGGAGCAACAGGGGAAACACTGCAATGACCGATCGTATCAGGCTCGATGGCCGGGTCGCCGTCGTCACCGGGGCTGCCGGCGTCATCGGCACCGCGACCATGCGGCTGCTGGCCGAACGCGGCGCCCGCCTCGTCGCGGTCGACCGCCGGGAACAGGACCTCAAGCAAGCGATCAAGGATCTGCCGGCCTCGGCACAGGCGCTGGCGGTCACCGCCGACGTCACCGATGAGGACGAGGTCGCCGGCTATGTCCGCGCCGCGGTCGACACATTCGGCACCATCGACGCCTTCTACAACAACGCCGGCATCGAGGGCGATATCAAGCCGATCACGGAATATTCGCTGGAGATGTTTCGCCGCGTGCTCGACGTCAACGTGGTCGGGGTGTTCCTGGGGATGAAGCACGTCCTGCCGGTGATGCTGAAGCAGAACAAGGGCAGCATCATCAACACCGCATCGATCGCGGGCCTGATGGGATCGCCGCACATCGCGGTCTACAGCGCCAGCAAGCATGCGGTGATCGGGCTGACCAAGACCGCGGCATGGGAATGCACCGGCACCGGCGTGCGCGTCAATGCCGTCTGCCCCGGCCTGATCGACAGCCGCATGCTCTCCACCATCCTGCAGGGCCGCAACGGTGGCAATTCGCCGCCTCCCAATGAAAAGATCGTCGACCGGATTCCGGCGCGGCGGCTGGGACAGGCCTCCGAGGTCGCCTCCATCGTCGCCTTCCTGGCATCCGACGAGGCGAGCTACGTCTCCGGCTCGTCCTACACCGTCGACGGCGGACGAACCGCCGCCTGATTCAATTGCTCCGCCACACCCAAAAACCCACGCAACAGGTCCACCTATCATGCCCGCCGTTCTCGATCCCGATGCCGCCGCCGTCTTCAAAGCCTTCCAGGAGGCCGGACGGCCGCCTTATGAGACGGTGGGACATGAAGAGGCACGCCGGCTTTATCTGGCCGGCCGCATTGTCTCCAACCCGGAACCGCCCGAGCTTGAATCGACAACACCGCTGGCGATCCCCGCCCCGCACGGACCCATCCCCGCGCGCATCTACACGCCGAAAAATCCGAGGCGGACCGATGGTCTGGCACCCGTGCTGGTGTTCTTTCACGGCGGCGGCTGGGTGATCGGCGATCTCGAGTCCCATGACGTGGTGTGCCGCAAGCTGGCCGACGAAGGCCGGCTGATCGTGATTTCGGTCGATTATCGCCTCGCGCCCGAACACAAGTTTCCCGCCGCGGTCGATGATTCCATCGCCGCGACCCAATGGATCGCCGATAACGCCAAACAGCTCGGCATCGATGCTGCAAGGCTGATGGTCGGCGGCGACAGCGCCGGCGGCAACCTCGCCGCGGTGGTCGCGATATCGGCGCGCGACGGCAACGGGCCCGCGATCGCCGGCCAGGTGCTGATCTATCCCGCCACCGATTTTGCCATGACGCATCCCTCGCACAGCGAGCCGGAGACCAGCCTGCTGCTGACGCATTCCGTCATAAAGTGGTTTCGCGATCACTACCTCAACGGCGCCGCCGACGTGCACGACTGGCGCGCCTCGCCCGCGCGCGCCACCACGCTGGTGGGTCTGCCGCCCGCCTATGTGCTGACCGCCGGCGCCGATCCGCTGCGCGACGAAGGCGACGAATACGCCGAGCGGCTGAAACAGGCCGGCGTGGCGGTCACCTACCGGCACTTTCCCGGCCAGTTCCACGGCTTCTTCACCATGGGCAAATTGCTGCAACAGGCCAATGTCGCCGCCAGCGAGATCGGCGCGTGGCTGAAGGCGCAGGGCTAGCCAGGGCGCCTACCCAGATCATCCTTTGAAGGTCCCGGCTGGTGCGAACTGAAAGGTGGAAATGGCGCTTATTTGCTGCACTGTGGCCACCGGGTAACAGCCATTCGGGTCGCGATCCCCTACGGTTGCATCAGAAAAGCAATCCCGCCTTGGGGCGAGAATAGGAGTCGGAATGAACAGATTGTTGCTTGGCGCGGTTGGCGTCATCACGATGGTCACCTCCGCCACGGCCGCCGATCTTGCGGCGCGCCCCTACGCCAAGGCGCCGGCTCACGTTGCACCGATCTTGACCTGGACCGGATTCTACGTCGGAGGCCAGGGCGGTGGCGGCTGGGGTCGAAGCAATGAAATCTATTTTAACGCGCCGAACACGGCGGCTTTCGTAGGCACGCAAACCTATGACACCAGCGGCGGCTTCGCTGGCGGCGTTGTCGGCTACAATTGGCAGAGCGGCGCATTTGTGCTGGGACTCGAGGGAGACTACCACTGGGCCGACATCAGCGGCCGTTCTGCCGTGATCAACGTGGGTCCGCCGAACCTGGGCGATACCTACTACACCAAGCTCCGCAGCTTCGGCGACATCAAGGGCCGCCTCGGTTACGCCGCCGGTCCCGCCCTGTTTTTCGTCAGCGGCGGCGCTGCGGTCGGTGACATACAGCATCGCTATGACGCAGCGCTCAACGGCGGCGCAGCGAACACCTTCGTTGCGAACGATACCAGGTGGGGCTACACCGTCGGTGCCGGTCTTGAATATATGTTCGCTCCGAACTGGTCAGCCAAGGTCGAATACAACTACATCGATCTCGGCAAGAGCACGATCCGATATTCCCCGACGATTGCCACGCTCCGCTCTGAGTGGGACGACACGTTCCACACCGTGAAGGCCGGCATCAACTACCACTTCAACTGGGGTGGCCCGGTCGTCGCCAAGTATTGACGAGCTTTCTATCTTCAGCGAACTTCAGCCCCGGCATCATCCGGGGCTTTTTCGTGTATGTTGGGGCAGCTACTCCGCGCGCGCCGCAGCGATTGCGGCGGCTGGCCGAAGGCGCGGATGAAAGCGCGGCGCATCCGCTCGGGATCGCGAAAGCCGGTGGTTTCAGCGACGCATTCGATCGCCTCGGAGGAGGATTGTAGGCGCGGGCGCGCCACCTCGATGCGCAGGCGCTCCATCGCCTTCGACGGCGGGGTCCCGTTCTTCACCATGGGATGAAATGCCGGCGCTGCTGCCCGACGACTGGAAGGGCGGCCTGGTCCTGCTGGTTCTGGTGTTCGTGTTGTCGAGCTTCCTCGACAATATCGCGGCCGCCCTGATCGGCGGCACGGTGGCCCGGCACGTGTTCCAGGGCAAGGTCCACATCGGTTATCTCGCCGGGATCGTCGCGGCGTCGAACGCCGGCGGATCCGGCAGCGTGGTCGGCGACACCACCACCACCATGATGTGGATCGCGGGCGTCAGCCCGCTCAGCGTGGTGGAGGCCTATATCGCCGCCATCGTCGCGATGCTGATCTTCGCCGTGCCGGCGTCAATCCAGCAGCATCGCTACTCGCCGATCCAGAAAAATGCACCGAAGGGATTGAAGATCGACCCGGCGCGGGTGTTCATCGTCGCCGCCATCCTCGTGGCGGCGCTGGCCGCCAACATCACCGCGAACCTGAAATTTCCGGCCCTGCTGGATGTGCTTCCCGTGCTCGGGCTCGCGGTCTGGGCCGTGATCCTGCTCTCCGCGGGTTTGCGCGCGCCGGACTGGTCGATCATGCCGGAGACGGTCAAAGGCACCATCTTCCTGCTGGCGCTGGTGACGGCGGCCTCGTTGATGCCGGTCGAAACACTTCCCCTTGCCTCGTGGCAGACCGCGCTCGGCCTCGGCTTCGTCTCGGCGGTGTTCGACAATATCCCGCTGACCGCGCTGGCGCTGAAGCAAGGCGGCTACGACTGGGGCTATCTCGCCTACGCCGTCGGCTTCGGCGGCTCGATGATCTGGTTCGGCTCCTCCGCCGGCGTCGCGCTCGCCAACATGTATCCGGAAGCGAAGTAGGTCGGACGCTGGGTGAGCCAGGGCTGGCCGGTGGCGGCGGCCTATGTCGTCGGATTTTTCGTGATGCTCGCGGTGCTCGGCTGGCATCCGGATGCGGCGCTCAAATAGGTGCGCTACCCCGCCCGCGCCGCGCGGCGCAGCGATTGCGGCGGCTGGCCGAAGGCGCGGATGAAGGCGCGACGCATCCGCTCCGGATCGCGAAAGCCGGTGCTCTCGGCGACGCGCTCGATCGCCTCGGAGGAGGATTGCACGCGCTGGCGCGCCACCTCGATGCGCAGGCGCTCCACCGCCTTCGACGGCGTGGTGCCGGTCTCCGCGATGAACGCACGGGCAAAATGCCGCGAACTCATGCCGGCCTGCTCGGCCATGTCCTCGACCGTCAGCGGCGCATCGAGATGCTCGCGCGCCCAGGCCAGCAACGGCGCGAAGCGGCCGGCTGGCGCCTTCAATTCCAGCAGCGAGGAGAATTGCGACTGGCCGCCGCTGCGGCGATGATAGAGCACGAGCTGGCGCGCGGCCTGCTGCGCGATCTCGTCGCCAAAATCCTCCGCCGCCATCGCCAGTGCGAGGTCGATGCCCGCGCTGATCCCGGCCGAGCTCCAGATATTGCCGTCGCGGACGAAGATGCGGTCCGGCTCCAGTTTTATCTTCGGATAGGTCTTCACAAAATGCGGAGTGCGCTGCCAGTGCGTGGTGGCGCGGCGGCCGTCGAGTAAGCCTGCTTCGGCCAGGATGTAGGCCCCGGAGCAGACGCTGGCGACGCGGATGCCACGTTTTGCCATGGCCCGCACGAAGGCCAGCGTCTTCTCGCATCGCGCCGCCTGCCGCACCCCCTCGCCACCGGCCACGATCAGCGTGGTGATCGCCGCCGACGGCTTGAGGCCGCGCGCCAGCATCTCGACGCCGGACGTGCTGCGGACCGGACCCGGCTTCACCGCCAGCACCTTGATCGATGGCGGCTGGCCGGCGAAACGGGCGGCGATCTCGAACGCCGAAATCGGCCCGGCCGCGTCCAGCAGCTGAAAATCCGGAAATATCAGCACGCCGATCATGATCTTGGCCTATGTCCTGAAATGAGGTAAATATGGCATTTCGGACGCAAGGCCACCATGGCAAGCTACGCCGGTCAAGCAAAATCCTGCCAGCAGAACCCCGAAAGGTCCCACCATGTCCGCGCCGCTTCAGATCGGGATCGTCCTGTTTCCACGGGTGACCCAGCTCGATTTCACCGGACCGCTGCAGGTGTTCTCCAGCGTGCCCGGCGCGCAGGTGCATCTGATCTGGAAACGGATCGAGCCGGTCACCAGCGACTCCGTGCTGACGATCACGCCGACGGTCAGCTTCGCGGATTGCCCGCAGCTCGACGTGATCTGCGTGCCCGGCGGGCTCGGCACCGACGACATGATCAACGACGAGGAGATGCTGGCCTTCCTGCGCAAACAGGCAGCGGGCGCCAAATACATCACCTCGGTATGCACGGGATCACTCGTGCTGGGCGCCGCCGGGCTGCTGCAAGGCTACCGCGCGGCGACGCACTGGACCGCGATGGATTTCCTCGCCGCGTTCGGCGCAACGCCGACCAAAACGCGGGTGTGCGTCGACCGCAACCGCGTCACCGGCGGCGGCGTCACCGCGGGCATCGATTTCGCGCTGACGCTGGTGTCGCTGCTGGTCGACCGGCGCACCGCGGAGGCGATCCAGCTGCGGCTCGAATACAATCCGGCGCCGCCGTTCAACGCCGGCTCGCCCGACACCGCGCCGCCGGAAGTGCTCGCCTTCATGAAGGACAGGATCGCGGCGTCGCAGGTCCGCCGCGGCGAGATGATCGCCCGCGCCGGTGCAAGACTTGCGGCGCAAGAGGCGCCGGCAAGCTGATCGCCGAAGTCCCTTAGCCCGGATGGAGCCCTTGCGAAATCCGGGGCCGGCCTCGCAGACGTCATCCTGATAAGGATGGGGTCTTTCGTGCCCCGGATGCTGCGCAGCGCGAACAGCGCGTTCACGCGCGTCTTCGACGCGCTATGCCTTCGCGGCGTGGTGCGCTGCTAAGCCGGGGCCCATCGCAGCAGAAGTCTGGATCCCGGCTCTGCGGAGCAGCGTGAAGAACGCTGCACCGCGTCCGGGACACGAGATGAATTGCCTGCTGCCTGCTGCACGTATCAACCGCTCTACTTGCACTCCAAGCTCAACAGAAAAAGGCCGCCCGGTTGCCCGGACGGCCTTTCCTTTCCTGCGGCAGCTCCACATTGACGGGCGATTTCAGGATTTCAGCGCCGGGGGCCTATCTCCCAGCCACATCCTGATCGGCAGCCGCTGCAAATCGGGGCAGTCGCGAACTGTTGCCCGAACCGACGCGATGGTCTCCCATCTCCGCAAGATGGCTAATTGGGCCATGACTTCGGCCGGCATTCAACAACGCCGCGAAAGATGTCCCCGCTGTTCCCGCTTTCCACAGGCGGAAGCTTCAGTTCGGGATCGCTTTTTTGGGCGACGGGACATCCGCTTTGACGGTAACGCCGCGCAACAAATTGAAGGCCGCACCAAGCGCCTTGTCGTCCTTCTCCTCGGGCGGAACGTAGGCCTGCGATCCCGTCTGCTCGGCACCGTCGGCGGCCAAATGGCCGCGCATCGACGCCTCGCCCTTGGAGTCGGCGCGGGATTTCAACGCGTCCGGCACCTCCTGCAACACTTCGAGGTCGGGCGTGATGCCCCTGGCCTGGATCGACCGGCCGGACGGCGTAAAATAACGCGCGGTGGTGAGCGCCAGCGCGCCCTTGCCGGGGCCGAGCGGGATGATGGTCTGCACCGAGCCCTTGCCGAACGAGCGGGTGCCGATCAGCGTCGCGCGCTTGTGGTCGTGCAGCGCGCCGGCCACGATCTCGGCAGCGGAAGCCGATCCGCCGTTGATCAAGACGACCAGCGGCTTGCCCCTGGTGAGGTCGCCGGTCCGCGCGGTGAAGCGCTGGGTTTCCTCAGTGGCGCGGCCGCGCGTCGAGACCACCTCGCCGCGCGCCATGAACGCACTCGATACCGACACCGCCTGATCGAGCAAGCCGCCGGGGTTGTTGCGCAGGTCGACGACATAACCGGCCAGCTTCTCCGGTGGGATCTGCTTCGAGATGTCGGCGATGGCTTTTCTCAAGCCGTCGGTGGTCTGTTCGTTGAATGAGGTGATGCGGATATAGCCGATGTCGCCGCCTCTGGTGTGGTAGCGCACCGGCCGCACCCGGATGACCTCGCGCGCGACCGAAATCTCGATCGGCTGCTCGGCGCCCTTGCGCATGATCTTCAGGCGGGTCTTCGTATTGATCGGGCCCTTCATCTTCTTGACGGCCTGCTCGAGCGTGAGCCCCTGAACCTCGGTGCCGTCGACCGCGCTGATCAAGTCGCCCGACATGATGCCGGCCTTCGCGGCGGGTGTGTCGTCCATCGGCGCGACCACCTTGACCAGGCCGTCCTCCATGGTGACTTCCATGCCCAGGCCGCCGAATTCGCCGCTGGTGGTCTCCTGCATGTCGCGCCAGGCCTTCTCATTCATGTAGCGCGAATGAGGGTCGAGCGAGCTGAGCATGCCGCTGATCGACGCTTCGATCAGCCTGCCGTCGTCGGGCGTTTCGACATAGCTCGCCCTGATCCGTTCGAACACGTCGCCGAACAGATTGAGCCGCGAATAGGTGTCGTTGCCTGTGGCAGCCTTGGCCGCCCTGACCAGCGCCGTCGGCGGCTGGATGGCGAGAACCGTCAGGCCCGCGCCGAGTGCGGCGCCAACGAGAACATGGGAAATCCTGCACATGACCGGCCGCCCCTTCCGTGTGCTGTCAGGTGCCCCAGCATGGACGGCGTATGCCGGCTTTTTTGGGGCCGAAGCGCGCCGAACGGGATGGCACCAACCGCTATTGGCCCGGCGTCCAGGGCTGGTAATCGCCGGTGGCCTTGGGACGGCGGCCGCTGGCCAGCGTCGAGCCCGAGGGCCGGTAGGCCGCCGGCGTTCCGGTCATGTTGGGAACGTGCGGCTTTTCCCATTCGCGCGGGCTGTAGCTCTCTTCGGTCGGCGCGACGTCGACGGTGTGATGCAGCCAGCCGTGCCAGGACGGCGGCACCCGGGTGGCCTCGGCATAGCCGTTATAGACCACCCAGCGCCGCTGGAAGCCGAGCGTGGGATCGATCGTGCCGCCCTTGGTGCGGTAATAGAGATTGCCCTGCTCGTCCTTGCCGACCAGCTCGCCGAACCGCCAGGTCCACAATTGGGTGCCAAAGGTCTGGCCGTTCCACCAGGTGAAGAGCTTCAGAAAAAACAGTTTCATGCGCGAGGCCGGTTCGAGAACGCTTGGCCCCTGATGCCATCGGCGGGCCGGATTGTCCAGTTGAAGTCGGCGCGCGTGGGCCGGTTGGACGGCGCCCACGCGACCAACACCTTTCTGTGACCCAAGGTCGCGGAATCGTTGCAATTCGTTCATTCCGCATACATTTCCCACCTGACAGTCTTGGCCACGCACAATTGTGCCGGGCCCGGGAACGTCCGCCCTGTCCGAGGGTTTTAGACGCAGTCCCGTAAATGGAGCCGATAATGACCAGTCTTAAAGTTTTGAGTGCGGCCGCCGTGATGGCCCTCCTGTTGCCCCTGGCAGTACCCACCGCCAGCTTTGCCCAGGATAAAGGGATGGGCGGGGTGCGCGGTGGTGGCGGCGCTGCCATCGGGGGCGGCGGTGGAGCAGCCATCGGCGGCGGTGGTATGCGCATGGGCGGCGGTGGCGGCGGTTATGCTGCCGGCCCGGGCCTCGGCACCAAATTCGGCGGTGGCGGCGGCGGTGCCGTCATCGGCGGCGGCGGACCGCGTTATAGCGGCGGCAACTGGCAGGGCGGCGGTCACGTCGGTGGCAATCGCCACTATCGCCCCCGCGGCTACGGTGGATACGGCTTCGGTACTGGTCTGGTGATCGGCGGCGCGCTGGGATCCAGCTACGGCTATTACGGCTCGCCGGGCTACGGCTATTACGATGATGGGTACTATGATGAGCCCGTTGTCACGGTGGCTCCCGTTGGCGGCGACGACGTCGAGTATTGTCGGCGGACCTATCGTTCCTACGATGTGCGCTCTGGCACTTATCTCGGCTATGACGGCCTGCGGCACGCCTGCCCGTAACAGCTCTTAGCGTCTACCGAACATGAGGACGGCGCATTGCGGTGCGCCGTCCTTTTTATTGCAGCCCAGCCAAATCCATTACCGTGAAGTCCGCTCAGGACCACGCCCGACTCCGGGTGGCGCGCACGCGTACGCCGTGGGGCGTATCGCCAAACCGGCGGCGGAAGCTGCGGTTGAAATGAGAAATGTCTGAAAACCCGGAGAGGGACGCAATCTCGCCGATCTTCCGATGCGTGCTGTCGGAATCCCGCAGCATGGCGACGGCGCGGTCGAGCCGATGATCCAGGAGGTGCTCCGCGAAAGTCCGTCCGGTTGGTTCCAGCAACCGGTGCAAATAGCGCACGGAAAGCCCAACCTGTCCGGCGATAAACTCGGCGGTGAGCCCGGGCTCGGAGGCGCGGTCGCGGATCGCGGCGAGTGCCGCGGCCTGTCGCGCGGCCTGGACGCCGCGCTCGCGCACCAGCGCCTGCACGTCGCCGCGTACCCCGAGCGCGCTCAGCGCCAGATCGCGGATGTGCAGCGTCACCAGCGCCAGATCCCATGCCTGCGGCAGCGAGAACAGCGCCGCCAGGTAGGCGTCCAGCAGGCGCAGGGCGGGATTGTCGCTCGCCAGGCAGCACTGCAGCGGCTGGGATATCCCGGCAAGCAGCGGCTCCATCGGCGCGCGCTCCATGCAGATGGTCCAGGCGGTGCTGTCATCGAGGGAATGCAGCGCGCTGGCGCGGCGGCTTTCGAGGATCGCCGCACCGTGGCCGGTGAACCGGTTCTCACCGCGGGCGCCGTCGAGTTCAAATCGTCCGCCGCCACTGATGATGATGGACAGCAGGTCACGGCCATCGGCGAGATGGCTGGGCCTGCGATAGAAGCTCGATGGCGTGCCGTCGACGCGTCCGACACCGACCGGCCCAAAACTTCTGGCGACCACCGACAGCTTTCGCCCGTTCGGCGAGCGGTTGGCGAAATCCAGCTGCATGTTCAGCTTCATGAAGCCCTCATGGCCGCGCACGACGGCGCCCGGCGCAAGCGGGCCGCTCGATACGCGGATGGGCATGGGCTCGGACAACGCAACGCTCATGGTGGCACCTCTCACTGTGCGGACCTTGCGTGGCGTCGTTGCCAGTCTGCCATCGATGGCGGTCGGAAATTGGTCTTGGCCGAGCCGGTTGCGTTCAAAGGCTGCGACAATCCAGCCCATTTATGCCGGCAGTGAACAAAGCTGTTCGCTCCAAGCCTAAATCATTGATTCCAAGAACTTTTCCCACACCTCCGCTGAACCGGCCGGGTGGCATCGCCGACCGAGGCCATGAACCGCGCAGCCTTGCGCGGCCCACACCAGCCCTCAGGGAGACACCATCATGACCGAGATCGCGTATTCATCCCGTCGCCACCGCACCCGTGCGCTGTTGGCGGGCACCATGACCGCCCTGCTTGTCGCCTGTTCGTTCGGCGCGCAGGCCGAGGACGCTCGCATCGACGAGGCCGTGTTCGACGCCCAATCCACTTTCTTCGCCGCGATCGTGAAGGTGGAGCACGACGGCGACCAGTGGAAGGAAGTCCTGCCGGGGAACGTCGGCTTCGACGCCCATCTGAAGGTCGACACCAAAGGGCGCGGCTACGTCGAGCGGGTCGGCGTCTGGCTCGGCGACTGCAACGGCACCGAATGCGGATCCTATCCGAGAATTCTGTTCGAAGTGCCGAACCAACGGGACTACGACGTGAACCGCAGCCTCTCGTTCCCGGTCGAACAGTTGCTCGAAGCCCGTTCCGGCGCCCTCTTCTATCGCAAGCGGATCGTCGATGGCTGCAACGCCGGACCGGCGAACCAACGTCACAGCTTCAAGATGACGGTCGACGCGACGTTTTCCGCCAATACCCTAAAGGGCTTGGACGCCGAGGTGGATATTTCAGAGGTCGGCTGGGGGTTCAATGGCGGCGATGTGACCCGTCACGATACGTTCGACGTCACCGTGGACTGCCTCGGGCCGCCGCGGACGGGCGCGGACCGCAACGCCGATCGCGAGCCGCATCGCACCAAGGTCACCGCGACCGGCATCGACCTGTTTCTCCAGACCTTCGTGACGCCCGCCTCTACCCAACACGGCCCGAGCGGCACGCAGTGCAAGCCGTTGAAGGTCACGACGCGCGTTGCGACCGACAAGGCCGGCCCGGTCAATGTGAAGCTGTGGCGCCAGGTCAATGGCGGCGCGATATCAGGCGAAGCCAAGCAGATGCAGGCGTCGGCGTTGGGCGGCGGCAAGTTCGGCGATGACTGGACCCAGGTCGAGCACTTCACCCAGACCACGACAGTGCAATACAAGGCCGAAGTGCTCGGCGGAACGTTTGGTCCGTCGACCCAATGGAAGAGCATCACCATCCACTGCAATGGCGATTTTGCTCCGCCGCAGAGCAACGCCAATCCCGACAATCGCAACCCGCCTGCTGGCAAGCCGCAGAACGAGGCACGGGTACCGACCATCGTGACGCCGCCGCCGCGCGTGACCCCGCCGCCCCCGCGCATCGTCTGTGTCGGCGGCAAGGCGACGGCCAGTGCATGCGCCTGCCCGCCTTCGACGAGCGCGATCCAGAAGAGCAGCACTTCGTTCCAGTGCGTGAAGGTCGCGCAGGTCCCCGACCGGCGCGTCAACTGGCAGACCTCGCACGCTTCGATGCCGCGGCGTCCGATGGTTCAAATCAAGACCGCTCCCGGGCCGCGCCCGCAGCCCATGCACCGCCCGTTCATGCGTCCCGGCTTCCGGTAAGAACGAGCGAACATCGACGGAGGACGGCGCTTCCCGGTGCGCCGTCCTTCTGCGTTCAGGAGCGCAGCGCCATGGTGACGCCGCCGAGCGTCACCACCAGCGCGGTGATTTCGCGCAGGCCGAGCGGCTCGTGCAGCATCGCGCCGGCCGAGAGCACGCCGATGACAGGCACCAGCAGCGTGCCGATCGAGGCGGTCGCCGCCGGCAATCGCTCCAGCGCCGCGAACCAGCAGACGTAACACAGGCAAAACTGGATCAGCGTCATGTAGAGCATCGACGCCCAGCCGATCCATGACAGCGCGGAAAACTGCGGCTGTTCGACCACGAGTCCGACGATCGCGATCGGCAGGCAGCCGATCCCGATCTGCCAGGCCGCCAGCGACAATGGCGGCATCGCCAGCGGAAAATGCTTGGTCAGCACGGTGCCGAGCGCGACGCAGATCGCGCCCGCCAGCACGCACAAATATCCCGGCAGCTTGACAAAACTGGCCTCGATTTCGTTGCCGCCGATCAGGACCGCGATGCCGGCGAGCGCCACCGCCAGCGAGATCGCGCGCAGCAGCGACAGCCGCTCGCCGAGGATCGGCCAGGCCAATAGCGCCACCCACACCGGAATCGAAATGGCGAGCACCGCGGCCTCGCTGGCGGGGAGCCACAGCAAGGCCAGCCCCATGAACGCGACCCAGCCGCCGATCGTCAGCAGCGACACCAGCACGAGCCGCGACCACATCGGCCTGGGCACCGCGAGGCTCTGCTTTCGCGCCACCGCAAACAGCGCCAGTGCCGCGGCGCCGACGATGCCGCACAGCCCGCGCGATGACAGCGGCGGCCACTCGCTGAGCAGGTTCTTCATGATCGGGAAATTGAGGCCCCACCCCACCGAGGTGACGGCGAGGAACACGAGACCAAGCGGCGAGATGCTTCGCGCCGCGCGCTGGCTCGACACACCGCTCATGACCGCGTCGCCAGCACCACGCCGGCCAGCGTGAACACAAGCGCGGCGATCTGGCCGAGGCCGAGCGGCTCGCCGAGCGCCACCGCGGACGCCGCGACGCCGATCACCGGCACCGCCATGGTGCCGATCGCGGCCACCGAGGCCGGCAGTCGGGCGAGTGCCGCGAACCAGGCCACATAGGCGACGCAGAACTGGATCACGGTCGAATAGAACAGCAGGATCCAGCCGAGATTCGAAAGTTTTGCGATATCGGCGTTCTCGACCAGCAAGCCGATGATGGCGACGGGAAAACAGCCGATCCCGATCTGCCAGGCGGCGGCCGACAGCGGCGGCAGATTGAGCGGCAGCTTCTTCGCCATCACGGTACCGACCGCAAAGCCGAGCGCGCCGCCGAGCGCCATGATGATTCCCGGCAGCTTTTCCACGCTGGCCGCAAACCCGTTGCCGCCCATGATCGAGGCCAGCCCCGCGAACGCCATGACCAGCGAAATCACCCGCAGCAGATTGGGCCGCTCGCCGAGCACCGGCCAGGCCAGCATCGAGGCCCAGATCGGCATGGTGTAGGCGATCAGCGCGGCCTCGCTGGCGGGCAGCCACAACAGCGCCAGCCCCATCAGCGCCATCCACAGCGCGACATTGAGCATCGCCGCCAGCACCAGCCGCGGCCACAGCGCGCGCGGCACATGCAGGCTCTGGCCCGAGAAGACAGCCATCGCCGCCAGCAGCAAGGCCCCGATCACGCCGGCGCCGCCGCGCATCGTCAGCGGCGGCAGTTCGCTCAGCAGGTATTTCGTCACCGGCCAGTTGAATCCCCAGCCCACCGAGGTGATGGCGAGGAACATCAGGCCGGCCGGCGTGATGGCGCCACGCGCGGGCGTTGGTTTTGAGTCGATCATGGAGTGGAGCTACCGGCAAGAATCGGCGGCACCTTGCCGGTAATGCCCGCCCAAGACCATGCGCCGGCGGGCATGCCTGCCACAACTTCCGTAGCCCTACGTGAGTCTTCCCGGAGCAACCCCCAAACACCCCGGAGGGCCCAAAATATAGTTGCCCTGTGAACAGCGGGGCGAACTCCAGATTGGTCGCTCCGGAACAAATATTTTCGCTTGGGAATCTCTGAGGACTCACTGATACTTGGCCCAGATCAGAAGGGTCGGCGACCGCTGGTTTTCCCCAATTCGCACCATATTTAGTGTTTGATTCAGGAACTCGTACTAATCCTTGACGGGCGCGATGGAGTCGGCCTAGTTTTGGATCGTTCGGTGCCGGGTGGTTTTTAGTCCCGCTGAACGCTCCCTGACAGGGTTCCAAATCGACCATTCCGAGCGCCTGACAAGGCACGGGTGACGGGCTTGCTTGCCCTGAATCTCGGGACTTTCGGAACGACAAAAACGGGCCAACAATGGCCGGCGGTTCGAGCATTGGGGCGTTGAAAAGAGAACAGGGCCGGTCCACCGGCTGAGCTGCGGACGTTTGGACACAGGGGGTGCCTGTGCGCTCAGGGGTTCGCTCGAGGAAATAACACCCGGCCGCGGTGCAACGCGGGTCCGGTACCAGACAAAAGACGGGGCACGACCATGCGAATCGAACGACGCAACACCACCCAGGGCCAGTCACCGTACACCGGCATTGATTTCAGATTGACGACATCCGAGATCCGCAACCCCGACGGCTCGGTGGTGTTCCGCCTCGAAAACGTCGAGGTGCCGGAGTTCTGGTCGCAGGTCGCCTCCGACGTGCTGGCGCAGAAGTACTTTCGGAAAGCAGGCGTCGCCGCCCGCCTGAAGAAGGTCGAGGAAGAGACCGTGCCGTCCTGGCTGTGGCGTTCGGTGCCCGACACCGAGGCGCTGGCCACCCTTCCCGAATCCGAGCGCTATGTCAGCGAACTCTCCGCCAAGCAGGTGTTCGACCGCCTCTCCGGCTGCTGGACCTATTGGGGCTGGAAGGGCGGCTACTTCACCTCGGAAGAAGACGCCCGCACCTTCAACGACGAGCTGCGCTACATGCTGGCCAAGCAGATGGTCGCGCCGAATTCGCCGCAGTGGTTCAACACCGGCCTGCACTGGGCCTATGGCGTCGACGGCCCCGGCCAGGGCCACTATTACGTCGATCCCTTCACCGGCAAACTGACCAAATCAAAGTCGTCCTACGAGCATCCGCAGCCGCATGCCTGCTTCATCCAGGGCGTCAATGACGACCTCGTCAACGAGGGCGGCATCATGGACCTGTGGGTGCGCGAGGCGCGCCTGTTCAAATACGGCTCCGGCACCGGCTCCAACTTCTCCCGCCTGCGCGGCGAAGGCGAGCGCCTGTCCGGCGGCGGCCGCTCCTCGGGCCTGATGAGCTTCCTCAAGATCGGCGACCGCGCCGCCGGCGCGATCAAGTCGGGCGGCACCACCCGGCGCGCCGCCAAGATGGTGGTGGTCGACGCCGATCATCCCGACATCGAGACCTATATCGACTGGAAGGTGAAGGAGGAGCAGAAGGTCGCCGCCCTCGTTACCGGCTCCAAGCTGAACCAGCGCCACCTCAAGGCCGTGCTGAAGGCCTGCGTCAATTGCGAAGGCAGCGGCGACGACTGCTTCGATCCCGAGAAGAACCCGGCGCTCCGCCGCGAGATCAAGCTGGCCCGCCGCTCGATGGTGGCCGACGGCATGATCAAGCGCGTCATCCAGTTCGCCAAGCAAGGCTACAAGGACATCGATTTCCCGGTCTACGACACCGACTGGGATTCCGAGGCCTATCTCACCGTATCCGGCCAGAACTCCAACAACTCGGTCTCGCTGAAGGATGATTTCCTCCGCGCGGTGGAAACCGATGGCGACTGGAACCTGATCGGCCGCACCAGCAAGAAGATCACCAAGACTCTCAAGGCCCGCGACCTCTGGGAAAAAATCGGCCACGCCGCCTGGGCCTCGGCCGATCCCGGCCTGCACTTCAACACCACCATGAACGACTGGCACACCTGCAAGGCGTCGGGCGATATCCGCGCCTCCAATCCGTGCTCGGACTACATGTTCCTGGACGACACCGCCTGCAACCTGGCGTCGGCCAACCTGATCACCTTCTACAACACGACGACAAAACAGTTCGACGTCGCGGGGTACGAGCATCTCTGCCGGCTCTGGACCGTGGTGCTCGAAATCTCCGTGATGATGGCCCAGTTCCCGTCCAAGGCGATCGCGGAACTGTCCTACGAATTCCGCACCCTCGGCCTCGGCTTCGCCAACATCGGCGGCCTGCTGATGACCATGGGTCTGTCCTACGACAGCAAGGAAGGCCGCGCGCTGTGCGGCGCCCTGACCGCGATCATGACCGGCACCAGCTACGCCACCTCGGCGGAGATGGCCAAGGAGCTCGGCCCCTTCCCCGGCTACAAGAAGAACGCCGGCCACATGCTGCGGGTGATCCGCAACCACCGCCGCGCCGCCCACGGCGAATCGCGCGGCTATGAAGGCATCGCGGTCAACCCGGTGCCGCTGGATTACGCCAGCGTGCCGCAGACCGAAATCGTCGAGCGCGCCAAATACGCCTGGGACCAGGCGCTCGAACTCGGCGAACTCCACGGTTTCCGCAACGCGCAAACGACAGTGGTGGCGCCGACCGGCACCATCGGCCTCGTGATGGATTGCGACACCACCGGCATCGAGCCCGACTTTGCCCTGGTGAAATTCAAGAAGCTCGCCGGCGGCGGCTACTGGAAGATCATCAACCGCGCCGTGCCCGAGGCGCTGCGCGCGCTCGGCTACCGCGAATCAGACATCGCCGAGATCGAGGCCTATGCCGTCGGCCACGGCTCGCTCTCCAACGCCCCCGCCATCAACGTTTCCACCTTGAAGGCCAAGGGTTTTACCGACGAAGCTCTGGCAAAGGTGGAAGCCGCGCTGCCCACCGCCTTCGACATCAAGTTCGCCTTCAACAAGTGGACCTTTGGCGAAGAGTTCCTGCGCAACACCCTGAACATCGCGCCGGAAGCCATTGCCGCACCTGGCTTTGACCTGCTCGCCGCGGTCGGTTTCTCCAAGCGCGAGATCGAGGCCGCCAACGTGCACATCTGCGGCGCGATGACGGTGGAAGGCGCCCCGCATCTGAAGGCCGAACACTACAGCGTGTTCGATTGCGCCAACCCCTGCGGCAAGATCGGCAAGCGCTATCTCTCGGTGGAGAGCCACATCCGCATGATGGCGGCGTCGCAGCCGTTCATCTCGGGCGCGATCTCAAAAACCATCAATATGCCGAACGACGCCACGGTGGAGGATTGCAAGTCCGCCTACCTGCTGTCCTGGAAGCTCGCGCTGAAGGCCAACGCGCTCTACCGCGACGGCTCGAAACTGTCGCAGCCGCTGAACTCGCAGCTGATCAGCGACGACGACGAGGAAGAGGATGCCGTCGAGGCGTTCTACGACAAGCCGATGGCCGCGCGCACCGCGCAGCTCTCGGATTTGGTCGTGGAGCGGCTGGTCGAGCGCATCGTGGTGATGCGCGAGCGCGAGCGCATGCCGGATCGCCGCAAGGGCTACACCCAGAAGGCGGTGGTCGGCGGCCACAAGGTTTATCTGCGAACCGGCGAATATGACGACGGCCGGATCGGCGAGATCTTCATCGACATGCACAAGGAAGGTGCCGCGCTCCGCTCCATCATCAACAATTTCGCCATCGCGATTTCGCTCGGCCTGCAATACGGCGTGCCGCTGGAGGAATATGTCGACGCCTTCACCTTCACCCGGTTCGAGCCGAACGGCCCGGTGCAGGGCAACGACAGCATCAAGTTCGCGACCTCGATCCTCGACTACGTGTTCCGCGAACTCGCCGTCAGCTACATGGGCCGCTTCGACCTCGCCCATGTCGACCCCTCCGAAACCAATTTCGACGCCATCGGCAAGGGCGTCGACGAAGGCAAGGCGCCGGAGCAGCCCAACAACAAGTATTTGTCGAAGGGCCTGACCCGCTCGCGCACCGACAATCTCGTCGTCATGCGCAGCGTCGCGGCGGAACCGGCAACCGAAGCCCGCGGGGCCCACAACGTCACCACCATGTCGAGCCACGGCCCGACCGCCCGCGCCGCCGACGTGATGGAAGGCGCCGTCGCGCTGAAGCAGGAAGCCCAGCACGATCTGTCGCCGACCGAAAAGCTGGAAGCCCTGCAATGGAGCAAGGCGGGAGCCGCCGCCCAGGCCGCCCCGTCCAAGGCCGAACGCCGCCAGGAAGCCAGGGCAAAAGGCTACGAAGGCGAGATGTGCGGCGAATGCGGCAACTTCACGCTGGTCCGGAATGGGACGTGCATGAAGTGCGATACGTGTGGCAGCACGACGGGGTGTTCGTGAGCATCCTATAGAAATAGCGCAACGCAAAAAGGCCGCTCGCAAGAGCGGCCTTTGTTTTGTAAGCTGCCAGTTGCATACTTAACGTACTTACATGGCAGGTTGAAAATGAGTCGATTTACTGGACTCCAGCTTTCTCAGACTATTCAGAGACGCCTTGACACCCGAGCGACATACTCAAGCACGAAGCTTGAAGTCTCCCGGGATGAAGCAGACGCATTCTCTAATGCAATTTGCACATGGTCCATTGAATTGAACAAACGTGTGCTCAAGCATCTTGGCGAGAAATTCTCCCGTCCAGAGGACTTGGGTCAATTCGTAGAGTCGCTGTCGGTGCCTAGTTTTTAGCCCGTAAGATGATGGGTGGAGCGACTTGTCCGCCGTAGCCCGCAGAGCGAAGGCGGAAGCGATCCCCATCACTTGGTGTTCATATCTCGATGGATTTTCGCAAAGGGCTCAACCCTCTGTCATCGGGCGGGTGTTCGCGCGCCCCGTTGCCCGTTGCGCCCACGGTCCTGTGGCGATTGAGAGGTGTCGTTGCTTAGGGCTTTTCCTGCAGCAGCAGTTCTCCGCGCCTCGCAGCTTTCTCCATGTTGAATTTGCTGTACTGGCGATCGTCCGTTATTTCTTTTCCAACCCAATCGGGCAATTCCAGCACGCGGTCCTGCCGATCGAATTCGACTTCGGCGATCACGACGCCTTTCAAAAGGCCGTCGTAGACGTCTATTTCCCACGTCAGCCCCGCATATGGGACGTAGTATCGGGTTTTTTCCAGGACACGATCATCACACATGGTACGCAAGATTTCTTCGGCATCGGACACCGGTATTTCATATTCAAACTCGGGGCGCCCAAAACCATCTTGTTGGCCCTTGAGTGCTATTGTTGCGTGATCATTTATGATCCGGACTCGCGCCTTACGACCATTGAAAATCGCGATGAGACCATCCCGTATTCGAGCGCTTCCGGCGATGGACGATTTCCATCCATCGTGAGCCAGGAGGAATTTTCGCTCGATTTCCTGCGACATGACTGATTTACGCTCTTCTTGCGGATATTGAACTACTTGTTCATTCTGGCATGTAGCCCGCATGAGCGTAACCGTAATCCGCCCATCACACGATTCGGTCGGTGCCATACGCTGCGCTATGGTCGGCGCAATACGTGCGTTTATCATCGGACGCGCATTCCCGCGACCCGTTGGCTCTCGCGCCCTGCGCGTCAGCTTGCGTCCGGGCCGGCTGTCGGCGCAGGATTCAGCGGAGCGCCTCCTACCGAAACAGGACCGGCAGGCTTGGGAAGTAGCGGAAGGGTTGGAGGAAGAACCGGAGGGACTACTTTTCGCGACGCATGGACGACCCGCGCGCGAGGATTTCGACGGGGGATGCTGGAAGTCACCGGCGGCAGGATGCCGGAAGTCGCCGACGGCAGGATGCTGGAAGTCGTCAGCGGCGGCGTCACCGGGTTCTGCAGGGAGTTCACCTGCGCCGTCAGCACGGCGAGTTGACGGGTTATTCTTTTCAAATCCGCCTGTTGGGTTGCGGAGCTCTGCGTGAGCGAGGCCAACGCATCGGCGTTTTGCTGCTGCGACATCTGGATGTCCCTCAGTCCCGCCCTGACAACCGGATCCGGTACGAGGACTGGAACCGGGTCAGGCGGAGGAGGTGCGGCGACGCGATTGAAATTCGGCGGGGAGAAGCGGCTGAAGTCCGGCAAGGAGAACCGATCGACGCCCGGCAAGGCGACCTGATCGAAATCCGGCAGAGAGAAGCCACCGAAACTCGGCAAGGAATTGGCGGTGGCGGCACCAATGACGACCAGGGCGGCCAGCGACACCGCGATCACCGGCACCCGGCTCGAGGCCACCTGCGGTGCCGCCTCGGGCTGCTTGTCCGCTTGCGTTTCCCTCGCCGGTGCTTCGGTCACCTGCGTTCCCTGTGTCTCAGCCCAGTCGCGAGATTCGTCCCATCTCCGGTCAGCAAAACAAAAGAGCCATCGCGGTGACAAACCAGCCATGGCTCGCGCGCGCTTGCCCACCCGAATTCGGCTCAAATCATGGGCTGGTATGGTTAATGATCGGTTAGTCTTGCCGCGCGTAGGGCGGATTAGCGCGGCGTAATCCGCCGAAACCGGGGTTCAATCGAAGCGGCGGGTCACTTTCGGCATGGACAATCTTGCAATTCGGCCTCGCTTCCACTATCTTACTTTCGTCTTACTGGAAGAAGCCGCCATGTCCGCCAAGCAGAAGCTGACCACCATTGTATCGACCAAGGGCCAGGTGATATTGCCCAAGGCGATCAGGGAGCGACTCCGCTGGCCCGCCGGAACGGAACTGACGGTGGAGGATACCATCGAGGGCGTTTTGCTGAAGGCGAAGCCCGTCTTTGCGCCCACCCGGCCGAAAGACGTGTTCGGCTCGCTGCCCTGCACGGGGCCGTCAAAGTCGATCGCGGACATGAAGGCAGGGATCGCCGCCGAGGCGAAGCGGCGACATGCTCGCAATCGATACTAATCTCATCGTCCGCTATCTCGTTGCGGACGATCCCGCACAGGCTGCCCGGGCGCGCAGGCTGATCGATAATCATGACGTCTTCGTCTGCACCACCGTCCTACTGGAGACCGAGTGGGTGCTGCGCAGCGTCTATGGATTTTCCGTTGCCCGGTGCGCCAGGGCCCTTGCCGATTTTGCCGGGTTGCCCCACGTCAGCTTGGAAGATGCCGCCGCCGCGGCGAAGGCGTTGGCCTGGATGCGGCAAGGCGTGGACTTTGCCGATGGCCTGCATCTGGCCGGGGCGGAAGGCTGCGAGGCCTTCATCAGCTTTGACCAGGATTTCGCCAAAGCCGCCAACGCGCTCGGCGGCATCAAGGTGCGGGCGCCGTGACACCGGCCGCGCGGCTGGCGGCGGACGGGTCGAGCACTTGCTCAACCTATCTGATCTATCGTCGTCCCTGCGAACGCAGGGACCCATAACCACAGGTGTGGGTTGTTACGGAAGGTGTCGACCTTCAGCGCCTGGGCCGAAAATGCACGGCGTATGGGTCCCTGCGTTCGCAGGGACGACGAGCGTGTTTGGTGCACGTTCAACGCCCAGCCCGCAGGATGAGCTATTCCCTCACTTCGCCAGCCCGAGCGACTTCAGCGCCTTGCCGTTGTCCTCGTTGTCCGCCTTCATGAACGCCGCGAACTGCGCGGAATCCTGATAGATCATGTCGAAGCCGCGCCGGTTCATGAAGTCCTTGAACTCGGCCGAGTCCCAGATCTTCTTGATCGCGGTCTCGTATTGCGTGGCGATCTCCTTCGGCAGGCCCTTGGGCGCTGCGAAGCCGCGCCACACGCCCTTGTGCCATTTGTGACCGGTGGCCTCCTCGGTGGTCGGCACATCGGGAAAATTCGGCGCGCGCTTCGGCGAGAAGAACACCAGGCTGCGCAGGCGCCCCGCCTTGATCAGCGCCTCGGCTTCCGGCATCGAGCACGCGACGAAGTCGACGCCGCCGCCGGCGAGATCGGTCAGCGCGGTGGCGGCGCCGGTCGACGGCACCCAGCGGATCGAGTTGGGCGGAATGCCGTCGGCCTGCAACAGGCCGGCGAGCGCGACATGCCAGCTGCCGCCCTGCCCGGTGCCCGAGGCCACCACCTTGTTCGGGTTCGCCTTGATATGCGCGAACAGCTCCTTGACGGTCTTGAAGGCTGAGTCCGCCTTGACGTGGATCGCGGCGGGGTCCTGGTTGACCAGCGCGAGCGGCGTGTACTTCTCATAGGTGAGATCGGTCAGCCCCACCCAGTGCATCAAATTGATCTCGAGCGTGATGAGACCGAACGTGTAGCCGTCGGGTGCGGCGGTGGCGATCGCCTGGTGGCCGACCACGCCCGACCCGCCGGTGCGGTTGACGACGTTGACCGGCTGCTTGAAATCGCGTTCCAGCATCTGGGCGATCTGGCGCGCCACAGCATCAGTGCCGCCGCCGGCGGCCCACGGCACGATCAGCGTGATCGGCCGCTCCGGAAACGCCGCCTGGGCGCTGCCGGCGCCGAGCAGGCTGGCGGCTGCAAATGCTGCAAGCGCGAAATTTCTGAGATGGCGAAACATTTCGATCCTCCCGCTTTTGTTTTTGATGCGCCGGGTGAGGACACCGCGACGCTGCGCTTTTTGCGCTATTCGCCATTCCGACGGCGGAGCGCTAACATGTCAAGGGGACGTGCCGGCACATGGATGCAACGGACCTGACCGGGAGCGATGGGAGGCCGACGATATGCCTTCAGATCCGAATCCGAAAACGCGCGTATGGATAGCGTTCCTGCTGCTGTTCGTCGTGTTTGCGGTTGGGGCCTGGTTCGTATCCGACCTGAGCAGACTGCAGAGGGGCAGCGCCGTTCGTGACAGCCCGGCGGCATTGCAGGACATCACCCGTCCGGGGCAGATCGACGAAGCACTCACGCAACATCCCCAAAACAGGTTCCTGCGGCTGACGGCCATGGCCGTCCAGGCGGCGAATGAAACCAGCGCGGCCGCTGAAAAGCTGTCGAGCGAAGTCGAGCCATCAGCGGTTCGGGGGATCGGCAATCTCGGCGCGGCGAGCCGGGATGCCCTCGAGGCGCTTCGCCGCGATTTGAAAACGGCGGAAGCCAATGCGACGACATTCATGCCGCGCTACCTCGCGCTGTTGAAATCCGAGCGTGACAAGGTGGAAAAACACGCGCTCTCGCTGAATGCCGGAAACGAGACCACAGCCAGGCTGCTGGATCACATCGACAAGCGGCACGCGGAATTTACGGCCCTTGTTTCCAGGCTGCTGTCGGCACGCGCCGAACTCTATCGCGCCTATGGCGACTATGTCGCGATTCTCGTCGCCGAGTCCGGCGCCTACAAGGTCGTCGACGGTCAATTCATCTTTCCCCTGCAACGCACGGTGGACCGCTACGATGTCGCGGCCCGCGCGATGAGAGAGACCACCAGGCGCGTCGTTGAACTGGAAGAAGAAAGAAAAAATCTGCTGAAGTCGCAGCAGGACGGATGGGTGCAATTCGTCAGCGGCAAATGACTGCGCCCTCGTCGTCCCTGCGAACGCAGGGACCCATAACCACAGGTGTGGGTTGTTACGGAAGATGTCGACCTTCAGCGCTTGAGCCGAAAGTGCACGGCGTATGGGTCCCTGCGTTCGCAGGGACGACGAAGGTGTTTGGGTTTAGCGCGTAGCCCGGATGGAGTGAACGGATCGCGCGCAAGCGCGTCCGGTCGCGTAATCCAGGGCGGTGTATCGATAGAGAGAGACCCGGATTGCGCCCGTTGGCCGGCGCGTTGCGCCGACCAGCGAGCTTCATCCGGGCTACGGGTCCTCACACCTTCGGCAGCTCGCTCACCGCCCTGAACCCATGCGCCGCCGCTTCCAGCGCCTCGTCGATATCCGCAGGCCCATGCGCCGCCGACAAGAACATGTTGTGCTGCGGATGAAAGAACGCGCCGTGGCGCAGCGCCGCCGAGCAGAACGCGCGGCCCTTGCGGACCTCCGGATCGGCATCGAACAACATCAAGGGCATTTGCGGCGGGCCGCTCTGGCGGATGGCGATGCCGTGCTCGTCGGCCAATGCCGCCAGCCCCGCGCGCAGCCGCAGGCCCATCGCGTGGATATGCGCGGGCACGTCGGTCTCGCGCGCGATGCGCAGCGTGGCGCGGGCGGCCGCCATCGCCACGGTGCCGCACCAGAATGATCCCGTGACGAAGACTTTTGTCGCGGCCTCGCGAAACCGGTCGTTGCCGGTGACGGCCGCCAGCGCGTGACCGTTGGCGATGGCCTTGCTCCAGGCGGCGAGGTCCGGGCGCACGCCGAGCGCCTCCCAGCTGCCCCTGATGTCGAGCCGCAGGCCGGCACGGACTTCATCGATGATGAGGGCGGCGCCGGCCGCGTCGCAGATGGCGCGCGCGGCTTTGGCGAACTCCGCCGTCGGCAGTTCGAGATCCCGGCCCATGTCGTGACGGAAGGCGGTGACCAGGACGGCGGCAAGATCGTTGCCCGCCCCGGCGGCGGCGGCATGCAGGCTCGCCACATCGTTGTAGTCGAAATGCACGAGATGCGCGCGGTCCTCGCTGGTGACGCCGGCGACAACAGGCGAACACCATGGCAGCGCGCCGTGATAGGCACCGCGCGCCA
The DNA here is from genome assembly GCF_030646015.1 of Bradyrhizobium sp. Lineage (GTDB taxonomy): Bacteria > Pseudomonadota > Alphaproteobacteria > Rhizobiales > Xanthobacteraceae > Bradyrhizobium. The sequence continues at coordinate 39,204 of NZ_JAUSLT010000179.1, forward strand.
CCAGCACCTTGCGCCGCGAGGTGCCGGCCCGCGCAATGGTCACGCAGGCCGTGGTGGCATCGCCGCCGTTCTTTTGGAACATGGCCCAGTCGGCATGCGGCACTAAGGCTACAAAATCCTCCGCGAGATCCACCATGACCTCGCCGGGACCATTGAAGCAGTCGCCCTTTGCGGCCTGCGCCTGCGCCGCCGCCTCCACTTCGCGATGGCGGTGGCCGAGCAGCACCGGCCCCCAGCTGCACATGAAGTCGATGTATTCGCGGCCGTCGACGTCGCGGATGCGGCAGCCCTCGGCGCTGGCGAAGAACTGCGGA
>NZ_JAUSLT010000197.1 GCF_030646015.1 Bradyrhizobium sp.
CCCTTGCGCTTCAACATGATGGCGATCACGCTCGGCGGCACCTCCATCATCATGGAATCCTTCGACGCCGAGGAATTCCTGAAGCTGGTCGAGAAGTACAAAGTCACGCAATCGCAGCTGGTGCCGACCATGTTCGTGCGCATGCTGAAACTGCCGGAGGACGTGCGGAAGCGCTATGACGTCTCCTCGCTGAAGGGCGCGATCCACGCCGCGGCGCCCTGCCCGATCGACGTCAAGGCGAAGATGATCGAATGGTGGGGACCGATCCTGATCGAGTACTACGCCGGGTCCGAAGGCAACGGCGTCACGGTATCGACCTCGCAGCAATGGCTCGATCATCGCGGCACCGTTGGCCGCTCCGTGGTCGGCACGATCAAAATCCTCGACGAGAACGATTCGGAATTGCCGGTGGGCCAGATCGGCACGGTGTATTTTGCCGACGCGCCTGTCTTCACCTATCACAACGATCCCGAGAAGACGAAGCGCGCCTATAATGCCAAGGGATGGTCGACGCTCGGCGATGTCGGCTATCTCGACGAGGAGGGCTTTCTCTACCTCACCGACCGCAAGTCCTACATGATCATCTCCGGCGGCGTGAACATCTATCCGCAGGAGACCGAGGACGTGCTGATCACTCACCCTGATGTCGCCGACGTCGCGGTGTTCGGCGTGCCGAACGAAGAAATGGGCGAAGAGGTCAAGGCGGTGGTGCAGCCGCACGACATGGCCAGGGCCGGCAAGGAGCTCGAGGCCGAACTGATTGTGTTCTGCCGCAAACATCTGTCGCCGATCAAGTGCCCGAAGAGCATCGATTTCGCAGCCGAGCTGCCGCGCACGCCCACCGGCAAGCTGGTGAAGCGCCATTTGCGCGACAAATACTGGCCGAAGGCGGCAGCGAAGGTGTGACTTTCTTCCCTTCTCCCCTTGTGGGAGAAGGTGGCAGCCGAAGGCTGCCGGATGAGGGGTCTCTGTCCGCGGAGACCGACCCCTCACCCGTCTCAATCGCGCTTTGCGCGATTGATCCACCCTCTCCCACAAGGGGAGAGGGGAAGAAGAACCGCGTTCACCTCATGATATGGCGAGAACGAATGACCACCCTCCCCGACATCCCGCTCCCCTCCACCATCCGCTCGCGCTTCGTCGATGGCATCAACGGCCTGCGCATGCATGTGCTGGAAGCCGGCTTCGAGACAAAAGGCCGGCCCTGCCTGCTGCTGCTGCACGGTTTTCCGGAACTGGCTTTCAGCTGGCGCAAGGTGATGCCGGAGCTGGCCGCCGCCGGCTACCATGTGATCGCGCCGGACCAGCGTGGCTATGGCCGCACCACCGGCTGGGATGCGAGTTACGACGGCGATCTCAATTCGTTCCGGCTGCTCAACCTGGTGCGCGACGCGCTCGGGCTGGTGTCCGCGTTCGGCTATCGCCACGTGGATGCGGTGGTAGGACATGATTTCGGCAGTTCGGTCGCGGCCTGGTGCGCGCTGGTGCGGCCCGACGTGTTCCGGTCGGTCGCGCTGATGAGCGCGCCGTTCGCCGGACCGCCGCCACTGCCGTTCGACACCGCCGATGCGCCGCCGAAGCCGAAGGCCGAAGATCCCGTGCATCGCGACCTCGCGGCGCTGCCGCGCCCGCGAAAACATTATCAATGGTACTACTCGACGCGGCAGGCCAACGCCGACATGCACCGGGCGCCGCAGGGCGTGCATGATTTCCTGCGCGGCTACTATCATCACAAGAGCGCCGACTGGAAGGACAACAAGCCCACTCCGCTGCAGGGCTGGACCGCCAGCGAGCTTGCAAAGCTGCCGACCTATTACGTGATGGATTTTGCGAAAGACATGGCCGAGACGGTGGCGGAGGAGATGCCGCCCGCCGAAGCGATAGCCGCCAACAAATGGCTGCCCGACCATGAACTCGCGTTCTACAGCGCCGAATATGCCCGCACCGGATTCCAGGGCGGCTTGCAGTGGTATCGCTGCGGCACCTCGGGCGACTTCATCGCGGAGTTGCAGACCTGGTCCGGCCGCACCATCGACGTCCCCTCGTGCTTCATTTCCGGCCAGCAGGACTGGGGCACCTACCAGCGCCCCGGCGTGTTCGAGGCGATGCAGAAGACGGCCTGCACCAACATGGTCGGATGTCATCTGATCGACGGCGCCGGCCACTGGGTGCAGCAGGAACAGCCAGCCGAAGTGAGCCGGCTGTTGCTGCAGTTCCTGCGCGAGGCTGCGAAGCCCTGATCATTTGACCTGGCAAGGCGCCATCTCTATAAGATTTAGAATGGTTCTAAATCTGACCACAGAGGCTTCGTCGTGAAGAATTTCGCCGATTTGACCGAGCGCGAAGTGCTGGCGGTCGCGATATCAGCGGAAGAGGAAGACAGCCGCATCTATATGAGTTTTGCGGAGGACCTTGCCGAGCGCTATCCGGATTCCGCAAAAGTGTTCGAGGAGATGGCCGAGGAGGAGAAGGGCCATCGCCACCTGCTGCTGGAAATGTACGAGCAGCGTTTCGGCAAGAACCTGCCGCCGATCCGGCGCGAGAACGTCAAGGGATTCCTGCGCCGCCGTCCGGTCTGGCTGACCAAGAACCTGTCGCTCGACACCATCCGCAAGGAAGCCGAGACGATGGAGTTCGAGGCCGAACGGTTTTACGTCAAGGCCGCGGAACAGGCCACCGATGTCGGGGTGCGCCGGCTGCTCGGCGATCTCGCCGAAGCGGAAAAAAGCCACGAGAACGTAGCGGCAAGGCTGACCGACGCGATCCTCCAGCCGGACGTGCGCGAGCAGGAAGACAGGACCCGCCACCGCGTGTTCGTGCTGCAATATGTCCAGCCGGGTCTCGCCGGATTGATGGACGGCTCGGTATCGACGCTGGCGCCGCTGTTTGCCGCGGCGTTCGCGACGCATCAGAACTGGCAGACGTTTCTGGTGGGATTGGCAGCCTCGATCGGCGCCGGCATCAGCATGGGTTTTGCGGAGGCGCTGTCCGACGACGGATCGCTGACCGGGCGCGGCTCGCCCTGGCTGCGCGGCGTGACCTGCGGCGCCATGACGACGCTCGGCGGCCTCGGCCACACCCTGCCCTATCTGGTGCCGGATAGCTGGGCCAACGCATTCTGGATCGCGACCGCGATCGCCGGCATCGTGGTGTTCTTCGAATTGTGGGCGATCGCCTGGATCCGCGCGCGCTACATGGATACGCCGTTCATGCAGGCGGCATTCCAGATCGTGCTCGGCGGCGCCATCGTGCTCGCGGTCGGGATCCTGATCGGCGGGGCGTAGGCTGTAGCGATCCGCCCGCTCCGGATTCCTGCCAAGCGCAGAGGTCATATAGGACCTCCGTCAAGCATCGATCCCGCGTTCGCACGATGCATCGATGCATGACGCGCTGTCTTGCGGCTCCCTCGCAAACTGCGCATCATCCGTGCCAGGCAAAAGTCAGCGGGAGAACATCTTGGCCAAATCGCAATGGAGCTTCAAGAGCGCCACCGAATTGTCGGCAGCCCTTGCAGCGAAGCAAGTCTCCGCCGTCGAACTGGCGCAGGACGCCATCGGCCGCATCGAGCGCCACGACGGCAGGATCAATGCGATATGCGTGCGCGATTTCGCCCGCGGCCTGGAAGCCGCCCGCGCCGCCGACGCGGCGCGCGCGCGTGGCGAAACAGCGCCGCTGCTCGGCATCCCCGTGACGGTGAAGGAATCCTACAATGTCGCCGGGCTGCCCACGACATGGGGTTTTCCGCCGCAGAAGGATTTTGTGGCCAGCGAAGACGCGCTGTCGATTTGCCGCGTCAAGCAGGCAGGTGGCGTGATCCTCGGCAAGACCAACGTGCCGGTCGGACTCGCCGACTGGCAGAGCTACAACGAGATCTACGGCACCACCAACAACCCGTTCGACCTCGGCCGCACGCCCGGCGGCTCCTCCGGCGGTTCGTCGGCGGCGCTGGCGGCCGGTTACGGGCCGCTCTCGCTCGGCTCCGACATCGGCGGTTCGCTGCGCGTGCCGGCGTTCCACTGCGGCGTCTATGCGCACAAGCCGACCTACAACATCGTGCCGCCGCGCGGGCATACCCCGCCGCCGTTTCCGCCGATCCCGCTCGACCGCGATCTGGCGGTGATCGGCCCGATGGCGCGCTCGGCCGCCGACCTCTCGCTGCTGCTCGACGTGATGGCGGGACCCGATCCGCTGGACAATGGCGTCGGTTACAGGCTCGCGCTGCCGCCGTCACGTCACACCGCACTGAAGGATTTTCGCGTACTGGTGATCGACAGCGACCCGGTGCTGCCGTCCGACAAGGATGTTCGCGGCTCGATCGAGCGACTGGCGGACAACCTTGCCAAATCAGGCGTGAGCATCGCGCGGCACAGCCCGCTGCTGCCTGATTTTGCGGACTCGTCGCGGCTTTATATGCGGATGCTGATGGGGTTTCTCGGCGCGTTCTTCCCCGCCGAGGCCATCGCCGGCGCGCAGGCCGGTGCCGCCCAGTTGAAGGCCGACAACACGAGCCTCGCCGCCGAGCGGCTGCGCGGCATGACGCAAAGCCATCGCGACTGGGTGCTCGACGACGGCGCCCGCGCCCGGCTGCGCGCGCAATGGCGCGAGCTGTTCAGATCGTTCGATGCGGTGATCTGCCCGATCATGCCGACACCGGCCTATCCGCATGATCATTCGCCGGACCAGGAAGTCCGGCGCATCCGGATCGACGGCACGGACCACGTCTACGCGGATCAGCTGGCGTGGCCCGGCATCGCCACCCTGCCCGGCCTGCCCGCCACCGCGATCCCGCTCGGCCTTTCGCCGCAGGGCCTGCCGGTCGGCGTGCAGATCGTCGGCCCCTGGCTGGAGGATCGCACGCCGCTGAAACTGGCGGAACTGATCGAACGCGAGTTCGGCGGGTTCGTGCCGCCGCCGATGTTCGATGATTGAAGTGCGGCCACGCGACGCGCGGCTCTTATCCCTCCCCCCGCGAAGCGGTGGGGAGGGTCGGCCGTAGCGAAGCGGAGGACGGGGTGGGGGGTCTATCGGCTACTGCGCTTGTGGAGACACCCCCCACCCGACCGGCCTTCGGCCGGCCACCCTCCCCACCGCTGCGCGGGGGGAGGGATGAAGAATCACGCATCGAACATGATGACGCTGCGGACGGTCTTGCCGGCCTTCATCGCGGCGAAGCCGTCGTTGATCTCGCTCAGCTTCAGCTTGGCCGAGATCCAGTCCTCCAGATGCAGCTTGCCGCGCATGTAGAATTCGACCAGCCGGGGCATGTCGACGCGGAAATGGTTCGAGCCCATCGACGAGCCCTGGATCTTTTTCTCCCTGAGAAAATCGAAGCCGTGCAGCTCGATCTTCTGGCCGAACGGGATCATGCCGACGATGGTCGCGGTGCCGCCGGGGGCGAGCATCGCAAACGCCTGCTCCGCGGTTTCCTTGCGGCCGAGCACCTCGAACGAGTGATGCACGCCGCCATTGGTGAGATCGCGCACCTGCTGCACCACGTCGCCATTCCTGGGATCGATGATGTCGGTGGCGCCGAGTTTGGTGGCCAGCTGCAGTTTTGCGGGATTGGTATCGACCGCGATGACGCGGCCGGCGCCGGCGATTTCGGCGCCGTTGATCGCGGCCATGCCGACGCCGCCGCAGCCGATCACGACCACGGTCTCGCCGGGCTGAACCTTGGCGGTGTTGACCACCGCGCCATAGCCGGTGATGACGCCGCAGCCGATCAGCGCCGCGAGATCGAGCGGCATGTCCTTGCGGATTTTGACGATGGCGTTTTCGTGCACCAGCATCTGCTCGGCGAACGACGACAGATTGAGGAACTGGTTCAGCTTCTCCGAGCGCGCCCATGACAGCCGGTTGGAGGCGCCGGGCAGCATCTTCACCGTGGTGTCGGTGCACAGCACCGGCCGTCCGGTCGAGCAATTGTCGCAGGTGCCGCAGAACACCGAGAGACACGTGACGACGTGATCGCCGGGCTTGACGTAGGTAACGTCGGAGCCGACCTGCTCGACGATTCCGGCCGACTCGTGGCCGAGCACCGCGGGCAGCGGATGCGGGTAGAGCCCTTCCATGAAATGCAGGTCGGAGTGGCACAGCCCGGCAACCGAAGTGCGGATCAGCACCTCGCGCGGACCCGGCTTCTGCAGGCTGACATCCTCGATCACGAGCGGCTTGTTGACTTCAACCAGGACGGCGGCCTTCATCGGTGTTTCCTCGTTTTGTTTTGGTTCTTTATTATGTGTTCGTTCTTCGAACGCTGACAGTGTTCACCCTCCCCTGGAGGGGGAGGGTCGACGCGACTGAAAGGAGCGGCGGGGTGGGGTGACAGTCTCTCCTCGCAAGCAGTGCCCGAGGTGAAAGACTGTCACCCCACCCCGACTCGCATTTCGCTGCGCTCATGCGAGCCGACCCACCCCCTCCAGGGGAGGGTAAGAAACGAGCCTACGCCGCCGAAATCAATTCGCCAACCTCGGCCATCCCGACCGCGCGATCACTCAGCAAATGGCCGGTGATGGCGCGCTGCGCGGCATTTTCCGTGAGCCGGAATGGATCGCCCGCCGCAACCCGGTGATCGATCACCATCCGCGACAGCAACAGCCGGCGCGCATCGCCGCGCATCTCGTGGATGCGCCCGCCCTCCCAGGCCAGCGTCACGGCGCTGGCGACATGATAGAGCAGGCTGGTGGCGCGGCGCGCCTCGGCCTCGTTGTCCATGCGGCTCGCAACCTCGCGGGCAAAGCCGATGGCGCGGTCGGTGAGATCGCGCAAGCGGCTGCGCCAGGCCTGCGGCACGTTGGCGCTGTCGTCGAGGCGGGCGTGCAGGTCGGCGGCCAATGCCGCCTCGGCGCCATGGCGGCCGACCGCGCGCTTCAGCGCATCGATCGCCACGATATTGCCGGTGCCTTCCCAGATCGAGCCGAGATGGGAGTCGCGCAGCAGCCTGCTGGTGGCGAATTCCTCGATGTAACCGATGCCGCCGCGCATCTCGAGCGCGTCGCCGCAGACCTTGCGGGCGTCGCGGGTGGCGCGGAATTTCAGGGTCGGCGTCAGGATACGCAGCAGGGCCGCCGCGTCCTGGCTGCCGGCCTCGGCGCGGTCCAGCGCGTCGGCGGTGACAAAACTCATCGACAACGCCTGTTCGGTCGCCAGCATGATCTTCATCAACTGCCGCCGCGCCAATGGCAGGTCGATGATGCGCTGGCCGAACACCACGCGGTTCTGCGCCACCGTCATGGCGTCGTGATGCGCGCGCCGCATCAGCGCGGTGGATTTGACGCCGTTGGAGAGTCGCGAGGAATTCACCATCTCGGCCATCTGGACAAAGCCGCGATCGAGCCTGCCGACCGCGTAGGCAATCGCGCCCTCCAGCTTGATCTCGCCCGAAGCCATCGAACGGGTGCCGAGCTTGTCCTTGAGGCGGACGATCCGGTAGTGATTGGGCGTACCGTCATCGAGCGTCCGCGGCATCAGGAACAGGCCGACGCCGCGGGTGCCGGGACCGGCACCTTCCGGCCGCGCCAGCAGCATCACGACTTTCGCATCGGCATTGGAGCAGAACCACTTCTCGCCCGTGAGCCGCCAATGGTCGCCTTCCTGCACCGCCGTCGTGGTCAGCGTGCCGACGTCGGAGCCGCCTTCCTTCTCGGTCATGAACTGGCCGCCCTGGGTCAGCCTGTTCATGTCGGTCTGCGTCAGTCCGTCGAGATATCTGGCCTTCAGGGCCTCGCTGCCGAAATTCGACAACAGCTTGGCGCAGCCGTCGGTGACATTGATCGGGCAGCCCAGCCCGAACTCGGCCT
>NZ_JAUSLT010000199.1 GCF_030646015.1 Bradyrhizobium sp.
GGGCGCGGCGTCGACAAGGCCGACCTGAAGAAACTCGGCGCCGATTTCGCCTACACCATGGACGGCGAAATCGCCGGGAATATCGAGGACGAAACCTTTTCCGCCGATGGCGCGACCCTCACCATCGAGGGCGTCAGCACCCATCCGGGCTTCGCCAAGGGCAAGATGGAGCACGCCATCAAGATCGCGGCCGCGATCGTCGAGCGGCTGCCCAGGGATACCTGCTCGCCGGAGACCACCGAGGGCCGGCAGGGTTTCCTGCATCCGATCGGCATTTCAGGCGCGCTGGAGCAAGCCACGATCGATTTCATCGTGCGCGACTTCACCGACGAGGGTCTCAAGGAGAAGGAAGCCCTGCTCGAAAGCATCGTCAAGGACGTGATGAGGGACTACCCGCACTCGACGTATCGATTGGATATCAAGCCGCAATACCGCAACATGAAGCAGGTGATCGACCGTCACCCTGAGATCATCGACAACGCGATGGAGGCGATCCGCCGCGCCGGCCTCACGCCGGTCAAGACTTCCATCCGCGGCGGCACCGACGGCTCGCGGCTGTCATTCATGGGGCTGCCCTGCCCCAACATCTTTGCCGGCGAGCACGCGTTTCACTCGCGGCTGGAATGGGTGAGCGTGCAGGACATGGAAAAGGCCGTGCAGACCATCGTGCATCTGGCCATGATTTTTGAGGAGCGGGCTTAAGGGGGCCTCGATACAAAAATATCGAAAACAACCCCATGCACAGATAGGGCAACCCTATCTAGATACCGTCAAATATGAATGTCTAATGATATCAATGGGTTACCCCATGGAATTCCCTTTGCTAAGCTATTGAAATCCTTAGAGATAAATTCGAGGGGCGCAGCGCCCCTTACGAAGCCCTTGCCGTCACGATCCAGATCGATCCGCCAAGCGTTACCATGTTACCTTTAGAGAACGGCGCCAGCGTCTCGCGGATCGAATCCTTCGCGGCGGCAACGACCTCAGCCGGGTGACCTTCCAGCGCGCGATGGGCGGGGCCGATTTCCAGCACCGCCTCCACCGCCGCATCGAGACCCTTGCCGATCGCGATATCGAGCGAGAGCGCACAGGCCTCCATGGCGATGCCGGAAAATCCGGCCTCGCCCAGAATGCGATGCACCCGCGCCTCGGATGCGAAGGCAAACGGGCCAGGATCGTCAGGCCCTTGCGGCGGCAGCTTCGGCACGTGCTGGTAGACCGCCTGCAGCGGCGCCATCATCCACGGGTTTTCGCGGGGCTCGCGCCAGCAGGCAAAGGCCAGCCGTCCCGACGGCTTCAGCGCCCGGCGCATATTGGCGAAGGCAACCACCGGCTCGGCGAAGAACATCACGCCGAACCGCGACACCAGCAAATCGAAGCTGGCAGGCTCGAACGGATAGACCGTGGCGTCCGCCAGCACGAACTCGACCGGCAGGCCCGCGGGCGCAACCTGCCGCGCCCGCGCCAGCATCGGCGCCGAGATGTCGATGCCCAGCACGTGCCCGGCCGGGCCAACCAGCTGCGCCAGCGCGATGGCGGTGCCGCCGCAGCCGCAACCGACGTCGAATATCCGCTCGCCTGCCTTGACCGCGGCGCGGTCGATCAGGAGCCCGGAGACCGGCGCCAGCAGGACGTCCTGCGACGCCTGCCGGTCGGTCCAGCGCTGGCCGGCGGGCCCGTTCCAATAGGCGATCTGATCGGCGTTGAGATCGTGGCCTGTCGGTGTATCCGTCACGCTATTTCGCCGCGCCATCGGCTTTGGCCCGCTTCGCAGCCGGATCCTTCGCAACAGCCTTGGACGGAGCCGTCTTGGGCGCGCTGTCGCTGCGCACGTTGCCCCAGGGGTCGGAAGCCTTCTGCTCGGGGACGGGGATGCGGCCCAGCGACTTCTGGTAGGCTGCTTCGGCTTCCTTTTCGGCCTTGAGCTCGTGCGGTTTCTTGCCCTCGAGTTCCCCGTATTTGGGGATGGGTGCGCTCTGGGCAAAAGCGGGCCCGGCCAGTGACGCGATGACAATGGCGGCGAGGAAAACTCTCATGCGCGGACCTCCGGTATGAACACTCCGCCTGGTTGCTTCGCAACTTCGGCGCGACAGTCTTCGCTTCGCGATCGCTGGCTTGCCCAGCCAAAGCCCGCGCAGCGGGCGAAGGCTGGTAGGCGGCGACGGATTCGAACCGCCGACCCTCTCGGTGTAGGCGCAACAAAACGCCTCTCGAACGAGTGAAACAGCATTTTACCGATTTCAGGGATTGCGGTGCTTGGCGTCAGCGGATCGTCATAGTGCTTGCACTGATAGTTGTCCCACACACCTTGGAATCCGGCAGCGTCGGTGAACCCAGCGACATCGACACCCATATCGCTAGCACCAGCGAACCGAACGACTTTTTTGTATTTCGTTTTCTGAAAGTGGACCCATTCCAGAGTGAATTGCTCCCAGTCTTCGGGGGAGTAGAGAAGTATCTGTTGCTGGGCGGGGATCAGTCGACCGTGAATGACCGTTGCCGAACTGGGTGCAGAATTCCCGGACGGTTGGGGAAGCTCAGTCGCCGTATTCTGATCCCTCAGTGTTACAGTCACGAATGCTCCAGACGGGCGACCGGGGCCGCTTAATTTGTCTTGCCGAATAGCAATGGTAGGCGGTGACGGATTCGAACCGCCGACATCCTGCGTGTAAAGCAGGCGCTCTAACCAGCTGAGCTAACCGCCCTCAGTGTCGGTAAGACACTCTCGGAAAACGAAAATAATTGTTCGTCCCATTGATTTCATTGAGCTTTTGATTCTGTTGCGCAACAGATTCATTGACCTAAATAGCTGATTCTAATCAAATATTTAGCTTATCATCACCCTCGGTGTAAACGAGATGCTCTAACCAGCTGAGCTAGCCGCCCTCGACGCCTGTTTAGCGCCCCCCACCCGGTGAACGCAAGCGATGCAGGCGGCGACAAATCGACTGAAATGTGACGATGGTCCGTGCTGTCAGCTTGTTGAGTCGGCCGGGAAAATACCGAGCCATTCGAACCGAATCAATAAGGCGCTAGCGACAGACGAAAGACAGGGCACCTACCTGGGAAATTTTCGTCCCCGGGATGATATGACAATCCCAAAAATGCATCGGAAATCATCCGTGCGCGAAAGGTCGCCCCGGTCAAGAAGCGACTTACGCTTTCGCGGTCCAAGAACATTTCATCGGAGTGAATGAGGAGGATGTAGCGTTCGTACGGTCCTCCTTTTAAGCGCGCATTGTCCTTCAAGTCGATGTGCTCTTGGAGTCTAGAGATGAGATCGACTGCTCCCCAAACAAAATATCCTTCAGGCCTTTCTGGCTCCTTGCCGATAGCGCGCTGCTTCAAGGCCTTGAGTGAACGTTCAAGAGTCTTCTGATCCACTAGTTCTGTGATCTCAATTCCAGACCACTGCCCGTCAACCATCGCTTCGCAGTCCGGAGGGTCCAAACCCATTTCCCGTGAGACAAGCCCGTCGACCTTGCAACCTACTTCGCGGAGGATGTCCTGAGCGGCCGCGCGTTCTCCAATGGGCTTGTCCCGCCACGTCCAATAGCTATTCCAAGGCCGCAAATTTCTAACTATCAAATCCCATGGGTCTGAAGCCTCTTCTGTTGGATTGGAACGTCCGTGCTTCTTCGTGGCAGTCTTCTCCCGTGCGGGAAGGTCGCGATTCTGTCGCGTTGAACCAATGTAACCAGAGGCCATCTCGACACTGAGGCCCGCAAAAAGTGGATAAGCACGCCCACTAGTTAAGGGACATCGCTAGCCTTGCCTTCGCGTTTGTCGCAATTTGGTTTTTTGTTTTGTTTCTTAGCGGATACTTGCTCGGCTACCTTTTCGTCGCGGACCGGACTTGGGTACCTTTTCCATCGGAGTTGCGGGGAGCACTTTTTAGATTTGGCGAACACATAACAAAGGAAAAGAAAAAGCGTGAAAGAAGGAACACGATTAGTGAAACTGTAGGCAAGATTGCCGGAGGCGCCGCCGGATATTTTGTCGAAGCGGCTGCTGGGAAGGTAGCGGGAAAGGTTTCAGAAATGACGGTTGAAGCAGCGTGCAAAGCATTGGCTCATCGCATTATGCAGTGAAGATTATCCACGCCTGTTTACCGCTGTCCTGCCCTCTGGCGACAAGTCGGGCAACGGCGCAAAAAGAAAGCGGCGCCCCTTTCGGGGCGCCGCTAATGTCTCATTGCAAGCCGGAACGGCTCAATGCGCAGTCAGGCCACCCGCCGCCTCATCCGTGGCATCGGTCTTCACCGGCACCTTGGTGTCCTCTTCCCAGACGATCGGCACCGGCGGTCGCACCAGCGCCTTGGAGACGACGTCGTCGAGCCGGGCCACCGGGATGATGGTCATGCCGCCCTTGATCGCATCGGAAATCTCCGTGAGATCCTTGGCGTTGTCCTCGGGGATCAGCACCGTCTTGATGCCGCCACGGGCCGCCGCCAGCAGCTTCTCCTTCAGGCCACCGATCGGCAACACGCGACCACGTAGCGTGATCTCGCCAGTCATGGCGACATCGTGCCGGACCGGGATGCCGGTCATGATGGAAACGATCGCGGTCGCCATCGCAACGCCGGCCGACGGTCCGTCCTTCGGGGTGGCCCCCTCGGGAACGTGGACGTGGATGTCGCGGCGGTCGAACAGCGGCGGCTCGATGCCGAAGCCGACGGCGCGCGAGCGGACATAGGATGCCGCCGCCGAAATCGACTCCTTCATCACGTCGCGCAGATTGCCCGTGACCGTCATCTTGCCCTTGCCGGGCATCATGACGCCTTCGATGGTGAGCAGCTCGCCGCCGACATCGGTCCAGGCCAGGCCCGTCACGATACCGACCTGAGGCTCGCTCTCGATCTCGCCGTAGCGGTACTTCGGCACGCCGAGAAATTCCTCGAGGGTTTTCTCGGTGACCTTGACCGACTTCTTCTTCGACATCATCAGCTCCTTCACCGCCTTGCGGGCGAGTGTCGAGAGCTCACGTTCGAGGTTCCGCACGCCCGCTTCGCGGGTGTAGCGGCGGATCATCAAGAGCAACGCGTCGTCGTCGATCGACCATTCCTTGGAATCCAGGCCATGCTTGGCGATCGCGTTCGGGATCAGATGCTTGCGCGCGATCTCGACCTTCTCGTTCTCAGTGTAGCCGGCGATCCGGATGATCTCCATGCGGTCCATCAGCGGTCCCGGAATATTCAGCGTATTCGCGGTCGTGATGAACATCACATTGGAGAGATCATAATCGACCTCGAGATAGTGATCGGCAAAGGTGCCGTTCTGCTCGGGGTCCAGCACCTCGAGCAGAGCCGACGACGGATCGCCGCGGAAATCGGCGCCCATCTTGTCGATCTCGTCCAGCAGGAACAGCGGGTTCGAGGTCTTCGCCTTGCGCATCGACTGGATGATCTTGCCGGGCATCGAGCCGATATAGGTACGGCGGTGACCGCGGATCTCCGCTTCATCCCGCACGCCGCCGAGCGAAACGCGCACGAATTCGCGCCCCGTCGCCTTGGCGATGGACTTGCCGAGCGAGGTCTTGCCGACGCCGGGAGGCCCGACCAGGCACAGGATCGGTCCGGTCAGCTTGTTGGCGCGCGACTGCACCGCGAGATACTCGACGATGCGGTCCTTGACCTTCTCCAGACCGTAATGGTCGTTGTCGAGCACGGCCTGGGCCGCGGCCAGATCCTTCTTGACCTTGGACTTCTTGTTCCACGGGATCGACAGCAGCCAGTCGAGATAGTTGCGCACGACGGTGGCTTCCGCGGACATCGGCGACATCTGGCGCAGCTTCTTCAGCTCGTGCTGCGCCTTCTCGCGTGCTTCCTTGGAAAGCTTGGTCTTGGCAATCTTCTCTTCCAGATCGGCCAGCTCGTCGCGGCCTTCGTCGTCGCCGAGCTCCTTCTGGATCGCCTTCATCTGCTCGTTGAGATAATATTCGCGCTGGGTCTTCTCCATCTGCCGCTTGACGCGGGTCCGGATGCGCTTCTCCACCTGGAGCACAGAGATCTCGCTCTCCATCAGGCCGAGCACCTTCTCCAGGCGCGCGGTGACGGACAGCGTCTCCAGGATGCCCTGGCGATCGGCGATCTTGACGGCGAGATGCGAGGCCACGGTGTCGCCGAGTTTTGCAAAATCGGTGATGGCCTGCACCACGCCGACCACTTCGGCGGAGATCTTCTTGTTGAGCTTCACATAGCTCTCGAAGTCGGACACGACCGAGCGCGCCAGGGCTTCCGCCTCGACGGACGTGGCGTCGGTGTCGGCGAGCGCTGTCGCGGTCGCCTCGTAATATTCCGCACGGTCGGAGTATTTCTGCACGCGTGCGCGCTCGAGCCCCTCGACCAGCACCTTGACGGTGCCGTCGGGCAATTTGAGCAGCTGCAACACGCTGGCGAGCGTGCCGGTTTCGTAGATCGAGTCCGGGTTCGGATCGTCGTCCGACGCATTCTTCTGCGTCGCGAGCATGATCAGCGCGTCATTCTTCATGACTTCTTCGAGCGCCCGGATCGATTTCTCGCGGCCGACAAACAGCGGCACGATCATGTGCGGGAAGACCACGATGTCGCGCAGCGGCAGCACCGGATAGGAGTGGCTTTCGCCGTGAACGATAGATGGCCGGGGTTTCGGAGGCGTCATGGCCTGTTCCTTTTGTTGTGCCCCCCTGCACGCAGTCCGCGAGCTTGCGCAACCGCCACAAGGTGCCTGTCAATTCCGGCTCGGATGACCACGTCGTGGCCTCGTTTTCCGGATCGTGTGCGGCGAATCTTACGGTCAGGTTTTCATCACCGATAGCATTAGGTGGCTATCGGCCATGGGGGTGTCAAGTCGCAGGAAAGAGCCCGCCAACAGGGGCCAACGCGGATAAAAGCCTACGCTACCAGCGGCCGCCGAAACCGGCGGCCGACGCTTACGAAAACTTAATCCGACAGCACGCGGACGCGCCCTCAGGCGCTGGCGCTGCTCTCGACGGCGCGATCGGAACGATCGGCATAGATGTAAAGCGGACGAGCGGTTCCCTCGACGACTTCGCGCGAGATGACGACCTCTTCGACGCCTTCCAGACCCGGGAGATCGAACATGGTCTCCAGCAGGATGCTTTCGAGAATCGAGCGCAGTCCGCGCGCGCCGGTCTTGCGTTCGATCGCCTTGCGGGCAACCGCGCCAAGCGCCTCGTCGGCGAAGGTGAGCTCGATATTCTCCATTTCGAACAGCCGCTGGTACTGTTTCACCAGCGCGTTCTTCGGATCGGTCAGAATCTTCTTCAGCGAAGCTTCGTCGAGATCCTCCAGCGTGGCGACCACCGGCAGGCGGCCGACGAATTCCGGGATCAGGCCGTACTTCAGCAGATCCTCGGGCTCGACGTGACGGAAGATTTCGCCGGTGCGGCGGTCTTCCGGCGCCAGCACCTGGGCCGCGAAGCCGATCGAGGTCGAGCGTCCGCGCGCGGAGATGATCTTCTCCAGGCCTGAGAAGGCGCCGCCGCAGATGAACAGGATGTTGGTGGTGTCGACCTGCAGGAACTCCTGCTGCGGATGCTTGCGGCCGCCCTGCGGCGGCACCGACGCAACCGTGCCTTCCATGATCTTCAGAAGCGCCTGCTGCACGCCCTCGCCCGAGACGTCACGGGTGATCGAGGGGTTGTCGGACTTCCGGCTGATCTTGTCGATTTCGTCGATATAGACGATGCCGCGCTGCGCGCGCTCGACATTGTAGTCGGCCGACTGCAGCAGCTTCAGGATGATGTTCTCGACGTCCTCGCCGACATAGCCGGCTTCGGTCAGCGTGGTCGCATCCGCCATCGTGAACGGCACGTCGAGAATCCGCGCCAGCGTCTGCGCCAGCAGCGTCTTGCCCGAGCCGGTCGGACCGATCAGCAGGATGTTCGACTTCGCGAGTTCAACGTCGTTGTGCTTGGTCTGGTGATTGAGCCGCTTGTAGTGATTGTGGACGGCGACCGAGAGCACCTTCTTGGCGTGGCTCTGGCCGATCACGTAATCGTCGAGGACCTTGCAGATTTCCTTCGGGGTCGGGATGCCGTCGCGCGACTTCACCAGCGAGGATTTGTTTTCCTCCCGGATGATGTCCATGCACAGCTCAACGCATTCGTCGCAGATGAATACGGTGGGACCCGCGATCAATTTGCGGACTTCATGCTGGCTCTTGCCACAGAACGAGCAATACAGCGTGTTCTTGGAGTCGCTCGTGCCGACCTTACTCATTCTTATCTCCGTCCGCCGTTCGATCTCGTCCGCTCGATCGTCCCATTCCGGCACTTGGCCGGCACAAGTTCTAGATAGAGCAAAATCCGTACCAAAAAAGACCCTAGCTTCAGATACCGCACGAATCGCGGCTAACTCGAATCCCCAGCAAGCATAACCTAACCCAGCTAGCCAACCATGGTCGC
The DNA here is from genome assembly GCF_030646015.1 of Bradyrhizobium sp. Taxonomy (GTDB): domain Bacteria; phylum Pseudomonadota; class Alphaproteobacteria; order Rhizobiales; family Xanthobacteraceae; genus Bradyrhizobium. The sequence goes on from NZ_JAUSLT010000199.1 coordinate 8,407, forward strand.
ACCCGACTATCAAGAATTCGCTAATTGTCCGGACCGTCGGTACCCGTGACAATACCGTGATTTGCGGCTTTCACGCGAGGCGAGCCTGCCGAAATCATCAGGGCGTTGCGCGATTGCCACGCCGCCAAACCAGCACGAAAGCGGAACTTGCCGCCCATTTGGGGGCATAGATGTCCCGCCGGCGGCCGGAATGGTCCACCGGCGAGGTGACTTCAGGTCGACGCGCCGGTCAATTACGGGGTTTTGGGCGTCGGCTCTTCCTGGCGCTTGTCGATGACCTTGTCGACAATGCCGAAGTCGCGAGCCATGTCCGCGGTGAGGAACTTGTCGCGTTCCAGCGCATCCTCGATCGCCTTGAAGGTCTGGCCGGTGTGCTTGACGTAGATTTCGTTGAGCCGCTTCTTCAGGTTCAGGATTTCCTGGGCGTGCAGCATGATGTCGGTGGCCTGGCCCTGGAAGCCGCCGGAGGGCTGGTGCACCATGATGCGCGAATTCGGCAGCGAAAAGCGCATATCCTTGTGGCCGGCAGCCAGCAGCAGCGAGCCCATAGAAGCCGCCTGCCCGGTGCAAAGCGTCGACACCGGCGGACGGATGAACTGCATCGTGTCGTAGATCGCAAGGCCCGAGGTCACCACGCCGCCGGGCGAGTTGATGTACATCGAGATTTCCTTCTTCGGATTCTCGGCCTCGAGAAACAGCAGCTGCGCGACCACCAGCGTCGACATGCCGTCCTCGACCGGTCCGGTCAGGAAGATGATGCGTTCCTTCAGGAGGCGCGAAAAGATGTCGTAGGCGCGTTCGCCACGGTTGGTCTGTTCGACCACCATCGGCACGAGTTGCATGTAGGTTTCGACCGGATCGCGCATTGTTCACCCAAGGTTTTGGAGGCGGACACCCATCAGCCAAGCGGGAGATTTGCCAGGCATGGACGAACGTCCCGTGATGCAGGACTTCAAGGACGTGGCTTAGAAGAGACATGGCTTAAAAAGACATGGCTCAGATATGGGCCAATTCCCCGGTAACAAGACCGGGGCAAAAGCGTGCGGAATTCGGTGCAGTTGAAGCTGATTCGCACGGCCGGGCATAGCGACGGATGCCGTCGCCATGCCGGTTTCGCTCCTCAACCTTAACGCCGGCCTGACAGATCTGTCAGGTCAGGCCGCGCTCTTCTCCGCGTCGTCGTCCTTGTAGAGGTCCTCGCGGGTGACCTTCTTTTCGGTCACGTTGGCCAATTCGAGGATGAAATCGACCACCTTGTCCTCGTAGATCGGTGCACGAAGCTGGGCCAGCGCATTGGCATTGCTGCGATAGTAGTCCCAGACTTCCTTCTCGCGGCCGGGCATCTGGCGCGCGCGCTCGATCACCGCGCGGCTGACTTCGTCGTCAGTGACCGTGATCTTGTTCTTCTCGCCGATCTCGGACAGCACCAGGCCGAGCCGGACCCGCCGATCGGCGATCTTCTGGTATTCTTCCTTGGCGGCCTCTTCCGTGGTGTCTTCATCGGCGAAGGTCTTGCCGCCGGACTCCATCTCGGCCTTGATCGAGTTCCACATCAGGTTGAACTCTTCCTCGACCAGCGACGGCGGGGCCTCGAAGCGGTGGGCTTCGTCGAGCCGGTCCAGCAGCATGCGCTTGACCTTCTGGCGGGTGGCGCCGGCGAATTCGGCCACCAGCCGCTCGCGCGCGGCTTCCTTCAGCTTGTCGAGCGATTCGAGGCCGAGCGTCTTGGCGAACTCGTCATCAACGGTGCTGTCCTGCGGCGATTCGATCGCGGTCGCGGTGGTCTCGAACTCGGCCGCCTGGCCGGCGAGCTTCTCGCTGGCGTAGTTCTTCGGGAACGAGACCTTCAGGGTGCGGGTTTCGCCGGCCGCGATGCCGATCAGCTGCTCCTCGAAGCCGGGAATAAACTGCCCGGCGCCGATCACGACCTGGATGCCCTCGCCGGTGCCGCCCTCGAACGGCACGCCGTCGATGCTGCCCTTGAAGGAGATCGTGGCCCGATCGCCGGTTTCGGCCTTGGCGCCCTCGGCCTTGGCGGCGTAGGGCCTGTTCTGGTCGGCGATGCGCTTGATGGCCTCGTCGACGTCGGCGTCGGTGACTTCAACGACCGGCTTCTCGACGGTAAAGCTCTTGAAATCGGCCAGCGCGATCGCGGGCACCACCTCGATCGAGACGGTGTAGGTTAGATCGGACTTGCCCGCCAGGATGTCCTCGACCTCCTTGGCCTCCGTGGGCATCGTGATCTTGGGCTCGGTGGCGAGGCGAAAGCCGCGCTCGGTAAAAATCTGCGTGTTGGTGTCGCGGATGGTCTGGTCGATGGTCTCGGCCATCACGGAGCGGCCATAGACCTTCTTGAGGTGGCTCACCGGCACCTTGCCGGGGCGAAAACCGTTGAGTTTGACCTTGTCCTTGAGCTCAACCAGCTTGACGTCCGCCTTGGCATCGAGATCCGATGCGGGAACGCTGATCTGGAATTCGTGCTTCAAGCCCTCGACGAGGGTTTCTGTGACCTGCATGGCGTCCATCTTCTTCCCGCTTGGTCCGGCCTTTCGCGGCCCGGACATTGTCAATCTGGTCGGCGCGAGGTTTTGAAACCTGCGCCGGTGGTTCGGCGGCCCCATTTCGTCAGAGGTTACACCCCTTTGGAGACAGGTCCTCCAGCAATCCTTTGCAAACGCAGTCAGCGCTTGGTGCGGGCGGAGGGACTCGAACCCCCACAACTATCGTCACTGGAACCTAAATCCAGCGCGTCTACCAGTTCCGCCACGCCCGCTGTTAGCATCTCGTTCGGCCGCGATGCGGCGGGCGGCGGGCTTATAACATGGGCGCACCGGTTCGCAGCAAAAAAATGGCCGTTTTCGAGCCTTCAGGACGTAGCTGTGGCGACTGGACTTCTCAAGCCAAAAATGGTCGGGATCGGCGATGGCAGATCGCAATCTCCGGCTTTACCGACGCGAGTTCCTGGCCGGTTTGGGCGCCACCGCCCTCGCCCCGGCCTTGCCCGCGATCGCGGCGGCCCAGGCGCGCCCATCGCTGGCGCTGCAGGCCAAAGACGGCGTTATCGCTCTGCGCGCGGGAGCGCCGGAAACGCCGATCTGGACGCTTGGGGGACCGGCATCTGGCACGGCTCTCAGGTTCAGGCGCGGCGAGACGCTGGAGGTCGCGCTCGCAAACGCACTTCCGGTTCCCACCGCCACCAGCTGGCGCGGGATCGACGGCGTCCCGGCCGCCGAACCGCTGGCGGCGCGGGCGCCGCTGCCATCAGGGGCCAAGGAAACGCTAGTGATTCCCTTGCGTCACGCCGGCACCTTCCTGTGCGACGTCCGGCTGCTTGGCGACGGTCAGGCGCGCCCATCCGGGGCCCGGGCGCTGATCGTAAGCGAGAGCGAGCCGGTGGCCGTCGATCGCGACGAGGTGCTGCTGATCGAGGACTGGCGGTTGCGCCCGGACGGAACCGCGATCGCGCCGGGGATGGATCCGGAAGGTACCGCGCCGATTTACACCCTTAACGGCCGCACCGCATTCGAGCTCTCAGCCTTCGGCAATGAGCGGCTGCGCCTCCGCTTTATCAATGGCTCGCAACGCACTGTTCTGGCGGTTAAATTGGAAAACCACGACCTCCGCGTCATGGCAATCGACGGCCAGCCCTCCGAACCGTTCCTCGCCCGCAACGGCGCATTGGTGCTGGCCCCCGGGGGGCGCGTCGACGCGTTTGTCGAAACGAGGACGACGTCGTCGATCGTGCTCCATGATGGCAAGCAAGCCCATCCGATCGGAACCCTCGCGATCTCAGGCTATGTGGAACGGCGCGCCCCGCGGATGCCCGCTCCGGCACTGCCCTCCAACGGCTTGCCAGACCGGCTCGATCTCAAGAGCGCGGCGCGGATCGACCTGGCCCTCGGCGGGCCACCAGCCGATTGGGTGACCCCGGCGAATTTTGTCAATTCCGCCGCTCCCGTGTTCCGCGCCAAGGCGGGCCGCGTCGTGGTGCTGGCCCTGACCAACCGCGCCGAACTGGCCACCGTGTTCCATCTCCATGGCCATCATTTCCGCCTGCTCGACCGGCTCGACGACGGCTGGAAGCCGTTCTGGCTGGACACGCTGGCGATCGAGCCCGGCCAGACCCAGCGGATCGCATTTTTGGCCGAATATGCCGGCCGCTGGCTGATGGAATCCGTCGCCACCGACTGGGCGGCGCCCCGCCTCGTCAGGTGGTACAGTGTCGAGTGAGGAACCCAGCATGAGCACAACCACTCTCACCATTCGCAGCGTCAGGGCCCGCGCCGTCGTCGCGCCGATCAACCGGCCGGTCAAAAACGCCTTCGGCGTGATCGAAGCCGCCCCTTTGGTGCTGATCGATGTCGAGACCGATCAGGGCGTTACCGGACATTCCTACATCTTCGCCTACGCCCGGCTGACGCTGAAACCGCTGGTGCTGCTGATCGAGGAGATCGGCCGCGACCTCACCGGCAAGGCCATCGCGCCAGTCGACCTGATGGCGGCGATGGATGCCAAATTCCGCTTGCTCGGCTGGCAGGGACTGGTCGGCATGGCGGTGTCCGGCCTCGACATGGCGTTCTGGGACGCGCTGAGCCAGGCGGCGGGCCAGCCGCTGGCCACCCTGCTCGGCGGCTCGCCGCGGCCGATCCGGGCCTATGACAGTTACGGCGTGGTCGATCCCAAGGCCGACGCCAAAGACCTCAAGCGCTCCCTCGACCAAGGCTTCAAGGGCATCAAGATCAAGGGCGGCGACGGCGATGCCGCCAATGACGAGCGCGTCGTCAAAGGGGTTCGCGACCTCATCGGCCCTGACATCGCGCTCATGATCGACTTCAACCAATCGCTCGATCCTGCTGAGGCGACCCGCCGTATCGAACGGCTGGCGCCCTACGATTTGCACTGGATCGAGGAGCCGGTAGCGCAGGAAAACCTGCTCGGCCACGCCAAGGTGCGGGAAATGTCCCCGACCCCGATTCAGGCCGGCGAGAACTGGTGGTTTCCGCGCGGCTTTGCCGAAGCGATCGCCGCCGGCGCGTCCGATTTCATCATGCCCGACCTGATGAAGTGCGGCGGCGTCACCGGCTGGCTCCGCATCGCCGGTCAGGCCGAGGCCGCCTCGATCCCGATGTCCAGCCACCTGTTTGCCGAGGCCAGCGCCCACATGCTGGCGGTGACGCCAACCGCGCATTGGCTCGAGGTGCTGGACCTCGCCCGCGCCGTTCTGGCCGAACCCATCAGGATCGTCGACGGCACGGTGACGGCGCGAGGCCCCGGCCTTGGGCTGACCTGGAACGAGACGGAAGTGACCAAATATCTGGTGTGAGCGACTTGCGGCAAAGCTTTAAGTCGCTGCAGCGCTCTTCAATAATCGATCCCGAACTCGTCATAGAGCCTGCGGAACACCGCCGGCAGCACCTCCGGCAGATCTTCGGCGATCAGGCCCGGGCCCGCCTCGCGGGCGGCCTCGCCATGCATCCAGGCGCCGATCGAGGCAGCCTCGAACGCCGGCACGCCTTGCGCCAGCATCGCTGCGATCATGCCCGCCAGCACATCGCCGGCGCCGGCGGTGGCCAGCCAGGGCGGCGCGTTGGACGCGATGGTGGCGCACCCGTCCGGCGAGGCCACCACCGTGTCCGGTCCCTTGAGCAGAACCACGGCGCCGCTGCGTTCGGCGGCGGCCCGCACCCGCTCCAGTTTCGAGCGATTGGGATGCTTGTTGCTGATATCGCTAAACAACCGCGGAAACTCGCCCTCATGCGGCGTCAGCACGATCTGCTTGTCATGCGAACCCATGATCGCCTCGAACAGACGATCGGGGGCCGCGGCAAAGCTGGTCAGCGCATCGGCATCGAGCACGAGGCGCCGCTGCGCCGACAGCGCGGTGAGGACGAAATCGCGGGTGCGGTCGCCAACGCCGGTGCCCGGGCCGATCACGAGGGCGTTGAGGCGGTGGTCGGTCAGCCATTCCGCAAACTCGACCACGGTGTCGATGGCGTGAACCATCACCGCGGTCAGCGCCGCGTCGTTGACCTCAAGGGCATCCCGGGGCGTTGCCAGCGTCACCAGCCCGGCGCCGGCGCGCAGGCAGCCCCGCGCCGCCAGCCGCGCCGCGCCGGTCGCAGCGATATCCCCTGACACGACGATTGCATGGCCGCGGGCGTATTTGTGGCCGTCGATCCGCGGCACCGGAAACGAGGGGCGCCAGCTTTGCGGAACGTTCTCGAAGGTCTGCGGCTTGATCTCGGCGAGCACATCAGCGTCGATGCCGATATCGGCGACACGCACCTGACGGCCGCAATGCATCCGGCCCGGCATCAGCAAATGCGCCGGCTTGCGCCGGAAGAACGTCACCGTCTCGGTGGCGTTGATGGCGATGCCCATGACCAGGGCGGTGGTGCCGTTGATGCCGCTCGGCAGGTCGACTGAGAGAACGGGGGCGCCTTTGGCATTGATCGCCTCGATCATCGCGTAGGGTTCGCCCTCCACCGGGCGGTTGAGACCGGCGCCGAACAGCGCATCGATGATCAGCGCGGGCTTGCCGATCGCCTGCGGATTGAACGGCAGCACCGGAAATTTCCAGCCCCTCGCCGCCGAAGCCGCATCGCCCTGCAGACTATCGCGCTCGCACAACAGGATGACCGACACGTCGCGGCCGCGCGCCGCCAGCTCCGCCGCCGCCACAAAACCGTCGCCGCCATTGTTGCCAGCGCCGGCGACCACCACGATCGGCCCCTCCTCCACCAGATCCATCGCGGCCTCGGCCACCGCCTGGCCGGCGCTGAGCATCAGCGCGAATCCCGGAGTGCCCGCGGCGATGGTCAGCCGATCGGCCCGTTCCATCTCGGCGGTCGTGAGAACTTCCATGCCGAATTCCCGATCCACGCGCCTCATCCTGAGGCATTACTCGTCTCGCGCACACACTTGACCCGCGCCGGCTGCACACCGATTGACCTGTTTGCCTATTTAACAGGCTTCAGTATCATGGGCATACTACTCCAGGCGCTGGTCCATGCCCGTTAAAAGTCTGATAACATTTCAAAATCAGGCACTTTAACAACTTGGCATAGACCCTGCTTTTGGGGAAGCCGGCTCTGAACCGTCGTGCTGACCGCCAAGTGAATCAGTGTGTCCGGTGTACAAAGCTGCAGTCTGCAATATGGAAGTGCCCGGGAGGCGTTCAGTGAAAAAAATAGAAGCCATCATCAAGCCATTCAAGCTCGACGAGGTGAAAGAAGCGCTTCAGGAAGTCGGACTGCAGGGCATCACCGTCACCGAAGCCAAGGGCTTTGGCCGGCAAAAGGGGCACGCCGAGCTCTATCGCGGCGCCGAGTACATCGTGGACTTTCTGCCCAAGGTCAAAATCGAGATCGTGATCGGGGATGACCTGGTCGAGAAGGCGATCGACGCGATCCGGCGCGCCGCCCAGACCGGGCGCATCGGCGACGGCAAGATCTTCGTCTCCAACATCGAGGAAGCCATCCGCATCCGAACCGGTGAATCCGGGCTGGATGCCATCTGAATCGAGCCTCTGATATTGTATTGGGCTTGGCCCAATTGTAATGAGCATGACCGACGGTCGCTGCCCGCGGCCGGATCTCGTCGACCTGTAAGCCAAAAGGGGTATTCATGAAGACCGCCAAAGACGTCCTGAAATCGATCAAGGACAACGACGTCAAATACGTCGACCTGCGTTTCACCGATCCGCGCGGCAAGTGGCAGCATGTGACGTTCGACATCGGCATGATCGACGAGGAAATCTTCGCCGAGGGCACGATGTTCGACGGCTCCTCGATCGCCGGCTGGAAGGCGATCAACGAGTCCGACATGACCCTGATGCCCGATCCCGTCACCGCGACGATCGATCCGTTCTTCGCCGAAACCACCATGGTCATCACCTGCGACGTGCTGGAGCCGAGCACCGGCGAGCCCTACAACCGCGACCCCCGCGGCATCGCCAAGAAGGCCGAAGCGATGGTCAAGTCGATGGGCATCGGCGACACCGTATTCGTCGGACCGGAAGCCGAATTCTTCGTGTTCGACGACGTCCGCTACCAGACCACCCCCTACAACACCGGCTTCAAGCTCGATTCATCGGAACTGCCGATCAATTCGGACACCGAATATGAGGGCGGCAATCTCGGTCACCGCGTTCGCACCAAGGGCGGCTACTTCCCGGTTCCGCCGCAGGACTCGGTGCAGGACATGCGCTCGGAAATGCTCGGCGCCATGGCCAAGATGGGCGTCAAGGTCGAGAAGCATCACCACGAAGTCGCCTCCGCGCAGCACGAACTCGGCATGAAGTTCGACACGCTGACGCTGATGGCCGACCAGATGCAGATCTATAAATACTGCATCCATCAGGTCGCGCACATCTACGGCAAGACCGCCACCTTCATGCCGAAGCCGGTCTATGGCGACAACGGCTCGGGCATGCACGTCCACCAGTCGATCTGGAAGGACGGCAAGCCGGTTTTCGCCGGCAATAAATACGCCGACCTCTCCGAGACCTGCCTGCACTACATCGGCGGCATCATCAAGCACGCCAAGGCCATCAACGCCTTCACCAACCCGTCGACCAACTCCTACAAGCGCCTGGTCCCCGGCTACGAAGCCCCGGTGCTGCTCGCCTACTCCGCGCGCAACCGCTCGGCCTCCTGCCGCATCCCCTACACCACCAACCCGAAGGCCAAGCGCGTCGAGGTGCGTTTCCCCGACCCGATGGCCAATCCCTACCTCGCCTTCGCCGCGATGGTGATGGCCGGCCTCGACGGCATCAAGAACAAGATCGATCCGGGTCCGGCGATGGACAAGGACCTCTACGACCTGCCGAAGGAAGAGCTGAAAACGATTCCGACGGTGTGCGGTTCTCTCCGCGAGGCGCTGGAAAATCTCGACAAGAACCGCGGCTTCCTCAAGAACGGCGGCGTGTTCGACGACGACTTCATCGACAGCTTCATCGAGCTGAAGATGACCGAAGTCGAGCGCTTCGAAATGACCCCGCATCCGGTCGAATTCGACATGTATTATTCGCAGTGATTTTTCCGCGGGGCACTTGCCTCGCGGATATCACGGCCCGCGAAATGCGAAAGGCGCTCCGGTTGGGGCGCCTTTTGTTTGCGGAACGATGCTTGAAACCATAGATTCAGAGTGGTCAGTCGACGACCGCTTTGGTGCGTATTCCGGACTCAAGTCAGACCTCAGGGAGCGCCCAATCGCACTTTCAGTCGAGCATGCGTGTGATCGAGCAATGCCCGGCCGAAAGGGCTGAGCCGTTCGCGGCGTTCTTTTCCCTCGATCAGGCCCAATTGTTGCAAGCGTGAAATTATGTCGGGATCACAGTTGCGCAGCGATCCGCCACCATACAAACGCTGAAGAGTTCTTTGGTCCTGTCGGCTTAGTTCTTTCCAATCCATCATCGCGATATCCTTGAAAGCACTCTTACGCATACGGCTAAAATGAAACGCATGCAGTTTGGGTCTCGAACCGTTTCCAGTGATCGCAACGGTATACCGTCACTTTTGGAAGTAGATCAGCACCTCTCAAGGGGCGTGCGCATATCTCGCACGGCGCCCCGGCCTTCGGTGTCATCTCTAGGGGGCTAGGGGAATGTTGCAGGTGCTGCATTGGAAATCGCTGCCACGCTCGTTCGTGAAAACCTGGAACCGTCGGGGACGCTGTCGATTCCATTCTTGAAAAGACTGGGGCCGTCGAATGCGGCGTTCGACGGCCCCTAAGTCGTCTAGTATGGTGTAGGGGACTCATGGGGGTTGTCTCCACCATACTGACGAAAATATTATCAGGTGATCGAAATCCGATTTGCCCTGAGTATCTCGACCCGCTTGATAGGTTCGGGAAGCTTCTCGACTTCGTCAGCAAGCAACTGAAGCAATATTCTGCGCTTGTCCGGGTGCGTTTCTTTTCGCATGAGCAACTTGTAGCGCATGATGTTTTGATTGGCGATGAAGGTTTCCATCGCATCAGCCATAGCTTGACCCCTCTTCCGCAGCGGGCGGGAAGCCAAAAACGCAGCGACTCCGTTGCGCCCTGAAGCCACATTGGAAGAATTATTACTGCGCACGGCGCGCTGGCTTGAAGGGTTTTCTAGCGCCAAGATCTGCAAGCTCTGCTCAATTCGAAGCGTCACTAATTGGATATTCCTGGCAGAATTTGAGCAACTGACCCGGGGCAGTTGATTTGGATCAGCGCCAAAGGCATTTTTTCGTGCGATTTGATTTTGCTGCCTGCGAATGGGTTCTGCCGGGCGGCGCAACCGCGTAGGTTATTTTCACTATGTTGGATAACCCTGAACGGCCGTTAAGTCGGTCTCCCGTCATTCGGACGGACGATCCGGAAGAGATGCGCCATGCGCTGTTTACGGTCTACGGCGCAAGCGGATTTGAGGTCCCTGATGCCGACGGCTTTGAAGGTGTGGCCAACTATCTTCGGCTCACAAATGTGAGCCTTGGCTTCTGCGGGTATGGCGCGAAGACAATCGTCGACTTTCCGGAGTCCGATTTTGCTCGGCTGCAGATTGCTCTCAAGGGCAGAGCCGCCACCATTCTCAAGGGCCGTGGCATTCCGGTCAGTGCGCAGCGGCCTTGCATCGTGCCTTCCGGGCAACCAATAAGAGTCGTGTTCGAACCCGGCTATGAACAGCTCCTCCTTCGAATAGACACCGCAGCGCTAGAGAAGGCACTGCTGACCCTCTTGGGGGCCAAGCCGCGGGGCGCCCTGATACTCGACCCCTTTGCGCCCGCGATTGAGCCCAGCTCACGGGTCTTGCGCGACCTGACCGTGTTCCTCGCCAACCAGCTTAATTCGACAGCCGCTCAGTTGCCGGAGGCTGTTCTTACAGAGCTGGAGCAGGCACTTATGATGGCCTTCCTTTCAGCCCACCGGCATAACTTTAGCGAATTTTTGGAGGCACCCGCAAAGGACGCAGCACCGCGCGTGGTTCGGCTGGCGGAAGAATATATTGAGGCATCATGGAATCGCGCCATCACCATCGACGAGCTGGCATCGCAGACCAACACGAGCATCCGTAGCCTTTACGCGGCTTTCAGGAAGAGCCGTGGATACACTCCAATGGCATTTGCAAAAACGGTGCGATTGCAGCATGCGAAAAAGATGCTCCAGGAAGCAAATCAACGAACTTCCGTCTCCGAAATTGCTTTCAAATGCGGCTTCGGAAATCTCGGCCACTTCGCGAACGACTTCCGCGAAATGTTCGGCGAGCTTCCATCTGAAATGTTAGCGCGAACACGCCGGGGACCGTAGCTCGCTCCAGCCGCAACGGCTGCGTGCTCTGATGATGTCGCTCCGGGTCAAAAGCAGACCTCGGCCCGGGTGCCCGTGATGTCGGCTTGCCTGCTTCAGCAGTTTCAGCGCCGACAGCGGCGTGTGGCCCGGCTTCTCCTTGACCTGGGCATGGAACGAGCGATGCGCAAACGTATCGACCAGCAATTGCTGGGCCTCGATGCCGAAGAAGAAACTCTGGAACAGTCTGGCCGCGTTCGGGTTGGGCGCGCCGCGAAAAATGCCGGAGGGCACGATGATCAAGGGGGCGCCCTCGTCCGGCGGCCGATGCCGCCGACACCTTGAGTACGTCGCGTCGCGGCGGGCGCGCCAGGCCATCCCGGCTACTCCGGCGGCGTTCCCAAGAAGCGGTCGCGCTCTTCCTGCACGGAATACGGGGTCGGTATGGGATCGCTTGTGGCGCCGGCCGATGAATCCAGGCAGAGACGCAGCATGCGCGCGAGTTCTGCCCGCCGATACGGCTTCACCAGCAAGGGAATGTCGGACGAAAGCCGGCCATGACGGATGAGCGCATCATAGGTGTAGCCCGACGTGAACAACACCTTCAGCGACGGCCGCTGCGCGGCCATCACTTCGGCGAGCTGTCTGCCGTTCAATTTTCCCGGCATCACAATATCGGTGAACAGCAAATCGAATTCAGCCCCCGTATCCACAATCGCCAGGGCTTCGGCCGCATTCGAAGCCACCAGGACCTTGTAACCAAGGCTCTGAAGCTGAGCGATCACATAGGCCCGCACGCTCGGGTCATCCTCCACGCAGAGGATCGTTTCGGCGCCGCCCGGCGATTGCAGATCTTCCGTCGCCGGCGGCCGGAGGCCGCCCTCCTCGGCTCGTGGCAAATAGATCCTGAAGTTGGTGCCGCGACCTGCCTCGCTGCGAACCTCGATATTGCCGCCGGACTGCTTGGCGAACCCGAACACCATGCTAAGGCCGAGCCCGGTGCCCCTGCCGATTTCCTTGGTCGAAAAAAACGGTTCGAAAATCCTGTCGCGGATCGCGTCGGGAATACCGGTGCCGGTGTCGGTCACATCGACGATGATGTAGTCGCCGGGATGATCGACCCCCCTTGCTGCGCCGGCCGGTCCGTCCAACGTGATATTGTTGGTTGTGAACGTCAATTTTCCGCCGTCGGGCATGGCGTCGCGGGCATTGATGGCGAGGTTGACGAGTGCGGAGCTGAGTTGGCCGGGATCGACATGTGCCAGCCACAGATAGTCGCTCAGGTTCGTCTGGATCTCGATCTGCCTTCCGAGCGTCGGCTCCAGCAATTTGGCGGCTTCTTTCACGAGCTCATTAATGTCCGTCGTAGCGGGCTGCAGCCGCTGTTTTCTTGCAAAGGAGAGCAGATTCGCCGTTAGCTCCGATCCCCTGTCGGCCGCCTCGGCGATCATCTTTGCAATCGAGGCAAGATCCGGCCGGTCCTTGACGCCTTCGGCGAGAATATCGATCGTGCCTGTGATCACCGTAAGCATGTTGTTGAAGTCGTGGGCGATACCGCCGGTAAGCTGGCCCACCGATTCCATCTTCTGTGCCTGGATCAGTTGCTCTTCTGCGTCCAGCCTGGCGGTGACATCCCGGAAAAACGCGTTCATGATGTAGCCGTCGCCGCGCCGTAACGCCGCAATCGACACTTCGACGAAGATCTCGGTGCCGTCTCGTCTCAGTGCGGGCGCCTCGTACCGCCAGCCCCGCGAGCCGGTATCCACCTCCTTCAGGAATTGTATGAATTGTTGCCTGTTCAACTCGCGCCGTCGTTGCGGAACGATCACCTCGCGCGCGCTCAGGCCGACAACTTCCGCACGGGTCCAGCCAAACATCGCCTCCGCCTGCGGACTCCACTCGGTGATGGTGCCCGTGTCGTCGATCTGGACGAAGGCATCGAGTGCGGTGTTGATAATGGCCTGCGCCATTTGCTCGCTGTCGACCAACGACTGATGTGCTCGCTTCTGTTCCGTGATGTTGCGGAAGACGGTCACTGCCCCGCGCAGCGAGCCGGATTCGTCCCTTAGCGGCCTTGCGTTCGCGACGATGTAAGCCTGATCGCGGGACGTCTCCGCTTGAACGACGAATTCCATGTCGTCTACGCTTTCGCCGCCCAGCGCCCGCGCCAGCGCCGAACCCGCAGCCGGCAGGCGCGTCACGCCGTCCGGATAGAAATAGCTGAACCGGCGCAACGCGTCGGCCGGATCGGCGCCCGGCACTATCTGGAGCAGGCGCTGGGCAGCGGCGTTGGCAATGACGATCCGGCCGCTTTTGTCGGCGACCAGCACGGGATCGCCGATACTTGCGATGATATTTTCGAGCAGCGCCTGCTTCGCCCTGAGTTCGGTTGCCATTCCCGCGAATTCCTCGGCGAGAACACGGACCTCGGCACCGCCTCCCGATGGCAGCACCTTCAATTCGCCACGCGACAGCCCCTTCACTGCATCGGTTATCTGCACCAGGGGTCTGGACAGCGAGCGGGCCAGCAGGAGCGCGACCAAAATCGCAAGGAAGATCGCGAGCCCGCCCCCGATCTGTGCGGCGCTGTTGACAGCCGCCAGACCGAGGTCGAGGCTCGCGTACTTGGCGGCAACCAGGATCGTCAATCCAGGCCCGCCCGCAATCGTCACGGGGGCCCAGCCGACGCCAAATCGTGCGCCGCTTCGATCCTTCAGGACTTCGCTCTTGTGAGCGGCTCCGGCCGCCAGGGCGAGATCGAATGCTGGAAAATCGTCCTGGACGCGCGCTCGTACCCCGGATGCGGAGAAGCGGATTCGCTCCGGATGAACAAGATATTCGCCGGCGCCGTTCGCGATGGAGATCGCGCTCCCATCGAGGCTATCGGCGCGAATGCGCTCCAGCTCGGGACTCAAATCCAGATCGATAACGCAGATCCCGAATTGCCGGCCGTCCGGTGTCCGCAGCGGCATGCCGACAAGAACCGTCGCGGCCTTGCCCGGGCTGCCGTCGGTCTCGGACCCGATCGGTGAGAGGTAAGCGTCAGGCTTCGCGAGGTTGATGACGCGCTTGAAATAATCGCGGTCCCCCACCCGGACCAGTTCGGCGTCGGGCACGGCGCGCGATGCGCCGCCCGGACCCGTGCGATCGACGCGTACCACTTCGCGCCCCCCATCGGCGGCACCGATGATCCGCAACTGCGCGTATTCCGGGTTCGCCCGCAGGATCGACGCAAATCGGGCTTCGATGCTTTCCCGCAACTGCTTCTCGGCCGGCAGCGTGGTGAGGACACCGGCTGCCAGTTGCGCCACGCCGACTCCGCTTTGGATCATCAACGCGTCCCGGCGGGCTCCGTCCAGGGCCGCTTCCAGCCTGGCGGCGCTCAACGCGGCCTGGGTGGCCAGCCGATCGAGCGCGCGCGGAATCGCCGCCTCGGTAACCGAGTGATATGTGATGAAGCTCAGAACGGCGGTCGTCACCAGGACCAGCGACACCATCGCAAGCGCCAGCCGGGTCGACAGCCTCATTCCACCGAGCACTTGTTTCGCCCTGTTCTCGATTTATTGATTTCTTGCGCTGGATGACCGGACAGCGATGGTGCCGTATTTAGTGAACACCATATCCAATGCCCGCGGCCTCATTAGCCCAAATCGCGATCATCAACATCAATCTCCAGCCCCGTAAAATTACGGGCCCGCCGTCCCCATGCATCGACCGACAAATACCTGCCGGAATTCGGCCAGCGCGAGCGCAGCCCGACGGCTAGCCGGCCCGCTGGCGCGCGACCAGCGCGTCGCCGAACGCCTGAAACAGCGCGCGGTTGATCGGATTGCGCTGCGGATCGTACTCCGCATGCCACTGCACGCCGAGCGCGAAGCCCGGCGCATCCGCAATCCGGATCGCCTCGATCGTGCCGTCCTCGGCGACCCCCTCGACCACCACCCGTTCGCCGGGCTCCAGGATGCCCTGGCCGTGAAGCGAATTGACGCGGATGGTCTCGCACCCCAGCAGCGTTGCAAAGGCGCCGCCGGCAACGAGATTGACGTCATGGCGGTCGGCGAAAACCACCGTGGGATCGGGATGGATTTCGCCGCTCTCCAGCCGCGGCATCCGATGGTTGATGCGCCCCGGCAATTCCCGGATTTCGGGGTGCAGCGAGCCGCCAAAGGCAACGTTCATCTCCTGCAGGCCGCGGCAGATGCCGAACAGGGGTATGCCGCGCGCGACACAGGCCTGCGACAGCGCCAGCGCCAGGCCATCGCGCTGCAGGTCGTAGGGCTCGTGGCTGGGGTGCGGTTCGGCGCGAAAATGCGTCGGGTGAACGTTGGCGCGGGCGCCGGTCAGGATCACGCCGTCGACCACATCCAGCAGCGCACCGATATCGGTAATTTCAGAGCAGCCGGCGAACATCAACGGCAGCGCGCCGGCCACTTCGGCCACCGCGCGAAGATTGCGCTCGCCGGTCATCTGCGTCGCAAACCGATCCTCGACGCGATAGGCGTTGGCGATCACCCCGACGACCGGCCTCCTCATTGCCTGGCTTCCAATCTCACGTCGCAAATCTCGCATAGATTAGTCGGGCTGGATCATGCCTGCCGCCCCGTACCGGATCAATATGCCACGCCGGAGCGCCGGCCTGCATTGCTATTTCCGTGTGAAAGCATCCCTGGAATCGATGACCTCGCCGGTCCGCACTCCCGCGGCCTGGAGCGCCTTTTCCGCCGCCTTGCCCGCCGCATCGTCAGCGCCATTCAACCACGGCAATCTGGCCTCGATGCCGCGGGTCACGGGATCGCCCAGCGGACCGCCGAAATCGAGCGGCCAGACGCCATTCGGCAGCACCTCGGCCGAAATGCCGCGGAGCCGGATGCCCTTCCCCAGCACGCTCTCGATATTGTCGGGTTGCACCCGGCGTGCGGAAGCGGGATCGGCGGGATCGGTAAAGCTGACCAGCACCGGGATCACCTCCCCCGTCACGGGCACTGTGCCGGTCATTCGGCTCATCTGGTTGAACGACACATTGCGTCCCGCGGCCTTGTAGGCGCGCAATGCCACGTAGTTGATCTCGTCAAGTTCGAGCGATTTGTCGATATGCGCCAGCAAGGCCACCAGGTTCTTGCCGCCGCCGAGATCGACGAACACGGCATCGCCTTTGGTGCTGGTCTTGCCGCCGCGGCTGTAGCTTCGGTCGGGATGGACCGCCATGATGCCGGAGGCGGATTTGACGCCTTCGGGCGTCTCCACCTCGAGCGTCAGGCGGTATTTGTGATTGGGCCGGTTGATCCTGATCTGGTCGCCGATGACAAGCGCGGCCAGCAACAGCAGCGGACCGACGTATTTGAAGTTCATACCGATCATCCCTCGCCGACCCGCGGCCGGATCCTGCGCCCCGCTTTGCACAACCGACGCGCCAGCGTCAAACCGGCGCCTTCCGCGCTTGATCCCGGGCGCATTTCGCACAAGAGTGCCGCCGGAAATCGGTTTGAGGGGGAATCAACGTGGCAGTCTCGGCTGACGATCGACTTCGGGCCCGCAACGACCTGGCATGGTCGATATCGGTCGGCGGCATCGGCGTCGTCGCATTCGCAGCCCTGTTGCTGTTCGCCTGGCATTTCGCGGCGGCGCTGTTCCTGATTTTCGCCGGCATGCTGCTCGGCGTCGCGCTCAACGCGATGACCAGCCGGCTCGGCACCATCGTCAGGCTGCCGCAAGCGCTGCGGCTGACCCTCGTCTGCCTGGTGCTGGCGGGCATGCTGTCGGGCGTGGTGTTCCTCGGCGGCGCCACCATCGCGAAACAGGCCACCGTGCTGAGCGACACGATCAAATCGCAACTGGTCAACGTCAAGGCGTTCCTGGAGAAGAACGGCATCGATACCAGCTATCTCGAGCTCGGCAATATCGGTGCGCCGACCGCTTCGTCGACCCAGGAAACGTCTGCAACGCCGGCAGCGCCGGTGCCGCATAATCTTCCGAGCGCGGGCGCCATCGCCTCCGGTGGCGGCGCCATCGTGAGCCAGACCCTGAAAGTGCTGCTCGGCACCGTCAGTGCGGTCGGAAACTTCTTCATCGTGCTGTTTCTCGGACTGGCGTTCGCGGCGCAGCCCGCGGTCTATCGAAAAGGGCTGTTGTACATGGCCCCCGCGCGGCACCGCGCCCGCGCGACCGCGATCGTCGACCGCATCGGCGAAACGCTGGAGCGCTGGCTGATCGCGCAGATCGTCACGATGCTCGCGGTGTTCTTCGTCACCTGGATCGGCCTGAAGCTCATCGGCATCCAGAGCGCGTTCATTCTGGGGATCCAGGCCGGATTGCTGGCCTTTATTCCGACCATCGGTGCGCTGATCGGCGGCTTGATCGTGGTTCTGGCGAGCCTCGCCTCCGGATGGGTCGCAGGCGCCAGCGCGTTCGTGCTCTTCATGGGCGTCCACGCGCTGGAAAGCTACATCCTGACCCCGATCATCCAGCGTCACGCGCTGGATATTCCTCCCGCCACGCTATTCGCTTTCCAGATCCTGCTGGGCGTCGTGTTCGGCATCTGGGGCCTGGCGCTGGCGCTGCCGCTGATGGCGATCGCCAAGGTCATGATCGATCATTTCAAGGCGGAGAAAAGCCCGCCTGATTCGGCTACGGCCGGGTTCAAACCGCCGAGGTGAGCACCGTCTCGGTATGTTCGACCTCGGGCGGCGAGGCAAAATACTGCCCGACCAGCCCGCGCCATTCCGTGAAATTCTCCGAGCCGCGGAAATCGATGGTGTGGTTCTCCAGCGTTTCCCATTTGGCCATCAGGCGATAACGCTGCGGCTTCTCGATCGAGCGATGCAGTTCGAAGCCGAGAAACCCCTTGGCGCGGCCGAAGGCTGCGCGGGCCCTGGCGACCGCCGCCTCAAAATCCTTTTCGGAGCCGGGCTTGATGTCGATCTGTGCGATTTCGGTGATCATCGGGGGCGGCCTTTCGCTGGAGAATGGACGTCTCTAGCGCAGCCGGTCGCAAAGAAAAAGGGCGCCTTGCGGCGCCCCGGCATATCAGTTTCGCGGCCACATTCAGCTGAACAGCAGCACGGTGCCTGCGACGATCAGGGTGCAGCTGGCGAACATCGCCAGCGGCCAGTGGCTGCGCGGTGCGCCGTAGCGGCCCTGCGCCCGTCGTTCGCTGATCAGCGCCGTCTCATATTCGTCCGACGTCGAGAACATGCAGGCGAATCCGCCGCGCGCCGATGCGGCTGCGGCTTCGAGCGACATCAGGGCGGCGTTGGCGCGATGGCTGGGGGCTGTATTCATGGGCAGCATGATATCGATGGAATGGTAAACGCAAGGTTACCGCCCGCGCTTACGCGGGTTGCGTAACCGCCGGCTTCGGCGCTTGACGCGAAATGCCCGCGGTCTTGCGCCGCCAGTTTTCCAGCGACAGCGGCAGCTCCTCCGCCGCCTCGACACGATTGCGGCCGCCGCGTTTGGCCTGATAGAGCGCGGTATCGGCCGCGGCCAGCAACACCTCGAGCTCGGTGCCGGCCGGGCCGCCGGCCACGCCGATGCTGACGGTGGTGTCGACCGGTCCGGTTTCGTCGACGATCCCCGAACCTTCAAACGCCTCGCGGACGCGTTCGGCGGCGACGACGCCCTCTTCCAGCGAACAGGGCAGCAAGGCGGCGAACTCCTCGCCGCCGATTCGTCCCGAAAGGTCGGAGATGCGCAGCCCGTTGACCACGACGGCGGCGAACAGCTTCAGAATCTCGTCGCCCGCCGGGTGGCCGAAGCGGTCATTGATCGACTTGAAATGGTCGATGTCGAAGATCATCACCGTGACCGGACGGCCGGCATTGGCCTCGCGGTCGATCACCCGCGAACACGCCTCGGCAAAACCGCGGCGGTTGAACATGCCGGTCAGGGGATCCATCGACGCCGCGGTCTTGTGCGCGGTCACCGCGCGGTCCGACACCAGCATGAAGATCACGAACACGGTGCCGACCGCGTAGAGCACGAGCTCGATGGAGAACACCGTCACCCAGATGCTGCCGGAGAACGTTGCATCATGCGCGTGCAGGAGATCGCCGAGCAGGATCGGCAGCATCAGCACGAAACCGTGCAGCATCGGCACCACGATGGCCGGCCAGCGCTTTTGCAGCGCCCTGCGCCGGTCCGACCACAGCTCGGTGGCGGTCAGCGCGGCATAGGCAGCGACGATGCCGGCGCCGATCGTCATGCGCATGGCGGAGGCTTCCGGCGCCAGCGTCATGACGGCGGCGATCCAGGCGATCGCGCCCAGCACCAGCCCCGGCCAATTCGGCTTGCGGCCGTGGAAGACGCGCGACGCGTTCCAGACCATGCCGCAGGCCACGAAGCCGACGGCGTTGAGCGCCAGCGAAAGCAGTTCGCCGAGCGCGCCGGCGGCGAGCGTCCACAGCGCGACGGATGCCGCGCCGAGCAGATAGGCGGTGCCCCACCATTTCAGCGCCGGGATGTTTTCCTGCTTGCCGAAAAACAGCAGCATGGCTCCCAGCATGGCCGCAACCATCGTGGCAACGAGATACAGCGTGGAAATATCGAGCGACATGGTCCACCGGAAGTTTGTGATGCGCCGGCAGCCGGCGCGCTTGAAATCAGCCCCGCGCCGTCACCGTGGCGCACGCTAGTACCGCGCCTGTTCGAAATTCGTTTGCACGCATACGAAACTTTTCAGGAAAAACTGCGTCAACTGCTTGGCAAATACGCAGCAAAAAGGGCGCCCTGGGGCGCCCTTTGGTATTCCCGGCAGGCAGCATTCGCTGCCCGGTCGAAGCCATCAGCGCTTCGAGAACTGGAACGACTTGCGGGCCTTGGCGCGGCCGTACTTCTTGCGCTCGACAACGCGGGAGTCGCGGGTCAGGAAGCCGCCCTTCTTCAGGACGCCGCGCAGATCCGGCTCGAAATAGGTCAGCGCCTTGGAGATGCCGTGACGCACGGCACCGGCCTGGCCCGACAGACCGCCACCGGCGACGGTGCAGATCACGTCGTACTGGCCCGCGCGGGCGGCGGCGACCAGCGGCTGCTGGATCATCATCCGCAGCACCGGACGGGCGAAATAGACTTCGACCTCACGGGTGTTGACGATGACCTTGCCGGCGCCGGGCTTGATCCAGACGCGGGCAACCGCGTCCTTGCGCTTGCCGGTGGCGTAGGCGCGGCCCTGCTTGTCGACCTTCTTGACGTATTTCGGCGAATCCGGCGCGGCCGTCTTCAATGCCGACAACTGGTCGAGAGACTGCATGGTATCGGACATCTTATGCGGCCCTCATGTTCTTGCGATTCATCGAAGCGACGTCGAGCGATTCGGGTTGCTGGGCTTCATGCGGATGCTCGGCTCCGGCATAGACGCGCAGATTGCCCATCTGCACCCGGCCGAGCGGGCCGCGCGGGATCATGCGCTCGATGGCCTTCTCGACCACGCGCTCGGGGAAACGACCCTCGAGGATCGACTTCGCGGTGCGTTCCTTGATGCCGCCGATGAAGCCGGTGTGATTGTAATACACCTTGTTCTCGCGCTTGCGACCGGTCAGCACGACATGCGCCGCGTTGATGATGATGACATGGTCACCGCAATCGACATGCGGCGTGTAGATCGGGAGATGCTTGCCGCGCAGGCGCGTGGCGACAATGGTGGCGAGCCGGCCGACAACCAGACCTTTGGCGTCGATCAGCACCCACTTCTTCGTCACCTCGGCGGGCTTGGCCGAAAACGTTTTCATGTGAGGAAATCCGTGAAAAGGGGACATCAGGCGCATCAGCGCCGAACTGCGCGGTTTCTAGATGGCTCCACCGTACGCGTCAACGCCCATGACGCATAATTCTCCTAGCGAAAACAATAGCTTATAAATATGGTGTTATATTACCGTCTAAAACCCTAAGGTTTTGGAATGGAATAGGTCGATGTCACATGGGCGATCGGATCGGGCGACGTTCCCGACAGCAGATTGACCTCGCCGACCGCCAGCCGCTTGCCGAGTTTCAAAAGCCGGGCTTCCGCGAGGATATCCTGGCCGGCCTGCCCCTTACGCAGAAAATTGATGTTGAGGTTGGTGGTCACGGCGAGACCGATCGGGCCGATCGCCGAGAGCAGCACCACATACATGGCGCAATCGGCCAGCGCCATCAGCGTCGGCCCCGAAACCGTCCCGCCCGGACGAAGCATCCGCGCGCTGTAGCGCTGCCGCAGCAGGCAGGTCGTTCCGTCGGCGCTCTCGATGGTGGTGTCGCCGCTGCCGAAGGATTGTGGAAATTCGACACGAAGGAACTCCTCCAGCTCAGCCACGCTCATTTTCACAACTGCCATGTCGCTCCCGTTACGCTCCCGCCTGCCCTCGCCTCGCTGGGCTTGTTACATTATGGTGACGCACCTGCCCTAGTGGAAATTTCCGATGCCCGCCCAAACCGCCCGCGCCGCTACGCCGCCATCCCCGATCCTGCTGCGCGAAACGGTTGGCAGCATCGCGGTGCTCACGCTCAACCGCTCCGCGGCCCGCAACAGCCTGTCGGAAGGCCTGATCGCCGAACTGCACGGCGCGCTCAACCAAATCCACGACGATGCCAGCGTGCGCGCGGTGGTGATCGCGGCCAACGGCCCGGCCTTCTCCGCCGGCCACGACATGAAGGAACTGACTGCCCGCCGCAGCGATGCCGATCGCGGCCGCGCCTATTTTGCCACCCTCATGAACGCCTGCAGCGCCATGATGCAGGCGATCGTGCAACTGCCGAAACCGGTGGTCGCCGCCGTGCAGGGCGTCGCCACCGCCGCCGGATGCCAGCTGGTGGCGAGCTGCGATCTCGCCGTGGCGTCGGAGGCCGCGACCTTCGCCACGCCCGGCGTCGATATCGGGCTGTTCTGTTCGACGCCGATGGTGGCTTTGTCGCGCAACGTCCCGCGCAAGCAGGCGATGGAAATGCTGCTGACCGGCGAGCCGATCGCTGCAATCACGGCGCGCGACATCGGCCTCGTCAACCGCGTCGTGGCCGCCGGCACCGAACGCGACGCCGCGATCGCATTGGCGCAGAAGGTCGCGCTGAAATCCGCCTATACGATCAAGCTCGGCAAGGAAGCGTTCTACCGCCAGGCCGAAATGAACCTCGCTGAGGCCTATCGCTACGCGGCGGAAGTGATGACCGAGAACATGATGGCCCGCGACGCCGAGGAAGGCATCGGCGCGTTTATCGAAAAGCGTGCGCCGACATGGCAGGATAAATAGACGCCTCATCCTGAGGAGCGGCGCCTTCGCCGCGTCTCGAAGGATGGCAACAGGCAGTGTGCCAGACGGTTCGAGACGCGCGAAGACGCGCTCCTCACCATGAGGAACCGGGAATTTTTCTGAATGAACCACGACAATTACGACGACAATTACATCCGCGGCATCCTCAACGGCGTGAAGTCGATCGCCATGGTCGGCGCGTCGCCGGTCAATGTGCGGCCGAGCTATTTTGCGTTCAAATATCTGGCGCAGCGCGGCTATGACATGATTCCGGTCAATCCCGGTCATGTCGGCAAGAACCTGCTCGACAAGCCCTTCGTCGCCTCGCTCGCGGATATCGGCCGTCCCGTCGACATGATCGATATCTTCCGCAATTCGAGCCACATCATGCCTGTCGTCGAGGAGGCGCTGCGGCTCGATCCGTTGCCGAAGGTGATCTGGATGCAGCTCGGCGCCCGCGACGATGCCGCGGCGGCGAAAGCCGAGGCGGCCGGTATCAAGGTGGTGATGAACCGCTGCCCGAAGATCGAATATGGCCGACTGTCCTCGGAGATTTCCTGGATGGGCGTCAATTCGCGCACCCTGAGTTCGAAGCGCGCGCCGATGCCGACCCAGGGCATGCGGCTGTCGCTCAATCGAACGAGCCTCGGCGGCGGCGAGACCGCCGCGTCCGACCGCGCCGCGAAAAACAAGACCGACCCCGCCTGACGCCGATGCGAACCGAATCTTTTGAGAACGCGGCTCCGCGAAGCACGAGCATTCTCAATACCGGATGAGGCACTCGATCGCCTTGACGGCGGGCGCGCCTGCCGCGAATGTCCCCCGAACGGACGAGGCGGATTGCACCGCCTCGAACTACAAGACCGCACCTTGCCACTCGTCCTGCGCGGCGCCGCCAGGCTCCCACACCACAGCGACGGGCCCGCCAAAAAGGAAAAACGATGACCGACCGCCTTCCGGGTTTCTCCACCCTCGCCGTGCATGCCGGCGCGCAGCCCGACCCCACCACCGGCGCGCGGGCGACGCCGATCTACCAGACCACGTCGTTCGTGTTCAACGATGCCGACCATGCCGCCTCGCTGTTCGGCCTGCAGGCGTTCGGCAACATCTACACCCGCATCGGCAACCCAACCCAGGCGGTGCTGGAAGAGCGCATTGCCGCGCTCGAGGGCGGCACTGCCGCGCTGGCCGTGGCATCGGGACACGCCGCACAGGTGGTCGTGTTGCAGCAACTGCTGATGCCCGGCGACGAGTTCATCGCGGCGCGAAAACTCTATGGCGGCTCGATCAACCAGTTCACCCACGCCTTCAAGAGCTTCGGCTGGAACGTGGTGTGGGCCGATCCGGACGATGTCGCCAGCTTCGAGCGCGCGGTCACCCCGCGCACCAAGGCGATCTTCATCGAATCGATCGCCAACCCCGCCGGCTCCATCACCGATATCGAGGCGATCGCCGCGGTCGCCCGCAAGGCCGGCGTGCCCCTGATCGTCGACAATACGCTGGCGACGCCCTATCTGATCCGCCCGATCGACCACGGCGCCGACATCGTGGTGCATTCGCTGACCAAGTTTCTCGGCGGCCACGGCAACTCGCTCGGCGGCGTCATCGTCGACGCCGGCACCTTCGACTGGTCGAAGGACAACAAATATCCGATGCTGAGCGAGCCGCGCCCGGAATATCACGGGATCCGGATCCAGGAGACTTTCGGCAATTTCGCCTTTGCGATCGCCTGCCGCGTGCTCGGCCTGCGCGACCTCGGCCCGGCGATCTCGCCATTCAACGCCTTCATGATCCTGACCGGCATCGAGACGCTGCCGCTGCGGATGGCCAAGCATTGCGAAAATGCCAAGGCGGTGGCGGAATTCCTGTCCGGCCATCCGGCGGTGGCCGCGGTGAACTATTCCGGGCTCGCCGGCAACCCCTACAACAACCTCGCGCGCAAATACGCCCCGAAGGGCGCCGGTGCGGTGTTCACCTTCAGCCTCAAGGGCGGCTACGAAGCCGGCGTCAACCTGGTGTCGAACCTGAAGCTGTTCTCGCACCTCGCCAATGTCGGCGACACCCGCTCGCTGGTGATTCATCCGGCCTCGACCACGCACAGCCAGCTCGACGATGCCGCCAAGATCAAGTCGGGCGCCGCTCCCGACGTGGTGCGGCTGTCGATCGGCATCGAGGACAAGGAAGATCTGATCGCCGATCTCGAGCAGGCGCTGACGGCGTAGAAATGATGCGTCTCCGGATGCAGCCTGTATGCGCGCAAACGAATGGGCCCGGCACCAAGTGCCGAGCCCATTTTTTCCGACCAATCAGGGACTATTTCCTGGTGTTGGTCTTGGAAGAGCCAGTCGTGGTCTGATGGCCCGGCGCGTATTCGGAAGCGCCGGGTGCGCCTGACTTTTTCGCATCCTGCATCTTTTGGCCGGGGGCATATTCAGATGCTCCAGGCCCTGTCGATTTGGTGGTGCTGTTGTTCATCTGCTGACCGGGCGCATTGCCGGACGCGCCGGGCGACGTACCCGATTGAGCAAAGGCCGACGCTGCGAAAAGCATGGTTCCGGCAACAAGCAGAGATTTCTTGATCATGTGTTCCTCCTCGATTGAGTGGTCCACATCCAACGTCCGCTAACTCGGGACGTTCCGATTTATCCCGATGGCGCCGGAAGGAACATGCATGAATGGACTTTCAGAAATCCGGAGATTGCATCCTTGTCATCCACGTTCACTTGCACATCACGATGCCAACGCGCCTCCGGCTGAATTCAGCCATTTTCGCGTTAACCCTCGTCCCGCTATTTGATCCCCCGTTCCGGCAAAAAATGGCATGCTGCGGCCGTCCAAACCCGGAGCTGGCCATGCTGCGCTGGATGATGCCGTTTCTGATTGCGATGCTCGCGATCCCCTCCACTGCGGAAGCTGCCGGCCCCGCCGGCAAGGCCGCGGCGCGACGCGCCGCCGGCCAATTGCCACCGGGACTTCCGCGCGCGAATTACAAATTCAGGACGACGGTGGCTCCGGCGATGCGGTACCCTTCCGCCCAATCATTGGTTGACGGACCCGACGTGCTGTTCACACCGTCGACCGGATATGTGCGTTACATTCCGCCCGCGGTCGGCGTCACGTGGCTGCCGGCCTATCCAGCCTGGCCCGGCTATGGGGTGCTGCCGGTCACTTACGAATACCAGGGTCCGTGGTTCGCCGGCCCGGATTTCGGTACCTGGAACGGCTGGTCCTATGGTTACGGCTGCGGCCTCAACAGCTACGGCAACCCTTGGTGCTAGCGGTTCAACCGGCCTGTCCTGCAGGCACACTCAGTTTTCGCGGCGTGGCCTGCGGCTGCGCCGCCAGTCGCTCGACCTGGAAAATCGCCAGCGTCAGCACCACCATGGCGACGGCCTGGTGCGCCAGAGCGAGATCGATCGGCACCTG
The DNA here is from genome assembly GCF_030646015.1 of Bradyrhizobium sp. Lineage (GTDB taxonomy): Bacteria > Pseudomonadota > Alphaproteobacteria > Rhizobiales > Xanthobacteraceae > Bradyrhizobium. The sequence continues at coordinate 34,305 of NZ_JAUSLT010000199.1, forward strand.
ATACAGGAGGGTGAAGATGCCCAGCACCGCCTGCAGGATCATCGCCGCCGCCAGCCATACCGCGCCACTGATCACGGCGGTCGCGGCCCGCGCGCGGATAGCATCGACCGCATGCAGGATCGCCAACACTAACAGCGCATACGCGGTCATCCGGTGTTCGAACTGCACAGTCAGCGGGTTGTCGAACAAATTGCGCCACCACGGTTCTTCGAAGAACAGCCGCGCCGCCGACGGAATCAATGCGCCGTCGATTTCGGGCCAGGTATTGTAAATCCGTCCCGCGCGCAGGCCCGCGACCAGCGCGCCGACATACAACTGCACGAAGGTCAGCACCAGCAGCGCGATGCTGGTGATCCGCAGCCGCGCCGAGACGATGGCCGGAGGCCGGCCCGCCATCCGCCGCAGCGTCCAGACGATGGCAGCAAAGATGACGAGCGCCAGCACCAGATGGGTGGCGAGACGATATTGCGACACCTCGGTCCGCTGCGTCAGCCCTGACGCCACCATCCACCAGCCGACCGCGCCCTGCAACGCGCCGAGGCCGAAGATCAGCCACAGCCGGCGTTTCAGCTCCGCGCTGAGGGCGCCGCGCCACAGAAACCACAGGAACGGCAGCAGATAGGCCATCCCGATCACGCGCCCGAGCAGCCGGTGGCTCCATTCCCACCAGAAGATGGTCTTGAACTGGTCGAGCGACATGCCGGCATTGAGTTCGCGATATTGCGGAATGGTCTTGTAGGCCTCGAACGCCGCCGTCCATTGCGCCTCGCCGAGCGGCGGCAGGGTACCAGTGACCGGCTTCCATTCGACGATCGACAGGCCGGACTCGGTCAGCCGCGTGGCGCCGCCGACCAGCACCATGATCGCGATCAGCGCGGCGATCGAGAGCAGCCACCATCTGACGGCGATGGTTGGGGGGGCGGCTTGCTGTGCGGGAACAACGGTCATCGATGCCGTGCTTGATTGAACTGGCGCGCCCCTTATAGTCCGCCCCTTCCCGCGCGCAAGTTGCGCAAACGCAAAGAAATGCACATTTCCGTCATGGCCATACGCACCCGCAAATTCATCGGAACCATCGCCCTGCTCGTGCTCGTCGTGGTGTGGTCGCTGCTGGGCATGACGGTGGCACAGACGCCGTGGCTGGCGAATTCAGGCCTGCTGCAGGCGATCTTCTACGTCGTGGCCGGCATCGGATGGGTGCTCCCGGCGATGCCGATCATCAGCTGGATGTCGAAGCCGGATGCTTAGCCGTAGCCCGGATGGAGCCAACGGGTCGGCGCGCAGCGCTGCCCGATGGCGCAATCCGGGAACGGAGGTGAGGTCGGCCCCGGATTTCGCAAGGGCTCCATCCGGGCTACGGGACTGAACTCATCTTGATCAGGATGAGGATCTCAATTCTCTTCGTCCCGAACCCACCTCCGCGTCGGCGCCACCGGTGCGAAGGCGGCGCCTGACAGCAGCACCCGCATGACGCGCAGCGAGCGTTGCCGTCCGTCCCAGGAAAGCCGCGGCAGCGCGTGCAAATTGGTGCGGCCCTCGGCCCGAACCACGCCCGGCAACGCCGACGCCGCACTGACAAAACCGGCCTCCTCGGCCATCTGGACATGCTTGCGGGCGAAGGCGGCGCGATCGCCGAACGGATAGGCGAAATGCCTGACCTCGCGGTGGAATGCAGCCTGCGCGACCGCCCGGCCCATCGTCATCTCGCGCTGCGCGTCGACGTCTTTCAGGTTCGACAGCACGGAATAGTTGACCGTCGCACTGCCGATCGTCACCAGGGGATCGGCGGCAAGTTTTGCCAGATCGTCCCAGTCCATCGCAGCTTCGCGCGACAGCGCCGCGAGGTTGACCGAGTATCGCTTGCACAGATCGTTGATCGCGGCCGATAGATCCGGCGGCGGCAGCGTGCGCATCCAGCCCGAGAGAAATTCGTAGAGCTGGTATTTTTCTGCATTGCCTTCGATGTCGAAGTGCCGCTCGTGGCGGTCCATCACCAGGCTGAGCCGGCCCTCGCGCGCGATGACGGCTTCCAGTGCCAGCCACCAGGCTTCGCCCAGGCGGTCCGGAAACGCGGTCGGCAGGTAAACCGTGAACGGCACGCCGTGCCGCGACAGCACCGGATAGGCCGATGCGATCATATCCTTGGTGCCGCCGTCGAAGGTCAGGCCCACGAACCGCCTTGGCGTGGGCGCCGTGACCGCGCGGTGGCAAACCTCGTCCATCGAGACGATATCGAACTTCCAGCGCTTCAGGGCCCGGATCGTGCGGTCGAGAAATCCCGGCGTGATTTCGTGCGAGCGAAGCGGTTGAAAACGGCCGGCGCGCCGCGGCCGCACCCGTTCGAACCGCAAGACCACGCCGGCGCCGCCCGTGCCCCGGCCGCTCAGCCAATGCCGGCCGGACAACCAAGCCAGCTCCAGCCGGAGACTAGTCAGAAAGAGGTTTTCGGATGACAAATTCGCGTCCCCAGATGCGGCCGTCCCGCCCGCCGCTGCAAGCATTGTCCTTACTCTTTGTTGACATTTCTTTGCAAAGGTCGGCCCAAGCCGAAAAATGTAAATAATCTCCTACATCCGGGTATAGCGATGACCATGGCCGCCGCGATCGACAACCGAACGGGGCATGCGCCGGCATCGACCGGGATCAGCCGCATCGCCGGCGTGGATATTCTCGGTGATCTCGGCCAGGCCGAGAGCATCTGGCGCAGCCTCGAAGACATCAAGCAGTTTTCCACGCCGTATCAGCGCTTCGATTTACTCAGTGCCTGGCAGCGGCAGGTCGGCGCCCGCGAGGGCCATCGTCCCTTCATCGTGATCGCTTATGACGCCGAGCGCCGTCCGCTGTTGCTGCTGCCGCTCACGCTCAGCCACGAGCACGGCGTTCGCACCGCGAGCTTCATGGGTGGCAAGCACGCCACCTTCAACATGGCGCTGTGGGACCGGGAATTTGCCGTCGCAGCCGGCGCGACCGATCTCGACGCCCTGATATCGGCGATACGCGCGCGCGCCGAGGCCGACGTTCTGGCCCTGGGCCAGCAGCCGTTGACCTGGCACGGCGTACCGAACCCGATGGCGCTGTTGCCGCACCAGGCCTCGGCCAATGACTGTCCGCTGATGAAGATCGTGCCCGAGGAGCCGCCGACGGCGCGGATCTCGAGTTCCTTCCGGCGCAGGCTCAAGGGCAAGGAACGCAAGCTGCAGGCGCTTGCCGGCTATCGCTCTCACGTCGCGACATCGGACGCCGAAATCAAGCGGCTGCTCGACTGGTTCTTCATCATCAAGCCGCAGCGGATGGCGGAGCAGAAACTGCCCAACGTATTCGCCGACCCCGGCGTCGAGGAGTTCGTCCGCGACGCCTGCATGGCGCAGCTTGCGGACGGCGGCCGGGCCATCGATATTCACGCGCTCGAATGCGACGACGAGGTGATTGCGATCTTCGCCGGCGTCAATGACGGCCACCGCTTTTCCATGATGTTCAACACCTACACGCTGTCGGCCAACTCCAAATACAGCCCCGGCCTGATCCTGATGCGCGACATCGTCGACCACTATGCCGAACGCGGCTATCGCGCGCTCGACCTCGGGATCGGATCGGATGACTACAAGCGGCTGTTCTGCAAGGACGACGAGCCGATCTTCGACAGTTTTATTCCGCTCAGCCTGCGCGGCAAGCTGGCCGCCGCCGCAATGTCAGGCGTCAACCGCGCCAAGCATCTGGTAAAGCACAATCCGGCGCTGTTCGAACTGGCGCAGAAGCTGCGCGGGGCGTTTCGCTAGGCGCGGATCTTCGTCGCGGAGCAAGACTCCATCAACGTCATTGCGAGCGGAGTGAAGCAATCCAGCTTTTTTTGCTCCGCAAGAATGGATTGCTTCGTCGCAAGAGCTCCTCGCAATGACGTTGACAGACCGCCACACATCGACGCTGTCGTCGCCCGGCTTGACCGGGCGATCCAGTACGCAGCGGCCTCTCGGATAATCTCAAACGCCTCTGGAATACGGGTCGCCCGGTCTAACGCCGGGCGATGACAGCGGTGGGTGTGCGAGCAGTCTGCCTTACGCCGCCACGACCCGCGGACCAACCTGAACCGTATCCGATGACGGCTGCACCGGCTTGCTCAGCATCGTCACCTCGGAAAAGCCGACCGCGCACAGCTGCTCGCACATCAGGGTGCGGGCGTCCGGCGCCATCGAGGCATCCGGCACCACCACGGCGCGCGCCTGCGCCGTCAGCAGTTCGGCCGGCAGGTCGGAAGCGGTGCCGGCATCCAGCACCACATGGTCATAGACCCGCAGCAAGGCATCGATCGCCAGCGTCAGCCGCGGCGATTGCAGCAGGCTGCGGTCCGAACCCG
>NZ_JAUSLT010000009.1 GCF_030646015.1 Bradyrhizobium sp.
AGCTGATCTTCCCAGTACGACAGGCTGCCGAGCCCGAGCGCGGTGGCGTTGGCGCGGCGGTAGTACATGTGGCAGTCGAATTCCCAGGTGAAGCCCATGCCGCCATGGACCTGGATGTTGTTCTTGGCGCAATGCTGGAACGCCTGCGTCGCGCTGATGCGGGCGGCGGCGGCGGCTTCCGGCAATTCCCCAGCGTTGGTCGAAAGCGCCCAGGCGCCGTAGTAGCAATTCGAACGCGCCAGCGTCGCCGAGACATACATGTCGGCCAGCATGTGCTTCACCGCCTGGAACGAACCGATCGGGCGGCCGAAGGCGATACGGTCGAGCGCATAATCACGGCCCATCTCCAGCGCACGGTCGGCGCCGCCGACCTGCTCGAACGCCATCAGCACCGCGGCGCGGTCGAGCACTTGCGCTAGAACGCTCCAGCCTTCCCCGGCAGCACCCAGCGGCTCCGCCTTGCAGTTCTTGAAGGTGAGTTCGGCCTGGCCGCGCGACGGATCGAGATTAGTCAGGGGTTTGGCTTCGACGCCGCCGGCTTTCAGATCGACCAGGAACAGCGAGATGTCGCTGTCGCGGCCGGTCGAGCCGGTGCGGGCGGCGACCACGGCGAAATCGGCGATGGCGCCGTCGGGCACCGGCTTCTTGACGCCGTTCAACATGCCGCCGGAAGCGGCAAGCTTGATCGCGGCGGGCGACGGATTGCCCTTGCCTTCGAACAGCGCCAGCGTGCCGATCGCTTCGCCGGAGGCGATGGCGGGCAGCCATTTTTTCTTTTGCGCGGCACTGCCGGCGAGCAGGATGGCTTCAGCGGCGAGATACACCGTCGACGAAAACGGCACCGGCGCCAGCGCGCGGCCCATTTCCTCTGCAATCACGCAGAGCTCGAGATGGCCGGCGCCGGCACCGCCGAATTCCTCGGGGATCGCAACGCCGAGAAAGCCCATCTCGGCAAGGCCCTTCCACAGATCCTTGTCATAGCTGGCATTGCCGTCGAGCACGGCGCGCACCGCCTTGGGCGGGCACTTTTCGGCGAGGAATTTCCGCGCTTCGTCGCGCATCTGCTTTTGTTCGTCGGAAAAATCGAAGTTCATGGCGTGTTACTCGGCTAGTGTGAGGAGTTTATTGTTAGTCGTCGTCCCCGCGAACGCGGGGACCCATAACCACCGGCGTCCATGATGACAAAAGGCGTCGACCACCTTGCCTTCAATGAGCGCCACGGCGTATGGGTCCCGGCGTTCGCCGGGACGACGTTGATGGTTGGGCGGTTATTCTTCATTGCAGTACAATCACGTCCTCTCCCGGCGGATCGGCATAGAGCCGCTCCACCAGCGCCGCGCGGCGCTCCAGGCCGGCGCGCTGGTTGATGTAGCCCTTGTCGGTGAGTTCGTTGCCGTCGATCGAGGCCGGCTCGGTCATCAGCATGGCGCGCGCGACGCGCATGCTGCTGGCGCCCGCGGTCGACTTGTTGTGGGCCTCCAGCCCGCGCTTCAGGCAAGCCAGCACTTCGGGATGCTTTACAACGTCCTCGTAAGTCGCTTCGGGATTGCCCGTGATCTGCCGGCAGGCATGGAGATTGGGCCAGGCCAGCAATCCGACAAACGGGCGATCCTGCCCCGCGACCAGCGCGTCCTGCACGACAGGCGTTGCTGCCGCGATGGCGTCGGTGCGCAGGGAACCGACATGAACGAAGGTGCCAGTGGTGAGCTTGAAGTCCTCCACCACGCGGCCGGCGAAGATGATGCCCTGCAAGGGATCGGCGGGATCGACGAACACGCCGGCGTCACCGATGCAGTAAAAGCCCTCTTCGTCGAACGCGGCCTCGGTGAGGTCGGGCCGGCCGAAATAGCCGGGCGTGACGTTGACGCCGCGCAGCCGCAATTCATATTTCGCGCCTGATGGCACCATCTTCAGTTCGACACCGGGGAACGGCAGCCCGATCAGGCCGACGCGCTCGGTGTTCCAATAGGTCCCGGTCGAGGTCGGCGCGGTCTCGGTCGAGCCCCAGCCGGTATAGAACACGATGCGTTCGCCGGTGGCGCGCACCGCCAGCGCCTGCATGCGGTCGAACAGATCGTCGGGCAGCCGCGCCCCGCCATAGGCCATCAGGCCGAGATTGCGGAAGAAGCTGCGGCACAGCGCGTCGTCCTTTTCCATCGCGGCGGCGAGCGCGGCATAGCCCGCCGGCACGTTGGCGTAATAGGTCGGCGAGATCTCGCGCAGGTTACGCAGCGTCTCGTCGATCAGGCCCGGCATCGGCCGGCCGTCGTCGATGTAGAGCGTGCCGCCCTCGGTCAGCACCGGATTGAACAGCGCATTGCCGCCCATGGTGTGATTCCACGGCATCCAGTCGAGATAGGTGGCGAGCGGCGCATTCGGATCGCGCGGCCGCACCTGCATCATCATCGCGGCATTGGCGCACATCATCGCTTGCGTGTTGATGACCGCCTTGGGCATGCCGGTGGAGCCGGAGGTGAACAGCAGCTTTCCCACCGTATCCGGCGTGATCGCTGATATCGATTGCTCGACGTCGCTGGTCACAGGCGTCGCCGCGAGATCGGCGAAGGCGATGCTCGCGATACCCTCGCACGGACGCGCCACATGGATCACGGTGACGCCATCGAGATCGAGCGCCTTCAGCGCCTTCTCGAAGGCGGGGCCGTCCTGCACCATCACCACCTTCGGCTTGATCAGGTCGAACAGATATTTCAGCTTGAGATGATCCTGGCTCATCAGCGAATAGGCGGGGGATACCGGGGCCGCCGGAAGGCGCGCCTGCATCGCCGCCATCGTCATCAGCGCGTGCTCGATCGAATTGCCGGAGAGGATGGCAACCGGGCTGCCGGGCTCGAGCTTCAGATTGAGCAGGCCCTGCGTCAGCCCGTCCACCGTGCGCCTGGCTTCGCCATAGGACAGCTTGCGCCATTGCCGGTCGGCGCCGGCGCGCTGCGCCAGCCAGGTCCGGCTGGGAGCGGCCTCCGCCCATTTTATCAATGAGGCCGGGATATGCTTCTCGTAGGGCTTGAGCGGAATCCGCGACTTCAGGATGATGACGCCGTCGGGCCGCCGCTCGACCGCGATGTCGCGCTCCAGCCATTCGATCTTGCGAAAGGCCGGTTTTGTCAGCACCGCGGCGGCATTCCCACTCATATTGCGTCTCCCGGAATTCCGGTCCTTTGCGGACCTTTTCTTAGCGCTTGATATACACAGGCTTTCGCTTTTCGAGGAAGGCCCTGATGCCTTCGTTGAAATCTTCCGAGCGGCTGCACAGCACCTGGTTGCGGTCTTCCATCGCGATCACCGCCTCGATCGAGCCGGCATCGACGCTCATGTTGAGGCATTCCTTCGACAGCCGCAGGCCGACCGGCGACGCCGTCATCATCGCCTCGACATAAGGCGCCGCCGCGGCATCGAGGCCGCCTTCCTCGACGACTTCCGAAACCAGCCCGACTGCCAGCGCGCGCTCGGCATGGATGAACCGCCCGGTCAGGATCAGTTCGGAGGCCACGGAGACCCCGACCAGCCGCGGCAGGAAATAGCTTGTGCCGATGTCGCAGCCGCCGAGCCCAAGCTTTATGAAGGCGCAGTTCATCCGCGCCGATCGGGTGGCGATGCGGATGTCGGCGGCGAGCGCCAGCGCAAAGCCGCCGCCGGCCGCGGAGCCCTGCACCAGCGCGATGATCGGCTGCGGGCAGCGCCGCATCAGGAGCACGATGTCGGCAATCCGGCGCTGCGAATCCAGCGACTCGGTGACATCGGGCGGTTCCTGCTGCCCGGCGCGGCGCGCCATGGCGTGCTTGAGATCGAGCCCGGCGCAGAACGAAGCGCCGGCCCCCTTCAGCACCACCACGCGGGTGGAACGGTTGCGCTGCAGGCCTTCGAAATAGCCATTGAGCGCGTCGATCATATCGGGATTGAGCGCGTTGAGGCTGTCGGGACGGTTGAGCGTCACGGTGTCGACGCCGTCATCATGTTCGATCAGCAGCGGTCTTGTCACGCGTTCACCCCAACGGATTCACGGATCGCAGTGCTAGTCGCATCGCCCTCTCCCCTTGTGGGAGAGGGCATCGCTGGCGTCAGCGTCGCATTCACTTGGGTGAGGGGTTGCCTGCGGAGAGACCCCCTCATCCGGCGCTTCGCGCCACCTTCTCCCACAGGGGGAGAAGGGAAGAGAAGCCTACCTTGGCGCCATGCGGATGGCGCCGTCGAGGCGGATGGTTTCGCCGTTGAGCATCGGGTTCTCGACGATGTGCACCGCGAGGTTGCCGTATTCGGAGGCGTCGCCGAGCCGCGCCGGATGCGGCACCTGGGCGCCGAGGCTCTTGCGGGCTTCCTCGTTCAATCCCATCAGCAGCGGCGTCAGGAACAGGCCGGGCGCGATGGTGTTGACGCGGATCTTCAGGCTCGCGAGATCGCGGGCCGCCGGCAAGGTCAGGCCGACCACGCCGCCCTTCGAGGCGGCATAGGCGATCTGGCCGATTTGGCCTTCATAGGCCGCGACGCTCGCGGTGTTGATGATGACGCCGCGCTCTTCGCCGACTGGCGCTTCGGTCGCGAGGCGCTCCGCGAAAAGGCGTAACACGTTGAAGGTGCCGATCAAATTGACGTTGATGATGCGGACGAACTTGGCCAGCGGATAGACGCCGTCCTTGCCGACGGTGCGCTGCGACCCGCCGATGCCGGCGCAGTTCATCAATACGCGGGCGATGCCGTGCGCGGCTTCGGCCTTGGCGATCGCCGCCTTGACCTGATCCTCGTTGGTGACGTCGGCATGAAGGGCAACGCCGCCCACTTCGGCGGCGACCTTCTCGGCGTTTTCCATGCTCTGGTCGAGCACGCCGATTTTCGCGCCCTTGGCGGCCATGGCGCGCGCGGTGGCGGCGCCGAGGCCGGAGCCACCGCCGGTGATGAGAACGGCAACGTCTTTCAACTGCATGATAGAACCTTTCCTTGGGCGTTTCTTCTCTAGGCTTGGTCGTCTTGAAGCAAAGTCATTCGGCTGCAGCGGCAGCCGATTCATTCGTGGTCAGCATGCCGCCGCAGATCAGCGCTTCCATGTGCTTGATATACTGGCGGCAAACCTCGTCGGTCACGGGTCCCACGCCGGTGGCGCGCGACATCGCGTGGCGGCCGAAAAACAGATGGTCGCAGGCGCCAATCAGGCTGGTGTAGAACAGCACGGGATCGATGCTGCGGAACTCGCCGGCCTTGATGCCTTCGGCCAGCAGCCGGCGATGAAAATCCAGCAGCGGGGCGACGAAGAATTTCGAGACCTCATCGGCGGCGTCCACGCTGCTTTCATGCAGCAGATAATGGATCAGCCGGTTCATATAGGGGAACTGGTGATAGGCGCGGATGATGCCGGCGATATGCAGCTTCAGCTTCGCGGTCGGCGCGATCGGCTGCGCCAGCAGATATTCCAGGTTCGCCACCTCGGTCGCGGCATCGCGCGCCAGCAGGGCCAGCAACAAGCCGTCCTTGTTGCCGAAATGATATTTCACCAGCGCGGCGTTGACGCCGGATTTCTGCGCGATGTCGCTGAGCGAGACGTCGATCGAGGAACGCTCGATCATCAACTCGCTGGCCGCGACCAGAAGTTTCTCGGCCGTCGAGTTTTTTCCGCTCGGGAGCTTTGTCGGTACGCTGGTATTCAACTGCGATTCCATGACCTACTCAGGGCGTCCTGCCTGCCGGGAAATCCGGGCGCAGATAACCCGATGCCGTGGCCGCACTCAAGAGTTAATTGATTGATTGACTAAATCCCCCTGCGCCACTTAAATCCGGCCCATCATTCAAACCCCACCCAAAACAATCAGGGAGAACGTTCATGGCCGAGGCCTATATCGTCGCCGCAGCACGCACCGCAGGCGGCCGCAAGGGAGGACGCCTCGCCGGCTGGCATCCGGCCGATCTCGCGGCTTCCGTGCTGGATTCGCTGGTCGAGCGCTCGGGCGCTGCTCCCGACCAGCTCGAAGACGTGCTCATGGGCTGCGT
>NZ_JAUSLT010000010.1 GCF_030646015.1 Bradyrhizobium sp.
TCAGTTGCTCCCAATTCGCGAACGGCACCAGCGCCGAAGTATCGATACGCGGATCGTCGATCGTCCTGATGAATGCTTCCAGCCGCGTCCGCCGTTCCACGAAGGGCAGGTCGCGCAGATCGTCCTCGCCTTCGGACAGCAGATCGTAGGCGCGCAGGTGGATCGGATATTCCCTGGTCAGTTTTGCCGATACCACTTTCCGGTTCAGGCGTTGCTGCAGCACGTTGAAGGTCTGCACGCGGCCCTCGCGCAGCACCAGCAGTTCGCCGTCGATGGCGCCGGGCAGATGCAGGGACGGCAGCAGGTCGGGGAAGCTTTGGGTGATGTCCTCGCCGCTGCGCGAATAAAGCCGCGCCTGCATATCGCCATCCGCGTCGCGACCGCTGACCGCCTGCACCCGGATGCCGTCCCATTTCCATTCCGCGATGAAATCGGCGGCGTCGAGACCGGCAAAATCCGCGTCCTCGATCGCATGCGCCAGCATGACGGGGCGGAACGGCGTGGGGTCGAGATTCTCGGGCGCTTCGGCGCGGCCCTCCAGCCACGCGAACAGGTCGAGATAGGGAGGGCTGAGGCCCGGCCACATCAATTCGACTTCGTGCGGGTCCTTGCCCCCGAGCGCCGCGGCGGCGGTCTTGGCAAGCCGCGCGGAAATCCCGATCCGCATCGCGCCGGTGACGAGTTTCAGCAGTGCCCAGCGGCCGGTCTCGTCGAGCTCGTCGAGCCAGCGCGACAGCTGTTTTGGAAGCTCGGTCTTGCCTAGCGTGCGCAACGTGGTGACGACTTCGGTAAGGGTCGGGGGAGGCGGGTTGTTGTGGCCGATCTGCTCCCCACCGCTGCGCCCGCCTTCGCCAAGTGGCTTCGGCGGACCCAGCGGGGGGAGGGGAGAAGATGCCGCCTTCGGCCACATCAGCGCCACCGTCTCGGAGAGATCGCCGACATAATCATACGACAATGCGAACAGCACCGGATCGGTGCGGTCGGCGATCAGGTCGCGGATCAAGCCTGACTTGGCGTGCTTGAACGACAGCGCGCCGGTCAGCGCGGCGAGCGCGTAGCCGCGATCGGGGTCTTCGGTCTCGCGAAAATAGCCGGTGAGAAGCCGCAGCTTGTTGTTGCGGCCGGGCTCGTAGGCGAGCCGGTCGAGCAATTCTGCAAAGCGGTTCATGTCGCCGCATTCCCGGCCGGCACAGTATCGCCCTCGTCCTCGTCGCCGTAACCGACCAGATCGAGCGGCCGTGCCGCGAGGCCTTTGGTCCTGCACCAATGCACCAGCGCGTCTTCCTGGCCGTGCGTGACCCAGATTTCGCGGGCGCCGGTGGCGTCGATGGTCGCGGTCAGTCCATCCCAGTCGGCGTGATCGGAAATCACCAGCGGCAATTCGACGCCGCGCTGCCGCGCGCGGGCGCGGACCCGCATCCAGCCCGAGGCAAACGCGGTGACCGGATCGGGAAACCGCCGGGTCCAGATGTCGGACGTCGCCGACGGCGGCGCCAGCGTGATGGTGCCGGCGAGATCGGCCTTCTTCATGCCCTTGGCCGGGCGCAGATCGCCGAGCTCCACGCCGCGGCTCTGGTAGTAGCGGGTTATCGCCTCCATCGCGCCGTGCAGGTAGATCGGCGCGTCGTAGCCGGCGAGGCGAAGCAGCGCGATCACGCGCTGCGCCTTGCCGAGCGAATAGGCGCCGACCAGATGGGCGCGCTCCGGAAACAGCGCCACCGAAGCCATCAGTTTTTTGACCTCGTCCGCCGCATCGCCGTGGCGGAACACGGGCAGCCCGAACGTGGCCTCGGTGATGAAGACGTCGCAGCGCACCACCTCGAACGGCGTACAGGTCGGATCGGGCGCGTCCTTGTAATCGCCCGAGGCGACGATGCAGGTGTCCTTGCAGGTGACCGCGATCTGCGCCGAGCCCAGCACGTGGCCGGCGGGATGAAATTTTATCCTGACGTCGCCGAGCTGCAGTTCCTCGCCATAGGCGATCGCCTGCGTGCTGCGTGCGAAATTGTCGCCGTAGCGCAACCGCATCATGTCGAGCGTTTCCTGCGTGGCCAGCACCGCGCCATGGCCCGGTCGGGCGTGGTCGGAATGGCCGTGCGTGATCACGGCCCGCTCCACCGGGCGCACCGGATCGATATGGAAGCCGCCGGGCTTGCAGCACAGGCCGGCAGGAGCTGGCAGCAGGATGTCTTGCGGACGCATGTCAGGTATATAGTCCCGCCCCAGCTTCATTCGAGTCTTGCCGTAACCTATCTCCGAACCTGCAATCGGTTCCCCTAAATCCCCGCGCCTGCTGGCATCGCCATAGCTTGTCGCGCCGGTTCGCTGTACGGTCCGGCACCGGCGTTGTTCGCGTATCGCGTCCCGGCAAATTCAACTCCGACCGATCGGTTTGCAAGAATGCCCGCGCGCCTGTTCATGTCGTCAGGCGACATGCTCGCCGACCGGCGTTTCGACTTTGCCCGCGACCTGCAGCTGAGCGGCCATCTGGTCGCCGCCGAGGACCTGTTCGTCCAGGCGACCGATCTGGCGCCCGACTTTGCCACGGCGTGGTTCACGCTCGGCGAAGTCCGCGAATTGCTCGGCGACATCAAGGGCGCCATCACGGCGTTCCGCACCGCGGAGACCACCGATCCCGGCGATCGCAACGGCGCCGGCCTGCGCCTGATGCGGCTGGGCGCTGCCGGTCTCGCGGGCATGCGGCCGACCTATGTGACGGCGCTGTTCGATCAATATGCGCCGAAATTCGAGGCGGCGCTGGTCGACGATCTCGGCTATCGCGGCCCGGCGCTGCTGCTGGCGGCGGTGCTCGATGTGCGAACTGCTGTGGGCCTGCCGCCGGCATTCGCCCGCGTCATCGATCTCGGCTGCGGCACCGGGCTTGCCGCGCGCGCCTTCGCAAGCGTCGCCGGTGACATCATCGGCATTGATCTATCGCCGCGCATGATCGAGCTCGCCCGCTTGACCGGCCTCTACGCCGAACTCGACGTCGCCGAGATCGTGGAGGGCCTTGCTCGCAGACCCGACGCCAGCGCCGACCTGATCCTCGCCGCCGACGTGATGGTCTATGTGCACGACATGGCGCCGCTGCTGGCGGAGGTCGTGCGCGTGCTGGCCCCGGGCGGGCTGTTCGCGTTCACGCTCGAAAGCCATGCCGGCGAGGGCGTGGTGCTGGGCGAGGGGCTGCGTTACGCCTACAGCGCGGCCAGCGCTCGCGCGCTGATCGAAGGCGCCGGCCTCATGCCCGAGCGGATGGAGCCGGCATCCTCCCGCACCGAGAGCGGTGCGCAGGTGCCGGGCCTGGTCGCGGTGGCGGCGAAGGGCTGATTTTCGGATTTGCCGTTGCACGGAATGCCGCATGCGCCGGCACAAGGCGGCATTGCGCCGCCCGCTCTTGCCTGATCTGGAGGAATGTCAGATCAAGGCATCCAACAACAAATTCCGGGAGAAACAACCATGAAAAACAAACAGACACGGCGTGAGTTCGGCGCCTCTGCTCTTGCCGCCATCGCCGCCTCCGTGCTGCCGGCGCCTTACGTCTTCGCCCAGGGGAAAAAATACGATCCGGGCGCAACTGATACCGAAATCAAGCTGGGCCAGACCGTGCCGCACAGCGGCCCGGGTTCGCTCTACGGCGTGCTCGGCCGGGTCGGTGAAGCCTATTTTCAGATGCTGAACGAGAAGGGCGGCATCAACGGCCGCAAGATAAAATTCCTCACCATGGACGACGCCTACAGCGCACCGAAATGCGTCGAGGCGACGCGGCGACTGGTCGAGCAGGAGGAGGTGCTGGCGCTGTTCGGTTCGCTCGGCACCGCGCCGCAGACCGCCGTGCATAAATATCTCAACTCGAAGGGCGTGCCGCAGCTGCTGCTCAACACCGGCGCCTCGAAGTGGAACGATCCGAAGAACAACAAATGGACCATGGCGGGCCTGCCGCTGTATCCGACCGAAGCACGGATCCTCGCCAAGCATGTCTTGTCCAAGAATCCGAACGCCAAGATCGGCATCCTCTACCAGAACGACGATTTCGGCCGCGACTTCTTAGGCCCGTTCAAGAAGGTGCTGGCGGATGCCGGCGGCAGCGCCAAGGTGATCATGGAGCTGACCTACGATCTCACCGAACCGACCATCGATTCCCAGCTGATCAATTTGTCGAAGTCGGGCGCCGATGTTTTCTACAACATCTCGACCGGCAAGGCGTCGTCGCAGTCGATCCGAAAAGTGGCGGAACTCGGCTGGAAGCCGCTGCATCTGTTGTCCGCCGGTTCGACCGGGCGCTCGATTCTGAGCGCCGCCGGCCTCGAAAACGCCGCCGGCATCGTCGCCATCCGCTACGCCAAGGAAGTCGGCGTGCCGCGCTGGGAAAAGGACCCCGACGTGATGGCGTTCGAGGCGCTGCGCAAGAAATACCTGCCGACCGTCGATCCCGACAACACCATCGCCTTTGCCGGCTATGGCCAGGTGGCGTCGATGGCCGAAATCCTGCGCCGCTGCGGCGACGATCTGACCCGCGCCAACGTATTGAAGCACGCAACCACGCTGGCGGGCTTCCACTCGCCCTACTTCCTCGACGGCGTCAATTTCAGCTACACCTCGGACGACTACACGCCGATGAAGACGCTCTACATCTCGCAGTTCAACGGCAAGGACTGGGATATTTCCGACAAGCCGGTCACGGAGTAAATCTTTCTTCTCCCCTCCTCCCACGCGCAAGGGCGCGCGGGGGGAGGGGAGTGCACCTTCATCGCTTCAACGCGATGATGAAACAATCGCATCACCAATAAAAAACCCCGGCCGCGAGGCCGGGGTTTTCGTTGTTCAGTCGATGTCGCCGCGATCAGTACTTCGCCACCACCGGCGAATTGAAGTGATAGTTCAACCCGCTGCGAAAAATGTGTTCCGTAACTTTCGTGGTCGAAACCGCGGGGCCGCCGGGATCGGCGATGATTCCCGAGGTCGAGCCGAGGTCGATGTAGAGATATTCGCTCTTCGACGTCCAGTTCGGCCCGAAGAAGCTGAACAGCGTGGCCGGGGTTTCGATGCCCGCGCCGACCGTCCAGCCGCCCTTGGTCTCGGAGAAGCGGCTGGAGACCGGTCCGTTCAGGAAGGCCGAGTCGATATTGGTCTTGATGCTGCCATAGGCATAACCGCCGGTGGCATAGAGCAGGGCCGGTCCAGCCGAATAGCCGATGCGGCCGCGGACCGTGCCGAACCAGGGCAATTTGGCGTCGTAGTTGGCAAAGGTGCCGTTGGCGCCCTGGCAATTCACGACGCAGGTGCGGTTGTCCTTCTGGGTCGAGCCCTGGATATCGGCCTCGACGCCCAGCACGAAGTTCGCCGCCTGCCAGTTGTAGCCGGCCTGCACGCCGCCGATCTTGCCCTCAGGCGCGAGGGTGAACCGTTCGTTGGTGCCCAAAACGGCCAGCGAGGTCTCGTTGCGCGCGGTGGCGGAGCCGAAATTGCCGCCGAGATAGAGGCCGGTCCAGTTTGCCACGGGCCCCGGCGCGTACGTGCCGTTGCCGCCGATGCGGTAGTTCAGGCCGACCCGGTAGATGTTCTGCCGGATTTCGCTGTCGAGCGTCTGCGGGAAGCCGCCGAGTGCGAAGGTGTCTCGCTTGTTGCCGAGATCGACGTAGAGGTATTCGATCTTGGCGCTCCAGTTGCCGCCGAGTGCGGCTTCGACGCCGCTGCCGAAGGTCCAGCCTCCGCGAGTCTGGCTCGAGGTAAAAGTCGCGGGAAAGCCGGCGAGCGGGATATTTTCGGTGATGCTGGTCTTGACGTTGCCGTAAGCGAAACCGCCGGTGAAGTAGCGCAGCACCGGGCCGTTGGCGAAGCCGACCCGGCCGCGAACCGTGCCGAACCAGTCGAGCCGCTGATCGAACTGGCCGGCGGTCTGGGGAGCGGCCCGGCAGGTCAGAAGGCAAGTATCGTTGTCGCGAATCCCCGCGCCCTGAATGTCGGCCTCGACGCCGAGAACCAGCCGGCCGAACATCGTATTGGTCTGCCAGTTGTAGCCGGCCTGGACGCCGCCGAGCGCGCCGAACGGCGACAGATAGGATTGTTCGAAGGAGGGGAAACCCGGAAAGGTCAGGGTCTGATTATTGCGGCCGACGCCGACGCCGGCGTTCACGCCGAGGTAAAATCCGGTCCAGTCATAGACCATGGCAACCGGTGCCTTGAGGTAGGGCGCCTTGACCGCGAGGTCCGCAGCCTGGGCGTTCGCTGCCATTGCAAGAAACGCCGTTGCGGCGAGCAGTCTTTTCATTGTTGCATTCCCGGTTCGCATTCCGGCTTGGAACTTATCCATCGCGGCGGATTCTGTCTGTGCCTTGCGGGGTACAGTGGAACGAAATCGATCTGCGGTTTGCCGGTAACACATCTGAAACTATTTGGCTTTTTGGCTCGACCGATCAGGTCTCGCGGGCCTAACCTGTGGCGGTGAGATCCGTTGAACCCCCGTCGCTTCCTCTGCTGCCCGAGATGTTTCTGCGCTGGTTCGCCGGCCGCGGCTGGTCGCCGCGCGCGCACCAGCTCGATCTGCTGCAAAAAGCCCGCGACGACCGCTCCGCGCTGCTGATCGCGCCGACCGGCGCCGGCAAGACGCTGGCGGGATTCTTGCCGACGCTGGTGGAGCTCAGTGCTGAAGTATCGCCGGTGCGCTCTTCTCCCCTCCCCCCGCGTAGCGGTGGGGAGGGGTCGGGGGTGGGGGGGCTATCCGCGCATACGACTGCCGGCGAGCTTGCCGAGGCACCCCCCACCCCCGACCCCTCCCCGCCACGCGCGATGCGCGCGGGGGGAGGGGAGAAGACGCCGCGTGGCCTCCACACCCTCTACATCTCTCCCCTGAAGGCGCTCGCCGTCGATATCGCGCGCAATCTGGAGACGCCGATCGCCGAGATGGGCCTCGCCATCAAGGTCGAGACCCGCACCGGCGATACGCCGGTGTCGCGGCGGGCGCGGCAGCGCCGCTATCCGCCGGATATCCTGCTCACCACGCCCGAGCAGCTGGCGCTGCTGCTGTCGTCCGACGACGCGCCGTTCCTGTTCGGCTCGCTCCGGCGCATCGTGCTCGACGAGCTGCACGCGCTGGTGACCTCGAAGCGCGGCGACCTGTTGTCGCTCGGGCTGGCGCGGCTGTGGCAACTGGCGCCGCAGATGCGCGCGATCGGCCTGTCGGCCACCGTCGCCGAACCGGAATCGCTGGCGCGCTTTCTGGTGCCGCAGCGCGACGGCAACAGCGAAGCGGCCGATATCGTCGTCGCCGGCGGCGCCGCCGCGCCCATTGTCGAGATGCTCGATACCAAAGAGCGGCTGCCGTGGGCGGGGCACAGCGCGCGCCATGCGCTCAACGAGATCTACGACCTGATCAAGGGCAACAAGACCACGCTGGTGTTCGTCAACACCCGCAGCCAGGCCGAGATGCTGTTCCAGGAGCTCTGGCGCATGAACGACGACAATCTCGCAATCGCGCTGCATCACGGCTCGCTCGATGTCGCCCAGCGCCGCAAGGTCGAGGACGCGATGGCGGCTGGCAGACTGCGCGGCGTGGTCTGCACCTCCTCGCTCGATCTCGGCGTCGACTGGGGCGATGTCGATCTCGTCATCAATATCGGCGCGCCGAAAGGCGCCTCGCGGCTGATGCAGCGAATCGGCCGCGCCAATCACCGCATCGACGAGGCGTCGCGCGCCGTTCTGGTTCCCGCCAACCGCTTCGAGGTGCTGGAATGCCGCGTCGCCATCGACGCCGTGGCGGAGAATGCGCAGGACACCCCGCCGCTGCGCACCGGCGCGCTCGACGTGCTGGCGCAGCACGTATTGGGTCGCGCCTGCGGCGAGCCGTTTCTCTCCGACGAACTCTACGCCGAGGTGCTGACCGCGGCGCCCTATGCCGGCCTGACCCGGACCGATTTCGACGACACGGTCGATTTCGTCGCTTCCGGGGGCTATGCGCTGAAGACCTATGAGCGCTTCGCCCGCATCAAGCAGGACAAGACAAATAAACCTGAATCGCGCTGGCGCGTCACCAATCCCAGGGTGCGGCAGAGCTACCGCCTCAATGTCGGCACCATCGTGGAAGAGTCCATGCTCAAGGTGCGGCTGGTGCGCGGGCGTGGCGGAGGCGGGTCCGGCTCCACCGGCGCACTCGGGCGCGGCGGCCGCATGCTCGGGCAGATCGAGGAATATTTTATCGAGGGCCTCGTGGTCGGCGACACCTTTGTGTTCGGCGGCGAGGTGGTGCGCTACGAGGCGCTGGCGGAAGACCAGGTCTACGTCTCCCGCGCCAGCGACAAGGACGCCAAGGTGCCGTCCTATATGGGCGGCAAGTTTCCGCTCTCGACCTATCTCGCCGAACGCGTCCGCAAATTGCTCGATGACGACAAGGCCTGGAAGGCGTTGCCGGAGCAGGTGCGCGACTGGCTGTCGCTGCAGCGGCACGTATCGCGCGTGCCCGGCGCACGCGATTTGCTGGTGGAAACCTTTCCCCGTGCCGACAAGCATTACCTAGTCTGCTATCCGTTCGAGGGACGGCTGGCGCACCAGACGCTCGGCATGCTCCTGACGCGGCGGATGGAGCGCGCCCGGGTGCGTCCGCTCGGCTTCGTCGCCAATGAATATGCGTTGGCCGTTTGGGGGCTCGGCGACATGTCGTTCATGATCCGGCAGGGCAAGCTCGATCTGGGAGCGCTGTTCGATCCGGACATGCTCGGCGACGATCTCGAAGCCTGGCTGGCGGAATCGGCGTTGATGAAACGCACCTTCCGCACCTGCGCCGTCATTTCCGGACTGATCGCGCGTCGGTTTACCGGTGAGGAGAAGACGCGGCGGCAGGTGCTGTTCTCCACCGACCTGATCTACGACGTATTGCGCAAGCACCAGCCCGACCATGTGCTGCTGCGCGCCGCGCGCGCCGATGCCGCCACCGGGTTGCTCGATATCCGCCGGCTCAGTGATATGCTGGCGCGAATCAAGGGGCGAATCACCCACCGGGAACTGACGCGGGTTTCGCCGCTCGCGGTCCCCGTGATGCTGGAAATCGGCCGCGAAGCGGTCTATGGCGAAGCGTCCGACGAACTTCTGGCGGAAGCCGCCGAGGAACTGGTCAAAGAGGCGATGGATCGAACGTGACGGCACACGCGCAATTCCTCGACGACGAACCCGCGCGCGCCACCGTGACCGTCGCCGGCGCGACTTTGGTCGTCGCCGGCGTGACGCTGGTTGCCGATCTCTCCGGCGCGCTGTTCTGGGAAGAGCAGGGCCTGCTGGTCGTTTCCGACCTCCATCTGGAAAAAGGTTCCAGCTTTGCCAGGCGCGGCGTGCTGCTGCCGCCGTTCGATACCGTGGCGACGCTCGGCCGCCTCGCTGCCGTGATCGCGCGGCACGACCCGCGCATGGTGATCGCGCTCGGCGACAGTTTTCACGACCGCACCGCCCATGACCGGCTGTCCGCCACCGACCGCGAGGCGCTGGCGGCCTTGCAGGCGCGGCGCGACTGGATCTGGATTTCCGGCAATCACGATCCGGCGCTGCCGTCCGATCTCGGCGGCGTGGTCGCCGAGGAAGTCGCGATCGGCCCGATCATGTTCCGTCACGAGCCATCAGGGGCGCCAGGCGAAATCGCCGGCCATCTGCATCCCAAGGCGCGGGTCTCGACCCGCGGCCGCTCGATGGAGCGCCGCTGTTTTGCCTGCGACGGCGAGCGCGCGGTGATGCCGGCATTCGGCGCCTATGCGGGGGGCCTGAGCATTCGTGACGCGGCGTTCGCAAGGATATTCCAGAGCCTCGGTTTCATGGCGCATGTGCTCGGCGATGTCAGGCTGCACACGATTGCTGCGTCGCGGTGTTATTGAGAGCAGCCATGCTGCGGCCACTTCATGGCGACTTCCCGGTTTTCCTGCGAAGTGAACTGCGAGTTCCGCCAAGCGTGAATCCATAAACTCCGGCCGGCCGGCGGACGCCCGCCTTGCCTCCGCATTCCCAAGATCGAACACCGCGTCAGGTCCGCCTTGTGCAGGCGTGAAAGCAGCGTTTTCTGCCGCCAACCTTGGGTTGCGTTTTCGCCCGTGTCGCACTATCATTCGCCGATATTGAAGTGGCCGCGTTGGAATTGCGAGTTTTGACCATGGCCTCGAATTATTCTCCACTGACGATCAATCGCAAACTGGGCGCAAACCTCCGCGCCATTCAAACCACCGAAATTCAGGGCGAGGATGCTCGCCAGACTCTCGGTGGATTGCTGCAATCCGCCTTGCAGCTGGAATTTGCAACCATCCCGACGTATCTCTCGGCAGCTTTCAGCCTGACTGCAAACGGGAAGATTTCCGATTTGATCCTGCGGGCGGCCATTGAAGAGATGCTTCACATGACCGCGGTCGCCAATCTCATGAATGCCATCGGCACCGCGCCCGACATCGTAGCCGCGGTGCCCGACTATCCCCACCATCTGACCGTTCTCGAACCTCCGCTGCAACTGGATCTGCGTTCCTTTTCACTCGATCTCGTTAAAGACCTTTTCATGCGCATAGAGGCGCCGGAGGACCCGGTCGAATTCCCGTCATTGGCTCCGGCAGCAGAGCCCAGAACGATCGGGCAGTTCTATGCGAGCATCATCGACATCATCGAGAGCGGGAAGATTCCCGGCCTGTTCGATAACGCCGTGCGGGACGCGTACAAGCAAAGAGAGGTTCGTCCGAATTTCAAGCCGATTGCATATCTCAACAACCAGGATACCGGCCGATACCCGCTGAAACCGGAGATCGACTTCAGGATCACGGACAAGGCATCCGCCGTCCGGCATTTGTCATGGGTTGTCGATCAGGGCGAAGGGTCGGCGCCTTTTGACCCGCTCACATCAGAAGGTCTCCCGGGGCATTACTATCGGTTTGAGTCGATCATCAAGTCGCGTTTTCTCGTCAAGGATGAAAACGCCCAGCCGCTCGGATATTCCTTTTCCGGCGGCGACCTCCCGTTCGATCCGGCGGGCGTGCATGAGTTCGATACCAACGCCAAGATCAGGAACTATGACGCCTTTCCGACCGTCCGACGGCAGATGAAGCTTTTCAATGACAGCTACACCAGCATGATCAACTCGCTGCACCAGGCCTTCAACTGTCCGGGGCCGGACCAGCAGGAGCAGGCGAAGGAGGCCTATTCTCAGGCGCTGGACACCATGCGGACCATGCCCAATGTGGCCACGGCCATCATTCAAAAGGCGAAAGAGAAGAACATAAAGGCGGGCGTGCCGTTCGAGTTTACCGGACCGTCGCCCACCTCTTGACGGCATCCATCGATACGCGTCCCAACCGGAGGTATGATCCATGGCATTCCCGAACGATCTGTCAGACGTCGCAGCCTTCAAGATTCATCCGGCCATCGGTTGTGCCCGGCTTGCCAGCAACAAGGACTATTACGAGTTCTTCGACTACGAGGAAAAGCGCAAGGCCGGACAGGCGCAAAGTCTCAAATACATGTCGCTGCGGGACGGCAAGCACTGGTTCATGCGGCAAGCGGTGAGATTCAGGATTTTTGCATACCGCTCCGATGGCCGCGAGATCGGAGAACTGACGGCCGACGTCATGAAGCAGCTCGGGATGAGCGCGACCTGGACCGCGAATGTAGCCAACCGGAAGCTCAATGTCTGGTCACAGGGGGCGACGGCCGCGGTTGAGGCGCAGGCTTCTGCCGCTGCAGGTGAGACAAAGCGATTGGAGGGCAACAATCCCTGGCGCCCGGGCAAGGTCTGGCTTGGCGAAATCTGCGGTGATGGCCTGTTCATACCTCCGATGGGCGGCGCGTATCGGAAGACCGAGAACAACGCCATTCCGCCCTACGGTGCGCACCGAAGCGACAATGGCGTCCTGGATACGACATCCGATGGCTCGATCAGCGTTAGCCTGACCGGCGCGAACAACATCCCGGTGGTGCCCGCCTGCGTCATTGTGGCTCCGCAGGATCACTCCCCCGATGTGGGGCCGGGACAAATCGACAATTCCCAGAACAAGGACTTTGTGAGGGAGACCAGACAGCTCCTGCAAATACCTCAAGATGCCACCCTTGCCGGCGTTGGCTATGGCATGGACATCGCGATGATGAAAACAATCAATGCCGATTACAACCCGGGCATGGAAATATGTCTCGACGGCGACGTCGCGCTGCCCAACCCCGCCGGCGCGTTTTATGCGCGGGGACAGCAGCACATCGACGCCAATGAGATCCGGCCAAACTATGCGTCCGCGAAGCCCGGCCAGTTGACCGCGGGACTTTGCTCGGCCTGGCAAACCGATCTGAACGCCTGCCTGAACTACTGGACGTCGACCTTCCCAAATCAAGTGGCATTCGACACGGCGCCGGACACGCGGGTTCTCGCGCGAAAGCAGTTTGCTGCAGCCGGACCGCGCAACAGCGAGCCTGAATGGCTCAACGCCTACATCGACATGATGGAAGTCGGACGGGACATCGAGAATGACCCGACGTTCCTGCATGGGACAGAGCGAGATGGCAATGACAATGCGGGCAATACGCCCGTAGCGCCATTCCCGCTGGAAGCCGAGAAATTGCCACCGGAGACGTCGTAATGACGATCGCCAGCCCCGTACGGGAGATCGATCGCCACGGTCATACGCGGCCGCGCTCGGCAAAGGTCCATCTCTTCGACAGCGGAGCTGGGCGCTTCGCCCTCGATGTCGAGAGCGGGAAGATCCATCAGCTTCCCGCCGGGCACGCCAACACCCTGGACGCAACGCTGCGCCTGGGCGAGGCGGGTCGCGCCGAGCTGGCAGCATTGGCATTCGGCATCGTCAGCCCGGCCGTAGACGACTTCGACACACCAGGGAGCGTTCCTGTCAAAGCGATATCGCTCGCGGTCGCCCAAAAGTGCAATCTCGGCTGCACCTATTGTTATGCGCAGCAGGGAACATTCGGGGGAACAGCAGGCGATATGCCTCCCGATGTGGCCAAAGCCGCAATCGACCAATTGGTTCAGGCAGCCGAACCCGGCGAAACCCTGACCCTCGCGTTCATGGGCGGAGAGCCGCTCGTCAATCGCAGGACGCTGCATGCTTCGACCCGATATGCCGTCAGCGAGGCCGCCGCTCGCGGCATCCGCATCGGCTTCTCCATGACGACGAATGCCACCTTGCTGTGCGACGAGGATATCGAACTGTTCCAGCAGTACGGCTTTACACTGACCGTCAGCCTGGATGGCCTGGATGCAACGCATGACCGGTTGAGGCCGTACCGCTCGGGCAAGGGCAGCTTCGGGAAAGTGGCAGGGAATGTGAGATCCCTGCTGGCGGTCGAGCAACGGCGCTACCGGGTGCTGGCGCGCGTCACCGTGACGCCGAAGAATCTGGATCTCCCCGAGACCATGACCGGTCTGCTGGAGATGGGTTTCGATGCCATCATGTTCTCACCCATGCTCAGCGCGCCCTCCGGCAAGGATGAGATGGACGCGGCCGATCTGGATCGGCTGCTCGATCAACTCATCAGATGTGGGGAAAGCTTTCGTGAGGGCTTGCGGCAAGGTCGCATCCTGCCGTTCTCGAACGTGATTACGACACTTCAGCGCATTCATTCCTATCAGCGGGAGCAGTATCCCTGCGGCGCCGGCGGTGGATACATGGGCGTGTCGGCGGACGGGGGACTGTATGCCTGCCATCGCTTCGTCAATGACGAGGATGGCCTGATGGGCGATGTATTCAGCGGCGTGGATCGGGACAAGCAGTCCCGCTGGCTCGAGAGCCGCCATCTCAAACAACAATCTCCCTGTGGCACCTGCTGGGCGCGTTACCTTTGCTCCGGAAGCTGCCACTACGAGGCGATCAGGCGCGGACGCCCTGCGTGCGACTACATTCGCGGGTGGTTGAACTACTGTCTTGGCCTCTACACGGAACTGCTGCGGGCGCAGCCGGACTCCCTGAAGAGGATCCTGATGAGCCATTGACTTCTCTTGCCGCGGACCATGCATGAAATTTGCCGCCGAGCATGATGTCGTAATCCTGGGGGCGGGTCCGGCGGGAACCTCGGCCGCCATTCGGTTGGCCCAGATGGGGCTGGACGCCGGCATCGTGGAGCGCCGCCGCTTTCCGCGCGGCCACGTCGGCATTTGCATATCGGATGAAACCGTCGCGCTGATCGATTACCTCGGCCTCGGCCGTGAGTTCAACAACGCGCAATTCTGGCGGCGCAATCTCTCTGCCGTAAGGTGGGGGGATTCGGAAACAAGGCTCGTTCCGCAGCAGGGATATCATGTCGATCGAGCGGTCCTCGACGGACTCTTGTTGTGCAGGTCGCGTGCAGCGGGAGTGAGGGTTTACCAGCCAGTCCAGGTTCAGAAGGTGGAACGACTGCAGGATTCGAGCTGGGGGGTAGCGATCGCGTCTGACGATCGGCGCCAGTTCCTGAAGGCGCGATTCATCGTCGATGCCGCCGGACGGCGTCCGGCGATCCCGGGGGCTCGCATCAAGGATGGCCCGCCGCTGCTGTCGATCCATGCGAACTGGGCGCTCAGGGGGATGGTCGAGTTCGACGGGTTGATCGAGGCCGGGGAGGACGCCTGGCTTTGGTATGCCCGGACCGCACGCGACCGCGCGGTCGTCTCGGCTTTCTGCGATCCGCGCCGCGTTGCAGCGAGCGAGAGGGGCGGCGTGCAAGCGAAGTATGCGGGCCTGCTTCGGCAATTTCGTGCCCTGAGCCTGGAGCAAATGGGCGAGCAATGTTCCGATCCGCAGGCATGCGATGCCACCAGTCAGCATGCGGAGGATCCCGTCGGTAACAGCTACATTCGGCTTGGTGATTCCTGTTTGAGCGTCGATCCGCTGTCCTCGCAAGGCGTGCATCTGGCATTGCAGTCGGGTCTCCAGGGCGCAATCATCGTCAACACCATGCTGAGGAAGCCGGAGAACGCCGAGCCTGCACGGCAGTTCTTTCGCATGCGCATCACCGAGCGGGTCGGTCGCTACACCGGCCGGACGAAACAGGAGTATGCGCGCGTGTCGGCAATGTGCCCGAACGCATTCTGGCACGAGCGTGCAGGCGGCGCCCCGGTGGTCGAAGCCGCCGGGCCTTATCCACCGCTGGAACCCGCGCCGCGAGGGCCGGCAGATCAGGTCGCCGTGTCGCCCCACGCCACGCTCGATGCGGCGCCGGTGATAGATGGCATCTTCGTGCAGGTTCGCCAGGTCGTCCGGCACCCCAACATCGACGGTGGCGTTGCATATGTCGAGGGCGTGGATCTGGTTCGATTGCTTTCTGCTCTCCCGCCCAGCTTCGCCTACTGCGACATTCCCTGGATATGGCGGAACCACATCCCGCTAGCTACCGGGAGCAGGATCGCTTCATGGCTATGGGACAAAAGCATCCTGGTGCAGGCAACTGGCTGACGCGCAAGGCACCGGCAGGCCCCCGTCCTGTGCGCGGCGTGTACCGGATCAATCGGTGACCTCGATCGAATTGGACTCGCACCATTCGCGCGCCTGATCGCGAGCCGCCTGATTGAGTGTCTGCGGAACCTTTCCCGGTCGCCGTCGTGATGTTAAGCCCATGACGCCGGCACGAAGTGTCCTGCATTTTTTTGGGATCACCCTCCATGACCGCGCTATCCATCGCCCCCTCACAAATCCGCAGCATGCTGTTGCTGCGCGACGAAATTGCGTTGCTCGATTTGCGGCATGAGGCCGCCTTCGCCACCGGCCATCCGCTGTTCGCCGCCAACATGGCGGCCGGCCGCATCGCGCTCGAAGCCGAAACGAGGCTGCCGCGCAAGGATGTGCCGGTCGTTGTCTACGACGCCGGTGAGGGCCTGGTGGCGCAGGCCGCGGATTGCTTCAAGGCGCTCGGCTACACAAACGTTCGTCAGCTGGCCGGCGGACTGCAGACCTGGCAGGCGGCAGGTTACGAAGTCTTCCAGGACGTGAACTCCTACGCAAAGGCATTTGGCGAACTGGTCGAATCCCGTCGCCACACGCCCTCGCTGCCAGCCGAGGAAGTCGCGGCGCTGATCGCGAGCAAGGCGAATATTGCGGTGCTCGATGTCAGGCGGTTCGACGAATACGCCACCATGAATATTCCGGGCTCGGTCAGCGTGCCCGGCGCCGAACTGGTGCTGCGCGCCGGCCGCGCCGCGCCGGATCCAGCGACCACCATCATCGTCAATTGCGCCGGCCGCACCCGCTCGATCATCGGCACCCAGTCGCTGATCAATGCCGGCGTCACGAACAGAGTGGTGGCGTTGCGTAACGGCACGATCGGCTGGACGTTGGCCAAACAGGAGCTCGAGCATGGCGCCAACAGGCGCGGCGAGGTCGGCGCCTTCGCGGGCGCCGAAGCCAATGCCCGCGACGTCGCCTACCGCGCCGGCGTCCGACACCTTGGTCGGGAAGAAGCGTTGGCGTTAACGGCACAGACCCCCCGCACGCTCTATCGCTTCGATGTCCGCTCGGCGGAGGAATATGCCGCCGGCCACATCGCAGGCTTCCGCCACTATCCGGGCGGCCAACTGGTGCAGGAGATCGACATGGCCGCGCCGGTGCGCGGCGCGCGCATCCTGCTGACGGACGATAGAGGCGTGCGCGCCGACATGACCGCGTCCTGGCTCGCGCAAATGGGCTGGGAGGTCTACGTGCTCGAAGGCGGCTATGACGGCGCGCTGGAGATGGGACCGCCGCTGGTGTTACCAAGACCCGATCCGTCGCACCGCTACCGGCGTCCCTATGAAGGCACCGACGTCGATACATCAGCGATGCAGGCCTATCTCGATTGGGAATACGGCCTGGTCGAACAGCTCAAGCGCGACGCCAGCCACGGGTTTTTCGTGATTTGAGGTCGGAAGATAGCGGTGCGAACCGGCGACGGCTTCGCGCGGGCATATCCTCAGCCGGAGTTCAGCCAGTCTTTTTGCCGTCAAACGTTCCAGTTCGGCAAAGTATGGGACGTTGACGTCGCCCTCCGGATCGCGACCTGCTTTCGCTTCACGCATCAGTTCGTTGAGATGGCCGGCGAGGACCGAACCGACGGCATGAATCGCTTCGTGACGGTCGAGCCCCTGATCCATCAGCCGCGTCATGGTGCGCCGGGCCGGAAGTTCATCGCCCTCCGCGATCTGGTTCTCGACGACGGCGTGGATCACCGCGTGCAAGGTGCTGCGTTCCGCCTCCGACCTCGCATCCCGGTGATAGTATTTGACGGCGTCGATGCGTTCCTGCTCGCCGGCCGCGAGCCATTCGTCCGGATCAGGTTCGACCAGCGGGTCGTAGTCCTGCATTTGCCCGTCCGCGTCTTCGAAATCGTCCCACTTTTCCAAGGCGTAGGGATCGCCGACCGCTACGGTCGTTGGCGGCTCCACGCGCTGCTTGTCGAGACAGCATTTCTTGAATTTCTTGCCGCTGCCGCAGGGGCAGGGGTCGTTGCGTCCGACCCTCATGGCGTCATTCCTCCCCACCGGCGAAACGCGCCAGCGTCTCGCTGCTGTAATTCTCGCCGACCGACAGGGCGCAGATGCGTGACAGATGCGTGTACGGCAGGCCGGTCTCCTCGGCCCATGCGTTGAACTGGGCCTGCACCTTGGCGAGATCGCGCTTTGAAGTAACCGTCTCGGCCACGTCGAGGCCGGCATCCCGCAGGCACGCGACCACGTCCCTTGACGTCACGAACCCGTCCCAGCCGAGGAAGCGCAACAGCATCTGGCCGGTATTGCCGCCGAGCCGGCTGCCGCGTTTCGCCAACAGTTCGAGCAATCCGGCCTCGTCGGAGGATGGCCATTGGGCGAGGAACTTGCCGAAGCTGCCATGTTCCTTCGCCACTTCCCTGACGAAGCTGGCGTTGGCGCGGACCGACATGATCTTGGCGCCGTTGCGGACAATGCTCGCATCCTTCATCAATCCGTCCCAGAACTCATCGGGCTGCAATGTGAGCTTGCCCGGCTGGAATTTGAGAAACGCCTTCTCAAATCCCGGCCATTTTGCCTCGATGACGCTCCAGGCGAAGCCGGCGCAAAACGCGCGCCGGGTCATCTCCGCCAGCACGCGGTCGTCGCCGAGTTTTGCGAGAGCCTTCGGGTCCGGCTTCGGCGGCAGCAATTTGTTCAGTGCCTTGGCTCCGCCCTTGCGCTTCTCGGCGCGGGCGCGGATCGTCTTGAACGGTATGGTCATAGATAAAATCCTGCGTCGGCCGACCTATTTGCCGGGCCCGTTCCTGCCGGTGACAAACACATCGCGCTGCGGAAACTTCGCGAACAACTCCGCCGGCTGCCCGAAATTGGTGGCCAGCACGTCGGCGGGGTTTGCCGCGATCCATTGCGTGAGGTCGATGGTCTCGTAGATCCCGGCATTGAAACCGATCAGGATGCGGGCGGTCTTGCTCCCGACATTCTCGATCGAGTGGCCGTAGCCCTGCGGGATGTAGCCGACGTCGCCCTGCTGCAGCTGTTCGGTCCTGACGCGCCCGTGCGAGCCGAACAGGGTGACGCTCACGCTGCCGTCGATGACGTATTGCCACTCGTCGGCATTGGGATGCCAGTGCAGCGTTCGCAGCGCGCCGGGATCGAGGTCGAGCACCACGCCGGTGATGGTCTTGGCGATCGGGAAGCGGGTTGAGTCGACCCGCCATTCCCGGCCGCCCTGATAGACGCCGTGCGGCGGCTGCGCCAGCAGGCGATATCGGTGCGTCTCCGGCGGCAGCTTCCAGCCCTGCAGCGGCACCGAGGGCTCCGCCGGAGGCGGCTTGCCGCGCGCAAAATACACCTCCTCCCGGGGGAAGGTGTCGAACGCCGACTCGGGCAGTCCAAAATTCTTCGCCAGCAGCGGTTTCGGGATATGTCCGATCCAGTCGGTGATGCTGAAGGTGCCGAATTCGGAGAAGTAGCCATTGTCGAAGATCAGGATGAAATGACAGGGCTTGTCGCCGAGGCACTGCAGCATGTGTCCGTGCCCCCGCGGAAAATACCAGACGTCGCCCGGGTCGAAGTCGTTGGTCTCGGCGAGGCCGGCGGGATCGATCACGGTGGTGCGAACGCGCCCCTCGATGACGAAGGCCCATTCCGCCGCGGTGGCGTGCCAGTGCAGCTCGCGCATCGCGCCGGGCTCCAGCCGCATGGAAACCCCGGCCAATCCCCTGGAAATCGGCAGCTGCGTGACCGTGGCCTCCTTGCCGGAGCTGTTGCCGATCACCTTGCCCTCGGACTTCTCGAGCGCGAACTTGAAGGTCGGCAGATCCTTGCCCGACAGCGAGGGATCCGGAACATTGTTCATGAAGCTCGGATCGCCGGCCATGGCCGGCGGCGCGCCGGTGAGCGTCGCCAGCGTCGCTATGGCCGCGGCCGTGACCAGAAATTCCCGGCGTTGCGGATCGGACATGTCGACCTCCCGTTTTCGCGCAATCTAGCGCGCATTCGCCGAGAGTTTCAATTTTGCGATAGAAGCCATAACGACATTGGGCGTCGTGCGCCCCGCCAAAACCATCTAGTCTGCGCACCAAACCCGAGAAACCGACGTGAGGAGCGCCATTCGATGGCAGAAACGACAGCCAAACCGAACCCGGCGTCTCCGCCATTGCCGTCGTGGCCGGACGATGTCTACCGCATCCTCAAGGAAGCCGGCGTCAAGCAGGTCGCGATGGTGCCGGATGCCGGCCATAGCCGGCTCATTCGCGCTTTCGATGCCGACCCGGAGACGCGGCTTGTCACGCTGACGACCGAAGAGGAAGGCGTGGCCATGCTGGCCGGCGCCTGGCTCGGCGGCCAGCGCGGCGTGCTGCTGCTGCAGTCGAGCGGCGTCGGCAACTGCATCAATATGCTGTCGCTGCCGGCGATCTGCCACATGCCGCTGTTGATGCTGGTGACGATGCGGGGCGACTGGGGCGAGTTCAATCCGTGGCAGATTCCGATGGGGCAGGGCACGCAGGCCTCGCTCGAAGCCATGGGCGTCATCGTGACGCGCGCGGACACCCCTGATGATGTCGCGCCGACCGTCTGGGGCGCTGCGAACCTCGCCTTCAACACCTGGCGGCCGGCTGCGGTCCTGATCGGGCAACGGGTGTTGGGGGCCAAGAACTTCAAGGAGCTGGCACGCAAATGACCAATCCCAACGCACTGCTTCATCGTCGCGACGTCGTCAACGAATTGCTGCGCGACCGCGGCGATATCCTGGTCATCGCCGGTCTCGGCGCGCCGAACTGGGACGTCTCGGCCGCCGGCGACCACGCCAACAATTTTCCGCTGTGGGGCGCCATGGGCGCCGCCGCGATGATGGGACTGGGCCTCGCGCTGGCCCAGCCGAAGCGCAAGGTGCTGGTGATCACCGGCGACGGCGAGATGCTGATGGGTATCGGCTCACTCGCCACCATCGCGGTGGAGAAGCCGCCGAACCTGACCATCGCGGTGCTCGACAACGAACGCTTCGGCGAGACCGGCATGCAGAAGACCCACACGGCCTCCGGCGTCGACCTCGCCGGCATGGCGCTGGCCGCCGGCATCCGCACCTCGCAAACCGTCAGAACCATGGAGCAGGTGACGGAGATCCGCGATCTCGCCCACCAGGGCAAGGGAACGGTGTTCGCGCTGATGAAGATCAATCCCGAAGCCTTGGTCTTTACCTTGCCGCCGGCCGACGGCGTGATCCTGACCACGCGCTTCCGGCAATCCGTTCTCGGCGATGAGGCGCTCTACAACTGAGCCGGGATACGGGCAAGCGCGGCCTTCAGCCAGCCAGCTTGATGTTCCAGAGGCCTTCTTTGGCCAGTTGCGCGATCTCGGCAATGATCAGCGCCGAGATCGTGCTGGTGGCGATCGAGGACGGGCGCGCGATCGGCGACGCCAGAAGCAGCTCGCGGGAAACCGACGGGTTCACCAGCGCCGCCATCTCCAGGCGCTTCGCCGCCAGCTCGGCGCGAATCGCCGACGCCGGCAACAGCGTGTAGCCCAGCCCCTCTTCCATCAGCGCGATCTGGGCGCGGTAGGAATCGGCCTCCATCATGGTGTTGAGCGTCAGTTTCTTGCGGGCGACGGCCTTTTCCAGCAGCACCCGCAGGCCATGCGAAATGCTGGGAAGGATCAGCCTTTGCTTGACCAGCCATTCCAGCTCGACCTGCTTTTTCCTTCCCAGGCCCGAACCCGGCGGACCGACCACCGCGAGATCCTCGTGGCCGATCGAGTGAACGGAAAGATGCAAATCATCGGCGGGGCCATAGGTGATCGCGAGGTCCATCTCGCCCCGGTGCAGCCATTCGACCAGATGGCCGCCATAGCTTTCGACGATGCGCAGCGAGATATCGGGCAAATCAGTGATGATGCGGCGGGCCAGCCGGCCCGACAACACCGCGCTGACGGTCGGCACCAGGCCGAGGATGACCCGCCCCGAAGGTTTGCCGCTGGCCGATTGAATATCGTCGCGCACCTGTTCGATCTGACGCACCAGGCCGGTGGTGCGGTCGAGCAGGATCTGGCCGGCGCTGGTCAAGAGCATGCCGCGGCCGTTGCGGATGAAGAGCTCGACCCGAAGCTCGTGCTCGAGCAGTTTGATGTGCCGGCTCAGCGCCGGCTGGGCGGCCCGCAGCCGGTCGGCCGCCTTGCTCAGGCTTCCGAGCTCCGCGACCGCCCGGAAGGTTCGCAGTTGTTTGAGATCCATCCGCTACCCCAAGGATACTTCCTCAGGCCTTTGTCTTCCTGGATGCCTTCTTCGCCGCCTTCTTGACGGGGTTGGCGACCAGCTTCTTGGCCGGCGGCGCGGCCTCGGCCGCATGGCGCATCGATCGGGCGTAACTGTCAGCGGCATTGTCGGCGGAAATCTGCAGCCGCCTTGCGGCGGCCGCCGCCTGTTCCATGGTGTTTTTCGCGATCAGCTTCAATTTGGCCTTGGCCTCGCTGTTCTTCGCCTTGGCGGCGAGGCCGGCGTAGCGATCCCGCCGCTTCTTGGCGGCGGCCATCAGACCCTTGTATTGTTGTTTCGCAAGCTGCCGGATTACGACATCCAGATCGGCGTCCGCCATTTTTCTCTTTCCCCAACTGCCATCCCGGCATTCCGTTCGATCGACTATGCAATTGCCGGGCAGGCATTGCAAATAGGCCTCAGTCGATCAGCGGCACCGCCTCAGTTCCCGGGCCCGTAGCGCCGCAGCGCCTCCAGCGTCAGGCCCTTGCCGACCGCGCCAAAGGTATCGCCCTCGACGATTCGGGACGACGGCAGCGCCTTGGTAATGGCCTTGCGGACATGGGCGAGCCGCACCGAACCGCCGGTCAGGAACACGGCATCGATATCGCTGGCGGTCAAGCGCGCCTGGTTTAGACAAATCTTGATGCGGGCCGCGATACGCTCGGCCAGTTGCCCGGTGTGGCTGACCAGATCGGGGCGGCCGATGGCGGCGGCAAGGCCGGGTGCTACCCATTGCAGGGGGATGTCGGCCCGGCGCGTGTCGGACAGCGCGATCTTGGCGTCCTCCACCTCCATCGCCAGCGTGTGGCCGCGCTGTTCCTCGACCACCCGCACCAGCCGGGTGAGCAATTCCGGCTCGCTGGCCTCCTGCCGGACCTGGCGGATGTCGGCGATCACGCGCGGTTCGTACATCCGGTTGATGTTCGACCAGGTCGCGAGGTCGTGGAAATAGCTCGAGGGCACGTCGAGGCCGGGGCGCTTCATCGGGCTGCCGAAACCGAACAGCGGCATGACCACGCCGAGGCTGAGCTGGCGGTCGAAATCGGTGCCGCCGATCCGCACGCCGTCATTGGCGAGGATGTCCGAGGAGCGGTCGACCTTGCCGTGACGCTGCGGCCCCAGCCGCACGATCGAGAAATCCGAAGTGCCGCCGCCGATATCGGCGATCAGGGCGATCTCCTCGGCCGAGATTTCGCGCTCATAATCCAGCGATGCCGCGATCGGCTCGAACTGGAAGGTGACCTGATCGAAGCCGATTTCGTGGGCAATGTCGCGCAGGGTCTGCTCGGCTTTGCGGTCGGCGTCGTCGGCGTTGTCGACGAAGTGCACGGGACGGCCGTGCACCACGTCGCGCAGCTCGCGGCCGGTGGCCTGTTCGGCGCGCCGCTTCACCGCCCCCAGATAATAGGCGATGACGTCGCGAAAGCTGGTCCGCTCCCGCCCCAGCCACGTCGTCTCCTCGATCAGCGAGGTCCCCAGCACCGATTTCAGGCTGCGCATCAGCCGGCCGGGCGCGCCCTCGACATAGCTCTCGATCGCCTTGCGTCCGATCAGCACCGCGCCGTCGGTTTCATAGAAGATCGCGCTCGGGATCGTGGTGTGGCCGGCCTCCAGCGCGGTCAGAACCGGCGCATCGCCCTCGATCGTGCCGAGCGTGGTATTCGACGTTCCGAAATCAAGTCCGCAGATCGACATGAGCGCTTCCTGAGGGGGAGCGTCCGTCTACACAGTTAGATGCCATCGATCCACCTTTATCTTGGGAACCAAATGCCGACCTCATCCTTCGAGACGCAACGCGAAGCCGCGTTGCTCCTCAGGATGAGGTCGGAGATGATTGAACGACGTTCGTCCACAGAACAATTTGTTCTGCGCCGGGTTGATGAATCAAGCGGTCATGGTCCATAAGCGTTTCCCGCGGCTGATCAAGCAAACGCTGCGACAGCTTTGAGAAAGAATCTCGCGTGGCAAACATCTATCGGCAGATTGCGGAAGAGCTCGGCGTTCGCGAACAGCAGGTCGAGGCGACGGTGACGCTGCTCGACGGCGGCGCCACGGTTCCGTTCGTGGCGCGCTACCGCAAGGAAATCACCGGCGCGCTCGACGACGCGCAATTGCGCACGCTGGAAGAGCGCCTGAACTATCTGCGCGAACTCGAGGCGCGCCGCACCGCGATCCTCGATTCGGTCCGCGAACAGGGCAAGCTCGATGCCGCGCTCGAAGCTGCCATTCTCTCCGCCGATACCAAGGGACGGCTGGAAGACATCTATCTGCCGTTCAAGCCGAAGCGCCGCACCAAGGCCGAGATCGCCAAGGAGGCGGGGCTGGAGCCGCTGGCCGATCTGCTGCTGACCCAGCCGGAGAACAAGCCGACATCAGCGGCAAAGCCGTTCGTCGATGCCGAGAAGCAGGTGCCGGACACCGCTGCCGCGCTCGACGGCGCGCGTGCCATTCTGGTCGAACGCTTCGCCGAGGATGCCGACCTGATCGGCGCGTTGCGCGAACAGGTCTGGTCGAACGGCCTGCTGACGTCGACGGCGCGCAAGGGCAAGCGGACCGAGGGCGAGAAGTTCAAGGATTATTTCGAGTTCAGCCAGGCGCTGAGCAAACTGCCGTCGCACCGCATCCTCGCGATGTTCCGCGGCGAGAAGGAAGAGATCCTCGACCTGCAGATGCTGCCCGAGCCGGTCGCGGCCACGCCGCCGCCGGTCAGCTCGCATGAGATGAAGATCATGCAGCGTTTTGCGATTTCGGATCAGGGCCGGCCCGGCGACAAATGGCTGCTGGAGACGGTGCGCTGGGCCTGGCGCACCAAGATCCAGGTGCATCTCAACATCGATCTGCGGATGCGGCTGTGGGATGCCGCCGAGCAGGAAGCCGTGCGCGTGTTCGCGTCCAATCTGCGCGACCTGTTGCTGGCGGCGCCGGCCGGCGCGCGCGTCACCATGGGGCTCGATCCCGGCTTCCGCTCCGGCGTCAAGGTCGCGATCGTCGACGCCACCGGCAAGGTGGTTGCCACCACGGCGGTCTATCCGCACGAACCGCAGCGGCAGTGGGACGCAGCGCTGGCGACACTCGGCAAGCTCGCCGTGCAACATCGCGTCGACCTGATCGCGATCGGCAACGGCACCGCGTCGCGCGAAACCGACAAGCTCGCCATGGAGCTGGTCAAGCTGCTGCCGGATCTGAAGATGTCGAAGATCGTGGTGTCGGAGGCCGGCGCGTCGGTCTATTCGGCCTCGGCGTTCGCGTCGGAGGAATTGCCGGAGCTCGACGTCACCCTGCGCGGCGCGGTCTCGATCGCGCGGCGGCTGCAGGATCCCCTGGCCGAGCTGGTCAAGATCGATCCCAAGGCGATCGGGGTCGGGCAATACCAGCACGACCTCGGCGAGAGCAAGCTGGCGCGCTCGCTCGATGCCGTGGTGGAAGATTGCGTCAACGCCGTCGGGGTCGACGCCAACACCGCCTCGGCGCCGCTATTGGCGCGGGTGTCAGGCATCGGCTCGGGGCTGGCGCAGAGCATCGTGCAGCACCGCGACGCCAACGGCCCGTTCAAGTCGCGCAAGGCGCTGAAGGAGGTGCCGCGGCTCGGCCCGAAAGCGTTCGAGCAATGCGCCGGCTTCCTGCGCATCCAGGGCGGCGAGGATCCGCTCGACGCCTCCGGCGTGCATCCGGAAGCCTATCCGGTGGTGCGCAAGATCCTGACCGCGACCAAGAGCGACATCAAGGCGCTGATCGGCAATGCCGAGATCGTGCGCCAGCTGAAGCCGCAGGCCTTCGTCGATGACACCTTTGGTTTGCCGACGGTGACCGACATCCTGCGCGAGCTGGAAAAGCCAGGCCGCGATCCGCGCCCGGCCTTCAAGGCCGCGGTGTTCAAGGAGGGCGTCGAGACCCTGAAGGACCTCAAGAAGGGCATGATCCTCGAAGGCACCGTCACCAACGTCGCGGCGTTCGGCGCCTTCGTCGATATCGGCGTGCACCAGGACGGCCTCGTGCACATCTCCGCGATGTCGAAAACCTTCATCAAGGATCCGCGCGAGGTGGTGAAGTCGGGCGACATCGTCAAGGTCAAGGTGCTGGAGGTCGAGGTCGCCCGCAAGCGCATCGCGCTGACGCTGCGGCTCGACGACGAGATCGGCGCCAAGGGCGAGCGCAAGCAGCAGGAGAGGCCGCGCGATATTCCCGCGAAGTCGATGACGTCATCGTCACCGGCCAAGTCGCAACAGCAATCCGGCGGCGCACTGGCCGAAGCGATGCGCCGCGCCGCCGAGAAGAACGGCGGGCCGAAGGCTTAAGAGAGCGCCGCCATCGCGATACAGCGCCGGGCGACTCTTCTCCCCTCCTCCCACGCGCACTTGCGCGTGGCGGGGAGGGGTCGGGGGTGGGGGGTCTATCAGCGCATGCGGTGTGAGTCGTTCGCGCATGCCGGCAGTGAGACTGTGCCATTCGACGGGCAGCGAATTTGCTGAAGCACCCCCCACCCCCGACCCCTCCCCGCCGCTTCGCGGGGGGAGGGGAGAAAACGCATGACGGACAGATCGCGTGCGGTGCGCTATACCCCGCTGTAACGCTGTCCGCTGCCCCGCGATTCCCCAAGGAAACCCATGCCCGCTTTCCCGACCTCCACCACCGTGCTCGACTCCATCCTGTTCCGCGACGCCTTCGGCACGCCTGAAATGCGCGAGGTGTTTTCGGACTTCAGCCTGATCTCCCGCTATGCCGAGGTCGAGATCGCGCTGGCGCGGGCCGAGGCGCGCTGCGGCGTGATTCCGGCCGAGGCCGCGGAGCACATCGCCAAGCGCACCGACGTCGCGGCGTTTGATTTCGATCTGTTGCGCCGGGAGACCGATATCGTCGGCTATCCCATTCTGCCGCTGGTCCACCAGATGACAAGACAGTGCGGCGAGGCCGGCCGCTATGTGCATTGGGGCGCCACCACGCAGGACATCATGGATACCGCCGTGGTGCTGCAGCTGCGCGCCGGCCTTGATATCATCGAGGCGGATATTCTGGCGTTGCGCGGCATCCTCGCCGACCTGTCGAAGCGTTATCGCGATACGCCGATGGCGGGCCGCACCCATCTGCAGCAGGCGCTGCCGGTGACGTTCGGCTACAAGACCGCGATTTACCTCGCGATGTTCGACCGTCACGCCGAGCGCCTCGAACAGTTGAAGCCGCGCCTGCTGGTCGGCCAGTTTGCCGGCGCCGCCGGCACGCTGGCCTCGCTCGGCGACAAGGGATTTGAGGTGCAGCAGGCATTTTGCGAAGAGCTCGGCCTCGGCGTTCCCGTATCGACATGGCATGTCGCGCGCGACGGTTTTGCGGAAGCCGTGAATTTCCTCGCGCTGGTGACCGGCTCGCTCGGCAAGATCGGGCTCGACATCATGATCATGGCCTCGACCGAATTCGCCGAGCTCTACGAGCCGTTTGTAAAAGGCCGCGGCGCGTCCTCGACCATGCCGCAGAAGCGCAACCCGATCTCGTCGGAGCTGATGCTGGCCGCCTCCAAGGCGGTGCGGCAGCATGCCGGCCTGATGCTGGACGCCATGGTGCAGGATCTCGAACGCGCCACCGGGCCGTGGCATGCGGAATGGATGGCGATTCCGGAGAGCTTCGTGCTGACCGCCGGCGCGCTCAACCAGGCGAAATTCGCACTGGCCGGCCTCGTGGTCGACGAGAAGCGGATGGCTGGCAATCTAGACATCAGCCGCGGCCTGATCGTCGCGGAGGCCGTGATGATGGGGCTGGCGCCGGAGATCGGCCGGCAGGAAGCGCACGATGTCGTCTACGACGCCTGCCGCCTCGCCAACGACAACGCCATGACGCTGGCCGACGCACTGTCGGCCGACTCGCGGGTGACCGCGCGGATCGATCGCGCCACCATCGACCGGCTGACCTCGCCGAAAAACTATCTCGGCCTCGCGCCCCAAATGGTGGACCGGGTGCTGGCGGCGTCGAAGCGTTGAAACTCGTTTTCTTTTTGAGGACGTGTCCTCTCACCCTCCCCTGGAGGGGGAGGGTCGACGCGAACCCGGCGATGCGAAGCATCGTCCGGAGAGCGGCGGGGTGGGGTGACAGTCTCTCATCTCGAACGATGCCCGAGTTGAGAGATCACCCCACCCC
>NZ_JAUSLT010000011.1 GCF_030646015.1 Bradyrhizobium sp.
GACCATCCCTACGGCCGGCAGGCCAAGGGCAGGCTGGATAGCGTGGCGGCGATCGATACCGCCGACATAAAGGACTACGTCGCCCGCGTGCTGGCGAAGGATACG
This sequence comes from Bradyrhizobium sp., assembly GCF_030646015.1. Lineage (GTDB taxonomy): Bacteria > Pseudomonadota > Alphaproteobacteria > Rhizobiales > Xanthobacteraceae > Bradyrhizobium. Next base: position 106 of record NZ_JAUSLT010000011.1, read on the forward strand.
CTGCGGATCGCCGTGGTCGGCGATGTCGACCCGGCCACGCTCGGCCAGCTGCTCGACAAGACCTTCGGCGGATTGCCGGCCAAGGCCAGCCTGACGCCGGTCGCCGAGGTCGAAGCCGCCAGGCCGCCGCAGCGCGCTTTCATTCCGCTCGACGTGCCGCAGACCGTGGTGACGTTCGGCGGCCCCGGCATCAAGCGCAACGATCCGAATTTCATGGCCGGTTATGTCGTCAATCACATTCTGGGCGGCGGCGGGCTGTCGTCCCGGCTCTACCGGGAGGTCCGCGAGAAGCGCGGCCTGGCCTATTCCGTCAATGAATCGCTGTTGTGGATGAACCACTCCGCCATCTTCATCGGCAGCACCGGAACCCGCGCCGACCGCGCCGGCGAAACCGTCGACGCCGTCGAGAAGGAAATCCGCCGCATCGCCGAGGAAGGCCCGACCCAGCAGGAACTGGACGAGGCCAAGTCCTATCTCAAGGGCTCGCAGATGCTGGCGCTCGACAGCTCCTCGAAGCTGGCCTCGGCGCTGCTGCAGTACCAGCTCGACAAGCTTCCGATCGACTACATCGAGAAGCGCAACGCCATCGTCGATGCCGTGACGCTGGACGACGCCAAGAAGGCCGCCAGCCGGTTGTGGGGGCAAGGCCTGCTCACCGTGATCGTCGGCCGCGCCCCGCAGGCCGCCGCCCAGCCGGCATCGGTGACAGCGCCGAAGGCGAACTGAGCCGAATTTCCACACATTCGTGTCCCGGGACGCGGTGCAGCGTTCTTACGCTGCTCCGCAGAGCCGGGACCCACGCGATCCAGCACAAAGCGCATGGACCCCGGATCAGCAGCGCACCACGTCGCAAGTGCGACGCGCTGCGCTGCATCCGGGGAACGCCGCCTTCAGCGCCACTCACAAACCCGCTATCCTCCCCGTCGACCGATTCCCGCTGGGGGAATGTCGGGCCCCCGGTGACGCCATGCTGCGGATTTCCCGCGACCTTTCGATCGACGAGAATGACATCGAGATCACCTTCGTCCGTGCCTCCGGCCCGGGCGGGCAGAACGTCAACAAGCTCTCGACCGCCGCCCAATTGCGCTTCGACACCCGCCGGATCACGCTGCCGGAAGATGCCGCGTTGCGGCTGAACCGGCTCGCCGGCCAGCGCATGACCAAGGACGGCGTGATCGTGATCCATGCCCAGCGCTTCCGCACCCAGGAACGCAACCGCGCCGACGCCACCGACCGGCTGCTCGAACTATTGCGCGAGGCGATGGTGCGGCCGGTGCCGCGCCGCGCTACCAAGCCGACGCTGGGTTCCAAAACCCGGCGGCTGGAGGGCAAAAAGCGCCGCAGCGACATCAAGGCGAAGCGCGGCTCTGCCCGTTTGGACGATTGAGGGCGCGATAACAGCGGGGAGAGTTCTGGAGTTTCGCGCCCGCGCTCTCCCCTCACCCGGCAAAAGCCCCTAAATTGGGCCCTCCTCCCACGAGTCGCCCCATGCCCGTCCGCCAGCTCCCCGAACAGGTCGTCAACCGCATCGCCGCCGGCGAAGTGGTCGAGCGGCCCGCGAGCGTGGTCAAGGAACTGGTGGAGAACGCCATCGACGCCGGCGCCAGCCGGATCGACATCTTCACCGATGGCGGCGGCCGGCGGCGGATCGGCATCACCGACGACGGCAGCGGCATGACCCAAGCCGATCTGGCGCTGTCGGTCGATCGCCATGCCACCTCGAAACTCGACGACGAGGATCTGTTGCGGATCCGAACGCTCGGGTTTCGCGGCGAGGCGCTGCCCTCGATCGGCGCCGTCTCGAAACTCGGCATCACCACCCGCCACCTCAGCGAGCCGCATGCCTGGTCGCTGGCGGTGGAAGGCGGCGCGAAATCCGCGATCATGCCGGCGGCGCTGAGCCAGGGCACCCGCGTCGAGGTCAGCGACCTCTTCTATGCGACGCCGGCGCGGCTGAAATTCCTCAAGACCGACCGCACCGAGGCGGAAGCGATCCGCGAAGTGGTGCGCCGCCTGGCGATGGCGCGACCCGATATCGCCTTCACGCTGGCGGGCGAGGAACGCGCGCCGGTGACCTGGGCCGCCGCCTTGCCCGGCGCCGCCGGCAGGCTGACGCGGCTCGGCGATATTCTTGGAGCGGATTTCCGTTCCAGTGCCATCGAGGTGCGGTCCGAGCGCGATGGCGTGGTGGTCGAGGGCTTTGCCGCCGCGCCCTCGCTGACCCGCGCCAACGCGCTCGGGCAGTATCTGTTCGTCAATGGCCGGCCGGTGCGCGACAAGCTGATTATCGGCGCGGTGCGCGCGGCCTATTCCGACTATCTGCCGCGCGACCGCCATCCTGTCGTGGCGCTGTTCGTGACGCTCGACACCCAGGAGGTCGACGCCAATGTGCATCCGGCCAAGACCGAGGTCCGCTTCCGCAATGCCGGCCTGGTCCGCGCGCTGATCGTGCATGCGCTGAAGGAAGGCCTGGCCCGCGAGGGCAAGCGCACCGCCGCCAACAGCGACGGCGCGGCCCTTGCCTCGTTTCGTCCCTCCTTCGCGCCGCGTCCGGGCAATTGGGACTGGCGGCGTTCGCCGGCCTATCCCACGGGACCGATGCCGGGCTTCGAAGGATCGGCCGCGACCGCGTTCGCCGAACCGGGACAGGCTGCCTTCGACGTCGGCACGCCAACGGCGGACGTGCGCTTTCAGCCGGCGCCATCCGCCGATCTGCTCGACCGTCCGCTGGGCGCGGCGAGGACGCAGATCCACGAGACCTATATCGTGTCGCAGACCCGCGACGGCCTCGTCGTCGTGGACCAGCACGCCGCGCATGAGCGCATCGTCTATGAAAAGCTCAAGGCCTCGCTGGCGCGCAACGGCGTGCAGCGGCAGATCCTGCTGATCCCGGAGATCGTCGAACTCGACGAGGCCACCGTCGAGCAACTGCTCGATCGCGCCGTCGAACTGGCGACGTTCGGCTTGGCGATCGACTCGTTCGGCCCCGGCGCGGTCGCGGTGCGCGAGACGCCGTCGCTGCTCGGCAAGACCAATGCCGGCTCGCTGCTGCGCGACCTCGCCGAACACATGGCGGAATGGGACGAGGCGCTGCCGCTGGAACGCCGCCTGATGCATGTCGCGGCCACCATGGCCTGCCACGGCTCGGTGCGTGCCGGGCGCATCCTCAATCCGGAAGAGATGAACGCGCTGCTGCGCGAGATGGAAGACACGCCGAATTCCGGGCAATGCAACCACGGCCGGCCGACCTATGTGGAACTGAAGCTGAGCGATATCGAGAAGCTGTTCGGGCGAAGGTGAGCGGGCGGCCGTAGCAAGAGTGCGAAAACAACCCCATGCACAGAAAGAACATCGAGGCGGATCAAGCGCTTAGCAATTCGTAGGGTGGGCAAAGGCGCTCTTGCGCCGTGCCCACCACAGTGGACGAATCAAGAATGGTGGGCACGCTTCGCTTTGCCCACCCTACGAAGTGGCCCGCAAAAACGTAAACTCCGTATCGTCATACGCCCGCCGCTCGAGCTCCTCGAAACCGTCAGGCGCGATGAACGCTGCCGCCTTGGATTCCTCGACCACCAGCAGCGCGGCTAGTGTCAGCCAGCCGCCGTCGCGCAGCGAGGCCAACGCCTTTTCGGCGAGCTTCATGCGGTAGGGCGGATCGAGGAACACCAGCGAGAACGGCTCCATCGGGTGCGCGGGTCCGAGATTGGTGGCGTCGCGGCGGTACACTTTGGTCACGCCGCCGAGGCCCAGCGCCTCGACATTGTTGCGCAGCAGCGCCCGCGCCTCGGCGCCATTGTCGACGAACAGCGTGAAGGCGGCGCCGCGCGAGACCGCCTCGATGCCGAGCGCGCCGGTGCCGGCGAACAGGTCGAGCACGCGGGCGTCCTCGATCGGATCGTCATAGGCGTGGATCAGGATGTTGAACAGCGACTCGCGCAAGCGGTCCGCCGTCGGCCGGATATCGTTCGACGACGGCGACGCGAGATTGCGGCCCTTCAGCCGCCCACCAACGACGCGCATGGATGCTTACTCGTCCCGCGGCTTCAGATCGCGCTTGCCGTGGTAGCCGCGCTGCGGGCGGCGCGGCGGGCCGTAGCCCGAGGCTTCGGCCTCGTTGCGGGCGCGGGCTTCGTCGCTGCCGGTGCGCTGCACCAGCACGCGGCGGCCCTTGCGGTCGGCGATCAGGCCGCTCTTGCCCGCCGGCTTGAACGGTTTCTTGCCGCGCGGCGCGTCGTCATCGTCGTCGGGCTTCAGGTCAGACTTGGCGCCGGCTTCGCCCGGCATCGGCCGGTTGAAATCCGCGCCCGCGAGTTCGGCGATCTTCTCGCCGAGCTGTTCGCGCAGCACCCGGGTCTTGACCTCCTCGACCTCGCCTTCCGGCAATTCGCCGAGCTGGAACGGACCGTAGGAAATCCGGATCAGGCGGTTCACCTCGAGCCCGAGATGCGCCATCACGTTGCGGACTTCGCGGTTCTTGCCTTCCCGGATCGCGAACACCAGCCAGACATTGGCGCCCTGGTCGCGCTCCAGCGTCGCATCGATCGGACCGTATTTGACGCCGTCGATCTCGACGCCCTTCTTCAGCGCATCGAGCTGGCCCTGCGTGACCTCGCCATGGGCGCGGACGCGGTAGCGCCGCAGCCAGCCGGTGTCCGGCAGCTCCAGCGCGCGCGCCAAGCCGCCATCATTGGTCAGCAGCAACAGGCCCTCGGTGTTGAAATCGAGCCGGCCGATCGAGATCAGCCGCGGCAGGCCTTCCGGCAGATTGTCGAACACCGTCGGCCGTCCTTCCGGATCGGCATGGGTGGTCATCAGGCCGCGCGGCTTGTGGTACATGAACAGCCGCGTGCGCTCGCGCGGCGGCAACGGCTTGCCATCGATGGTGATGGCGTCGTTCTCGGTGACGTCGAGCGCCGGCGAATTGATGACGCGGCCGTTGACGGAGACACGACCCTGCACGATCCATTCCTCGGCGTCGCGGCGCGAGGCGAGCCCGGCGCGCGACAGCACCTTGGCGATGCGCTCGCCGGATTTCTTTTCGCGCGGCGGACGGGCGGCGCGCTTTTCGAACTCCGGCTTGCGCTCGCGGTATTCGCCGCGGCCGCCGAATGCCGGACGTTTTGCAAACACCTTGCTGTCGTCTTCGTTATCGCGGCGCGGACGCTCACCCGGAGCCTCGCTGCGCGGATGCTCCTGCCAGGAGCTGCCGCCTTCGCGGGGACGATCGGAACGCGGACGGTCGAAACGGGGACGGTCGCCCTGCGGGCGGTCACCGCGCCCCTCGCGGGGACGGTCGAATTTCGGACGATCACCTTGCGGGCGATCCTCGCGTGGACGCGAAAAGCGCGGACGCTCGGCGCCACCGCGCTCCTCCCTGGGCTTGTCGAAACGGGGCTTGTCGAAATTGCGCGCGCCGTCGCGGAGCGGACGCGAATTGCGGCCGGCATGATCGGGCGACGACGCATCGCGCTTCTGCCACGGCTTTGACTCGCCGCGGTCCGCGCCACGGTCAGGGCGGCTGCCAAAGTCCTTGCGCGGGCCACGATCCGGCGCGCCGCGGGAAGAAAACTTCTTGTCGCCGCCGAACTTTCGCTCGGGACGGTCACCGCGTGGACGGTCGCCATCGCGCGACGGACGCGCGCTGTAGGGACGATCGCCCTGCGGCCGGTCACCACGCGGCGTATAGGGCCGCTTCTCAGCCCCACCCTCGCGCGGGGTATAGGGCTTCTTGTCGCCGAACTTCCGGTCGGAAAAACGCGCGGCCGGACGGGCATCGCCACGATCTCCGCGCGGCGTGTACGGGCGCTTCTCGCCATCACCACGGGGACGGTCATCGCGGCTGAAGCTCGGACGATCGCCTCGCGGGCTGTACGGACGCTTCTCGCCACCACCGGCGCGATCATCGCGATTGAAACGCGGGCGCGGCGAGTCGCCATAGTCACGGCGCGGGGCATCGCCATCGCGGCGCGGCGGCGGACCTTCGCGCTTGCCGGCGTAGGGCTTGCCCGGACCGGAATAGGGTTTCTTGCCGAAGGATTTGGCGCCGTCGGGTTTTCCCGCATAGGGCCGCCGCTCGCCGTCGGACTTGGGAGCATCGCTCTTGCCGGCAAAGCCGCGCTTGGCGAACTTCTTCTCCGGTCCCCGGGCAGCACCCGAGCGGCCCTTGCCGCCGGTGGGCCGATCGCGCCGGCCGCGGGAATCGTTGTTTTTGTCGTTATCGCGGGGCATGAATGTCTCTCGTATCTTTGAAATGCGGTCAGGCGGATGTGGACGGGCTGTCATAGCGATAACGCGCGCGCGCTTGGCTCAAGGCGCATTGTCACGCAAAACCGGCATCCACTTTTGCTGAATGCGGTTCTCATAGCAGGTTTCTTCCGATGATACGAGGCATGACGGCCCCTTCTTTCATGGATTTGGCGCTCAAAACCGCCAAAAACGCCGGAAAAGCCGGCGAAGTGCCGATCGGCTGCGTGATTGTGCGGGGGTACGAGGTGATCGCCACCGCGGCCAACCGCACCCTGACCGACCGCGATCCGACCGCCCATGCCGAGATCCTGGCGCTCCGTCAGGCCGCCGAGGCCATCGGCACCGAACGGCTGGTCGATTGCGACCTCTACGTCACACTGGAACCGTGCACGATGTGCGCCGGCGCGATCTCGCTGGCGCGGATCCGGCGACTGTATTACGGCGCGACCGACGCCAAGGGCGGCGCGGTGGAGTCAGGCGTGCGGTTTTTTGCATCGCCGACCTGCCATCACGTGCCGGAGGTTTATTCGGCCGTGGGTGAAACGGAGGCAGCGACGCTGCTGAAGGATTTTTTCAAGGTAAGGCGGTAATCGGGCGCGCGGCGCGCGAACAACCTCCGCTGTCATCATCCGCGCAGGCGGATGATCCAGTATTCCAGAGGCGGTCGTGACTGACCGAGAAGCCGCGGCGTACTGGATCCCCGCCTGCGCGGGGATGACGACCTTTTATGAGGCGCGGCCTTGCACCCAATCACTCTCCAAGGAAAAACTCCCGCAACATCTTCGCCGTCACATCCGGATTCTCCTCCGTCAGAAAATGCCCGCTATCGACCGGCGCGCCGCGCACATTGGTCGCCCAGTTCTTCCAGGTATCGAGCGGCGTCGCGGCGGCACTGGCGACGCCGGCTTCGCCCCACAGCGCCAGCATCGGGATGGTGATCTTCTTGCCCGCGTCGCGATCGACCTTGTCGATCTCGAAATCGGCATAGGCGCCGGCGCGATAGTCCTCGCACATCGCGTGCAGCCGCGAGGGATCGCGGAACGGCGCGAGGTAATGCTCCAGCGCGCGCGGATCGATGTCGCTGAGATCCTTCGACTTGGTCTGGCTTGCCATCTTCTGCTTGAGAAAGAAATCCGGATTGCTGCCGATCAGGGTTTCCGGCAGCGGGAACGGCTGCGCGAGAAACGTCCAGTGATAGATCTTCAGCGCGTAGAGCCGGTTCATCCGCTCCCAGTAATCGAGCGTCGGCAGGATATCGAGCACCGCGAGTTTCGACAGACGCCCGGGATGATCGAGCGCGAGGCGATAGGCGACGCGGCCGCCGCGGTCGTGGCCGGCCAGCGCGAAATGCACATGGCCGAGTTGCTCCATCGCGTCGATGATGGTGTTGGCCATTGCGCGCTTGGTGTAGGGCGTGTGGTCCTTGTCGCTACGCGGCATATCGGACCAGCCATAACCCGGCAGGTCCGCAATGATCAGCGTGAATTGATCCGCCAGTTGCGGCGCGACGCGGTGCCACATCACATGCGTTTCGGAAAAACCGTGCAGCAGCAGCAGCGGCGGCCCCTTGCCGCCGACGCGGGCGAAAATGCGGCCCGACCTTGTGTTGATCCATTCGGCGGCATAACCGGGAAACAAATCGGCGAGATCGGGCATGAAACTGGCACTCCTGCGCGGCGGGGCTCTTGCTTCAAACTTTGTTTGCCGTTGCCGCTGACACCTCACGGGTTTATGCCATTCGACAAGCCCAATCAGCAAGAACGCAAGCGAGGAAACCCCATGTCGATCGATTTCGAGATTCCGGCCGAAGCCAAGGCGATCCGTGAAAAAGTCCGCAAATGGGTGCATGACGAGTGCATTCCGGCGGAAAAGGAACTCGACACCAAGCCGCTTGCCGAGGTGCTGGGACCGCTGCGCAAGAAAGCGCGCGCGCAGGGCCTGTGGTGTCCGTGGGTGCCGAAGGAATATGGCGGCATGGGCCTCGGCCCGCTCGCCAACGCGCTGGTGCAGATGGAACTCGGCGAGAGCATGCTCGGCGCGCTGTCGATGAACACGCAGGGACCCGACGACGCCTCGATGATGACGATCCTCGCCCACGGCACGGAGTATCAGAAGGACAAATTCCTCAAGCCGCTGCTCAACGGCGACAAGCGCATCTGCTTCTCGATGACCGAGAAGGCGGCCGGCGCCGACGCCACGGGCATGCAGACCACGGCGGTGAAAGACGGCAACGAGAACTACATCCTCAACGGTGAAAAATGGTTCTCGTCTTCGGCGAGCGTCGCCGACATGGCGCTGGTGGTGGCGCGGACCGATCCGAACGCGCCGCGCCACAAGCAGCATTCGACCTTCATCGTCGAACTGCCGAACCCCGGCTATATCATCAAGCGCAACGTGGCGAACATGGCGATCGAGGGCCCGCATGCCGACGTGATCCATGGCGGCCACTCCGAGATCGATATCAAGGATTTGAAGGTGCCGGCCGACAATCTGCTCGGCGGCGAAGGCAACGGTTTCAATATGGGCCAGCACCGCCTCGCCTATGGCCGCTTGCGTCACGGCATGCACAACGTTGCGAAGGCGCAGCGCGCGCTCGACATGGCGATGGCGCATATCACGACGCGCTCGACCTTCGGCTCGCTGCTCTCCGACCGCCAGGGCGTGCAGTTCATGCTGGCCGATTGCGCCAGCGAACTCTATATCGGCCGGCTGATGCTGCTGCACATCGCCTACAAGGCGGAAAAGGGCCAGGACATCAGGCAGGAGAACTCGATCGCGAAAATCTTCCATGCCCACATGGTGCACAAGGTGATCGACACCGCGATCCAGCTGCACGGCGCGCTCGGCTTTTCCCAGGATACGCCGCTGGCGAAATGGTACACCCAGGTGCGTTCGCAGCGGCTGGTCGACGGTCCCGACGAGGTGCACAAGTGGAAGATCGGCAAGAACGTCATCAAGGCGTTCAAGGAGCACGGGACGACGGCAAGCGCGGCGGGCGGGGATTTGCTCTGAGCCGCGATCGCAGCGCGATTCTTACTTCCCTCTCCCCTTGTGGGAGAGGGTGGACGCGATGCGCAGCATCGCGGACGGGTGAGGGGTTAGCTCAACGGGCACCGTGCTTGCGGATAGAGACCCCTCATCCGGCGCTTCGCGCCACCTTCTCCCACAAGGGGAGAAGGGAAGAAATCGACGCGCCATGCGCGTCGTCCGGAATGACGGGGAGTTATTTGCCGGCCTTTTCCCTCGCCACTGCCTGCCAGCCGATGTCGCGGCGGCAGAAGCCTTCGGGCCAATTGATCTTGTCGACCGCTGCATAGGCGCGCTGCTGCGCTTCGGTCACGGTCTTGCCGGTCGCGCAGACGTTCAGCACGCGGCCGCCATTGCTGAGAATCTTTCCGCCATCGGCCTTGGTGCCGGCATGGAAGATTTCGACGCCCTCGACCCTGGCCGCGTCATCGAGACCTTCAATGACAAAACCCTTGCCGTAGTCGCCGGGATAACCCCTGGTCGCCATGATCACCGTCAGCGCCACGTCATCGAACCAGCGCAGGCTGAAATTCTTCAACTGGCCGTCGGCGCTGGCGATCAGCGCCGGCACGATGTCCGACATCATCCGCAGCATCAGCACCTGGCATTCCGGGTCGCCGAACCGGGCGTTGTACTCGACGAGTTTGGGACCATCCTTCGTCACCATGATTCCGGCATAGAGCACGCCCTTGTAGGGAGCGCCCATGGCGGCGAGCGCGCGCAGCGTCGGAGTGATCATCTCTTCCATCACTTGCGCGCAGATCGCTTCGGTCAGCACCGGCGCGGGCGAATAGGCGCCCATGCCGCCGGTGTTCGGACCCTGGTCGCCGTCGAAGGCGCGCTTGTGGTCCTGCGCGGTGGCGAGCGGCAGCGCGTGCTCGCCGTCGCACAGCGCGAAGAACGAAGCCTCCTCGCCCTGCATGAACTCCTCGACCACCACCTCGGCGCCGGCCTCGCCAAAACCGCCGCCGAACATCATGTCGACTGCGTCGAGCGCTTCGGCTTCCGTCATCGCCACTACGACGCCCTTGCCGGCGGCGAGGCCGTCGGCCTTGACCACGATCGGCGCGCCCTGCGCCCGGATGTAGGCTTTTGCCTTGTCGGCATCGGTGAAGTGCTCATAGGCGGCGGTCGGAATGTGGTTGGCGCGGCACAGCGCCTTGGTGAAACTCTTCGAGCTCTCGAGCTGCCCGGCCGCCTTGGTCGGGCCGAACGCCTTGAAGCCGGCGGCGTTGAGATCGTCGACGATGCCGGCCGCGATCGGCGCATCCGGTCCGACCACCACGAAGTCGACCTTGTTGGCCCGGCAGAAGCCGATCACCGCGGCATGGTCGGCGATATCAAGCGCCACGCATTCGGCGTCCCGCGCGATGCCGGCATTGCCGGGCGCGCCCCAGAGTTTTGTCGCCAGCGGGGAAGCCGCGATCTTCCACGCCAAGGCGTGTTCGCGGCCGCCGGAACCGAGCAGGAGGATGTTCATGAGATGGTGCCAGATGAGGGTCTGCGGAACGGTTTCGGTCGCACGAGTCCCCCTCTCTCTGCAAGGGGAAGCTAACCAGGCTTCGTCATTCCGGGATGCGCCGTCGGTCGGCAATTGCCGACCTGAGGCGCAGGCCCGGAATGACGAGGGAGCTAGGGCTTCCCTGCCGCGCCCGCGATGATTTCCTGCAGGGTCGCGACGTGGCGGGCGAAGGCGCCGCGGCCCGCCGCGGTGGCGGTCACCGTGGTCTGCGGTTTCTTGCCGACAAAGGCCTTGTCGACCGCGACATAGCCGGCCTTCGCCAGCGTTTCGATATGAGCGCCCAGATTGCCGTCGGTGGCGCCGGTCAGCTTTTTCAGCCGGGAAAATTCGAGGCCCGAGGCTCCCGGCAGCGCGTTCAGCGCCGCCATGATGCGCAAGCGCAACGGCTGGTGGATGATGTCGTCGATCTCGGCCATCGTCAGCTCCGGCGCATCCACAGGCCGCCCAGCATCAGCCCGCCGCCGTTGACGAAGGCCATCCACGGCTCGAACCATGGGCCAACGAAGAAATAGCCGATCAGGGTAAGCGCGGTGATGGAAAGGCCGATCGCGACGAAGGCCTTGCCGACCCACAGACCGGCGATGGTGTACATCAGCATGAAATAAATCGGCCAGAAGGTCCCGAGTTCACGCGGCCCGAAATGGCCGAGCCAGCACGTGAACAATCCGAAGGCGAAGAACAGCAACAGCGCCGCCAGCGCCCGGCCATCGAAACTGCGCACGCCGGTTCGGGCCTGGCCGAAGGCGCTGATCGCGAACGAGCCGGCGATCCCGGCCACGTTGACGGCGATCCAGATGTAGCCGGCCGTGCGCGGCCAGAGGAACGAGCCGATATTGGCGGCAAACACCAGCGCGCCCCACATGATCAGCAACAGGCTGGCGAGCTGATAGATCCGGGACTGCCGCACCCGGCGGACGATATCCTCGATATCGCTCAGCGCGGCGGCAGCTTCCCGGCTTTCGATGCTCATGACGATCCGCTCCCCGCTTTCGCCACCTCGTCCGCGATGATGGAGATGGCCCTGGGCGCGCTGACGATGCCCATGTGATTGACGCCGTCGATCAGCTTGACGTCAACCGCGGGCGCCACCGCGTGCACGGCTGGCGCATATTTATCCACCAGCATCAACTCGTCATCGGCGCCGGAGAAGAGCGTCACCGGCTTGCGGGCCGCGGCGAGGTCGCGGTGAAAATTGCCGTCATGGACCGCGAAATTGCGCATCAGCCGGTCGCTGTAGGTGGCCACCAGATTTTTCTCGGAATTCGGCGGCACCGCCAGCGCCAGCACCGGCAGCGCCTCGCAGCAGGTGATGCCTGCGGCGCGCAGCACCGCCAATCCGACAATGCGCGGAATGTCGGCGCTGGCCCAGCCGCCGGAATTCGCCCGGGTGGTCGGCGAATTGTAGCCGAGATAGGGGGCGAGCAGCACGGTGCGCTCGAACAGGTCCTGGATCGGCGAACCGGCGACCCGCAACGCAAAACCACCGCCGGAGGAGTGGCCGACCAGCGTCAGTGGCGCCGATGGCGCGGTGTTGCGAATGACGGCAACGAGATCGGCGAGGTCGTGCTCGAGCTGGCCGACATAGCCGATATCGCCACGGGTTCCCGATACGCCGTGGCCGCGAATGTCGATCGCCCATGTTTCGACGCCGCGCGCCGCCAACGCGCCGGACAGCGCGTGGATGGTGCCGCCGCTGGAACCGGACGAGCCGTGAATCACGATGGCCGCGCGCCCGGTGGCGGGGCCGCCGGCGGCGTAGTGGCGGAAGCCCAGCCAGGTGCCATCCCGCGCCTGAAATCGCTCGACGGCGGGCAAGGCGCTGAAATCGACCGTGCCTCGGGCTGCCGAGATCGAGGCAAGCTCGGGCGGACGCGACAGCGGCGTGGCGACGAGGGCGGTGATCAGGGCCGCGACGACACCTACGGCGCACAGGGTCCACTTCAGGGTGCTCAAGGACCCGCGGAGCAACGATTTCAACATGATGTTCCTCAGAGGATATGTTTAAATGTAGAGTACTCTGTATTGCAGAGTACATGACTTTGCAAGGTCCGATTGGCGGTGCCGGCGGAAAATCCCTAACTTGCTGGCCAGCCTCAAAACCCCGAATCGATTATCCGAAATGCCGCCAGCCGAACCCCTTCTCAACGCGCCGGAATTCACGGTGTCCGAACTGTCCTCCGCGCTGAAGCGGACGGTGGAGGACGCCTACGGTCATGTCCGGGTGCGCGGCGAAATCTCCGGGTTCCGCGGGCCGCATTCCTCCGGGCACTGCTATTTCGCGCTGAAGGACGAGAGCGCCAAGATCGAGGCGGTGATCTGGAAGGGCGTGCATGGCCGGATGCGGTTCAAGCCGCAGGAGGGCCTCGAGGTCATCGCCACGGGAAAACTCACCACCTATCCGGGCTCGTCGAAATACCAGATCGTGATCGAGGCGATCGAGCCCGCCGGGATCGGCGCGCTGATGGCGCTGATGGAAGAGCGCAAGAAGAAGCTCGCCGCCGAGGGGCTGTTCGACGAGGCGCGCAAGCAATTGCTGCCGTGGCTGCCGGAAGTGATCGGCGTCGTCACCTCGCCGACCGGCGCGGTCATTCGCGACATCCTGCACCGGCTGCAGGACCGCTTTCCGCGCCGCGTGCTGGTGTGGCCGGTCAAGGTGCAGGGCGAAGGCTCGGCCGAACAGATCGCGGCCGCGATCCGCGGCTTCAATGCGTTGCCGGAAGGCGGCAGGATTCCGCGGCCGGATCTTCTGATCGTGGCGCGCGGCGGCGGCTCGCTGGAGGATTTGTGGTCGTTCAACGAGGAGATCGTGGTGCGCGCCGCCGCCGAAAGCATGATCCCGCTGATCTCGGCGATCGGTCACGAGACCGACATCACCCTGATCGACTTTGCCGCCGACAAGCGCGCGCCGACGCCGACCGCCGCCGCCGAAATGGCGGTGCCGGTGCGCGCCGAACTGTTCGTCGAGGTCACAGCGCTGGCGCGGCGCACCATGCTGTGCTGGCAGCGCGCCCAGGAAAGCCGCCGCAACGAGCTACGCGCCGCGGCCCGCGCGCTGCCCGCCGCCGGCGAGTTGCTGGCGATCCCGCGGCAGCGGCTGGACGGCGCGACAAGCGCCCTGCCCCGTGGCCTGAAAGCCAATACGCATGCGCATTTCCGCCGCTTTGCAGCTGTTAGCGCCAAGCTGACGCTAAGAGTCCTGCACGCGCAGGTCAGTCACGCCGCGCAACGGCTGACCATCAACAGCGAACGGTTGACCCAGAGCGCGCGGTCGCTGGTGCGCCGCCGCCGCGATCGTTTTGCCGGCCTCGAGGTTCGCCTGAAGGCATCAAAGCTCGCCAATGCCGAAGCGCAGCGCCAGACCATCGCGCGCCAGCGCGAACGCACGCTGCGGCTGGCCGAGCGCGCGCGGCGCGCGGTCGCCACCGTAATGCAGCGGCTCGACGCGCGGGTCGGCCATAGCGGGCAGTTGCTGTCGGCGCTGTCCTATCGCGGCGTACTCGCGCGCGGTTTTGCTTTGGTGCGCGACGAGCAGGGCCAGCCCGTGCATGCCGCGGCCGAGATCGGCCCTGGCGCGTATCTCAACATCGAATTCGCCGACGGCCGCGTCGGCGCGACCGCGGATGCGGACCGGCCGGTGGCGACGCGTCCCGTGAAGCCGGCGGCGAGCGAGCCGAAGGCGGCAGCGCCGAAGCGCGTGGTGAAGCCGGCTGGGCAGGGAAGTTTGTTTTAGGGATGCGACTCTTACCCTACCCTGGAGGGGGAGGGTCGGCTCGCATTGAGCGCAGCGAAATGCGAGGCGGGGTGGGGTGATCTCTCAACTCGCGCACCTGTTCGAAATGAGAGACTGTCACCCCACCCCGCCGCGCGTTACACGCGCGTCGACCCTCCCCCTCCAGGGAAGAACAATCATCACCGCGCCAGCCACTCCGTCACCCGCTTCTGCGCATCGGCGCGTGCTTCCGGATCCGTGCCGAGATGGCCGCGTTCGGGCAGGGCGGGGTCGGCCGCGCCGGCGATCGCTTGCGGCGGAAGATTGGCGCGATCGAAATCGTGCAGGGCGCCGGGATAGACCACGATCCGCGCCAGCGCGCTGCGCCCGCGCGCGCCGTCGACCATCTGGCGGCAGGCCGGCGGCGAACTGATGTCGTCCCTGGCGCCGATCAGCAGCAGCGTCGGAACCCGCGCGCTCCATCCGAGGCCGGACGAGATCCGGCAGTTCGGATAGAACGCGACCGCCGAGCGGAAATCCGGCTCGACCTTGCGCGTCGGCGATTGCGGGCGCACCGCCCACAGCAAGGCGCTGGCGCCCTCCGCCCATCCCATCAGGCTGATGCGGTCGCGCGCCGCCCAGGGCTGCTGCTGCAGCCATTGCCGCGAGGCCATAATATCGGCCACCCGTTCGCTGCGTGCGCGGACGCGGCGCTCCTTGGCGCGGCACTGCGGCCCGAGTTCGCGCGAGCCGTAGCTGTCCGGCAACAACAGCGCTGTGCCGCGCTTCAGCAAGGGCTCCGCCCAGTCGCGGTAGCGCCGCTGCACCGGCTCGGATTGACCGCCGAGACCGCCGCAGCCGTGCAACGCGATCACCACCGGAAACGGGCCGGCGCCGTCGGGCTTGTAGAGCTGCGCGTGCAGCATGCCGCCGCTGAAGGGGATCTCGACCTGATGCGGCGACGGCAACGGCGCCGCGTCAGCGGCAAACGCGACGGCCGAGAGCGCCAGGAATACAGCTAAAGACAGAAGGCGCATCGTGTTCCGGGTTGCCACGAGGACCATATGATTGAAGGCTAGCATGCGTCCAAAGCCGAAAATCATCACAAATCGGTGGGTTTGACGGGCGGACACCACGACCTATTTATGATAGATCGAATGCTGGAAAACCAGATAACCTCAAAATTGGTCGGAGAAATTCAACCGTGCTGAACAAATTCGGCCCCTCGGGCCATGGCGAAGCCCAGGTGCAATATCTGGATGGCGATTTCCGCGTGATCTCGCCGGGAACCTATGTGCGCTGCGCGGTGACCGACGCGCGGATTCCGCTCGACGAGCTGAAATACTGGAGCGTCGACCTGCAGGAGGCCTACGCGATTCCGAACGCGGTATTGCAGCGGCATTATCCCGCGCAGGTGAAGGGCTGAGCTTCTTACCCTCCCCTGGAGGGGGAGGGTCGGCTCACATGAGCGCAGCGAAATGTGAGACGGGGTGGGGTGAAGGTCTCTCACTTCGAACAGTGCGCGAGTGGAGAGATGCCCCCACCCC
>NZ_JAUSLT010000012.1 GCF_030646015.1 Bradyrhizobium sp.
CCGGCCATGCCGCTCCAGAAGAACTGACCGGCCGAGCCTGGGAACGGCGCCATGCCGCTCGCGTTACGCACCGCAAAGCCGAGCCCGAATCCGTGGCCGGCCGGCATCAGCGGCGAGTCGACCTTGACGTCGGCGCCGAGATGATCCGACGCCATCAGCTCCAGCGTCTTGCGGCCGATGATCCTGGTGCCGTCGAGCGTGCCGCCGCCGAGCAGCATCTGGCTGAACCGCGCATAATCCATCGTGGTCGACAGCAGGCCGCCGCCGCCGGATTCCATCACCGGCTTCTCCAGCATGTTGAAGAACTGCACCTTGTCGCCGGTCCAGGGATCGTTCGCAAACGGCTCGGCGAGCCGGCCGGCGTTCTCCTCGCCGGTGTGAAACGCGGTCTCGGCCATCTGCAGCGGCGCCAGGATACGCTCGGTCAGGAAGGCGCCCAGGCTCTTGCCGGAGACCACCTCGATGACGCGGCCGAGAATGTCGGTGGAGCGGCTGTAGTTCCACTCGGCACCTGGCTGGCACATCAGCGGCATGCCGGCGACCAGCGTGGCGTGCTCGGCGTTGCTGATCTTGCGGCTGCGCAGCCGCGACTGCTGGTACATCTGCTGCACCAGGCCGTTGCCGGTGTGGTCGTAGGTGATGCCCGAGGTGTGGCGCAGCAGATCCTGTATCGTCATCTGCCGCTTGAGGGGGACGAGGTCGAGCTTGCCGTTGTTCTCGACGCCGACCTTCTGGTCGGCAAATTCCGGAATGAATTTCGCGACGGGATCGCCGAGCAGGAAATGGCCGTCCTCGACCAGCATCATGATGCCGACCGAAACGATCGGCTTGGTCATGGAGAAGATCCGGAAGATCGAGTCGTGCGCCATCGGCGCGCTCGCCGTCGGGCTCTGTTTGCCGAGCGCCTCGAACCAGCCGATCTGGCCGCGCCGCGCCACCAGCACGGTTGCACCGGGCAGGGTGCCCTTGTCGATCTCGCGCTTGAAGGCGTCCGACATCCGCTGCAGCCGGGCCGGGGAGAGACCCAGCGCTTCCGGTTTGGCCTGGGGGAGGGAGGGGGTCTGCGGAATGGCGGTCGGCTTTACGGCAGTTTGCGCGTTCATGGTCTCTCCCGTTTGTTGCTCTTGTTGCTTGCGGTGGCGTTGCCTAGGCTGACCGAAGTCTGGCGCAGAATGCGCGGCTTGAACAGGGCGTTACCGCAAGACAATGATGCGAACGCTGCTTCGGGTTCTCGCTATCGTCGCCGTCTCGGCGGCGTGGCCGATGGCAGCCGGTCACTCTGCCTGTCCCGAACGCCCCGCCTGCCGCGGCTGTGGTTGCAAGGGCGGCCCCGGATACCGGGCTCCGGATGGGCATTGCGTCGGCTTCAAGGAACTCGACAAGGTGTGTGGCAACCCGCCGAACCGTTGCGTGTTTGAAAATGCCCCGGGAGCCGGCGAAAATCGCGAATGCGCGCGGCCGTCGCGACGGCCTTCCGACAAGGCGCAGAGCCAGGCCTGGCCGCCGGGCGGAGGGTGGTTCCGCCGCTTCGCCCTTGCAATCGGGGCGTTTCCTATGCTTGAAACGGCGCGGATCGGCGGCGACGCAAGGTTCTGTAGGGGTGTAGCTCAGTTGGTAGAGTACCGGTCTCCAAAACCGGTTGTCGCAGGTTCGAGCCCTGCCGCCCCTGCCAGCATTATCAACTACTTAAGCTGATTTTCCGCGACACCCGGTCAAGCGCTTCAAGCGCAGCCGGAAACGTGGTCCGCCGCGGGCGCGTCGTCGCTGACGCGAATCCCATCTCGATGGAATCAGAGCGTGCCCGCGATCGCCCTGTCGTGTTGCTGCTTCGGTTCGGTGAGGGGCGCGCGGGTTTCGTCCGCAACTGGATGGTTGATGTGGGCATGGGCCGGTCTCTCGACCCGCTTCGACCACGACCTGTAATAGGCGACCGCTGTCATGATCGCGATGCCGCCGGTTCCGAGCAGCAACTGCGCGAGGGGCCCGTCGGCAGTCGTCTGCAAGACAAAGGATGCAAGGAACGAGAGGTAGATTCCGACGCAGAACACCTCGAGGGATTGCTGGCCGCATTTGACCAGCGGCCGCCAGATCGCGGCTTGCAGTCCCGGCGCATCGATCGGTATCAACCGCACCACCACGATGACCAGAATCGCCAGATGCAGGAAGCGATAGGGCGCCAGATTGGTCTTGTCGTTCGGATTGAAAGCCTCGAACAGAACGCGCGGAAAGATGGCCTGTGGCTCGGGCAGGTGCGCCGCCAATGTCATGGCGGCCGCAAACAGCAGGTAAATCACGGCAAAGAACAGAACGATCCGGGAGCGGACCAGGAAATGCAGGGTATCGGCGCCGCCCAACGCCAGCCACGCGCCCAACACGAAAAGCAGTTGCCACGCGAACGGATTGAAATACCAGACACCGGCCGGATACGAGGGCAGGTTCCAGCCGAAGTGCCGGGCGGCGAAATAGAGCAGCACCGACCCCAGCATGACCCAGTTACGGTGCCGGAGCATCAGCCAGAGAACCGGCGGGAAGGCGCCCATCAGGACGACGTAAAGCGGCAGCACGTCCAGATTCAGCGGCTTGTATTTCAGCAGCAGGCCCTGCGTCAGCGTGTCGACCGGAGCGACCAGCAGGGGTGCGACATTGAATCGATGGATGAAGTCGGAAGCGTCGAACCTGTCTGACAGGAAAAGCACGGAAGCCAGATAGAACACGAACAGCAGGACGTGAGCGACATAGATCTGCCAGACCCGCCTGACCAGCCTCGTGGCTCCGAAAACGAAGCCGCCCTCGAGCATCTTTCTCGCGTACACGAGAGCCGACGTGTAGCCGGAAATGAACACGAACAGGTCGGCGCCATCGCTGAAACCGTAGTTTCGGAACGAGAACCAGGCCAGAACGGTGCTGGAAACATGCCCCAGGAACATGGCCCAGTTGGCAAGGCCACGAAACAGATCGAGACGCAGATCCCGCCGGGAGGGTGGAAGTGCAAGCTCGACGCTCATCTTTGCTCAGCTCACAAGTGACGATCCGGGGCAATGAGGTTGCATTGCACCTGGCTGACGGCCCGCGTCACCCCTCGCCAAGAGCCCAATCAATGCTAGGGACAGCGTGGGCGGTCCTGTTGAGCCAAGTCAAGGCAAGTCAAGGCAGGCGGCTTTGGGATCCGGCGCGCGGACAGCCGGTTCCCCCGGGGCACCTTGACCTTTTGGGCCGTCCGCAGTACACAGCCGCACCTGCTGCCGGCCCGTTTTGACGGATATCCGGCGCGGCTTTGAAATCCCCGAACAATCGAGCCCGCTGGCCGGCTCATCCTTCAAGAGAGGGCTGGGCGCCAGAGGGCTGTTCGGATTCCTTAAAACCCAGATCGTCCTGAGGGGCGCGGATTACACAAACGATGGCTTTCAGCCCGTTCAAATTCCTGCAGGAAGTGCGCTCGGAGACCGCCAAGGTCACCTGGCCGACCCGCCGCGAGGTGACGATCACCACCATCATGGTGTTCGTGATGGTGGCATTGGCCTCGATCTTCTTTTTCGCCGCGGATCAGATCATCCGCTATCTCGTCACCTTCTTGCTCGGTATCCGCTGATGGCAAGCGCCGGAACACAGACGATGGACAAGCGCTGGTATATCGTTCACGCCTATTCGAACTTCGAAAAGAAGGTCGCGGAGTCGATCCGCGAGCAGTCGAAGCAGCGCGGGC
This sequence comes from Bradyrhizobium sp., assembly GCF_030646015.1. Taxonomy (GTDB): domain Bacteria; phylum Pseudomonadota; class Alphaproteobacteria; order Rhizobiales; family Xanthobacteraceae; genus Bradyrhizobium. Next base: position 3,704 of record NZ_JAUSLT010000012.1, read on the forward strand.
TTGAAGAGCTGTTCGAGCAGGTGCTGGTGCCGACCGAAAAGGTCACCGAAGTGCGCCGCGGCCGCAAGATCGACGCCGAGCGCAAGTTCTTCCCCGGCTACGTGCTGGTGAAGATGAAGCTCACCGACGAAGCCTTCCATCTGATCAAGAATACCCCGAAGGTAACGGGCTTCCTCGGCGCGGAAAACAAGCCGATGCCGATCTCGGAAGCCGAAGCCATGCGGATCCTGCACCAGGTGCAGGAAGGCGTCGAACGCCCGAAGGCGTCGGTCTCGTTCGAGATCGGCGAGAATGTGCGCGTGGCCGACGGCCCGTTCGCGTCGTTCTCCGGTGTGGTCGAGGAAATCGACGAGGCGCGTTCGCGCGTGAAGGTCGCGGTGTCGATCTTCGGCCGCGCCACGCCGGTCGAACTGGAATTCGGTCAGGTCGAGAAGGTCTGATCGTTTACCTCTCCCGCTGTGGCGGGGCGAGGGACAAGCCGTGGGAGGAGAGGGATGATCGCCAGTCATCCGTCGAACCGCACCACGGTCCTGTGAAGCTTCCGGGTTGTCCGGAAACAACATGAGGAGTGCTAAATGGCGAAGAAAGTGACCGGATACCTGAAATTGCAGGTGCCGGCCGGGTCGGCGAATCCTTCGCCCCCGATCGGACCCGCGCTTGGTCAGCGCGGCCTCAACATCATGGAATTCTGCAAGGCGTTCAACGCGCAGACGCAGAAGGACGAAAAGGGCACCCCGATTCCGGTGGTGATCACGATCTATGCCGATCGTTCGTTCACCTTCGAGATGAAGACCCCGCCGATGTCCCATTTTCTGAAGCAGGCGGCCAAAATCCAGTCCGGGTCGAAAGCCCCGGGCCGCGACAAGGCCGGCGCGGTGACCAAAGCGCAGGTGCGCGAGATCGCCGAGAAGAAGATGAAGGATCTCAATTGTGACTCCATCGAGTCGGCCATGAAGATGGTCGAG
>NZ_JAUSLT010000021.1 GCF_030646015.1 Bradyrhizobium sp.
ATCGACATGCAGCCGGTGTCGGAAGTGGTGAGTTAGCGGCCACAATCTAATGTGCCGTCAGCAGATCCACCCTGGTATTGGCGACGATCAGGCGGTCGGCCAGCAGTTGGGCGAGGTTGCGCATGATCCGTTCGCTGGCCCTCGGATGCTGGTTGCGGAAGCGCTCGAAATCCCGCAAGGCTATTTCATAGGCCGTGGCGGACAAGTCGGCCAGCACGTCGGCGGAGCGGTGGGTTTCCAGTAGCGCCATTTCGCCGAAGGCCATGCCCGCGGTCAGCGTCGCCAGCCTGATGCCGTCGGGCAGCGTGACGTGCACGGCGCCGCTGCGCAGAAAGAACAGCGACGCCGCTGGGTCACCCGAGGTGACGATCCTTTCGCCCGGCCGGTAGGTTCTGATAGAAGCGATCGAAGCCAGATCGGTCAGCTCCTCCGGCGTCAGGCCCGCCAGCAGCGCCTGCTCGGACAATTCGGTGATCTCGTGAAAGTCGATGGCGCCGCCGTAGCGATAGACCACCTGGTCCTCGGCCCATTCGATGGCGGCATCGAGCAGATAGAAGTCACGCACGTTTGAGAGTTCGCCGGTCCATTCGCCGATCATTTTCCAATCACCCGAATCCCGCTTGATGCCGGACAGGATCACCGTGACGCCGTGGACCGCCAGTTCGCGGAATTCCTCGGCCACCAGGCGGGCGCCGGCGCGCGTCATCGAGGTCACCCTGTGCAGGTCGAAGATGACGAATTGCGGACGGGGCTTTGCGGCGAGCTGACGCGACACGTAATCGACGTTGGAGAACGACAGCGTGCCCACCAGCTCGATGACGCGGACATCCCTGTGATGCGCGGCGAGGATATTGCGTTCAAGCGGGCGGCGGTCGCGCCGCGACGGATTCTTGCCGATGTCGTAGTCGGCGATGATGCTGGTGCGGGCGTCGTCGCTGCGGTTGAGCATATGCAGATCGTAATGCTGCGACAGCGCCTCGCACACCTTGATGCCGCGCACGCTGTTGCCGTGGCTGTCGAGTTTCGGCGAATAGCTGCCGAGCCCGAGGCGCGCGGGGAGGGCGGCCAGAATGCCGCCGCCGACGCCGCTCTTGGCGGGAATGCCGACGCGATAGATCCATTCGCCGGCGTAATCATACATGCCGGAGCTGGTCATCACCGACAGTGTCCGCGAAATCGCGTAGGGGGTCATGACCTGCTCGCCGGTGACGGGATTGACGCCGCGGTTGGCCAGCGTCGCGGCCATCACGGCGATATCGCGCGCGGTGACCAGCACGGCGCATTGCCGGAAATAGGTCTCGAGCACCGCGTCGACGTCCTGGTTGATGACGTGAGAGGTGCGCAGCAGGTAGGCAATGGCGCGGTTGCGGTCGCCGCTGACGCTTTCGGAGGCAAACACGGCCTCGTCAACGGCGAGGTCGCGCCCGGCGAACCGGCCGAGCGCCTGGCGGATATATTCGAAAGCGCCATCGCCCTTGGCCTCGCGGATCAGGCTTGAGCAGGTGATCGCGCCAGCGTTGACCATCGCGTTAAAGGGATGGTTGTCGGCGTTGAGCCGGATCGAATTGAAGGGATCGCCCGACGGTTCGACGCCAACGGCGCTCTCCACCCGCGCAGCGCCCAGCGTGTCCAGCGCCAGCGCGAACACGAAGGGTTTTGACATCGACTGGATGGTGAAGGGGACGCGGGTGTCGCCGGCCTCGTAGACGTGGCCGTCGAGGGTGGCGAGACTGATGCCGAAATGGGCAGGGTCGGCCTTGCCGAGTTCCGGGATGTAGTCGGCGACGGTGCCGCCGGTGTCCTGCGAAAAATCCGCGTGGCAGTGGTCGAGGAACCGCAGCAGCGGCGGTTTCGAGGAGGCCCAGGAAGAGGGCGCGGCAGGCGCGGCGGCGAAGGCTGGAGGCGGCTGTTTCATCGCCCCCAGTCTTGCCGTGCAATCAGCGAACGCGCAACGGGTGCGTCACAAGTGGCTGCCCGCGCATCAGCATCATCGCGACCGCGACGGTCGGGATCAGGATGGCCAGCCCCAGACTGGTAATCTGCCATTGCGAGAGCGGGTTGATGCCGCCGCCCGGTGTCGCCAGCACAAAGCCGCCGACCACGAGCAAGACCCGCAGCGGCCATTCCATCATCCCGGTACGGCGGAGGTCGCCGACAAAGGCCTGATAGCCCTGGATGCCACCGCAGATGAACAGGGTGCCGACCGCGGCGAGCGCCATCAGGCCGAGGCCTTCCAAATAGGGGCTGGCACCCTGCAGCACCAGCGCGGGATTGAGCACGAAGAAGAACGGGATGAAATAGATGATGCTGCCGACCCACATCGATTCCCAGCCCGTTCGCATCGCCGGCGAGCCGGCTATGCCGGCGGCGGCGAATGAGGCGATGGCGACAGGTGGCGTGATCGACGACAGCATTCCCCAGTAGAAGATGAACATGTGCACGGCCATCTTGTTGAGGCCGAGCTTTTCCAGCGCCGGCGCCACCAGGATGGCGAGGAAGATGTAGCAGGCGGTCGTCGTCAGCCCGAGACCGAGGATGAGACTGGTGAACGCGCACATCACGAGCAGCAGGAAGGCGTTGTCGCCGGCGATCCGCAACAGATCGTTGGCGAGGCTGGAGACCACACCGGTCATCGAGAATGCGCCGATCAGGAGGCCGCAGCCGGCGAGAATGCCGACCAGCTCCACGAAAGTGCGGCCGTTGACCTCCAGGAACTTGTTGATGGTCGAGAACGTCCAGCGGGTTTCCCTGGAAAACAGCTGGTTCAGCACCAGCAGCAGCGCCGTGGCGAAGAACGGCGCGTGGCTCTCCCGCTTGAAATACAGCAGCATGACGACGAGGAGGGCAATGACGAAGATGTAGTACCAGCCGTCCTTGATCGTATCCATTACCCTGGGCAATTCGGAGCGCGGAATGCCCTCGAGGCCGTGCCGGGCGGCGTAGGAGTCCACCTGCATGAACAGGCCGATATAGAACAGCGCCGCGGGAATGATCGCGGCCAGCGCGACTTCGGCGTAGCTGACATTGAGGAACTGGGCGATCACGAAGGCTGTCGCGCCCATCACCGGCGGCGCCAGCACGGCGCCGGTCGACGCGCAGGCCTCGATCGCGGCGGCATAGGAAGCGCGGAAGCCGCTCTTCTTCATGACCGGAATCGTCATGGTTCCGGCGGTCAGCACGTTGGAAATGATCGAGCCGGACATCATGCCGAGCAGGCCGCTGGCGAAGATGCAGACCTTGGCAGCGCCGCCGCGGAACGTGCCGCACATCGCGAACGAAAGATTGATGAAGAACTTGCCGGCGCCGGTCATCATCAGCGCGGTGCCGAACACCAGAAAGCCGATCACGGTGTCGGCGAAGGCCTGGATCGGAATGCCGAGCAGGCTCTCGCCGGACAGCACGTGATACGACGTCGCCTGCTCAAGGGTCGACTGGGTACCACGGAATGGACCAAGCCATTTTTCATCGGCAAACAGCGGATAAACAGTGAAGGGAAGCACGCTGAGCAGCAGGCTCCAGCCGCCGGTGCGGCGCAGCGCCTCCATCAGCACGAACCACATCATAAGGCCCGCAACGATCACAGGCGTCGGCGCGCCGCCGAATTCCCAGCCGGCCTCGGCGGCCTTGCGCACGCTGTTCATCAGGACGATGGCGGCGCCGAAGGTCAGGACGAACAGCAGGATGTCGTACCACGGGACGCGATCGAGCGGCGCGCGTTCCGTACCCGGAAAGATCAGGAAGGTGAACGGCAGCATCAGCGCGATCAGCAGATAGAAATATTCGGTGTTGAGCTGGGTGTAGCCGATGAAGAACCGCAGCGAGAATTGCTGGTTGATGCACAGCAGAATCGTCGCGGCGGTGGCGACGATCAGCGCCCAGCGCCAGCCGCCCCGTAGGGTTCGCGCCCGGGAGACTTCGGCCTCCTGCAAATTGGCGAGGCTGCCATGGGGATCGGCGAACTCGATCCGTTTCGCCGCAGGTCCTTCGGAAGCGGCGGAGCTTGAGGCAGACATGCGTTATCCCGTCAAATGAGCCGGCGCGTTGTCGCGCCGGCGTTGAAGCAAAGCAAAAAAAAGCAAAGCGAGGCGCGTCGAGGTTAGTCCTCGAACCCGTTTGGCATGCTGGCCTTTTGCAGCGCCGCAGCGCGTGCTTTCATCCAAGCCGCGAGGAATTCCTTGTCGTCGGAAGGCGGGCTGGCCTTGCCGAAATCGGCCCACGCCGCCGCCAGAACCGCTTGCCGCTTGAACAGCGCGTTGTTGTGCGCTTCCTGGTCGTCGCTCCACTGGCCGGCTTCCTTGAGCGCCTTCACCGCGCCGGGATGAACCGGTATCACCCATTTTTTCGTCTGTTTGTCGGCGGCAAGCCCGCTCGCACCGGCGGCGGCATCCTTGTAGATGTCGTAGCCCGTGATCATGGCCTTGGTGACAGCATAGACCGCGTCGGGGGCTTGCGTTCCGTACACCACGAAGATCGGATACGGATAGGTTCCCATTTCGATCGGCTTGTCCTTGGCGATGCCGGCGCCGCAGCTCGCCATGTGGCGGAAGAAGAACGATCCTACCTTCTGCACCCGTTCCCATCCGGCTTTGTCGCTATGGGGCAGCGGCGGCCAGACCAAGCCGCGCGGCGAGGTTTCGGCTTCCTTGGCGGGGCCGGTGATCGTGGTGGCGAAGGCGGCGTCGACGTCGTTGTTGAGCAGGCCCTTCCACATCGCGCCGTAGCTCGAGAACTCGACTGACTTGATGTCGCTCTGCTTGAGGCCGCCGAAGGCCAGGATCGCCAGCGAGTTCTGGTTCAAGGCCGGCGAGCCGACGACGAAGCCGACGCGCTTGCCCTTGAGGTCCTTGACTTCCTTGACGCCGGTGTCCTTCGCAACGCCGAGCGAAGCGCCGTTGCAGTCGACCGTGGACAGCACCAGTTGCAAGGCCTGCGGTCCCCATTCCTTGGCGCCGAACTCGAACACGCCTTCCTGCGCGAAATAACTTCCGGATCCCATCGCCGACGCCGCCGCCCGGCCGGCGCGCAGCGGAGAGAGCCGCGCCACGTCGTTGCCCGCGGGCAGCACCCGCAGATCGGTGCCGTATTTGTCCTTCATCATCTTGCCGACGGCGACCGCGATGTTGAAACCGGCGGTGCCGGTGTCATAGGCCGTGAACGTCATGGTCGGCGGCAGCTTGACGTCCTGGGCGTGAGCGGCAGGCAAAGTCAGCAGCGAAATGCTTGTGGCGACGACAGGCGCGAGCGCCATCAGACGGTGGATCATGTTCCCTCCAGTAGTTTCGCTATGCGAAATTGTTTTTCGTTGTCCGGATCATGTCATCGCCCGATGGTGATGGCAACGTCCAGCGAATTTTTGGCGACCGCTGTCAGGTTTTCCCGCAGCTTCATGCCCGCGCCGATGCGGGTTGCCGACTTGAATCACGTTTCGATGACGGCGAGCACCTGGCCTTCGGCGACAACGTCATCAATGTTGACGAGTATCAATTTGAGTTTGCCCGCTGCGGGTGAGGCGACGGGGATTTCCATCTTCATGGCTTCGACGAATGCGACGTCGTCGCCGTCGCCGACGCTGCCGCCGATTTCGACGGGAAGCGCGCACACGCGTCCGGCCACTTCGGTCACAATCTTGATTTCTGGCATTCCAATTCTCCCCGGCACCGTCTGACGGACAAATGCCCTCGCCAACGGCTTCCTGTTGTGGACGCAGATTGCCTAGGGTAGCTTGATCTGCAAGTGGAATTTTATTCCGCCAGACGGAATGGAAAAAAACACATGGGAAGACGCTCGGAACGGCTCAGTAAGCAGGGAATGCTCGCCAGCGATCTCGCGGGCGAGGGCGACGTCATCCAGGTGGTGTCGCGCGCGTTCGACGTGTTGCGCTGCTTCGAGGGGCACGAGGCGCGACTCGGCAATCTCGAAATATCCAACCGCTGCGGGCTGCCGCGATCGACGGTATCGCGTCTGACCCACACGCTGACCCGGATGGGCCAGCTGGTCTATCTGCCGCGCGACCAGAAGTACCGCATCGGCCCAAGTGCCGTGGCGATGAGCACGTCGATGATGCGGGGCTTGCAGTTGCGCAACCTGATCCGGCAGCGGCTGCAGGATGTCGCCGAACAATTGCCGGGCACCGTCGGCTTCGTCATTCCCGACCGCTTCCACCTCGTCTATCTCGAATTTGCGCGAGCGGCCAATGCGCTCGGCCTGCATGAAAGCACCGGCAGCCGTATCGCGATGGCGAGCACTGCAGCGGGGCACGCCTATACGGCGGCGCTCGATGCCGATGTCGGTGACGCGCTGCTCGCCGAAATGGAGCGCGAGATTCCGGCAGGCGCCAAGGTGTTGCGCCCGCGTCTCGAAGCCAACCGGCGGTTTTTGCAGGAGCACGGCTACGTGGTCGCCTGCGGCCTGTGGAGCCCGCATATCAATGGTCTCGCGGTGCCGATCTGGTCGCCGCAGTATCAAACCTTCGTCGTGGTGACGATCGGCCTGTTGTCGGCGATGTATGACGAAAAGCGGCTGCACAAGGAAGTTGCGCCGCGAATGCTGGATCTGGGCTTTGCGGTCGGCAGCATGCTCGAGGGCGCCGACGGCGATGTCTTCAGCAATCGGCTGGACCGAAAACCGCTTCCGGTGACTACCCAAAACAACAAAATCATAAAGGCGGAGGATACCCATGACCTGGAAGCCGGAACTCGACGACCTCGCCCGGCGCGAAGCGTTCGCGCGCGAGATGGGAGGCGTTGACAAGGTCAAGCGCCAGCGCGACCAGGGCCGGCTCACCGTCCGCGAACGCATCGACGGACTGGTCGACCAGAACAGCTTCCACGAGATCGGCGCGATTTCCGGGGTAGCCGAATACAGCGAGAGCGGCGAACTCACCAATTTGACGCCGGCGAACTGCGTGTTCGGCCGCGGCAAGGTCGACGGCCGTCCGGTGGTCGTGGTCGGCGACGATTTTACGGTGCGCGGCGGTTCCGCCGATGCGTCGATCTCTGCGAAGCCGCTGATGGCCGAGGAGATGGCGCACGACTTCCGGCTGCCGATCATCCGCGTGATCGAGGGTTCCGGCGGCGGCGGCTCGGTCAAGACCATCGAGACCAAGGGTGCGGCCAATCTGCCTGGCGGCGTCGGCGGCACCCGCTGGTACTGGTATACGCTTGCGAACATGGCGCGCGTGCCGGTGGTCGGCCTCGGGCTAGGTTCGGTCGCCGGCCTCGGCGCCGCGCGGCTCGCCGCCAGCCATTATTCCGTGATGACGAAGACCTCGGCGATGTTCGTCGCGGGCCCGCCAGTGGTAAAGCGGCTGGGCCAGGACCTGACAAAGTGGGAACTCGGCGGCGCCGATATCCAGACCCGCGCCGGCGGCGTCGACCATGCCGTCGACACCGAGGAAGAAGCCTTCGCCTGTGCCAGGCGCTTTCTCTCCTATCTGCCGTCCTCGGTGTTCGATCTGCCGCCGACAACGGCTTGCGACGACGATCCGGAGCGCGTGGAGGAATCGCTGATGAAGGCGGTGCCGCGCAACCGCCGTCAGGTCTACAAGATGCGTCCCATCATCAACGCGGTGGTCGACAAGGGGTCGTTCTTCGAGATGGGCGCCAATTTAGGCCGCTCCGTCATCGCCGGCTTCGCCCGGCTCGACGGCCGCGCCGTCATGCTGCTGGCCAGCGATCCCTTTCACTACGGCGGCTCGTGGACGGCGGAGGCGTGCCAGAAAGTGGTACGCTTCGTCGATCTCGCCGAGACCTTCCACCTGCCGGTGGTCTATCTGATGGATTGCCCGGGCTTCATGATCGGACTCGACGCCGAGAAGGCGGCGACCATCCGGCACGGCGTGCGTGCCATGGCCGCGGTCAACCAGACCACGGTGCCCTGGTGCACCATCATCGTGCGCAACGCCTTCGGCGTTGCCGGTGTCGTGCATCAGCCGGCCAACCGCTACTCGATGCGTTACGCGTGGCCGTCGGCCTATTGGGGCTCGCTGCCGCTGGAAGGCGGCATCGAGGCAGCGTATCGCGCCGACATCGACGCCGCTGATGATCCGAAAGCAAAACTGCAGGAGATCGAGGACCGCCTCAACAAGCTGCGCTCGCCGTTCCGCTCGGCCGAGCGGTTCTGGGTTGAGGAAGTGATCGATCCGCGCAAGACCCGTTCGCTGCTGTGCGAATTCGCCCGGCTCGCCGAGCCGCTGCGAACGCCGGGCCCGCCGAAGAATTTCTCCATCAGGCCGTAGCCGCCCGGCGAGGAAATCGTAGGGTGGGCAAAGCGAAGCTTGCCCACCATTCAGGATAACGGTTTGTCGACGTTGGTGGGCACGGCGCGAGGGCGCCTTTGCCCACCCTACGCGAACCGATTACACCGCCGCCGCCACCTTCACAGGCCGCGCGATTGCCAGAATGATAAGCGCTGCGAAGACGCACAGCGCGCCGGCGACGAAGAACGCCGGCAGATAGCTCTCCAGCACGGTGCGGGACAGGCCCGCGCCGAACGCGGCGACGCCGGCGCCGAGTTGATGGCCGGCAAAAATCCAGCCGAACACCAGATTGGCGCGCTCCGGCCCGAATTTTTGCGCGGCCAGGCGCACGGTCGGCGGCACTGTGGCGATCCAGTCGAGACCGTAGAACATTGCAAACAGCGACAAGGCGTAGAACGAGAAGTCGGTGAACGGCAGGAACAGCAGCGACAGCCCGCGCAGGCCGTAATACCAGAACAGCAGCCAGCGATTGTCGTACCGATCGGACAGCCAGCCCGAGGCGATGGTGCCGACGAAATCGAAGATCCCCATGGCGGCCAGCAGGCCCGCGGCCTGAACCTGCGGAATACCGAAATCGAGGCACATCGGGATCAGGTGAACCTGCACCAGGCCGTTGGTGCTGGCGCCGCAGATGAAGAAGGTGGCGAACAGGATCCAGAACACTTTTGTCTTCGCGGCATCGCGCAGCGCGCCGAACGCGGCGGCGGCGATCGGTGCGGTATTCGGCGGCGGCGCCGGCAGAGGCTCGGTTCCTTCATCGCCGAACGGCCGCAGGCCGAGATCACCAGGACGATCGCGCATCACCAGCAGCACCGCTGACGCTGCGACGCCGAGCATCACGCAGATCAGCACCAGCGCGGTCCGCCAGCCCAGGCTTTCGGTCAGGCTCGCCAGCAGCGGCAGGAACACCAGCTGCCCGGTCGCCACGCTGGCGGTGAGAATGCCGACCACCAGACCGCGGCGCGCGGAAAACCAGCGCGCGGCAATGGTGGCGCCGAGCACCAGCGCGGTCATGCCGGTGCCGAGGCCGATCACCACGCCCCACAGCAGCACCAGCTGCCAGATTTGCGTCATGAACAGCGACGCCACGAGACCGGAGGCCACCACCAGCAACGACGTCAGCGTGACATTGCGCAGGCCGTAGCGGTTCAACAGCGCGGCGGCGAACGGCGCCATCAATCCGAACAGGATGAGGCGGATCGACAGCGCCGAGGAGATCTCCGCGGTGCTCCAGCCGAATTCCTTTTGCAGCGGCACGATGAAGACGCCGGGCGCGCCGACCGTGCCGGCGCTGATCAGCGCGGTGAGAAAGGTCACGCCGACCATCGCCCAGCCGTAATGGATGTTGCGGCGGGCGAGGGCGGCGGACAGCCAGCGGGAGATCATGGAATTAAAACTTCCCTAAGTTGTAAACATAATATCAGTGTTGGCTTACCTCACCCCGCTTGCGGGGAGAGGGAGAAGTGATCCGGCCGAGCGTCAGTGGACGATGCGCTCCACGGCAATGGCGGTGGCTTCACCGCCGCCGATGCAGAGCGCCGCAACGCCGCGCGTCAGGCCTCTAGCTTCCAGCGCGTGCAGCAGCGTGACGATCAGCCGGGCGCCGGTGGCGCCGATGGGATGGCCGAGCGCGCAGGCGCCGCCATTGACGTTCAGCTTCTCCCTGGGAATGCCGAGATCGCGCTGCGCCGCCATCGCCACCACGGCAAAAGCCTCGTTGATCTCGAACAGGTCGACGTCATCCGCACTCCAGCCGACCTTGTCGAGCAATTTTCGAATCGCCGGGATCGGCGCGGTGGTGAACCATTGCGGTTCCTGGCTGTGGGTGGCGTGGCCCCTGATAACGGCGAGGCTCGGCAATCCATCGCGATCGGCCAGTGAGCGTTTTGCCAGGATCAGCGCCGCGGCGCCGTCAGCATTGGCGGAGGAAGCCGCCGGCGTAATGGTGCCGCCGGCGCGGAACGCCGGCTTCAGCGAGGGTATCTTGGCGGGATCGACCTTGAGGGGATGCTCGTCATTGGCGATTGTACGCGGGCCGGTCTTTTCGGTGATGGCGATCGGCGCGATTTCGGCCTTGAACGCGCCGCCTTCGACCGCCTTGCGGGCGCGGGTCAGCGTTTCCATCGCGTAGGCGTCCTGATCGGCGCGGGTGAACTGATAGGCTTCCGCGGTGGCTTCGCCGAAATCGCCCATCGAGCGGCCGGTCTCATAGGCGTCTTCGAGCCCGTCCATCATCATGTGATCGATGATCCGGTCGTGGCCGGCGCGGTAACCGCCGCGCGCCTTTGCCAATAGGTACGGTGCATTGCTCATGCTCTCCATGCCGCCTGACAAAACGATCGCGGCGGAGCCGGCGTTGATGATGTCATGCGCCAGCATCGTGGCTTTCATGCCGGAGCCGCAGACCTTGTTGATGGTGGTCGCCCCCGTCGCATCCGGCAATCCGGCGCCACGCGCGGCCTGCCGTGCCGGCGCCTGGCCCTGGCCGGCCGGCAGCACGCAGCCCATCAGGACTTCGTCGATCCGCTCCGGCGACAATGTGGCCCGCTCCAGGGCTGCACCGATCACGTGAGAACCAAGCTTGTGGGCACTGAACGGCGACAACTCGCCCATGAAGCGGCCCAGCGGGGTGCGGGCGGCGGAAACGATGACGACGGGATCGGACGCTGCGGCCATGGCGGGATTCCTCAAATGCTTCGAAGGAGGCGATGGTGAAATTACGATCATCATATGATGCGTTGCGGGAATTGCAACGGCGCCGCGGAATAATTTGTCGTGGGGAGGGAGGCTGCCTTGTCGTTTTCGGGAGAAAGCCGTTACTCCGCGCCGCCTTCCAGCGCAGTCCGGATTGCGTTCCGGAAGACGGCGATGTCGCCGAGTTGATGGCCGAGCACCAGCGCGAGCTTGGTCAGGAACAGCGTTTCGCGCTCGGGGCCGGCCGAATCGATCGCCATCGCCAGCGACTCGTAGGCGGCTTCGAAATCTTCTGACGGCATTGTGCTCATGGCATCGCTCTCCCCAGGCAAAGGCGGGCGGTTTCGAGAGTTTCGTTGGCAACGAGCGCCTTCCAGCGTCCGGCGATGTGCAGGTCGGGACGCAGCAGATAGAATGTGCCCGGCTGCGCGCCGAACAGGCCGGCGATTTCGCCGTCGGTGTCGACTATCGCACTTGCCGTGGAGCCGGCCGGCTGGACCAGGAGAGCGACAAAGCGCCGGTCGAGATTGTTTAGCTGAGCAAGGAGGGCGGCCTGGTCGGCGTCGGGCGAACCGTCGCAAAACAGGATCGCCGTCATGCCGTCGCCGGCGCGGTCCAGCAGAAAACCGCCGTCGGCCAGCCTGGCGTTCGGCGGAAAGCTGCCGCTGGCCGGTCCGCCGGCAAACTCCGCGTCGCGCTCCGGATAAGGCGTCAGCGGACTTTCCGAATAGGTGTAGGGCTGCATCTGCCGGGGATTGGCGAGGCCGCGCGGAAATTCGTGTTTCAGGCTGAGCGAGAGTGCCGCTTCGCGGGCCAGCCGCCAGCCCCGCGTCGGCGGGGTCATGAAGCGGGTGCTCTTGGTGGCATTGGCGAACACGTCCAGCGTGGCGCCGCGCCGCTCCGGCGAATAGCTGTCGAGCAGGCTTTCGTCCGCTTCGCCGTTGAGCACCGCCGCGAGCTTCCAGCCGAGATTGTCGGCATCGGCCAGGCCATTGTTGAGACCGCGCACGCCAAAAATCGGCACGATATGGGCGGCATCGCCGATGAAGAACACCCGGCCATGCCGGTAGTCGTCGAGGCACAACGTGTTGGCGGAATAGATGCTCCACCATTCCAGCTCCCACGGTTTGGTGTGGCCGATATCCCCGAGGATGGCGCCGACGCGGGCGCGGATGTTTTCCTCGAGCAAGGCCGCTTCCTCGCTCTCGCTCTCGCGGAGCTGATAGTCCACCCGCCAGATATTTTCGGGCTGCTTGTGGATCAGCACGGTGCCGCCGGGGTTGCCGCTGGGCTCGAAGAAGGCGCGGCGCTCGGTCGGAAAGTCGTGGTCCATCCGGATATCGGCGATGACGTATTTGCCTTCGTAATTCTCGCCTTTCATGCGCAGGCCGAGCTGGGTGCGAACCGGCGAGCGCGCCCCGTCGGCGGCGAGCACATAATCGGCATCGAGGCGATAGTCGCCGGCCGGCGAGACGATATTGAGCGACACGCCGTCATTGCCGCACTCGATGCCGGTGAGTTCGCTCTGCCAGCGCATGTCGACGAGGCCGCAGGCCGCGACCGCGTCGTGCAGATACTGCTCGATATACTGTTGCTGCAGATTGTACATCGGCAGATACTTCTCGCCCGGGGGGTGCGGCATCTCGAGCCGGAAAATCTGTTCGCCGCGGTAATAGCTGCGGCCAAACCGCCAGCCCAGCGCCTTGTCGAGGAAGGGTGCGACCGCCCCGATCCGCTCCAGGATATGCATGCTCGGCCGCGCGATGCACAGCGCCCGGCTGCCGTCGTTAAAAGTGTCCTTGCGGTCGAGCAGTACGCTGCGGATGCCGTAGCGCGCCAGCACCAATGCCGCGGTCATGCCGATCGGGCCGGCGCCGACGATCACGACGGGGTACCGCGCCGCGCTGCCGTCCAGCTCGGGGACATGCCGCGCCGGGAAGTGCGGATAATGAAAATAGAGCGAATCGAGCGGACCTTTGCCGGCAGGTCTCATGGCTTTTCCGTTTTATGTTGGCGGCATCCGATCGCAGCAGACGCTTCCAGCCCTGGCAGGACTACAGCTTGAAAGAAGCCCGATAGCAAGGCAGCATGCGCGTGAGACCAAAGCAGTGAACAACGCCGAGATCGACTGAAAGAGACGCCCTTCCGATGAACATGACCGCACGCGCCGAGCAGACCGAATCCAACGAAGTCCTGTACGAGCTCGATGAGGGCATCGCGGTCATCACACTCAACGCCCCGGAGCGCATGAACACGATCTCCGGGCCGATGCTGAACGATCTGACACGTCTTTTGATCAGGGCCAACGAGGATCCGGCGGTGCGTTGCGTCATCCTCACCGGCAACGGACGCGCTTTCTGCGCCGGTCTCGATCTGCGCAAGGAGCGGAGCGGGGATGGGCTCAGCGCGGCGTCGTCGAAGACGACGCTGGACCTGCGCAATACCCCGCCCACCGTGATGCACGCGATGGACAAGCCGACGATCTGCGCCGTCAATGGCGGGGCGGCCGGCTACGGCATGGATACCGCGCTCGGCTGCGACATCCGCATCATGGGGGAGTCGGCGAAACTGGCGGCGGCCTTCGTCAAGCGCGGCGTGGTACCGGAGTCCGGCGGCACCTGGTTGCTGCCGCGGATGATCGGCTGGGCCAGGGCCTCGGAATTGATCTTCACCGGGCGGACGCTCTCGGCGCGCGAATGTCTGGACTGGAGCCTCGCCAACGAGGTGGTGCCGGATGCCGAGTTGATGGGCCGGGCGCGCGCGGTGGCGCGGGAGATCGCGGCCAATGCGCCGCTGGCGGTGCAGGCCGCCAAGCGGATGATGCGGATGGGACTCAACGAGACCTTTCCCGACCACGTCCATCACGTCTATCTGCAACTCCTGCCGCTGTTCAAGACGCAGGACATGCAGGAAGGCATCAAGGCCTTCATGGAGAAGCGCGAGCCGAAATTCGAGGGCCGCTGAGCTCCCATTCCATCGTTTAACGCCCGATAAACGCTGTTTTCCGGAAGGCCAGCCCCCGGAATTCGTCGTTAAGTACAATTGATACAAATTGTCCGAAGGTAACCGCCGAGAATTTCCGGTCGATTTTTGCTTTGCTGGTCCACGAAAGCAAAAAAGGTTTTGAACGCGATGCCATCGACATCCCTGAGTTGGGACAATCTCCTTACGGCGCGGCTCCATTCGCCCGAGATATCCCATGAACGCTACGGCCTGATCTTGTCGCGTGTTCGATTCGTTTCACGGTTTTTCAGCGTCCTCTCCCTGCTGTGGATCGCCGTGGATTTTGCCTGCTGGCCCTGGCCCGTTAACGTTGCGTTGGGGCTCGAGCGGGTGTTCATCGCGGGCGCCTTCTGGATTCTCGGAAGTTACCGGTTCGAGTCTCGGTCGCTCGGCGCCTGTGGCGCTGTCCTGGCCTTGCTGATGATTCCGTCGGGATTGGTCCTCGGTGCCCAGTTCGTCCTGTCCCATACCGGGGCGCACGCCTATCAGTTGTTCGGAACCCAAGGCTATCTGCTCTCACCAATCGCCCTGGCGGCGATCCTGGCAATCTTTCCCCTGACGGCACGCGAGAGCGCGCTGCTGGCTGCCTCGCTGGTCCCTGTAACGGCATTTCCCATCATCATGTGGTCAGAGCTGTTCTCAACGACTTCGCCAATGGCGGTCGTGCTGCTGCTGTTACTGGTTGCCGGAATTTCCACCATCGCAAGTCTCAGCCAGCTCAACTTTCTCGTCAGTCTGGTGGAAAAGTCGGCAACCGACGGATTGACCGGAGCCGCGACGCGAAAGTTCGGCGAGCGGATGCTCGAAGCCATGTTCGCCATCTCGCGGCGCAAGAACACTGCGCTCAGCGTCCTGTTCATCGATCTCGACCGGTTCAAATCATTGAACGACCGATTTGGGCATAGCTGCGGCGACGACGTCCTGCGCTGCGCGGTCGCCTCGATACGTGCCGTGGCGCGCCGTCAGGATGTGCTGGTGCGCTGGGGCGGCGAGGAGTTCGTGCTGATCATGCCGGAGACGAACGGGGAGCAGGTCGAGAGATTCGTCAGTCGTTTGGCCGAAGCCGGCATCGGCCTCGCGCCCGATTCCATCCCGGTCACCGCTAGCATGGGCGCCTCGGAACGCATGAGCGACAAGGCGGACGGATGGGCCATGCTGGTCGAGGCGGCGGACCGCCGGATGTATTCGGCCAAGGCGGCGGGGCGGAATAGCTATGCCGGCCCGAACGGCGCTACGTTAAGCGGTTTGATTGGATCGCCGCAGCCGGCTGTCGACAATACGAAAAGAAAGGCTCGCAACCGCGTCAATGGCGATGCGGCGTCGCCTGGTGACGCCAGCTCGCGAGAAATCGCCGCATAAAGGAGTTAATGAGATGCTGATGAGCGAAAAAGTCGCACACTCGAAATGGTGCCCAATGGTGCGGATCGACGGCGCCAACCGATTGTTCAACACCCAGTCGGATGGATTCGAGAACTCCGCCAAGATGTATCATTGCATCGCGAGCGCGTGCATGTCGTGGCGCCAATTCCACCTGTCGCATCTCAAGGGAAGCGAACAGCCGGAGCATCATGGTTACTGCGGTCTCGCCGGACGTCCTGAACTCGACTAGCACAGGCGACCGCCGTGCTCTTCGCGCCTGTCACCGGGAGCGAGAAATGCTGACGCTGCCCGGCCATCGCATCACCGCTTCCGGTCGATAAATCCCTGCATCAGCCGCTGCGGCTCGCCGGTCAGGAAGGATTGCCCGAACACGGGAATCGAGAGGTCGACGGATTGCTTCAACGGCAGTTCCTCCCATTGCCGCAGCAGGGCTTTTTGCGCGCGCAAAGCCTCGGGGCCGCATTCCAGCAGCATGGCTACGGTTTTTTCGACCGCGGCATCGAGGCCGCCTTCGGCTGCGACCGCGTCGATCAGGCCCCAGGCTAGCGCCGTGGGTGCGTCGATATTTTCCGCGGTCATCACCAACCAGCGGGCGCGGCCCCAGCCGATCAGCCGCGGCAGCAGCGCCGCGTGAATGACGCTGGGAATGCCGACCCGGACCTCGGGCATGCCGAAATGGGCGTCATGCGCGGCGATCCGGAAGTCGCAGGCGGCGGCGAATTCGAGCCCGCCGCCGAGGCACCAGCCCGGCATCCGCGCGATGACGGGCGCGGGGAACGCGCGCGCGGCCTCGCAGAGATCGCGCAGGCCGGTGATGAATTTCTCCGCCGAGGCCTGATCGAGTTTGGCCATTTCCTTGATGTCGGCGCCGCCGATCATGCTCTTTTCGCTCTGGCCGGCGATCACGAGCACGCGAATCTCCCTGTCGGCCGCGAGCGTCTCCAGCCCTTCGCGCACGCCGTTGATCGCTGGTGTTCCCAGGATGTTGAGCGAGCCGGCGTTGCAGATGGTCAGGCGAACCACGCCGCGCGGGTCGCGGTCGACGCCGCAATAGGGATTGAGCATGTGCATGGACGGTCTCGCAATTCCTTCGAAGTGTGCGTGGACGTGTCACTTCCGGGGCAAAGCGCCGCCTTGTCAAGTGGTGCGCGGGGCGATCGCCGTTGGCGACAATACAACCCGTTGCGGAGCGGCGGACGCTGCTATAATATGACGATCATCATTCATAATGGAGCGGGCGTATGACAGCGGTTGAGAAGATCGATACGGCGGAGATGCACCTGTTCGCTGCCGGATCGCGGCGGGAGCGGGTGGTGGACTGGCAGGCGCCGGGTCCGGTGGCGCGGGCCGCTGCCGCCATGTCCGGTCTCGACGCCATGCGGGCGATCCGCGACGGGGTGCTGCCGGAACCGCCGATGGCCCGCCTGATCGATTTTCGGCTGCGGGTGGCGGAACCCGGGCGGATCGTGATGGAGCTTCAGCCGCATGAAGGTAGAACACCATCGGGCTGCTGCACGGCGCCACCGCCGCGGCGCTGCTCGACACCGCCATGGGCTGCGCGATTTCGACCATGCTGCCGGCGGGGCAGGGCGCGGTGACACTCGATCTGAAGCTCACCTATCTGCGGCCGCTGTCGGTCAAGTCCGGCACCATCTCGGCGGAAGGTAAAGTGATAAAACTCGGCCGCCAGACCAGCTACGCCGAAGGCTGGGTGTACGATGGCGCCGGCAATCTTGCGGTGCACGCGACGGCGACCTTCTCGATGGTCGGGGAAGCCCCGCGCGCGAAATAACGAAATAAGATGCAGCTTTCCCAGGCCGCAACTGCTATTATATGACTGAAAACATATCATAGACCAGCAGCTGCAGGATTGCGATGCGCTATTCCAGGGAACACAAGCTCGAGACCCACGACCGGATCGTGAAGAAGGCGTCGGTGCGGATTCGCGAAAAGGGCGCCCATGGCATCGGCGTCGCCGATTTGATGAAGGATGCGGGGCTGACCCATGGCGGGTTCTACGCCCATTTCGATTCGCGTGAGGCGCTGGTGATCGAGGCCTTCGCCTACGCGATGGACCGTTCGACCGAACGCTGGCGCAAGATGACGGAAACCATCCCGCCGGAAAAGCGCATGGCCTCCATCGTGGAAACCTATCTGACCCCGCTGCATCGTGACGATCCCGGCCACGGCTGCGCCATCACGGCGCTGGGTGCGGAAATCGCCCGCGAGAGTCCAAAAACCCGAAAGGCGTTCGCGGCCAAGCTGGAGCAGATGGTCGACATGATCGCAGACCAGGTACCGGACGTTCCGCGCAAGGCCGCGCGCAAACAGGCCCTGGCGACGCTGTCGACCATGGTGGGAACGCTGGTGCTGTCCCGCATCGCTGGATCGGGCGAATTTTCGGACGACATTCTGGGCGCGGGGCGTGACGCTGCGCTGGGTCGTGCGGTAGCGAAGCCGGCAAGGAAGTCCAGAACTGCGTAGGGTGCTGCGTAGGGTGGGTTAGCGTAGCGTAACCCACCATTGTCTCACTCGCATCCAGATGGTGGGTTACGCCTGCGGCTAACCCACCCTACGATTTAGGCCGATTGAACAGCGCGCGTTCGCGCTCCACCGTCTCGTAGATATAATCCGCGACGGCGCGGATCCGCGCCAGGTCCTTGCTGTCGGCATGCATCAACAGCCAGAAGCTGCGCGAGATCGAGATTTCGTCCGGCAGGATCGGCCGCAGCTCGGGATGCGCCGTCGCCATGAAATGCGGCAGCACCGCGATCCCGAACCCGGCGATGGTGGCATTGAGCTGGGCGATCAGATTGGCGCTGCGGAATTTGGCCGAGATCTTCGGCGAGACCTGCGGCAGATAGTCCAGTTCCGGCGTGAACAGCAGTTCCTCAATGTAGCCGACGAAACGGTGGCTGGGCAGGTCGGCGCGGGATGCGATCGCCGGGCGCTGGTCGAGATAGGCGGGTGCGGCATAGAGCCCGAGGCTATAGTCGAGCAGCTTGCGCCCGACCACCCGTCCTTCCTTCGGCATCGTCAGGCTGATGGCGATATCGGCCTCGCGCTTCGACAGGCTGAACAGCCGCGCGGTCGCGACCAGCTGAAGGTCGAGATCCGGGTAGCGCTCGGTGAATGGCAGCAGCCGCGAGGCCAGGAAGTGACTGCCAAAACCATCGGGCGCGCCGATCCGCACCGTGCCGGTGAGATGGGCGCGTGACCCGCCGACGGCCTCCTGGTTGGCGACGATAGTCGATTCCATCGCCTCCGCGCTGTTGGCGACGCGCTGGCCGGCTTCGGTCAGCAGATACCCGGTCTTGCGGCGGTCGAACAGCTTTGCCTTGAGATGCCGCTCCAGCCGGTCGACACGCCGGATCACTGTGGCATGATCGACGCCGAGCTGTTTCGCGGCAGCGGAGACCGATCCGCCGCGCACAATGGCCAAGAGGAAGCGGAAGTCGTCCCAATCGATGGCGCCGGCTTGATCCTGCATTTCCGCACATCTATGGTGCAATATCTCGGACTTGAATACTGCAAAATGCGGGTCCAAAGGGTCACCAAAGCGATCCAGCCGGGACCCAGGGAGATTTCTCACATGCGTACAATCGGACATTTTATCGGCGGCCGCGAGGTCAAGGGCACCTCGGGGCGGACGGCCGACGTTTTCGAGCCGATGACCGGCGATGTCCAGGCCAAGGTCGATCTGGCCTCCAAGGCGGAAATGCGCGCCGCGGTCGAGAATGCCAAGGCCGCCCAAGTCGAGTGGGGCGCCACCAATCCGCAGCGCCGCGCCCGCATTATGATGAAGTTCCTCGAACTGGCGCAGCGCGACTATGACAAACTCGCGGACCTTTTGGCGCGCGAACACGGCAAGACCGTTCCCGACGCCAAGGGCGACATCCAGCGCGGCCTCGAAGTGGTCGAATTCGCCTGCGGCATCCCGCATTTGATGAAGGGCGAATACACCGAGGGCGCCGGCCCCGGCATCGACATCTATTCGATGCGTCAGCCGCTCGGAGTCGTCGCCGGCATCACCCCGTTCAATTTTCCGGCGATGATCCCGATGTGGAAATTCGCGCCCGCGATCGCTTGCGGCAATGCGTTCGTCCTAAAACCGTCGGAGCGCGATCCCGGCGTGCCGATGACGCTGGCGGCGCTGATGATCGAGGCCGGCCTGCCGCCGGGCATTCTCAACGTCGTCAACGGTGACAAGGAAGCGGTCGACGCCATCCTCGACGATCCCGACATCAAGGCCGTTGGCTTCGTCGGCTCCTCGCCGATCGCGCAATATATCTATGAGCGCGCCGCCCAGACCGGCAAGCGCGCGCAGTGTTTTGGCGGCGCCAAGAACCACGCCATCATCATGCCGGACGCCGACATGGACCAGACCGTCGATGCCCTGATCGGCGCCGGCTACGGTTCGGCCGGCGAACGCTGCATGGCGATCTCGGTCGCGGTGCCCGTCGGCAAGACCACCGCCGACCGCCTGATGGAGAAACTGATCCCGCGCGTCGAGGCCCTGAAGATCGGTACCTCGATCGATCCGTCCGCCGATTTCGGCCCGCTGGTCACCAGGGCGGCGCTGGAACGCGTCAAGGATTACGTCGAGGTCGGCATCAAGGAAGGCGCCACGCTCGCAGTCGACGGCCGCGGCTTCAAGATGCAGGGCTATGAAAACGGCTTCTACATGGGCGGCTGCCTGTTCGACAACGTCACCAAGGACATGCGGATCTACAAGGAAGAGATCTTTGGCCCCGTGCTCTCGGTGGTGCGCGCGCACGACTACAACGAGGCGCTCGCTTTGCCCTCCGATCACGACTACGGCAATGGTGTAGCGATCTTCACCCGCGACGGCGACGCCGCGCGCGATTTTGCCGCCAAGGTCAATGTCGGCATGGTCGGCATCAACGTGCCGATCCCGGTGCCGATCGCCTACTACACCTTCGGCGGCTGGAAGAAGTCCGGCTTCGGCGACCTCAACCAGCACGGTCCGGACTCGATCCGCTTCTACACCAAGACCAAGACGGTGACCGCGCGCTGGCCTTCCGGCGTCAAGGAAGGCGCGGAGTTCTCGATTCCGACGATGAACTGATCGCGTCGGGACAGATGCACTTCGCTCTCAACGAGGACCAGATTGCGGTTCGCGATATGGCGCGGGAATTTGCCGCGGAAAAGATCGCGCCTCATGCAGTGCGCTGGGACGAGGAGAAGCATTTTCCGGTCGACGTGATGCGCGAGGCCGCCAGTCTCGGCATCGGCGGCGTCTATATCCGCGACGATGTCGGCGGCTCGGGGATGACGCGGTTCGATGCGGCGCTGATCTTCGAGGCGCTGGCGCAGGGCTGTCCGACGGTGTCGGCGTTCATTTCGATCCACAACATGGCCTCCTGGATGATCGATGCCTATGGCAACGACAGCCAGCGCCAGAAGTGGCTGCCAAGACTGTGCACCATGGAGCTGCTGGCGAGCTATTGCCTGACCGAGCCGGGTTCCGGCTCGGACGCCGCGGCACTGCGCACCCGTGCGGTGCGCGACGGCGATCATTATGTGCTCAACGGCCAGAAACAGTTCATCTCCGGCGCAGGGAAGGGCGATCTCTATGTGGTGATGGTGCGGACCGGCGCCGACGGCCCGGGCGGCATCTCGACGCTGGTGATCGAGGGCGATACGCCGGGCCTGTCGTTCGGCGCCAATGAACGCAAGATGGGCTGGAACGCGCAGCCGACCCGCGCGGTGATTTTTGAGAATGCCCGCGTGCCTGTCGCCAATCGCCTGGGCGACGAGGGCATCGGGTTCAAGATCGCGATGGCCGGGCTCGACGGCGGCCGCATCAACATCGCGGCCTGCTCGCTCGGCGGCGCGCAATGCGCGCTCGACAAGTCGCTGGCCTACATGAAAGAGCGCAAGGCCTTTGGAAAGCGCCTCGATGAGTTCCAGGCGCTGCAGTTTCGTCTCGCCGACATGGCGACCGAGCTGGAGGCGGCGCGGACTTTCGTGTGGCGGGCAGCGGCGGCACTGGACCGCAAGGATGCCGACGCCACCATGCTGTGCGCGATGGCAAAGCGCTTCGGCACCGATGTCGGCTTCGAGGTCGCCAACCAGGCGCTGCAGCTGCATGGCGGCTACGGCTATCTCAGCGAATACGGCATCGAGAAGATCGTGCGCGATCTGCGCGTGCATCAAATTCTGGAAGGCACCAACGAGATCATGCGGCTGATCGTATCGCGAAAACTGATCGAGGGCGCGCGATGACGGCGGCCGCGGCTGTCACAGGCTCCGAACCCGACCTGATCGCGCGGCGCGAGGGGGCGGCCGGCGTCATCCGGCTCAACCGTCCCAAGGCGATCAACGCGGTGACGCTGGAGATGTTTCGTGATGTCGACAAGGCGCTCGACGCATTCGAGGCGGACCCGGCGGTCGGCGTGATCCTGCTGGAAGGCGCCGGCGAGCGTGGCCTCTGTGCCGGCGGCGATATCCGCGCGCTGTATGAAGATTCCAAAGTCAGGGGCGATCTGGGAAAAATCCTGTGGCGCGAGGAGTACATCCTCAACGCCCGCATCGCCAAATTCCAAAAGCCCTATATTTCCTTCATGGACGGCATCGTGATGGGTGGCGGCGTCGGACTGTCCGCGCACAGCAGCCATCGCGTCGTTACCGAGCGGACCAAACTCGCGATGCCCGAAGTCGGCCTTGGTTTCTTTCCTGATGTTGGCGGCACCTGGCTGCTGGCGCGCGCGCCGGGCGAGATCGGTACTTATTTTGGACTTACGGGCCAGACCATGAACGGACCGGATGCGGTCTACGCCGGGTTTGCGGATGCGGTGGTGCCCTCCGCCAAGCTTGCTTCCTTGCGTGAAGCGCTAACAAAACTGCGGCCCGGCGTGACCTCAGCGGAAGTCAAAAGCGTCATCGACGGCTTTGCCACCGGCGAGACGTCGGGACCGGTCGCGGCGATCGAGCCGCAGATCGATGCATGGTTCGGCCATGACCACATGCAGGACATCGTTGCGGCCTTGCAGGCGGACGGCTCGGAGCTGGCGCAGGCGACGCTGAAGACATTGAACGAGAAATCGCCGCGCGGCATGGTGGTGGCGCTCAAGCTGATGCGGCTGGCGCGGGCTTCGTCCTCGCTGGAGCAATGCCTGGTGCGGGAGTATCGCGCCGCGCTGGAAGTGTTCGCCAGCGACGATTTTCGCGAGGGCGTACGCGCCGCCGTGATCGACAAGGACCGTAATCCAAAGTGGTCGCCGCCCCGGATCGAGGATGTGACGCCCGAAATGTTGGCGCCTTACTTCGCGGAAATCGGCGCCGACGAACTCAAGTTCAACCAATAAGAACAGCAACGGCTCAAGCGGAGGGAATTTCAGATGGCAAACATTGCATTCATCGGTCTCGGCAATATGGGCGGGCCGATGGCGGCCAATCTGGTCAAGGCCGGCCACAAGGTGGTCGCGTTCGATCTGGTGGAAGCGTCACGCGCGCAAGCCAAGGCCGACGGGGCAGGGATCGCCGACAGCTCGGTGGCCGCGGTGAAAGGCGCCGATGTCGTGATCACCATGTTGCCCGCGGGCAAGCATGTGATGTCGGTGTGGTCCGAGGTCGTTCCGGCCATGACAAAAGGCGCGCTGATCGTCGATTGCTCGACCATCGACGTCGAGAGCGCCAAACAGGCCCATGCGCTGGCGGCCAAGAATGGTGTCGGCTCGGTCGATGCGCCGGTGTCCGGCGGCACCGGCGGCGCCAGGGGCGCGACACTGACCTTCATGTGCGGCGGCGAGGACAAGGCTTTTGCGGCGGCCAAGCCGGTGCTCGAAAACATGGGCAAGAAGATCGTTCATTGCGGCGGCGCCGGCGCCGGGCAGGCGGCGAAGATCTGCAACAACATGATTTTGGGCATTTCCATGATCGCGGTCGGCGAGGCATTTGCGCTCGCCGAAAAACTGGGATTGTCGCATCAGGCGCTGTTCGACGTTGCCTCGACCTCGTCGGGACAATGCTGGGCGCTGACCTCCTATTGCCCGGTGCCGGGCCCGGTGCCGACCTCGCCGGCGAACAACGACTACAAACCCGGTTTCGCCTCGGTGCTGATGGTCAAGGATCTCACGCTGGCGCAGGACGCGGCCAACGCCACCGGTGCCGCGACGCCGCTTGGCAAACATGCGCAGGAAATCTACAAGGCATTTGATGCCGCGGGCCACGGCGGGGTGGATTTTTCCGGAATCATCCAGCACGTACGCGGGCTGGCGGGCAAGTGATGACCGTGCGTCATCCTGAGGTGCTAGCTTTGCGGTGCACTTGCACCGCAGAGCGAGCCTCGAAGGATGACCTGGTTCGGTGCGTGCGGCCATCCTTCGAGGCTCGCCAAAGAGGCTCGCACCTCAGGATGACGGTTGGGGATGTGGTGAGACCGTAGGGCCTAACATGACAACATTCCAGGACGCGCGCGCTTTCCTGCTCGAGCACAGGACGGACTACGACAAGGCGGTCGCGGATTTCCGCTGGCCGGATCCGGTGCCGTTCAACTGGGCGCTGGACTGGTTCGACGCCGAACTGGCTGATAATGCCGACAGCAAGGACCGTCCGGCGCTGTGGATCGTCGACGCCGGCAGCAACCGCGAGACCAAACTCTCGTTCGAGGCGTTGTCGCGCCGCTCCAACCAGGTGGCAAACTTCCTGCGCGCGCAGGGCTTGAAGCGTGGCGATCACCTGCTGCTGCTGCTGGGCAATGTCATTCCACTGTGGGAGACCATGCTGGCGGCGATGAAGCTCGGCGTGGTGGTGATCCCCGCGACCACACTGCTGACGCCGGACGAACTGCGCGACCGGCTCGATCGCGGCCGCGCCAAAATCGTGGTGGCGACGCAGGACCAGGTCGCGAAGTTTGCGGGGCTGGGCGGCGACAAACTCATTCGCATCGTGGTAGGCGCGTCGTCGAAGCACGAGGGTTGGCGGCCTTATGAGCAAGCCGCGGATTTTCCGGAAGGTTTCACGCCGGATGGACCGACCGAGGCGGACGATCCGATGCTGCTGTATTTCACCTCGGGCACGACCGCAAAACCGAAACTGGTGCGGCACAGCCAGCGCAGCTATCCCGTCGGCGGCCTCTCGACCATGTACTGGCTCGGGCTGCAGCCCGGCGACGTGCATCTGAACATCTCCTCGCCGGGCTGGGCCAAGCACGCCTGGAGCTGCTTCTTCGCGCCGTGGAATGCCGGCGCCACGGTG
Organism: Bradyrhizobium sp.; assembly: GCF_030646015.1. GTDB lineage: Bacteria > Pseudomonadota > Alphaproteobacteria > Rhizobiales > Xanthobacteraceae > Bradyrhizobium. The sequence goes on from NZ_JAUSLT010000021.1 coordinate 24,557, forward strand.
TTCGTGGTCAACCAGCCGCGCTTCGACGCCAAGGGCTTGCTCGCGACCATCGGCCGCTGCGGCGTCACCACGCTGTGCGCGCCACCGACGGTGTGGCGGTTGTTCATTCAGGAGAAGCTCGCCACCTTCAAGGTATCGCTGCGTGAAGTCTGCGGCGCCGGCGAGCCGCTCAATCCCGAAGTGATCGATCAGGTGCGCATGGCCTGGGGCCTGACCATTCGCGACGGCTACGGCCAGACCGAAACCACGGCGCTGGCGGGGAATTCGCCGGGGCAGAAGGTAAAAGTCGGATCGATGGGCCGCCCGCTGCCGGGCTACCGCGTGCAGATCACCGATATCGACGGCCAAGTCACCAAAGAGGGCGAGGTGACCTTGATGCTCGGGGACGAACGGCCCGCCGGCCTGATGCAGGGCTACCAGGGCGACGACGGCAAACTCTCCGGCGCCGACGGCGATCTCTATCGCAGCGGTGACGTGGTGTTCGCCGACGACGAGGGCTATCTCACCTTCGTCGGCCGCTCCGACGACGTGTTCAAATCATCGGATTACCGGATCAGTCCGTTCGAACTCGAAAGCATCCTGCTGGAGCATGAATCGGTGGCGGAAGCCGCCGTGGTTCCCAGCCCCGATCCGATCCGGCTGGCGATCCCGAAGGCCTATGTGATGCTGGTGGCGGGCAAGGAACGATCGGCGGAAACCGCGCTGTCGATCTTCCGGCATCTGCACACCCGGCTGGCGCCATTCAAGCGGATCCGGCGGATCGAACTCGTGACCGAGCTGCCGAAGACGATTTCCGGCAAGATCCGCCGCGTGCAACTGCGCCGGCTGGAGCATGACAATGATCGCGAAGATTCGCTGCGTGGCGTCGAATTCCGCGAAGAGGATTTTCCAGAGTTGAAGAAGGTAATGCCGGCTGGATCGGCGGAGAACTGACGAATGAATGAAGTCTGGAAGAAACCGCCGATCCCGCTGGATGCCTACATGAAGTTGGTCGGCCATGAAGTCGGGGTGTCGTCATGGCATCTGGTCGATCAGAACAGGATCAACGTCTACGCCGACGTGATCGAGGATCACCAGTTCATCCATGTCGATCCCGAGCGCGCCAAACGTGAAACCGCGTTCGGCAATACGGTAGCGCACGGCTTCCTGACGATGTCGCTGATGTCCATCATGTCCTACGAGGTGATGCCTGTGATCGAGGGCACCACCATGGGAGTGAATTACGGTTTTGATAAATTGCGCTTCCTGTCGCCGGTGCGCGCCGGCTCGCGAGTCCGCGGCCGCTTCACGCTGACCGAAGCGACATTGCGCAAGCCGACGGAACTGCTGTCGCGCACCAACGTGACGGTCGAGATCGAGGGTGAGACAAAGCCCGCGCTGGTAGCCGACTGGATCGGGTTGATCTATTTCGCTTAGGGATTGGCCGCATTGCCGGGGTTGCTTACCCTCTCCCCTTGTGGGAGAGGGTGGCGCGATGCGAAGCATCGCGACGGGTGAGGGCTTGCCCCAGCGTGCACCGTGCGTGAGGAGAGAAACCCCTCATCCGGCGCTTCGCGCCACCTTCTCCCACAAGGGGAGAAGGGAAGAATGAACTCTGAATTCGGGATTGCTACACATGACAATCAGGTTTGACGGACGCGTCGCCATCGTGACCGGCGCAGGCAATGGTCTGGGACGGGCGCATGCGCTGGGACTGGCGAGCCGCGGCGCCAAGGTCGTGGTCAATGATTTCGGCGGCGCCCGCGACGGCACCGGCGGCTCGCTGACCCCGGCCGAAACCGTGGTCGAGGAAATCCGCAAGGCGGGCGGCACCGCGATGGCCGACGGCGCTGACGTCTCGAACTACGAGCAGGTCAAGGCGATGGTCGCCCGCGCCACCAGTGAATGGGGCAGCGTCGATCTGCTCTGCGCCAATGCCGGCATCCTGCGGGACAAGTCGTTTTCCAAGATGGAGATTGCCGATTTTGCCAAGGTGATCGACGTGCATCTCACCGGCACCTTCTATTGCTGCAAGGCCGTGTGGGACGGCATGCGCGAGCGCAATTACGGCCGCATCGTCATCACCACCTCGTCGTCGGGCCTGTACGGCAATTTCGGCCAGGCCAATTACGGCGCCGCCAAAGCCGGCATGGTCGGCTTGATGAATGTGCTGGCCGAGGAGGGCCGCAAGAACAACATCCGCGTCAACACCATCTCGCCGACCGCGGCGACAAGGATGACCGAGGAATTGCTGCCGCCGCAGGCGCTCGGGCTGATGCGCCCCGAGGCGATCACGCCGGCGGTCGAATTCCTGCTCAGCGAGGACGCGCCGACCCGCACCATCATGGGCGCGGGCGCAGGCTCCTTCGCGGTGATCAAGGTCATGGAAACCGAGGGCATCAACCTGGCGCAAGCAGACTGGACCCCCGACGCGGTCGCTGCGCATTTCGCCGAGATCAGCGACATGGGCAAGGCGAAGGCGTTGCAGGGCGCGTTCGAGCAGACCCAGAAATATGTCGGTCAGGCCGCGGCAAGGGCCGGGATCAAGCTCTGATCCCGTCACTCCGGGGCTGGTGATTGCGCATCATCCCGGAATCACGAAACACTCTCGTCATGGCCGGGCTTGACCCGGCCATCCACGTCTTTGGCACTGCTCGGAAGGTCAGGCGTGGATGCCCGGGTCAAGCCCGGGCATGACGGCAGTGTTTTGGTCAGCGGATAACGCCTACACTCCCTACATGTCTGCAGTTTCAAAGAATCAGGTCGCCGTCATCGGCGCCGGTCCCGCCGGCCTGATGGCGGCCGAGGTGCTGGCGCAGGGCGGCGCCAGCGTCACTGTTTACGACGCGATGCCGTCGGCGGGTCGAAAATTCCTGATGGCGGGGCGGGGCGGGCTCAACCTGACGCACAGCGAGCCGCTGCCCGCGTTTCTCGCGCGGTACCGCGAGGCGATGCCGAAGCTCGCAGCCGCTATCGAGGCATTTCCACCGGATCGCCTGCGGCAATGGAGCGAGCAACTTGGCCAGCCGACCTTCGTCGGCTCCAGCGGCCGGGTGTTTCCCGAAGCGTTCAAGGCCTCACCGCTGCTGCGCGCATGGCTGCGGCGGCTGGATTCGATGGGCGTGCAACTGAAACTGCGCCACCGCTGGACCGGCTGGGATGAGCAGGGCCGCTTGCTGTTTGAAACACCGGACGGACAACGCGTCACCGAAGCACGCGCCACGGTGCTGGCGCTCGGTGGTGCCAGTTGGCCGAGGCTCGGCTCTGATGGTGGATGGACGGGAACGCTTGGCGCGAAAGGCGTGATGATCTCGCCGCTGCGACCGGCCAATTGCGGTTTCAAGGTGACCTGGTCCGACATCTTCCGCGATCGCTTCGAGGGCCAGCCGCTCAAGGGTATTGCGCTGTCGTTCGGCTCCCACACCGTGCGCGGTGAGGCCATCATCACGCGAACCGGCATCGAGGGCGGCGCGATCTATGCACTGTCGGCTGATTTGCGTGAGGCCATTCTGGATTCGGGGCAGGCTACCCTGCACATCGCGCTGCGGCCCGATCTCGTCATAAAGGATCTGGTGGCCCGACTGTCCGCGCCGAAAGGCAAGCAATCATTCTCGAACTGGCTGCGCAAGGCGGCGCATCTGTCGCCGGTCGGCATCGGGTTGTTGCAGGAGGCGGCGGCGAAATCCGGCGCGTCGTTGTCGTCGCTATCTCCCGAAAAGCTAGCCGGATTGATCAACGCCGTGCCGGTTCAATTGAATGGTGTCGCGCCAATCGCGCGCGCGATCTCCACCGCGGGCGGAATTGCCTTCGACGAACTCGACACCGATTTCATGATCCGCCGCTTGCCCGGCGTATTCGCGGCGGGCGAAATGCTGGACTGGGAAGCGCCGACCGGCGGCTATCTGCTGCAGGCGTCGTTTGCGACGGGGGCTGCGGCGGGGAGGGGGGCGTTGAAGTGGCTTTCGCGCCAATCGTAGGGTGAGCAAAGCGGAGCGTGCCCACCACCAACATTCACGATTGCCGATAGATGGTGGGCACGGCGCAAGAGCGCCTTTGCCCACCCTACAAATCGGCATCGGAGCTACCGCAGTTTCCCCCGCGCTGCCACCGCCAGTGTGCCGATGATCTCCTCGCCGCGCACCATCACCACCTCGTCCATCATGTTGACGACGACGCAGACGTGATTGGGGACGATCCGCACGACGTCGCCGACATTGGGGCGGGTGTTGCTGCGGGTGAGATCCAGAAAGCCGTGCTCTTCGGCGAAGCGCGCGATCCTGGCTTCGGGATGTTCGAGAATGAGGCCGTGGCCCTCGAGCCCGCCGGTATCCGACGTCAGCGTCTTCGACCCGGCATCCAGGATGCCACGATCGGGACCGGCCCGGCTGACCACGGTGGAATAGATGTTCAATGCGCAATCGTCCCAGGTCGCGACGCCGGCGGCGACCTGCATGCGGTCGTTGTAGATATAGGTGCCGGGCCGGTGCTCGGTGGCGCCCTTGAGTTTTCCGACGTTCTTCAGGTTCGGTGTGCCGCCGGTGGAAACCATCGCGGCATCCAGACCATGGGCGCGAACGCCGGCCAGCGCCTCGTCATAGAATTTCTGCGCGTCGGCCCAGCCGGTCTCGGTCGGGTACAGCATGAAACCGGCGAAGATTAGCCCCTTCGACGCCGCGATCTCGCGCGCCAATGCAATGGCTTCGGCGGGGGTTTCGACGCCGGCGCGCTTGCGTCCGGTATCGCATTCGACCACCACCGAGAGCGGCCGGCCGGAGGCCGCGGCCGCCTGCGGCAGGCCTGATATGACCGTCGAATTGTCGGCAGCGACGGTCATGCTGGCTTTGGCCTGCAGTGCGCCGAGCCGCGCCATCTTCTCCTCGCCGATCAGATTGTAACTGATCAGGATGTCGTCGATGCCCGCATTCGCCATCACCTCGGCCTCGCCGAGTTTCTGGCAGGTGATGCCCCTGGCGCCGGCCGCGATCTGCATCCTCGCCAGGACAGGGGTCTTGTGGGTCTTGATATGCGGCCGGTTGGCGACCCCGGCGGCATCGCAGGCGGCCTGGATCCGCGCGATGTTGCGCTCGACCCGGTCCATGTCGATCACGGCACAGGGCGTGCCATATTCGCGGGCGATCGTGGCGGCAAGGGGCGTGGTCATTGAAGCAACTCCGTATTTTGCATCCTCGTCATTGCGAGCCACCGGGTCGCGCAAATGCGCGCGCCCGATGATAAACTCCGCGAAGCAATCCATCTCGCGGCGGAAAGAAAGAATGGATTGCTTCGTCGCAAGGGCTCCTCGCAATGACGGTGAATGTCGTCAAGCCTGCTCAATCTCTTCGCGCATCACTTCGAGCTCCAGCCACCTGTCCTCGGCGGCTTCCAGCTCCTTCTGCGCGGCGGAGAGCGCGGCCGAACACAGGTCGAACTTCTTGCGATCCTTCTTGTAAAGATTGGGATCGTCAAGATGACGCTGCTGTTTTGCAATCTCGGCCTGCAGGCCGGCGATCGTCTTCGGCAGCGTCTCCAGCGCGTGCTTGTCCTTGAAATTGAGCTTGCGCCTCGCCGTGGTCGAGGGCGCGCCACCCTTCGAGTCTTTTTTCTCCTCGGCGCCGGCCTTCACGGCCTCGCGCTTGAGGTCGGCGCCGCGCTGCGCCAGCATGTCGGTGTAACCGCCGGCATATTCGATCCAGCGGCCGTCGCCCTCGGGCGCGATCACTGAGGTCACCACGCGATCGAGAAAGTCGCGGTCATGGCTGATCAGGATCACGGTGCCCTCGTAGTCGCCGAGCATTTCCTCGAGCACGTCGAGGGTTTCGAGATCGAGGTCGTTGGTCGGTTCGTCCAGCACCAGCAGGTTGGAAGGTTTTGCGAGAGCCCGGGCCAGCATCAGCCGGCCGCGCTCGCCGCCGGAGAGTACTTCCAGCGGTGTGCGCATCTGTTCCTGCGCGAACAGAAAATCCTTCATGTAGCTGACGACGTGTTTCGGCTTGCCGCCGACCATCACATTGTCGGTGCCGCCGCCGGTGAGGGCGTCGGCCAGCGTCGATTTGGGATCGAGGCTTTCGCGGTGCTGGTCCAGCGTCACCATCTCGATATTGGCGCCGAACCGGATGGTGCCGCTGTCCGGCGGCTTGCCGCCGGTCAGCATTTCGATCAGCGTGGTCTTGCCGGCGCCGTTCGGTCCGACGATACCGATGCGGTCGCCGCGCTGCACCCGGATCGAGAAGTCATCGACGATCTTGCGCTCGCCATAGGTCCGGCTGATGCCCTTGGCCTCGATGATCAGCTTGCCCGACTTGTCGGCTTCCGAAGCCGCGAGATTGGCATTACCCGCTGCCCCACGGTAGTCGCGGCGCTGGTCGCGCAGCGCGAACAGGTTGCCGAGCCGCTTGACATTGCGCTTGCGGCGGCCGGAGACGCCGTAGCGCAGCCAGTGCTCTTCGTTGACGATCTTGCGGTCGAGCTTGTGCTGGTCGCGTTCTTCCTCGGCCAGCACCTCGTCGCGCCAGGCCTCGAAAGCGCTGAAACCGCGGTCGATCTGCTTGATCTGGCCGCGATCGAGCCAGGCGGTGGAGCGCGACAGATTGGAGAGGAAGCGGCGGTCATGGCTGATCATCACCAGCGCGCTGCGGCGGCTGCCGAGTTCGCCTTCCAGCCACTCGATGGTGGTGAGGTCGAGATGGTTGGTGGGCTCGTCCAAGAGCAGAATGTCGGGCGAGGGCGCCAGCACCCGCGCCAGCGCCGCGCGGCGGGCTTCGCCGCCGGAGACATGTGCGGGATCTTCATCGCCGTGCAGTCCGAGTTGCTCCAGCACGTAGCGGGCCTGATAGTGATCGTCGCCGGGGCCGAGCCCGGCCTCGACATAGGCCAACGTCGTCGTAAAGCCGTCGAAATCCGGCTCCTGCGGCAGATAGCGGATGGTGGCGCCGGGCTGCACGAAACGGCTGCCGCTGTCGGGCTCGACCAGACCGGCCGCGATCTTGAGCAGCGTCGATTTGCCGGAGCCGTTACGGCCGATCAGGCAGACGCGGTCGCCCGCCGATACCGATAATTCGACGCCGGACAACAACGGCGTGCCGCCGAAGGTCAGCTTGATGTCTTTCAACTGGATCAGGGGAGGCGCCATGGTATCTCAATTCAATTCTGTTTTTGCGCCGTGTCGGCGCGCTGGCGCTGAATGCGCCGAATAGTCTGGTCGAGCGCCGACAGGAATGCCGAGCGGTCGCGCGGTGCGAAGCCCTTCGGACCGCCGGTTACTTCGCCTGACGACCTGAGGTCCGTCATCAGGTTGCGGACCGCCAGCGTCATTCCGATCGATTGCTCCGAGAACGGCTTGCCGTTCGGCGCGATCACCTCGGCGCCTGCCTTGACGCAGCGGCTCGCCAGCGGGATATCGGAAGTGATGACGATATCGCCCTTTCCGGCGCGTTCCGCAATCCAGTCGTCGGCGGCGTCCATGCCGGACCCCGCCGCGATACGCTCGATCATGGGATCAGGCGGTACGCGGATGAAATTGCCGGCGACCACGCTGACGGGCAGGCCATGGCGGGCGGCGACGCGGTAGATTTCGTCTTTGACCGGACAGGCGTCGGCGTCGACATAGATGCGGGTCGTGGGGTTCAAAACAGGCGTCATCACGTTAAGGATTTGGCACGGGAGCCCTTTGGGCGGTCCCGGAGCCGCGTGGTAGCCCATCGCAGCGGGAATTGCGAGGAAAAGGCGACCGGAACGCGCTTGCCACGGCATTTTCTTCGCGTACGATTGGGGCAGAAAAGCAGCCAAAAACGGGGGAAACCGCCATGCCTATCGCGCCGTATCGGGTCTCGGCCTACAACACGTCAAAGCATTCCGAAAACAAGATGCACGATGACACGGTGGCGAAGCGCTACGGCTTTGACGGCGGACTGGTGCCGGGCGTCGACGTCATGGCCTACATGATGCATCTGCCGGTCGCCAAATGGGGCCGGGACTTTCTCGAACGCGGGCTGATTGAGGCGCGCTTCATCAAGCCGGTCTATGACGGCGAACTGGCCGATGTCACGGCTGAGGAAAGCAACGGCGTGCTTTCGATCGAGGTCAGGAGCCGTGGAGCGCTTTGCGCCACCGGCACGGCATCGCTGCCGGCAGCAGCTCCGTCATTTTCCCTGTCCGACTATGTCGAGGTCGCAGCAGTAGCCGAGCGCAAGCCGGTGAATGCGGAGTCCTATGCCCTCGGCAAATGGCTCGGGGCCGTGCCGCGAGCGTGGGGCGCCGACGCGGCAAGAGAATATCTGGCGGATATCCGCGAGACTGAAACGCTCTATGAGCGGGAAGGTCTCGGTCATCCCGGCCTGTTGCCGCGGGTCATGAACAAGGTGCTGGTCGACAACGCCATCATGGGCCCCTGGATTCATGTCGGCACCAGGATGCAGCTGCTGTCCGCGGCCGCTATCGGCGATGAATTGACGGCGCGGGCGAAAGTTACCGGCAATTACGACAAGAAGGGCCACCGCTTCGTCGAACTCGACGCCCTGGTGGTCGCCAACGGCACGACGCCGCTGGCGCATTGCCAGCACATTGCGATCACCCAGCCGCGCGAGCAGGCGGCGGCATGAGCATCACCGTCGATTACTACATGACCCTGACGTCGCCCTGGACCTATCTCGGCAGCGCGCCATTCGCCGAGATCGCCAAGCGTAACGATGTCACCGTCAACATCAAACCCTGCAAATTCGGGCCAATCTTCGAGCAGACCGGTGGGCTGCCATTGCCAAAACGCTCGCCGCAGCGGCGCGCCTACCGGATGATGGAGTTGAAGCGCTGGCGCGAGGTGCGGGACGTTCCCCTGACTCTCGAGCCCAAGGGTTTCCCCTGCAACGACACCGTAGCGACGCGACTGGTGATCGCCGCCAAGCTGAAGGGCGAGGACGCCCACCGGCTGGCGACAGAGCTCGGCCGCGCGGTGTGGGAACGCGAGGAAACGCTCGAAGATCCCGGTCACGTTGCATCCGCCGCCAGGCGCGCCGGTCTCGACGCCGTGAGCTTGCGCGCCGGTGGCCCCTCCGACGCCGAACTCGACGCGCTGCACGAGCAGTACACCCAGGACGCGCTCGCGGTCGGTGTGTTCGGCGCACCGAGCTACGTGCTGCCATCCGGCGAGATCTTTTGGGGCCAGGACCGGCTGGATCTGCTGGAGCGGGCGCTGAAGCAGCTGGGGTAGACGGGCGGCTTCGGCGTAAGAGCCCCCGCTGCCCGCAACATCCTCAGTTGTCGTCCTCCGCGAAAGCGGGGGACCCAGTACGCCGCGGCTTCACGGCTCGATCTCAGGCGTCTCGGAATACTGGGTCGCCCGGTCAAGGGCCGGGCGATGACAGTTGTGGGTGTAATGTGCAGCGTGCTTACGCTCTCAAGCGAAGACCTCACGCCGGCTTTCACATCGTAAAAATACGTCCGGGATTGAGAATGTGATGCGGGTCGAGTGCGCGCTTCAGCGTGCGCATGGTCTCGATCTCCTCCGCGGTGCGGCTGAGTTTCAGGTACGGCCGCTTCAGGATGCCGATGCCGTGCTCGGCCGAGATCGAGCCGCCGAAATCGCCTGTTATGCCGTATACCAGCTTCGAGACCTCGTCGTATTTGTCGGCCGGCGGCGGGTACTTTGCGCTGACGTGCAGATTGCCGTCCCCGGCATGGCCGAACACGATGGCGTAGGCATCGCTGTGAATCGTCTTCATGCCCTTGTCGACGGCGACCGCGAAGGCCTCCATCCTGTCGATGGCAAGGCTGATATCGAAACCGACACCGGGCCCGAGCGCGCGGCCGAGTTCGACCGAGGAGTCGCGGATCCGCCAGATCGCCGCGGCCGCTGCCCCGGAGCTCGCGATCGTGGCATCGAGGATGATGTCGTCCCCCAGCGCCTGCTCGAGGAGCTTTTCGAGGTCGGCGCGGATGCGTTCGGCGTCGCTGCCGGAGGATTCAAGCAGAACGTAGAACGGATAGTTGGTCGCGAGTGGTGATGCGACGCCTTTCACCAATTCGGTGGTGAGGCGATAGTAATTGTTCCACATCACCTCGAACGCGGTGAGATCGCCGCCGAGCCGCGCGCGCGTCAACGTCAGCAAGGCACGGACCATGTCGAAGCTCGGCAGCGCGCACAGCGCGACTTGCTGCTCCGCCGGCGCCGGGAAAATCCGCAACGCGGCGCGGGTGACCACGCCGAGCGTCCCTTCCGTGCCGACGAACAATTGCTTGAGATCGATGCCGGTGTTGTTCTTGATGTATTTGCGCACGCCCTTGAGGATGGTGCCGTCCGCCAGCACGGCTTCGAGCCCGAGCACGAGATCGCGGGTCATGCCGTAACGGATCACCCGGTTGCCGCCGGCATTGGTGGAGATGTTCCCGCCGATGGTGCAGCTGCCCCGCGCGCCCAAATCGAGCGGAAACATGAAGCCGTCCTGCTCGACGCGTTCCTGCAGGCGCTGCAGCGGCACCCCGGTCTGGGTAATGACGACCCCGCCGCCGGTATCGACTTCCTCGATCGCGTTCATGCGCTCGGTCGACAGCACGATTTCGCCTGATGCCGGCATCGTGGCGCGCACCAATCCCGTCATGCCGCCCTGCGTCGTGACCGGCACGCGCGCCTGATGACAGAGTTTCAGGAATTGCGAGACCTCTTCCGTGGTGCGCGGCCGCACCACCGCGAGCGGCGGCGCCACCGCAACGCCGGCCATGTCGGTATGATAACGGGCGCCGATGTCGCTGCCGGTCAGCACGGTCGTTGTATCGAACGCGGCGCGAAGATCGTCGATGATGGCTGGCTGCACGAGCGACAACCTCACGCCACCTTCTGCTTCGCGTCCTGGATTGCGCGCCACACCCGTTCCGGCGTCAGCGGCATGTCGATCTGCGTGATGCCATGCTCCGAGAGCGCATCGAGCGCCGCATTGACGATCACGACAAGCGCGCCGGCGCAGCCGGCTTCGCCGCAGCCCTTGGTGCCGAGCGGGTTGGATTTCGCCGGCGAGGGATGATCGCCGACCACCATCGGCGGAATGTCTCCCGCGCGCGGCAGCGCGTAATCCATGAACGATCCCGTGATCGGCTGGCCGTTGTCGTCGTAGCAGACTTCCTCCATCAGCGCCTGGCCGATGCCCTGCGCCACGCCGCCATGCAGCTGGCCCTCGACGATCATCGGGTTGACGATGGTGCCGAAGTCGCTGATCCCGGTGTAGCGCACGATCCGAAGTACGCCGGTATCGGGATCGATTTCGACTTCCGCGACATGACAGCCATTGGGGAAGGTCGACGGCGTGTCCTTGGTGGCGTGATCGACGTCGAGGGTTTCAGGCACGCCTTCCGGCACCTTGCCTTCGCGCAGCCGCTGCGCCAGCTCCATGATGCCGATCGAGCGGTCGGTGCCGGCGATGGTGAAGCGGCCGCCTCCGAATTCGATGTCGCCTTCGGCGGCTTCCAGCAGATGCGCCGCCGCCTGCTTGCCTTTTGCCACCACCAGCGCGGCGGCTTCGACTATCGCCTGGCCGGTCGCGGTGATCGAGCGCGAGCCGCCGGTGCCGTTACCGAAGCGCACGAGATCGCTGTCGTTCTGTTCGAGCGTGATCTTGTCGAAGGGCACGCCGAGTTGCGCCGACAGCACCTGGGCGAACGGGGTGGCGTGGCCCTGGCCGTAATCCAGCGTGCCGGTGGTGAGTTTCACCGAGCCGTCGGGCTCGAACGTGATCTTGCCGAGTTCGCCGCTCGGCGGCGCCGTGACTTCCAGATACGAGCCGACCGCGATGCCGCGCAGCTTGCCGGACTTGCGGCTCTCTTTCCTGCGCCTGGCAAAGTTGGCGTGGTCGGAAATCTCCAGCGCTTTGTTGAATACGCCCTGGAAATCGCCGCTGTCATAGGTGACGCCGGAGGCGGCGGCGAACGGCATCTGCGCCGGCTTGATGAAGTTGCGCTTGCGCAAGGTCAGCGGGTTGATGCCCATCTCGCTTGCGGCGCGATCGATCAGGCGCTCCATGTAGTAATTGGCCTCGGGGCGTCCGGCGCCGCGATAGGCGCCCATCAGCGTGGTGTTGGTCAGCACCGTCTTGATGTCGACGCCGAGCAATGGCGTGCGGTAGACGCTGGCGAGGTTCTTGCCGGTGTTGAGCGACAGCGGGCCCGGCGCCACGCCGGTGATGTAGGCGCCGAGATTGCCGTAGCCCTGCAGGCGAACCGCGAGGAACTTGCCGTCGGCATCGAGCGCCAGTTCGGCATGCATCAGCTGCGCGCGGCCCTGGCTGTCGGAGAGAAAGCTGGTGGAGCGCTCATCGGTCCATTTGACCGGGCGGCCGAGTATCTTCGCCGCGTGCAGGATGCAGATATATTCGGGGTAGTTGACGTTCTTCATTCCGAACGAGCCGCCGACATTGGCGGTGAGGATGCGGACCTTGTCGTTCGGCACGTTGAGGATCTTCGCCAGCGTCACCTTGTTGCCCGACACGCCCTGGGTCGGAACCTGCAGTGTGTAACGCTCGCTGGTTCTGTCGTAGGCCGCCAGCGCCACGCGCGGCTCCATCGACACCACGGCGACCCGCGTATTGACGATGTCGAGTTTTGTCACATGCGCAGCAGCGGCGAAGGCCGCCTCGATCCTGGCGGCGTCGCCATAGTGGTAGTCGAGCGCGACGTTGTTGGGGATATGATCGTAGAGCTGCGGCGCGCCGGGCTTGCCGGCTTCGGCGGCGTTGGTGACGGAAGGAAGCGGTTCGATATCGAGTTCGATGGCTTCGCCGGCCTCTCGCGCCTGCGCTAGTGTCACGGCCACCACGAAGGCGACGGGATCGCCGACATAGCGCACCTTGTCGGTCATCAGCGCGGTGCGGTTGGTCTGCAGGAGCGGGGTTCCGTCACGGCTCTTCAGCGGCAGGCCGCAGGTGAAGGGGCCGTAGCCGGCAGCGGCAAGATCGGTTCCGGTCCACACGCCGAGCACGCCCGGCATCGCCTTGGCGGCCCTGGTGTCGATGGCGCGGATGATGCCGTGGGCGTGGCTGGAGCGCACGATCCAGGCATAGGCCTGGCCGGGCAGGCTGAAATCGTCGGTGTACTTGCCCTTGCCGCGTACCAGCGTGTCGTCTTCCTTGCGGCGGACCGGCTGCCCGACACCGTATTTTTGCAGTGCGATAGCGTTTTCCAGAGAGGTGGGGGACGTGTGATCTTGCATTGAAAAATACCTGAAATGCATACTTTTGTGCGATTTTCGCGATTTCCCTGAGATAACGCACCGATATCGGAACGACAACGCCTGATTGGACATGGTGGCATGTGAACGGCTGTTGCGCGGATGTCCGGCGCTGCTAAAGTTTCCGTGAACGGAAATTCCACGTCGGCCCCAAGGGGGCCGCGGAAAGACATTTTGAATGAACGAAGACACGCGGCTTCGCGAGGGCCCTGGGCCGCGCGGAGACGACGGCCAAGGCCCGCCGCATAGCGGCGAGCGGCAGGAGTCGCGCCGCGGCGGCGCACCCGGCGCCGGCCACTCGCCGGCGGCGGCGACCGGCGTCTATGCCGCGCTGGACCTTGGCACCAACAATTGCCGCCTGCTGATCGCCTGTCCGACCGGCGACAGCTTTCGCGTGGTCGACTCGTTCTCGCGCATCATCCGGCTCGGGGAGGGGATCTCGGCGACCGGCTGCATCAGCGACGCCGCGATCGAGCGCGCCATCGCGGCCTTGAGCATTTGCCGCGACAAGATCCAGTCGAAGAAGGCCAAACGGCTGCGGCTGATCGCTACCGAAGCCTGCCGCGCGGCGTCGAATGCCGACGGTTTCATGGACCGGGTGGCGGCCGAGACCGGCATCCGGCTTGAAGTGATCAATCGCGAGACCGAAGCAGCCCTGGCGGTGACCGGTTGTTCACCGCTGCTTGATCCGTACGGGAGGGGCGCCATCCTGTTCGACATCGGCGGCGGCTCGACGGAACTGGTCCGGATCGAGCGCAATCCGGAACAGGAAAATGCGCCCCCGCGCATCAAGGCATGGATGTCGATCCCGCTCGGCGTGGTGTCGCTGGCCGAGGGGTTCGGCGGCAAGGACGTCACGGCGCAATCCTACGCGGACATGGTCGCGGCGGTCGCCCAGCACATCGCGCCGTTCGCGGCCGAACATGGCGCCGACCTCGGCGGCATGCACCTGCTCGGCACCTCCGGCACGGTGACGACCCTGGCCGGGGTCCATCTCGACCTGCCGCGATACGATCGCCGCCGGATCGATGGCGTCTGGATGAGCGATGCCGATCTCACCGCCACCATCGCGCGCCTGCTGTGCATGACCTATCAGGAACGCGCCAGCAACAACTGCATCAGCGTCGAGCGTGCCGACCTGGTGCTGGCGGGCTGCGCCATCCTCGATGCCATCCGCAGCGCGTTCCCGCTGCCGCGGCTGCGGGTCGCCGATCGCGGCCTGCGCGAGGGCATGCTGGTCGAAATGATGCGCGCGGACGGCGCATTGAGTGGATGCCGATAGGCGCGCCGGCTCTCGATGTGCTAGAGCCTCGATTATGGCAAAAGACACCACCGGACGGCTGCGGGTTACCGTCAAGAGCGCGGGCAGGCTGAAACTGTCCTCAAAACTCTGGCTGGAGCGCCAGCTCAACGATCCCTATGTGGCGCAGGCCAAGCGGGACGGTCTGCGCTCGCGCGCGGCCTACAAGCTGATCGAGATCGACGACAAGTACCATTTTCTCAAACAGGGGATCACGGTGGTCGACCTCGGCGCCGCGCCGGGCGGCTGGAGCCAGATCGCGGCCAAGCGCGTCGGCGCCGCTGACGGCAAGGGCAAGGTGATCGCGATCGACCTGCTGGAGATGCCGGAAATTCCCGGCGTCAGCTTCGCGCAGCTGGATTTTCTCAAGGACGACGCGCCCGACAAGCTGCTGGCCATGATGGGCGGCAAAGCCGACGTGGTGCTGTCCGACATGGCCGCCAACACCACGGGCCACCGCAAGACCGACCAGCTGCGCATCATCGGCCTGGTCGAAAGCGCCGCCGCTTTTGCCGCCGACGTGCTCAAGCCCGGCGGAGCCTTTGTCGCCAAGGTGTTTCAGAGTGGCGCCGATGCGACCCTGATGACGCAGCTCAAGCGCGATTTTACCACCGTCAAGCACGTCAAGCCGGCCTCGAGCCGCAAGGATTCCTCGGAGCGCTACGTGCTGGCGCTGGGATTTCGCGGCGTGCAGGCCAAGCCGCCCTCGGACAGCGACGCCGAATCGGCCGGATAGACCGCCGGCCCTAAGCTTGGGCTTGCGCCAGGCTTTCCCTCAGTCGGGTTTCCAGCGCCATCCGAACGTCCCTCGCGTTCAGCAGGGCCCGCCGGATGTTTTTGTCTTCCGAACCGGAATCGAAAGTAATCAGCCGATTACAGTGCTGGCAGTTGGTCTGAAACCCGTCGCGGAGTTTTTGCGCGCGCTCGCGGAACACCTGCGAGCATTTGCTGCATTTGATTCTGACTTTGTCGTCGATCATGAAATCTCCCTGGGCGCCGCGACAGCAATCTGGTCGGCAGGGCTTAAGGGCGTGTCGGAAAGTTTGTTAAAACTCTCCTCAAATCAATCCATGTTGATGGAGGCGGCCCTGATCACCTTTCCCCAGCGCTCGATTTCTTCCGGCAGAAATTTTGCCAGATATTCCGGCGTGCGCTGCTCCGGCGGCACGACGGCAAGCCCGATAGCCTCCATCTTCTCGCGCAGATCGGGCCGCGCCACCATGTCCGCCAGCGCCTTGTTCATCTTGCGCACGATCGGCTCAGGCGTTCCCTTCGGAAAGAAGAAGCCGTTCCAGACCGTGGCCTCGACGCCCGGCAAGCCCTGTTCGCCTGTGGTCGGAAGGTCCGCAACGATCGGCACGCGCTTCGGCGACATCACCGCGATGCCCTTGACGGTGCCGCCCTTGACCTGCGCCGCCCCGGTTTGAATGGTGTCGCACATATAGTCGATGCGGCCTCCGATCAGGTCCTGCATCGCCGGACCCGCGCCGCGAAATGGGATGTGGGTGACGTCGATGCCGATCGCCATGTTGAGCAGCGCGCATGGCAGATGCGTACCAGAACCCACGCCTGCCGAGCCATACTGCATCTTGCTCTGGTTGGCCTTCGCGTAGGCGATGAATTCCTGCAGATTGTTCACCGGCAGGTCCTTGCGCACGATCAGAATCCGCGGCGATTCCGAAACCAGCCCGACCGGCTCGAAATCCTTCGCGGCGTCATACGGCGGCTTCTTGTAGAGCGACTGGCTGTAGGCGTGCGTGCCGGTGTTGCCGATCAGCAGCGTGTATCCGTCAGGCGCCGCCTTGGCGACACGGGCGCTGCCGACCGTCCCGGCCGCAGCGCCAACATTCTCCACGATGATGGTTTGCCCCAGCACCTCGCCAAGCGCCACCGCCTGCAGCCGAGCATTGGCGTCGATGCCGCCGCCGGCCGCGAACGGCACGACCAGGGTGATGTTCCTGGCGGGCCACTCCTGTGCGGCAGCCGTCGCCGTGACGGCGGCGAGCGCGAACGCGGCGGCAATGATCGCTTTTGACATCTGCACGGTAATCTCCCTGACTTCGATTCAACCCAGCCGCTGATCCCTGGCGTCTTCCGTGGTCTCGCTGGCCGCCTTGGCGGCGGCCTTCGCGGCACCCTTGCGGCTGGAAATCTCGACCGCGCTGCGGCCGGAGATCTCATGGCCGGCATCATCGGGCATTTGCCAGAAGAAGTAAGCCGAAATCGCCGAGATGATGGCGACCACGATAAAGGCCGGGGCGAAATCGACCGCGCTCAGTTCGGTGACATGGCGCATCAGCATGGTGGATTCCACCGTGAACGCGCCGATCGCGACGCCGGCGGAAATCGCCAGTTGCTGGTTGACGCTGACCAGCGTAGTGGCCCGGCTCATCTGCGCCGGCTCGACCTCGGCATAGGCCACGGTGTTGATGGCGGTGAACTGCAGCGAGCGGAAGAAGCCGCCGACCACGAGGATGATCATGATCAGGAGCAGCGGCGTCGTCACCGTGAACAGCGCGCAGGCGGCGAGAAAAATCGAGCTCACGACCGCATTGATCACCATGATGTTGCGAAAACCGAAGGTGCGGATGATGCGCGCCGCCAGCGTCTTCATGCCCATGGCGCCGACCGCGGAGGCAAACGTCACCAGTCCCGAGCGGAACGGCGACAGGCCGAAGCCGACCTGCATCAACAGCGGCAGCAGGAACGGCAGCGCGCCGATGCCGAGGCGAAACAGGAAGCCGCCGAGGATGCTGGCGCGCAATGTCGGCAGCCGCATCAGCGAAAAGTCCAGCACCGGCGATTGGGTTCGCCTTGCGTGGATGACGTAGAGCGTCATTGAAACCGTGCCGATCCCGACCAGGGCCACGATCACCGTCCACGGCAGCAGGTTGAGCCCGGCGACCGACAGACCGAATGCGATGCCGCCGAGGCCTATCCCCGCCAGCACGAGCCCATAGAGGTCAAACCGCTCGGGGGTCTCGCTGCGGATCGGATCGATGTAGCGCTGCGCCATGAAGATGCCGAGCAGGCCGATCGGAATGTTGATCAGGAAGATCCAGTGCCAGGAAAAATACGTCGTGATGAAGCCGCCGAGCGGCGGGCCGATTACCGGGCCGATCAGCGCCGGTACCGTGACCCAGGCCATCGCATTCACCAGCTGGCTCTTGTCGATCGAGCGCAGCAGCACCAGCCGCCCCACGGGGGTCATCATCGCGCCGCCGATGCCCTGCAGGATGCGCGCGATGACGAAGTGGGTGACGGAAGTCGACAGCGCGCAGCCGATCGATCCCACCATGAACACGGCGATCGCGGTCGAAAACACCATGCGCGCACCGAAACGGTCGGCGGTCCAGCCGCTGGCCGGAATGAACACGGCGAGCGACAAGAGATAGGACGTGATGGCGAGCTTTAGCGTCAGCGGGCTGGTGCCGATATCCGCCGCGATCGCCGGCAGCGACGTCGCAATGACCGTCGAATCCATGTTCTCCATGAACAGGGCGGTGGCCACGATAAGCGGGATCAGGCGTTCTTTGGTCATGGGGATCGGGGGGGTGGAGAAGGGGAGGCCGACCGGCTGTAACATCGCGGCAAGCGAGGGGCCATTGCGGAAGCCGCAAAGCCACCTAAATCCTGCGTGACAATGTTGGTTTGCGTTTGGATGATCGAAGGCCCGACTTCACCTCTCCCCAGCGGGGAGAGGTCGAATTGCGCAGCAATTCGGGTGAGGGGGCTAGGCACCACGAGACACCGTAACCCCTCACCCGGCGCTACGCGCCGACCTCTCCCGATGGGAGAGGTGTAGTAAGCCCCGCCGGAGATTCGACGATGATTTATGTCCTCGCCGCCCTGTTGCCGCCGCTTGGGCTGCTGCTCAACGGGCAGCCGTTTTCGGCGGTCTTCAACCTTGTCCTGATCGTGCTTTGCGTGATTTTCGGGCTGATCTTCCCCGTCCTGCTGCTGGTGCCGTCGGCGCACGCGCTGATTGTGGTTCACATGAAGCGCGAGGATCGCCGGCACCGGGAGGTGGTGGAGGCGATCCGGCAGCATGGCCCGCCGCCGGGCTATCCGCGCTAGGGGCAGGGTCCTCGGGGATCCGCTCACAAAAGCCTGTGCATGGCTGGCAAACGCTTTGATTCGGCGGCCCGCCATGCTATCGACCACCGCCAACCCTACCGATGGGCTTCGATTCGACGGTGACGCCAAGGCGTCGGCGCAGGTCCTGCTCATCCCATAGGTATATCGCGGCGAACGAGCCGCCGAAGGAGTTGGTAAATGGCGCTGGTACAGGGACTTCAGGGGATTCGCGAAGCCTATACGTTCGACGACGTGCTTCTGAAACCGGGCCTTTCGGACATCCTGCCCTCCGAGGCCGACATCCGCTCCCACGTCACCCGCGCCATTCCGCTCAACATCCCGATCATCGCTTCCGCGATGGACACCGTCACCGAAGCGCGGATGGCGATCGCCATGGCGCAGGCCGGCGGCATCGGCGTGATCCACCGCAATTTCGACGTCGACGGCCAGGCCGCCCAGGTGCGGCAGGTCAAGAAGTATGAATCCGGCATGGTGGTCAATCCGCTGACCATCGGTCCCGACGCCATGCTGTCGGATGCCATGGCGCTGATGACCGACCACGGCTTTTCCGGCATTCCCGTGGTTACCGGCGCCAGCAAGGGCGTGCCCGGCAAACTGGTCGGCATTCTCACCAACCGCGACGTCCGTTTCGCTACCGACCCGCGCCAGAAGATCTCGGAATTGATGACGCACGAAAACCTCGTGACGGTGCGCGAGGGCGTCAGCCAGGACGAGGCGAAGCGGATGCTGCACAAGCATCGCATCGAAAAGCTGCTCGTGGTCGACGACCAGTATCGCTGCGTCGGCCTGATCACCGTGAAGGACATGGAAAAGGCGGTCGCGCATCCGCTGGCCTGCAAGGACGCGCAGGGCCGCTTGCGCGTCGCAGCCGCGACCACGGTCGGCGAGGGCGGCTTCGAGCGCACCGAGCGGCTGATCGATGCCGGGGTCGATATCATCGTGGTGGACACCGCGCATGGTCATTCCTCGCGGGTGCTGCAGGCGGTCAACCGCATCAAGCGGCTCTCCAATGCCGTGCAGGTGATCGCCGGCAACATCGCCACCATGGAAGGCGCGCAGGCGCTGATCGATGCCGGCGCCGACGCCATCCAGGTAGGTATCGGTCCGGGCTCGATCTGCACCACCCGCATCGTCGCCGGCGTCGGCGTGCCGCAACTGACCGCGATCATGGATGCGGTCGAGGCGGCCAAGAAGGCCAACGTGCCCGTGATCGCCGATGGCGGCATCAAATATTCCGGCGATCTCGCCAAGGCGCTGGCCGCCGGCGCCGACATCGCGATGGTCGGCTCGCTCTTGGCCGGCACCGATGAGACCCCCGGCGAAGTGTTCCTTTGGCAGGGCCGTTCCTACAAGGCCTATCGCGGCATGGGCTCGGTGGGCGCGATGGCGCGCGGTTCCGCCGACCGCTACTTCCAGCAGGATATCAAGGACACCCTCAAGCTGGTGCCGGAGGGCATCGAGGGCCAGGTGCCCTACAAGGGCCCGGTCGGCAACGTCATGCATCAGCTGGCCGGCGGCCTGCGCGCGGCAATGGGCTATGTCGGCGCGCGAAACCTCGCCGAGTTCCACGAGAAGGCGGAATTCGTGCGGATCACCGGGGCGGGCCTGCGCGAAAGCCACGTCCATGACGTCACCATCACGCGCGAAAGCCCGAATTACCCCGGCGGGGTGTAGTTTTCGGGCCCAAATAGACCACCCAAATCAGGCGAAACGCGGTAGGGTGCGAACTGCGGACGACTGCGCTGTCCATGGATCCAGGCTCGGATTCGAAGCGCGGTTCCCTTGAAGTCATCGCAACATAATTCAGAAGAGAAGTTGGTTACCATGGTCGATTGGTCGGACGACAGGATTGCCGCGCTTTCAGATCAGGATCTGAAGAATCTGCTGGTCAATGCGGAACGTAAATCCGTCGCCGAGGTCATTGCGCAATGCAAGGCCGAGATGGAAAAGCGCGATGCCGCAAAGCCCCGCAAGGCCGGAAAGCCGCGCACCGAGCTGAAGGAATTCGAGCACGAGATGTCCGGGCAGCTCGCGACCGTCGGCAAGGAGATGGCCGAGAAATACGATTTGTCGGAAGAGACCGCGAAAGCCAAATCGGTCGGCGTCAAGGGCTTCAAGTCGCACAAGCTGCTGGACGCCAAGGGCTACGCCAAGCTGGGCGGGATGCAGCGTGACGGTTCGGTTGCGGTCGACCGCTACATTTCCTACCGGCGCGGCAAGGACATCGTTTCGCTCAGCGTCTTCCTGCTCAAGGATCAGCCGATCGAAGCGCATGAGTTTCACGTGATCGCCCCGCAGGCGCTGCTTGAGGGCGCGAAGCCGGTGGCGGAAATTCGTCCCACCGCGACCGAAGCGCAGAAGCAGTCCGCCGACAGCGGGCTCGCGTTCAAGGATCTTCCGAGTGCCGCCGCAGCATTCGACGCGGTGCTGGCGAAGATCACCGCTTAATCGAACCTCATCGCTCGCACCAACACCACTGTCGTCGCCCGGCCTTGACCGGGCGACCCAGTATCCAGAGGCGCTAGAGATCAATCGAGAAGCCGCGGCGTACCGGATCGCCCGGTCAAGCCGGGCGACGACAATCTTGATTGTCGCGGTCGCCTTCCCCTCTTCTTTGCTTGGCGACGATGGATTGCTTCGCTACGCTCGCAGTGACGAATAAAAAAATCGGAGGAAACAACCATGTCCCATCAAGCAAAGCGCGTCATTCTCGCCTCCCGCCCGGTCGGTGAACCCAAGGCCTCGGATTTCCGCATCGAGGAGTGCGCGATCCCGACACCCGGCGCGGGCGAGGTGCTGCTGCGCACCATCTGGCTGTCGCTCGATCCCTATATGCGCGGCCGCATGAGTGACGGCCCGTCCTATGCGGCGCCGGTGCCGATCGGCGGCGTGATGGAGGGCGGCACCGTGAGCGAGGTGATCGCCTCGAACAATCCCGCTTTTGCCAAAGGCGACATCGTGCTGTCACGCGCCGGCTGGCAGACCCATGCGATCTCCGACGGCAAGGGCCTGAGCAAGATCGACCCGAAACTCGGCTCGATCTCGAGCGCGGTGGGCGTGCTCGGCATGCCCGGCATGACCGCCTATACGGGCTTGCTCGATATCGGCAAGCCGCAGCCCGGCGAAACCGTGGTGGTGGCGGCGGCATCCGGCGCGGTCGGCTCGGCGGTCGGGCAGATCGCGAAGATCAAGGGGGCGCGCGCGATCGGCATCGCCGGCGGCAAGGACAAATGCGACTACGTCAAGAACGAACTCGGCTTCGATGATTGCCTCGATCACCGCGATCCCGATCTCGCGGCCAAGCTGAAGGCAGCCTGTCCTGGGGGTATCGACGTCTATTTCGAAAATGTCGGCGGCGCGGTGTTCGAAGCGGTATTTCCGCTGCTCAATGCGTTCGCGCGCATGCCGGTCTGCGGCCTGATCGCCGAATACAATAATTTCGGCGAGACCTCGCCGAAATGGGCCGGCAAGATGATGCGCGCGGTATTGACAAAACGGCTGACCATCCGCGGCTTCATCGTCAGCGATTTCGCCGCGCGCCATGGCGACTTCCTGCGCGACATGTCGCAGTGGGTGCGCGAGGGCAAGGTCAAGCACAAGGAATTCGTCACCGAGGGTCTCGACAGCGCGCCCGCGGCCTTCATGGGTCTTCTGAAGGGCGCCAACTTCGGCAAGCAGCTGGTGCGGGTCGGACCGGACAAGGCCTGAGCCGCAGGCCCGGCGTCCGCTCGACAGGGCGGGCGCCGGCGCGGCCATCGCCTATCGCTAGAATCCGACGCATTCTGTTGTCCGGGCGGTAATCAGCCAAATTTACGCGCCTTCAACCTTCCCGGAATATCAACAAGTCCCGCTGCCTACGCTTTTTCGGGACCTGTCACATGCGCATCATTCCGGTTGTTTTGTTGCTGATTGCGGCTGGCATATCGACGGCGTCGGCCCAGCCGGCGTTTATGGCCCCGGATCCGCCCGCAGCATCGACGGCGCCGAGCCAGGATACGCCGGTTCCGTCGGCCCAGAACGCGCGGGCTCCGGCCACGCCGCCTCCGGCGGGACCGTCCTTTGCGATGGACCATGGCAACGCGGCAGCCGCCGCTGCTGCGGCGAAAGCGCGGGCCGCGGAGGCCAAGGCCAAGGCGGACGCCATCCGCCTGGGACGTCCGCTCACGCCCAGCCAATCCACCGATTTCGGCGTCAACGGCAGCGACGTCATTCGTGTCGGTCCACCGCCGACGCCGGAGCAGCAGAAGGCCGACGCGGAGGCCCGCGCCGCCTGGCAGGCGCGTTGCCGGCCGGCCGTGGTGACGGACCGCGAGGGGCTGCGCCGGACCCAATATGCCGAGCGCGATTGCGACCTTTCCCGGTTCAATACGGCCGGGGGCGCATAGGCCCGACAAAGCCCGTCAATCCGGCATCAATATCCAATAGCAGGCCGGCCGATTCACGACCTCCGGTAACAGGCTCTTAAGCGAAGCTGCCTAGTCTTTCGCCTCGACGCACGCTCGATCCCTGGTGAAGCCATAAGCCACGAACCATCGCGTGGATTTCACGGGGTTTTTCGATGCGGGAGCGCACGGTTTCACCAACGCTCCCGGTCCGGCTCATGAAAAATACCGCCCACAATCCCAATCGCAGCCTGGTTCGCATCTTCTGCCTGTCGCTCGGCGGATTGCTGTTCGTCTACACGGCGATCGCGATCTACACCCTGATGATGCGCCCCGATGTCGGTGCCGCGGAGTGGGCGGTCAGCCTTGTCAGGATCGCGTTTGGACTGACGCTGGGCGCGCTGTTCTGCTGGGGCTGGCTGGCCGAGCCGCTGGAGCGCCAGGTCAGGCTGATGGGCACGCTGTTCGAAGCCGACTACGACAATTTGAGCACCCGGAGCAAGATCAGGGCGGTCGTTCTGGTGACGATGCTCAGCCTGCTTTTGGAACTGGTGCTTATCCGCTGGCTCGCCTCGGTCTTTCCGGTGTTCGCCTTCTACAAGAATTTCACCATGCTGGCCTGCTTCCTCGGCCTCGGCGCGGGCTACGCGGTGGCGGAAAAGCAGCGCTGCGCGCCCGCGCTTGTCTTGCCGATGCTGGCGCTGTTCGTCGGGGTCATCACGTTGCTGCGCTACGATACCGGCGGCGGGCACCTGATCTTCTCGATCGGCTGGCTCTCCACGTTCGACCTGCCGGTCTACTTCCTGCTCGGAGCGAGTTTTATTCTCTGCGCCTGCATCTGCTATCCCGTGGGCCAGCTCTGCGGCAAGCTGCTGCACAGCTCCAACTCGCTGAAAGCCTACAGCCTCAATCTGATCGGCAGCATCCTGGGCGTCATCGCGCTGTTCGTGATGAGCCTGTACTGGCTGCCGCCGGTGATCTGGTTCGGTGTGGTCGGCGGCATGATGCTGCTGTTCGTGTTGCCGCGCGACAACTTCCTTCCGGTGGGCCTCGCCAGCTTCTGCGCGCTGCTGGCGATCCTGGCCTGGCCGGTGCAGCCCGAGACGCAGCGGATCTATTCGCCCTACCAGCTGCTGGAGCGCACCGCCACATCAGAAGGATTGATGCAGATCCTGTCGGGCGGCAGCTACTACCAGAAGGTCTACAATTTCGCCGAGGGCAAGCGCGGGCAGGAGACCGACGCGGATAAGTATGTTCGCGCCTATTACGAATTCCCATACAATTTCAAAAAGCCGCCGGAGCGCGTCGCCATCGTCGGCTCGGGCAGCGGCAACGACGTCGCCACCGCGTTGCGGATGGGCGCGTCGCACGTCGATGCGATCGAGATCGATCCCGCCATCGCCTTCCTCGGCCAGAAATATCATCCGGAGCGGCCGTACGACGACAAGCGCGTCAACCTGTCGATCAACGATGCGCGTAATTTCTTCCGTACCGCGGACCAGAAATACGACCTGATCGTCTACGGCGTGCTGGATTCACACACCGCGCTCAGCCATGCCTCCAACCTGCGGGTCGATTCCTACGTCTATACCCGCGAGGGCATCGCCGAGGCCTTCAAGCTGTTGAAGCCCGACGGCGTGCTCTCGATCTCGTTCACGCTGGTCAACGACGCGCTCGGCTTCAAGCTGTCGAAGATCCTGCGGGAACTGCCCGGCGCCGGCAAGCCGCTGGCGGTGCGGGTGCTCTATGACTATTCGAAAACCACCGCCTTCATCGTCCGCAAGGGCGGCGCGGTGACGATGCCGAACGCCAGCGCTTTTGCAGCGATCGGCTTTACCGATGTCTCCGACCTGTTCTCGCAGCCCTATCCGGAGTCCGCGGTCCCGACCGACGACTGGCCGTTCTTCTACATGGTCGAGCGCGCCTATCCCTTCACCTACATGATCGCGCTCGGGATCATCCTGCTGCTCAGCTACTTTTTCGTGCGCCGGACCATCGGTTTCTCCGATCCGATCGACCGCAGCTATTTGCCGTTCTTCTTTCTCGGCTCCGGCTTCATGCTGGTGGAGACCAAGGCCATCACCGAGCTTGGGCTGCATCTCGGCGGCACCTGGGTGGTGATCGCGTCAGCCATCATGCTGGTGCTGGTCATGGCCTACATGGCCAATTTGATCGTGACGCGGACGACGCGCAACCTGACAGGGGCGGCCTATGTCGGATTGTTCGTCAGCCTTCTGGTCGGATACGGGCTGGCGGTCAGCCACAGCGACTGGGCTTTCGGTCCGCCGCTGGTGCAGCTGGCCATGAGCTGCTTCGTGCTGACAGTTCCGTTGTTTTTCGCCGGGATCATCTTCTCCAGCCTGGTCGGCGAGGGCAGGATCAACATCTCCACGGCGTTCGCCTACAATCTGATGGGCGCGCTGTTCGGCGGCGTGATGGAATATAATTCGATGTATTTCGGATTTGCCTTCCTCTACCTGCTGGCGCTCGGCTTCTACGTGCTGGCTTGGCTGTTCTCGCAGAAATCTGCATCACTGGCGCGAGCCGCGCATCTAGCTCCGGCGGAGTAGCGCATCCAGATCGACATCGACCTGGCCTGGCGCCCTGACGTGCCGGACCTCGAAGCTGTCGGGCTGGAAGCGGTATTCCACCAGCCCGACTTCCTTGGCGCCGATCACTTCCTGCCTGTGGTCGGGAATGATGAAGCCGACGGATGGCGCCCAGACGTGCCTGGTGTGACGAAACGTAAAATCACGGCGCTGGTGCACGTGGCCGCTGGCGACCAGCCGCAGGTCGACGGTATCCAGCATCTCCACAAGCCGGCTTCGCGCCGGCATCGGCACATAGCGTATGGCCGTTTCCGCCAGTTCCGCATCGTCGGGCGTGTTGAGAAACAGCGGCTTGTGCAGGAACAGCGCCACCGGCTTGCCATCGGCGCTCGCCAGCTGTTGAGCCAGCCAGTCGAACTGTTCGGCCTCGCTTGCGAGACCCGTGTTCATCACCATTGAATTGAGCCCGATGAAACACCAGCCGGCGGCCTTGAAGCGCCAGTAATCTTTGCCGAAGTGCGCGCGGAACGCCTGCACGCCTGGCTCGGTGACGGGTGAGGTCGGGGTAGGACCAAGCGTGGTCGGATTGTCGCCGACATCGTGATTGCCTGGAAGATAGCGGCAGGGCGCCGGAAGAGCTGCGTGCAGCTCGCGGGCAAATTCGAAATCGTCCCGGTTGGTCGGCGCGTCCCAGGCGAGATCGCCGCTGTTGACGACGAGATCGGGACGCGTCGCGTCGATGTAGGCGCTGAGCCGGTGAAAATTGTCGGTGAGTTTTGGATAGCGGCGGGTGAGGTGGGTATCGGAAATCTGGGTCAGGCGAAATTCGGTCATGCAGCATTCCTTGCGCACTTCTTATACGTCGATCGGCGACGGCACGATGAAATACAAAAGCGCCTGTGCCTAAGCATTGGGCAGTTGCGGCGACGGGGATTCAATACGTTTTTAACTAATATGTAACAATGTCTCTCATTATCGTCAGGTTGCACCCCGCCCGGAACCATTGCCATGAGATTTCGTATTACGATTTCGCGCGCGATCCTTGCATTCGGGGCGCTGACCGTCGTCGGTCTCCTGGCCGTGATCCTTGCCAGCAATTACGCGCTCTCCCAGCTCAAGGTCGGAGGGCCGCTCTACAGCAAGATCAAGCTCGGCAATGACCTGATCGCGGATATTCTGCCGCCGCCTGAATATATCATCGAGGCTTATCTCGAAGCCACGCTTGCACGCCAGGACCCGTCGACGGTCGCGGCGCGGCGCGAACGGCTCTCGCAGCTCAAGAAGGAGTATGACGAGCGTCACGAATTCTGGAAAACCTCCGACCTCGAGCCGGTGAACAAGGCCAGGCTTGTCGAGAAATCGCACAAGGAAGTCCAGCGTTTCTGGAACGTGCTGGAACAGTCGTTCCTGCCGGCCCTTGCCAAGGCCGACACCGCACAGGCGACGAAGTCATACACGGAGATCGCCGCGGCCTATACCGCGCACCGCGCCGTGATCGACGAGATCGTCAAGCAAGCCACCGACGACAACGCCGCCGCGGAAGCCGAAGCCACCAGCCGGGTTCAGCGGTTCACGATTCTGCTCTGGTGCATTTCCGCATTCGTCTTTCTCGTCGTCGGCGCCGGGATTGCCGGTGTGGCAAAGGGCGTGATCCGTCCGATCACCCGGATGACCGGTGCGATGCAACGGCTCGCCAACGGCGAACTGGATTCGGAAATTCCCTCGCTGGGCCGCAAGGACGAGGTCGGCGCCATGGCGAGCGCGCTGCAGGTCTTCAAGGAAAATTCGTTGCGCGTACAAGCCATGGAATCGGCCCATGCGAAACAGGCGAAGCAGGCCGAGCAGGACCGCAAGGCCGGAATGCTGCAAGTGGCGGACGGTTTTGAAAAGGCGGTGGGCCGGATCATCAGGACGGTATCGTCGGCTTCTTCCGATATCGAGGCGGCAGCCGGCAACTTGACGAAAACCGCGGAAACCACCCAGGAATTATCCGCGACGGTCGCGGTGGTATCCGAGCAATCGTCATCGAATGTGCGCTCCGCCGCAGCAGCGTCCGAGGAAATGGCTTCCTCGGTCGCCGAAATCGGCCGGCAGGTCCAGCAATCGCAAGCGATCGCGCAGGCCGCCGTGGCGCAGGCCGAGCAAACCAATGTCCGGATCGCGGAGCTGTCGCAGTCGGCGAGCCGGATCGGTGAGGTCATCAAGATGATCACGGCGGTCGCCGAGCAGACCAACCTTTTGGCGCTCAATGCGACGATCGAGGCCGCGCGTGCCGGTGACGCCGGGCGAGGTTTTGCCGTCGTGGCGTCCGAGGTCAAGGCGCTATCCGCGCAAACGGCCAAGGCCACCGAAGAGATCGCGGCCCAGGTCACGCAAATGCAGTCCGCCACCGAACATTCGGTGTCCGCGATCAAGGAGATCGGCGCCACGATCGGCCAGATTTCCGAGATCTCCACCGCGATCGCAGCAGCGGTGGACCAGCAGGGCGCATCGACCCAGGAAATCGCCCGCAACGTCCAGCAGGCCGCCCAGGGCGCGACGCAGGTCACCGGGCGCATCGCCGACGTCAATCGCGGGGCGGCAGATACCGGCACGGCGGCAGGGCAGGTTCACGGCCTCGCGGTCTCCCTGCTGGCGGAGAGCAATCACCTCAGCACCGAAGTTGAAAACTTCCTGCAGACCATCCGGGTGGCCTGACGAGGAGCTGCGCCGAAGCGCTACAGCACGCGATAGCGGATCGCGAAGGCGTCGTTCCGCTCGCGCGCCGCTTCGCCGCCGGGCGAGGCGGTGCGATCGACCAGATGCCACGGCCCGAACTGATCGGAATGGCCAGGGTTCGCCGCGAGCCGCAGCTTGAACAGCCGCTGCGGCTGTCCCGGCAAATGGAGCACCACGACGCGGTCGGTGGTCCGGTAATCCAGTGTCACCGACCCCCGGATCACGGTGCGGCCGTTGTGGTCGGACGCCAGCGCGGCCTGCATCTGGGCCAGCTTCTGGTTTCGATCGGTGACCAGTTCGACCTGGGTTTCGGACACCGTGGCCAGCGCGGCCTTCGGCAGCCGGATTTCGAATTCGACCGCGGGTTTTGCCGGGTTGATGCCGAGATAGGCCTGGGCGGCATGCCGCATGTCGTAAGCCACGAAAGCGAGCAGCGCGAGCACCACCGTGGCGGCAAGGCCGTGCCTCAGGATGTCGCGTGAGCTTCGATAGCCGGAGCGGAAATAGACGGTCAGAACGATCGCCACCGCCAGCGCCGCGGCAACGCCCGCCAGCCCCGACATCAGCATGCCGAGCACGCCGTCCGGGCTGTCGTCGGCCATTTTGAACAGCGAGGCCACGGCGCTGCCGGGCGCTTCGGTACCGTGGGCGGCACCCTTCAGGGCGGGGGAAGTCAGGTTCATCGTGGCATCTCGAAGGTCGCATTGGTGCCGGTTCGGCCCGAAACGGGTGGAACCGCCTGGAGTTGGTCACGGCAGCGGCGAATGTGGTTCAACCGCTGTTTCAGGGTTTATTGTCAGGGGGAAGCGCGGTCGCTATAGCGGGGGCCTGCACGCCATCCAGAGGGAATTCCGATGTCGGTTCAAATGGTCTTGCTGCCGGTCTTCGTGCTGGTGGGGCTTGCCTTCGCGCTGCTGCTGGGGATGGCCTCGGCGCGGACCCGGGCGGTCACGGGGCGACAGGTCGCCCTCAAGGATATCGCGCTGCGCCAGCCGAACTGGCCCGAGCGGGTCACCCAGATCGGCAATTGTTTCAGCAACCAGTTCGAGCTCCCGGTGCTGTTCTACATCCTGATCGCGCTGGCGCTGCCGCTGCGCAAGGCCGACCTCGTCATCGTGCTGCTGTCCTGGGTATTCGTCGTAACGCGCTTTGCCCATGCCGGAATCTTCGTGACCTCCAACGACGTCCGGTCGCGCTCGCTGGTCTGGTTCGCCGGCGTGCTGGTGTTGTTTGCGATGTGGCTCTACTTCGCCCTGAAGATGCTGTTGTTGAGCTAACCCGTTCTCGAACTGAAAGTTTTTAATGACTCCCGCAGCGCGGCTCTCGGCCGCCATCGAACTGATCGGCACCATCGACGCAGAGCGCGTCCCCGCGGCGAAGGCGCTGAAGGAGTGGGGTACCGCGCACCGCTATGCCGGCTCCGGCGACCGCGCCGCGATCGCGGGCCTGATCTGGGACGTGCTGCGCCGCCGTGCTTCCAGCGCCTGGATCATGGACGCCGATACGCCGCGGGCGCGCGTGCTGGGCATGCTGAAACTCGAGCGCAAGCTCGATGCCGAGGCGATCGACGCATTATGCGACGGTGGCCGCTTTGCGCCGGAGCCGTTGACCGAGGCCGAGCGCTCCGCGCTATCATCGCGATCCTTGGCGGAGGCGCCCGCACACGTCGCCGGCGATTATCCGGAATGGCTCGACGGCTATCTGGCTCAGGTGTTCGGCGATGACCGGGTGGCCGAGGCGACCGCGATGGCGAGCCGGGCGCCGCTCGATTTGCGAGTCAACACCCTGAAGGCCACCCGCGAAAAGATGCTGCCGTCGCTGGCCCATCTCGGCGTGGCGCCGACGCCATGGTCGCCGATCGGGCTGCGCATCGAGCTCGGCGCCGACGCGCGCAATCCCGGCATCCATGCCGAGGAGGATTTCATCAAGGGCGCCATCGAGGTGCAGGACGAGGGCTCGCAGCTGGCGGCCTTGCTGTCGGCCGCAAAGCCCGGCGAGCAGGTGATCGACCTCTGCGCCGGCGCCGGCGGCAAGACCCTGGCGCTGGCGGCGATGATGCAGGGCAAGGGCCGGCTGATCGCCACCGACCACGACAAGCGCCAGCTGGCGCCGATCTACGAGCGGCTGTCGCGCGCCGGCGTGCACAATTGCGACGTCCGCACCCCGAAGGGCCCGAACGACACGCTCTCCGACATCCACGCATCAGCCGACCTCGTGCTGATCGATGCGCCCTGTACCGGCACCGGCACCTGGCGGCGCAATCCCGACGCCAAATGGCGGATGCGCCCCGGCGCGCTCGAGGTCCGGCTGAAGGACCAGGTCACCGTGCTCGACCGCGCCGCCGCCCTGGCAAAACCCGGCGGCCGGATCGCCTACATCACCTGCTCGGTGTTGCCGCAGGAGAACGGCGAGCAGATCAAAGCCTTCGTCGCGCGCCACCCGGAGTTTTCGGTGGTTCCGCCGGAGCAGACGGTGACGGTGTTGTGGGACAAGGCCGAGGATTTTGCGGCGGCGGCACTCAAGTCAAATGAGGGCTGGCTGATGACGCCGCGCCGCACGGGCACGGACGGGTTTTTCGTGTCGGTGCTGAAGAGAGCGATGACGGCCTAAAGCCGTCATTGCGAGCGAAGCGAAGCAATCCATCGCGCGGCACAAAGAAAGAAGCTGGATTGCTTCGTCGCAAGAGCTCCTCGCAATGACGTTGTTGGTACGGCCGCTCAATCCACGATGAAGAGCTTCGCGCCTGTTTTCGTCGAGGAGCGGTGCGCGGCGTCGCCGTGGTCCGACACCTGGTAGCTCATGCCCGGCTTGAGCTTGAAGGTGCGGCCGTCGCGCAACTCGGTATCGAGTTCGCCTTCCACGACATAGAGCACGTGCCCGCGGTCGCACCAGTGATCGGCGAAGTAGCCGGGCGTGTACTCGACCATCCGGACCCGGAGATCGCCGATATCGAGGGTGCGCCAGTGGGCTTGCCCTGATACGCCGGGGTGCGTCACCGCGGCTACCTTGCTCCAGTCCGTGACCGTGAAGGGGAGCGCTGGAATTTTCATGGCGAAGGTCCCGGGCTGTACGAGCTGCGGCTAATGCGCGAGGTGATTGGCCGAACCTTGCCTGATCTTGCCGTCCGCATCGACCCTGAGATACTCGCAAATCCTCATCCCGCGCTCGTTCGCATAAAACACCACGACGCTGTCGGGACTGACGAACAAGTCAATCAGGTCGAACTGCAGATTGGGCACCAGCTGAAGCGCTTTTCCCCAATATTCCCGAAGCTTGGCCTTGCCGCGTAATGTTCCACTGGAGTCAAAGCCGAGCGCCTGAATCCTGTCGGAGGTCATCTCGCTATCGTCAGCGTAGAGCGCGAGAATCCGTTCCAGGTCGCGGGAATTCCAGGCCGCGATCCAGTCCCGGCCGAGAGTGGCCAGATCGGCGGCGGCGTGAGGCTGGCCTTGCATGGTTCCTCCCTGGCGATTCGGCTGTGCGCTCCCGTTGGCACATATAGGTCAATGATACTTACCTATATGGATTTGTCCATGCCTGCAGAAGCATGTGGGCCGTCGTTTTGCGCGGTTGCGAGCCGGCCCCCCGTCGCGTATTTGCTGTCCATGACAGCCCCACAGCCAGCAGCAGAGTCGGTGCCTTCGGTGGCCTCGGCGCATGACAAGATTCTGATCGTCGATTTCGGCAGTCAGGTGACGCAACTGATCGCGCGCCGGGTGCGCGAGGAGGGCGTCTACTCGGAAATCGTCCCGTTCCAGAAGGCCGAAGCCGCCTTCGCCGAGATGAAGCCGAAAGCGGTGATCCTCTCCGGCGGCCCGGAATCGGTGCATGAAGCGGGCTCGCCGCGCGCGCCGCAGGCGATCTTCGATTCCGGCGTGCCGGTGCTCGGCATCTGCTACGGCCAGATGGCCATGGCGGAGCAACTCGGCGGCAGCGTCGAGGGTGGCCACCACCGCGAGTTCGGCCGCGCCGATGTCGAGGTCAAGGCCGCAAGCGCGCTGTTCGATTCCACCTGGGGCATGGGCGAAAAGCATCCGGTCTGGATGAGCCATGGCGACCGCATCACCAAAATGCCGCCCGGCTTCACTGTCGCCGGCACCAGCGCCAATGCACCGTTCGCGGTGATCCAGGACGAGAAGCGCAAGTACTACGGCCTGATGTTCCACCCCGAAGTGGTGCACACGCCGGATGGCGCCAAACTGATCCGCAATTTCGTCCGTAAGGTCGCCGGCCTCACCGGCGACTGGACCATGCGCGCCTTCCGCGAGGAGGCGATCGAGAAGATCCGCGCGCAGGTCGGCAAGGGCAGGGTGATCTGCGGCCTCTCAGGTGGCGTCGATTCTGCGGTCGCGGCGGTGTTGATCCACGAGGCGATCGGCGACCAGCTCACCTGTGTGTTCGTCGATCACGGCATGCTGCGGCTCGACGAGGCCAAGACCGTGGTCGACCTGTTCCGGCACCACTACAACATCCCGCTGGTGCATGTTGATGCGTCAAAACTATTCCTCGGCGAGCTCGCCGGGGTCACCGACCCCGAGCTGAAGCGCAAGACCATCGGCCGCCTCTTCATCGACGTGTTCGACACCGAGGCCAAGAAGATCGGCGGCGCCGATTTCCTGGCGCAAGGCACGCTCTACCCTGATGTGATCGAGAGCGTCTCCTTCACCGGCGGCCCCTCGGTCACGATCAAATCGCACCACAATGTCGGCGGCCTTCCGGCGCGCATGAACATGAAGCTGGTCGAGCCCTTGCGCGAACTGTTCAAGGACGAAGTCCGCGTGCTCGGGCGCGAACTCGGCCTGCCCGAAATCTTCGTCGGCCGCCATCCGTTCCCCGGCCCCGGCCTCGCCATCCGCTGCCCCGGCGACATCACCCCGGAAAAGCTCGACATTTTGCGGAATGCCGACGCCGTCTACATCGATCAAATTCGAAAAGCCGGCCTCTACGACACCATCTGGCAGGCCTTTGCCGTGCTGCTGCCGGTCAAGACCGTCGGCGTGATGGGCGACGGCCGGACCTACGAATACGTCGTCGGCCTTCGCGCCGTGACCTCCACCGACGGCATGACCGCGGATTTTTATGCGTTCGACATGAAGTTTCTGGGCGAGACCGCGACGCGCATCATCAACGAGGTGAAGGGCGTCAACCGGGTGGTGTATGACATCACGAGCAAGCCGCCGGGGACGATTGAGTGGGAGTGAGACCGGCTACAGGTGATCATGAAACATACCGTAACGTTTTCCTTGTCGTCCAGCCTCTACTCGGTCATTTGGCGACGACAATTGGCGAAAGACAGAAGCTGCGTATATTGACGCTTGGAAGTCCGCGGTTTCTCTCCTGCGCGAACGTAAGGTATCGTTCGAAGGCATTTCATATGGAGTAAGTGGCGCCTCTCACGCCTTGAAGCAGTTCTCGCGATGCCATTTCAGGAAATGAGGGTGAGGCCGATCGGCGGTGCGGGCAGGTGCGAGAATGCGCCCGGTCTTGTTGATCATGGCGCGGACGCCGGCGGTATCGTTCACGTAACGTGAGATCAGGATCTCATGGTCGTCCGCGATGCCGATCAAGCCGCGGTCAAACATCCAATGCGCGGTGCCGGAGAGGGCAAGCCCATTGCTGACGATATCCGGTCCATTCGCCTCGACCGGCCTGATATGTGCGGCATCGACCTCGGCCCGCCCGCGGCCATTGATCAACTTCAAGGAAGTAACCGCGCAGCGGGCATCGTAGGCACGTAGAACGACGCTGCGGAAGATGCGGTCCCGGACGATGCGGGAAGTCAAATAGGCGACGCGGCTCCGTTCCTGCTCGTGCTGGAAGACGGCCTGTTCCTCTTGCATGCCTGGCAAGGCGGCGGGCGCATCGACGCGCGGCAGCAAGGCTGTGTTCTCGGCGAATCCGAGTTCGGTGATCCGATTGAAATCCGTCGGAGAAATGGGTCGGACCGCGGATTGAGCGCGCCCGGAAATCTTGCCGTGTTCGTTCAATAGACCGCGTTCGAGGAGGCCGTCAGCGCCACTAAACGGTACAAGATTGACGAAATCCAGATAGCTGCCTGGTTCAATAACGGCGATGTACATGCCCGAAGTGCCCGGGTCGGCTATGACTTGCTGGATTTTGGCAATCGCAAAGTATCCGCGCGACTCCTGGGCTTTCCGTGGCTCGTAATAGATGATCCAGTCGCCGACGCATGCCTCGACGCGAGCGAGGTACTGGCGGGGAAACTGGTAGCGTTCGGCGGGACTGTCCTCGTAGATCGAATCGGACCGGTGGATGAAGACGCCGAATGCCAAGAATCGTCTCCTCGAATTCACCATGGGCGCGAATGGACGTGACCATACTATGCGGCATGGTCTTCCAGTGGAATAGCCCAACGGGTCCGCGCAAAGCGCGGCCCCATGACAGGCTCCGGCGTAATCCACCACAGCATTTCATCAAGTCGTTGCTTGTAATGGCGGGTTACGCTTCGCCAACCCTCCCTTTAAGCTGCGCCTCAATCGACGAAAAAAACTCCGTGCCGCTGTCGGTTTTCGAAACCCCCGTTCGTCCTCCCGATGACAGGCCGAAGGGGCCGGCTCAGGCGGGGAGGCAGACGATGCGGGTGATGGTGTTCGGAAAAGACATTGATGGTGGGAGATCGCCATGGCGAAAATCGTATTTGGAATGAACCAGTCGCTGGACGGCTATGTCGACCACGACCACGCCGAATTCAGGCCGGACCCCGTGCTGTTTCGTCACTTCGTCGGGCAGGTGCGCGGCCTGGCGGGCAGCGTGTACGGTCGCCGCATCTACGAGGTGATGCGCTATTGGGACGACGACCAGCCCGAGTGGGACGCCGATGAACGCGACTTCGCGACGGCCTGGCGGAACCAGCCGAAGTGGGTGGTGTCGCGCTCGCTGGAGTCAGTTGGCCCCAACGCCACGCTGGTCGGGGATGACCTCGAGGCGGTGGTACGGAAGCTGAAGGCCGAGCGCGCAGGCGAGATCGACGTCGCCGGACCGGAGCTGGCGCGAAGCCTGACCGATCTTGGCCTGATCGACGAGTATCGCCTCTACCTCCACCCGATCGTGCTGGGTCGCGGCAAGCCGTTCTTCGCCGGCCCCCGGCCGCCGCTCCGCCTGGTGGCCAGCGATCGAATTGGCGAGGAGGTGATCAGGTTGACGTACGTTCCTGCTTGAACCGGTCGACAAGGCGCAGCACATTCGCCAACAGGATGTCGGCGACCGAGAACGTGCCCGCCAGCCGTTGGCGTCCTGCCAG
The DNA here is from genome assembly GCF_030646015.1 of Bradyrhizobium sp. Lineage (GTDB taxonomy): Bacteria > Pseudomonadota > Alphaproteobacteria > Rhizobiales > Xanthobacteraceae > Bradyrhizobium. The sequence goes on from NZ_JAUSLT010000021.1 coordinate 60,048, forward strand.
CACCGGTTCGAGAAAACACGGCGAAGTTTTGCGTAAACTTGTCCGGTTTGCGCTAAGTCATGGTGGCAATCGTCGAGACTTCATAAGCTGATCTTGGCAGCTTCAGAAAGTGTCGATGAAGATGAAAAGCTCAGCCCTTTCGCGTGTCTTCGCAATCAGTCTGGTGGCAGCGATCGCCACCGCACCTTCGCTATCGCTCGCCTGTACGCGGCTGGTCTATCTCGGCGCCAAGAGCCAGGTCATCACGGCGCGCTCGATGGATTGGCGATTTGAGATGCCCACCGATCTCTGGATTTTCCCCAGAGGCTTGGCGCGTAGCGGAGAGGTCGGGCCGAACTCGCTGCAATGGACATCCAGATATGGCAGCGTGATTGCTTCCGCTCATGGGGTCTCGACGTCGGACGGCACGAACGAGGCGGGACTTGTCGCCAACGTCCTCTGGCTCACGGAATCCGAGTATCCAAAGTTCGACTCCGGCAGACCGGGCCTGTCGATCGCCGCCTGGGCACAATATGTGCTCGATAATTTCCCGACCGTTCAGGAAGCAGTTGCGGTACTCGAGAAGAATCCCTTCACGATCGTCACGGACAACGTGCCCGGGCAGAAGTTGCTCGCTACGCTTCATCTGTCGATATCGGATGCCACGGGTGACAGCGCGATCATCGAATACATCAACGGCAAGCCGGTTATTCATCACGACCGGAAGTACCAGGTGATGACCAACTCCCCCCTCTTTGAACAGCAACTGGCGCTGAACGAATACTGGAAGGAGATCGGTGGCACGGTGATGCTGCCGGGCACCAACCGCGCCGCGGACCGGTTCGCGCGCGCATCCTTCTACGTCAACGCAATCCCGAAGGATGAAAATCCTGACCGTGCCCTGGCCAGCGTCTTCAGTGTGATCCGCAACGTGTCGGTGCCATTCGGCATTTCGACACCGGACCAGCCGAACATATCCTCGACCCGATGGCGCACCGTCGCCGACCATCAGCGCAAGCTCTACTTCTTTGAATCCGTGCTCACCCCGAACACATTCTGGGTGGATCTGAAGGCGATCGACTTCTCACCCGAGAAGGGAAAGGTGAAGAAGCTCGATCTCGGACCTCAACAGTCGCGCACCTTTTCCGGCGATGCGACGGCGAATTTCCAGCAGGCTGAGCCGTTCAAGTTCCTGGGTCTGCCGATGTGAGCACCACCCACCGTGCAAGCCGTGGGAAAAGAGCCGGGACCGGACCCTTTGAATGATGCGCTTCGACGCGTCGAGCGGTCGATAGATGTGTCTATATGTGTCCATCGAACAGAGATATGTCGAAACCTGTCTCGGCGATTCACACCTGGTCTGTTGGCACGACAATGTCGGCGCCGCGATACCAGCCGTCGTTCTGTCGGTGATCGACACCACACCTTGCAGCATCGGCTTTCCGCCGGGCCTGGGCAGAATCATCAGATGGAACAGATGATCAAGGACATTGTAACCAGTCGAAGACCGTAGGCTTTCCGTTCACGGCTGCTTTTGGCGCCGGTGTCGCTCAACCCGCCGCTGCAAAATGAGCCATCTGGTCTGCGTATGCCTTCACAAAGGCCGGGCGGGCCATGGCGCGCGCGACATAGGCGCGACAGGCGGGATAGTTTGCCAGGCCGTCGAATCGATCGACAAGGCGCAGCACATCCGCCATCAAGATGTCTGCGACGGAAAAGGAGCCGGCCAGCCATTCGCGCTCCGCCAGCACCGGTTCGAGGTGCGCCAATCGGTGTTGCTCGAGGAAGCCATCGAAGAGCGTCCATGCCGGCGTGTCCTTGGCCTCGCCGGAGAAAATAAGCAGCGACCAGGGCAGGCTGGCCATCTCGACCGAATTGAGCGTCGCGAACAGCCATTGAATGGTCTCGCTGCGGCCGCGCGGATCGGCGGGCATCAGTGCGTCACTGCGCTCGGCGAGATGCAGCAGGATGGCACCGCTCTCGAAGATCGAGATGTCCCCATCCGTCAGCCACGGCACCTGGCCGAACGGTTGATGCGCAAAATGCTCCGCATGGCGGGCGCGGAAGGGCGTGCTCTCGACGCGATAGGGCAGGCCTGCTTCTTCCAGCGCCCAACGCGCCCTTAGGTCGCGCACATAGCCGCGCGGCGGTTCGGGCACCCAGTCGTAGGTGGTGAGGGTCAACTCGCCCATGCTGCACTCCCAAAGAAAGCGGAAAGAAAAACAGGCAGCTTGTCGAGCAGGCCATTCCAGCCTTGCTCGTGACTTTGGCGTGCCGCTTCGTCGGGAAGATGCTCGTGGCGCAGCGTCAGCCTGGTGCCGCCGTCGATCGGCTCGAGCCAAAACGTCACCAGCGACTCCGGTTCCCGCACCCCGGGCAAGTCCCAGGTGAAAACCAGCTTCTTCTCGGGGATCACTTCCCGATAGATCCCGGTGGGATTGTGCTCCTCGCCATTCAGCAACCGGAATACGACGCTGAAGCGCCCGCCGGGTCGCACGTCCGCTTCGGCGCGGAGTGTCGGCCCGGCATCAGGACCCCACCACTGCATCATGAGTTCGGGCTGCGTGATCGCCGCCCAGACTTTTGTAGGCGAGGCCTTGATGTGACGCACGATGGTCACGCTCGGCAGGCTGGTCATCGTTTGCCATCCTTTTCGACGAGCGCGACAAGTCGATCGATGCTGACCGTCCAGAGGCGCTCATACCGTTTGAGCCACTCCATCGCCTCCCGCATCGGCCCGACCGAAAGATGGACTGACACGGTGCGGCCGGTCTTGGTGCGCGTGATCAATCCCGCATCCGACAGCACATCCAGATGCTTCATCATGCCCGGAAGTTTCAGCGAAAACGGCCGAGCCAGCTCGCTCACCGAAAGCCCGGGCTCCTCCTTCAGCCGCAGCAGGACGCCCCGCCGGGTCGGATCGGCGAGCGCGGAGAACGTGCGGTCCATGCGGGATGCTTGATACTTCACCATGTAGCGAAGTATTGCTTTTGTCACGCGGGGAGTCAATCTTCGGGCATCTGCGCCGCGGCAATCATTCGAGGATCGCCATTCCGGGGCACCGGAGCATTGATGCGCCGGCGATTGTCCTCGCGCCGCAAGCGCTGCCGCTTACTGTACATGGGGTTGTTTTCGATATTCTGGTTTGGAACTGCGCCCCCTTCGCAAACCCCCGACAAATCAACCCGACGGGCAAATTTTCGCTTAACCTGTCGGGCAAATCACTTTTAGGGGTTTCCCTGTAGAACGCGGACCCATACCCTCGCGCTGTCCCGGAAGCCGAAGCGATCATTCGTAACTCATGTCCTCCCAGCCAGCATCACGGCCGCTCGGAATATTTCCACTCGTGATGGTGGTCATCCTCGTGCTCTCGACCCTGGCGCCCGCGCTCTGGCCGGAGTTTTACCGGGTGATCACCGTGTCGGACATCAAGCCGGTTTCAGGATCCGGGTTTTTCGGGACGCTCAGCGAGCCGTCGCGCTCGGTTATACCGGGACCGGCCAGGCCAACCAGCTGCCGTTCTATGAACGTAACCGCGATCTCAAGCCCGATCTCGTGATCCTGCTGTTCGTGTCGAACGACTTTGCCAACAATTCGCCGGTGCTGGAAAGCCTGCGTCACGGTTGGCATCCCGATCATCCGCCGCGCGTCTTCATGCGCGAGCGGCCGGGCCAGCCGTGTGACAGGTTACCGATCGATCCAGCCTGGCAAAAATGGGTTCTCGCCGGCGACATGGCGGAGCGCGCGCGCCAGCTTCGCGCCATGTCGAAGGATTTGGACAACGGCCTGCGCGGCTGGAAACCCAGCCGCGGCAAGAAGCCCACCGACGGTCTGCAGGACATCTTCCTCGGGCACGGACCGCTGCTGCCGGCATTCGAGGCCGCCGTCGATTTGACCAAATGCGCGTTTGTCGAGTGGCAGAAATTGGCGGAACAGGACGGATTCAAGCTGCTGGTGGCCTCGGCGAATAACGTCGCGGGTCAAATCGAGCGGCTGAAAGCCATTACGGGCGAGCTCGAGCTCCCGCTGATCGATCTTCATCAGGAATTCGTTGAACACCACGACCCGGCGCTTGCGCAATTCAAGAGCGATGGTCACTGGTCGCCGAACGGACACCGCTGGGCGGCCGCTGCGGTCGCGAAATACCTCGCGGACAACGGATATCTCGGCAGCAAACCACAACGCTAGACGCCTTGAGACGATCCCTCAGCTCCGCGACAGCTTCTCGTACCGCTTGATCAGCCGCTCGCGCTTGAGGCGGGACAGCCGCTGGATCCAGAACAGGCCGTTCAGCTGATCGATCTCATGCTGGTGGCAGACCGCGCGCAGGCCCTCCGACTCCTCGGTCCGCAGGTTGCCGCCGATATCGCGATAGCTGATCCGGACCCTCGCATGACGCTGGATGTCGTCATTGACCCCCGGCATCGAGACGCTGCCTTCCTGATGCCTGATCAGGTCAGGCGACGCCCATGCGATCTCCGGATTGACATAGGTCCGCGCGCTATCGACCGGGTCGAGGTCGAGCACCACCACCCGCAGCGATATGCCGATATGCGGCGCGGTGATGCCGATGCCGGGCGCTGCGTGCATGGTCTCGAGCAGGTCTTGCGCCAGTTCGCGCAGCGCGCCATCAAACACGGTCACGGGCTGCGCCGACAGCGCCAGCCGGGGGTCGGGGTAGCGGATGATGGGGCGGATGGTCATGATGCGTTGTGCTAGGCCGACGAATGGTTTCGGGCAAGCTGCTGCCAACACGGGCCGCATTCACTCCCCCAGCGCTTCCTTGCGGCTGCGCCGGATCGCCGGAAACACCATCAGCAGAAACAATATCGCGACGATGGCGAGCAGGGTGGCGCTGATCGGACGGCGGAGGAAAACCGTGAAATCGCCGTCGGCCAGCAGCATCGCACGCCTGTCGGTATCAGGCAAAATAAATTAAACCGATCGGTTGACAATCCGTCCGGCGCGCTTATACTTAACCACATGGTTGAACAATTCGCGCATCTCGATGCTGTCTTTCATGCCCTCGCGGATCCGACGCGGCGGGCCATGCTGGGTCAGCTCGCGGAACGCGAACTCACGATCGGGGAACTGGCGACCCCGTTCAGCATGAGTTTTGCGGGCGCATCGAAACATGTGCGGGTGCTGGAGAATGCCGGGTTGGTGACGCGGACGATCCGCGGCCGCACCCATTTGTGCCGCCTCGAGGCGGCGCGGCTTGCGGAAGCCAATGCGTGGCTGCGGCGTTATCAGCGCTTCTGGACCGCAAGGCTCGACACGCTGGAAGCGCTCCTGCTTGCGGAAGACGAGGCCAAAGCAAAAAAGATCACGGAGTAGATCTATGACGGCAGAAACGAAGCCCGACGCTTGGGGCGCGCTGACCGAACCCACGACGTTGAAGATCCAGCGGCTTCTGCCCGGTCCGGTCGAGCGCATCTGGGCGTATCTCACCGACAGCGAACTGCGCCGCAAGTGGCTCGCGGCGGGGGAGATGGAGATGCGGGTCGGCGCGCCCGTTGAGCTCGTCTGGCGCAACGACGAACTAAACGCCCCCCCAAGCACTCGGCCGGAAGGCTTCCCCGAAGAGAACCGTATGCAGAGCCGGATCACCGAACTCGATCCGCTGCGCAAGCTTTCCATCGCCTGGAATAACAGCGGCGACGTTACCTTCGAACTGGAGCCCAGGGGCGAGGGCGTGCTGCTCACCGTGACCCACCGCCGTCTGCCCGACCGCTCGACCATGCTCAAGGTCAGCGCCGGCTGGCACATGCATCTCGATATTCTTGTCGCCCGCACCACGGGCAACGAGGCGGCGCCGTTCTGGCAAGGCTGGAGCCGCCTGCATGGGGAATACGACCAGCGGCTTCCGGCCTGAAGCTGCCGTTCGACGCGGAACGCAACAAGCATCGTTCGCAAACAGGAGACGAGCCATGACTCTGGCAATGAAGACTCACGTCGTATCGGAAAATGAGTGGGAAGCTGCGCGTCAGCAGCTGCTCGTGAAGGAAAAAGCCAATACCCGCGCCCGTGACGCGCTGGCCGCCGAGCGCCGGCGGATGCCGTGGATGGCCGTGGAGAAGGCGTACGCGTTCGACGGTCCCAAGGGCAAAGCGAGCCTGGTCGACTTGTTCGACGGCCGCCGTCAACTGATCGTCTATCGCGCCTTCTTCGAGCCCGGGGTGCATGGCTGGCCCGAACAAGCCTGCCGCGGCTGCTCGATGGTGGCCGACCAGGTCGCCCACGTCGCCCATCTGAACGCCCGCGATACCACGCTCGTCTTTGCATCGCGCGCGCCGCAGGCGGACATCGCGCGCCTGAAGGCGCGCATGGGATGGCAGATGCCCTGGTACACCATCACGGACGGCTTCGACGCCGACTTCGGCGTCGGCGAGTGGCATGGCACCAACGCCTTTATCCGCGACGGGGACAAGGTTTTCCGCACCTACTTCATCAAGAGCCGGGGCGACGAGGCGATGGGGAGCACCTGGAGCTATCTCGACATCACCGCGCTCGGCCGCCAGGAAGAGTGGGAAGACTCTCCCGAGGGCTATCCGCAGACACCCCCCTACAAATGGTGGAACTGGCACGACAACTACGCCCCGGACGCGGCACCCGACAAGAAATGGGCCGAGGTGTCGGATGCCGGCGAGGCCGCCATGCGGAAACAGAACGGCTAGGCCGGTGCTGCGGTGTCCCTCGTGCGGTGAGCGCTGCGCGAGCGGTGCCGCTGGCTTTCTATCTCTCGCGGCAGCGCCGACATTCGCGATCATGGCGCTGCTGACCTCGGTCCCTGGCGGTGGATTGCCGGACACGTTGTGTTCGGCTGCATCGCCGCTGAGTGGAATGGTGCCGATGTATTGGCTGATGAGCGCGTTCCATCTGGCGCCATGGTTGAAGCTGATTTCCCGCCGGCGAAACGCAACCTGCCGGTCCTGATCCGGCATTCGAATGGCCGGTGACTTCGTAATACGCCCGTGAAAGGAATAAATAACATGAGCGAAGCTTTCACCGGCGGCTGCGCCTGCGGCGCGGTCCGTTACGAAATTTCCGGGGAACCTGTCTTCATGAACCACTGCCAGTGCCGGGACTGTCAGCGCAGGAGCGGCACCGGGCACGGGTCGTACCTGACTTTTGCGGACAGGAAGAGCGTGAAACTCGAAGGCAAGGCGGCGCATTGCGACGTCGTTGGCGATAGCGGCAATGTGAAGACGCACAGCTTCTGCCCGGCCTGCGGGTCGCCGGTCTATTTGACGTTTGCGGCCATGCCGGATCTTTTCACCGTGCACGCGGCGAGCCTCGACGATCCCAGCCGGTTCAAACCGCAAGCCGTGACCTACGGGATGCGCGGCTACGCCTGGGACCATCTCGATCCGGCCATGCCGAAATTCGACAAAATGCCGCCGATGTGAAATGCATCCTGACCTGGCTTCGCAACGATGGATGAAAACCGATGGCACGCGTGCGCTGTATCACCGAAATGGGCATGGGCGTTGATGTGCATGGCAAGGACGCCACCAAGGCCGCCAGGCGCGCGGTCTCCGACGCCATCCGCCATTCCAGCCTTGGCTTCTTCCGGATGGTGGGCAAGACATCCGCCGACATGTTCGTCGATGTCACCATCGGCGTGCCGGATCCGGGCTCCGTCGACACCGCGGCGGTTGCGAAAGAACTGCCTTACGGCACGGTCACCGTTACCGCTGTCAAGGGCGGGCTCGAAATTCCGGCCGAGAGCGGTGGCGATTCCATCATCATTGCCAATGCCGCGGTGGTTGTCAGTCTCGACGACGGGAAGGCGGCCTAGGATTCGATCGGGGTGAGCACTTGACCGGGATGTCGCCATGTCCGTTGTCGAACCTTCGATGCATCCGCTTGACCGCCCGATCTGGAGCGCACTGACGAGCCGGCAGCGGGCGCTGGCGGAAGGCGGCGCGCTCGCGCTGCGCTATCCCGCTGCGGTCGCACCCTTCGCGGACATGGTGGATATGTCCCCGGAGAGTTTCGCGGCGCTCGGCGCAATCATGTCCGGATCCGAGATCGCCGTGCTGTTCACGCCCGACGCCGTCACCGCGCCCGCCGAGTTCAAGATTGTGCTCGCCGAAACGGGCGAGCAGATGATCGGAACGCCCGCCGAGAGCGCGATCACCGGTGTCGAAACCGTCAGGCTCGGCGCCAATGATGTGCGTGAGATGATGGCGTTGACCGAGCTGACCAAACCCGGCCCGTTCGGTGCGCGAACGCATGAATTGGGGACGTTTCTCGGAATCCGGATCGATGGCGATCTGGTGGCGATGGCGGGCGAACGAATGAAGCCTGCCAATTACACCGAGATGACAGCCGTCTGCGTGCATCCGTCGCACCGCGGTCGCGGTTACGCCCAACTGCTGCTTGGCGCGATCTCCCGCCAGATTGTCGCGCGGGGGGAGATCCCGTTTCTGCATGTATTTTCCAGCAACGCTTCGGCGATCGCACTGTACCGGCGGCAGGGGATGGAAATCCGGCGCAGCCTGCATGTGACGGTGCTGCAGAAGCGGATGTGCCCATGAACGCTAAAGACCGTCCGCGCTTCGACGTTGATGCGCTACGCGAGCTTGCGGGCGGCAAAGTGTTCGAGCGCGGTCGGGCCTACCATCGCGACGGCCAGGTTCGGATCCTCGTCATTAGGCCGGAACGCGTGCTGGCGCAGGTGGCGGGCACCGAAGATTACCGGACCGAACTCAGAGGGCAGGGCGGCGCCATCGACGGCGAATGTTCCTGCCGCGCATTCGAGGATCACGGCTTCTGCAAGCATATGGTCGCGACCGGGCTCGCGGCGAACGACATCGGTGTCGACGAAGCAGACGGCGGCGGCGCGCTGGTTCGCATCCGCGATCACCTCAAGCAGCGGAGCACCGATGCCCTGGTCGACATGATTATTGGCCTGGCCGAGCAGGATCCGGCCCTGTTCCGCAGGCTCGACGCCGCCGCTGCCGCGCCGGATGAGGATGACAAGACCCTCGGCAAACGGCTGCGCAAGGCGATCGACAACGCGACGCGAACGCGGGATTATATGGACTATCGCGAGATTCCGGCTTGGGCGGCCAATGTCGATGCCGCGCTCGATGCCGTTGCTGGTCTCGCCTCGGGCGCGCGCGCCGGGCTGGCATACGAGCTTGCAGTTCACGCGCTCGACCGGATCGGGCAGGCTCTCGAAGAGATCGACGATTCCGACGGCCATTGCATGTGGCTGCTGGAGCGTGCGCGTGACATTCATCTCGCCGCGGTTCTCCAGATCGAGCCCGAACCGATTGAACTCGCCCGCGACCTGTTTGCGCGGGAAATGGCGGATGACAATGGGGCCTTCGATGGCGCGGTGAGGCGCTACGCCGACGTGCTCGGCGAGGCAGGCCTCGCCGAATACCGGCGCCTTGCCGTTGCGGCATGGGAGAAGACGGCTCCGTCTGCAGGTCGTAAAGGGCGGCAAGTCGATGAAGTCGATGCTGACGTCGATCGCCACCAGGTGATGCGCATCCTCGATTTCTTCGCGGAACGCGACGGTGACGTCGATGCCCGTATCGCGCTCCGGACCGGGGACCTGTCGTCCCAATTGGACTATCACCAGCTTGCCGAATTCTGCCTGCAGCATGGTCGCGAGGAAGAGGCGCTTCGGCGGGCCGAGGAGGGCCTGTGGATTTTCGAGGACGCGCGTCCCGACGCGGGGCTCGTGATCTTCACAGCAGAACTGCTGTCGAAGGCTGGCCGCAAGGACGACGCGGAGTCGCATTTGTGGCGACTGTTCAAGAAGCAGCCCTCATTTGATCTGTTCACACGGCTCTGCGAGATCGGTGGCAAGGCCGCCCGGGATCAGGCGTTGACTTTCCTGGAGAGCAAGCAGGCAAGCGGGGCGCGGAACTTCTGGGATAGCCCGACCAACCTGCTGATCCGCATCTGGATCCATGAGAAGATGTTCGATGCGGCCTGGGCGGCGGTGCGCAAATACGGGGCGTCCGCGGGCTTGACTGACGAGCTCGCCGGTCAATGCGAAGGCAGCCATCCGGCCGAGGTGCTCGACGTATATACAATGCGAGTCGATCACCTCGTAAATACCGGCGGCAACTCGAATTACGAACAGGCGGCGAAACTGGTCGCGCGGATGGCGAATCTTCGCGCAACGGGCGAACATGTTGCCTACGTTCTCGCGCTCAAGAAGCGATTCGAACGCCGACGTAACTTCATCAAGATGCTGGGATGAGCAGCGCGCGAACTAGCGCCCGCTCAGTCCGCATCCGCGATCCGGATCACGATCTTGCCGAAATGTTTCTGCTGCTTCATGGCAGAGACCGCCTCATGCGCGTGGTCGAGATCAAATACCTGATCTATCACCGGCCGGTAGCCGTTGAGTTCGATCGCCCGGCACATCGCATCCAGGTTGGCGACGCTGCCGACCGTGATGCCCCGGACGGTGAGGTTCTTGCCCATCACCATCGCTAGCGGGAAGCCGGCGGCCTGATAGCCGGTGAGAATTCCGATCACCGAGATATGACCGCCGAGCCTGCTGGCCTTGACGGCCTGCGCCAGGGTTTCGCCGCCGCCGACTTCGACCACGAGATGGGCGCCTTCCCCCGCGGTGGCGGCGAGCACGGCGGCGGACCAGTCCGGCGTGGTCCGGTAGTTGATCAGCACATCGGCGCCGAGTTGTTTGGCGCGGGCCAGCTTCTCGTCGGAGGAGGAAGTGAGGATGACGCGGGCACCCAGCATCCTGGCGAAGGCGAGCGCGGCCAGCGATACGCCGCCGGTGCCCTGCAGCACGACCGTCTGCCCCGGCTGGACTTGCGCCTCGACCACCACGCTGCGCCAGGCGGTCAGGGCGGCACAGCCGAGCGTCGCGATCTCCTCGTGGTTCAGCCCGGCCGGCGCGCGCACCACCGAGGCCGCCGGCAGGCAGAGATGGGTCTGCAGCGCGCCATCGACCTGGTCGCCCAGCACAGGCGACATCGTCTCGCGCGCCACCGGCCCGCTTCTCCAGTTCAGGAAAAAGTTCGGGATGACGGCGTCGCCGACGGCGAACTGCTTGATCCCATCGCCGACCGCCAACACCGTCGCCGACGCGTCCGAGCAGGGGACGCGCGGAACGGGCAAGCCGCGGATACCGCCGTCGATGCCGACGAGGTCATGAAAATTTAGGCTGGTGGCATGGATCTTCAGCAGCAACTCGCCCGCGCGCGGCTGGGGGATCGGGCGTTCGATCGTCGGCCCCAACACCCCGTTCCGCTCGATCTGACGTGCCTTGCCGGTCATGCGTGCAGTCCCATGTTGGCCGCGAATTTGATCGCGGTTTGCGTTGGTGCGGAAGGGCTAATGATCCCCGCCGCCGAAATATCCCGGCTTGCCCGTCGTCCAGGTTTCGCCCCACAACTGCCCGCCGCCGTCCACGGTCAGCGTCTCGCCGGTAATGAATTTTCCCGAGGGCGCGGTGAGGTAGACGCAGGCTTCGGCGATATCCCAGGGCGAGCCCGCGCGCATCATCGGATTCGAGCGCGGGTAAGCGGCGCGGGCCTGCAACGTGTAGACGTTCCAGCCCTCGGTCTCGATCACGCCCGGCGCCACGCAATTGACGCGGATGTTGAGCGGCGCCCATTCGACCGCGACGGCGCGCGACAATCCGATCACGCCCGCGCGCGCCGCGACCGAATGCGCGATGCCGTAGAGCCCGTGCGTGGTGACGACGACGATATTGACGATGCTACCGGGATGCTTGTGGTCGCGCCAGCGTTTTGCGGCGGTCTGCATCATGTACCAGGTGCCGTTGAGATTGGTGTTGATGACCGTGTTCCAGCCCTTCACCGAAAAGTCGATCGCCGCTTGCGGAAACTGTCCGCCGGCGCTGTTGATGAGGATGTCGACACGGCCAAGTGTACTCCAGACATGGTCGAACAGCGCGTCGACCGCATCGGGCTCCCGGATATCGGCGACCGCAGCGGAAGCTTTCAATCCATGGCCGGTCAAGTCGGTGACGAGGGCGTCGAGTTTGGCCTCGTTGCGCCCGACCACGACGACATGGGCGCCGAGCCGCGCCGACAGCCACGTGATTGCGCGGCCGATGCCGCCGGCGCCGCCCGAGACGACCACGACCTGATCCCTAAGCGCATCGGCCGCGTAGACCGTCGGATGCATCGCAAGCTCCGCGTCCGTCAGCCCGGGCTTTGCGTTCGCTTGATCATCCATTGGCGATGCCGACCTTGTCACATCAGGCGTTGACCGTACATTAGCCGCGCAACAGAACCGAAGCAAAGAAGCGAGTTGTCATGTCCGACCTTTCCAACTTTCCGATTACCGCGCGCTGGCCGGCAAAACACCCCGATCGCCTGCAGCTCTATTCGCTGCCGACGCCGAACGGCGTCAAGGTGTCGATCATGCTGGAGGAGATCGGGCTGGCCTACGAAGTGCATCTGATCGACTTTGGCAAGGACGACCAGAAGACGCCGGAGTTCCTGTCGCTGAACCCGAACGGCAAAATCCCCGCCATCCTCGATCCGAACGGACCTGGAGGTGCGGCGCTCGGCCTGTTCGAATCCGGTGCGATCCTGCAATATCTCGCGGAGAAAACCGGCAAGCTGCTGCCATCGGATGCCGCACGCCGCTGGGAAACCATCCAGTGGGTGCACTTCCAGATGGGCGGAATCGGGCCGATGTTCGGCCAGGTCGGCTTCTTCCACAAATTCGCTGGCAAGGAATTCGCCGACAAGCGGCCGCTCGAGCGCTATGTCGCGGAGTCCAAACGTCTGCTGGGCGTACTGGAAGTGCGTCTTGCCGGGCGGCAATGGATCATGGACGACGACTATACGATCGCCGACATCGCTTCGCTCGGCTGGGTGCGCAACCTGATCGGATTCTACGGTGCGCGCGAGCTGGTCGGCTTCGATGACTTCGGTAACGTCTCGGCATGGCTCGATCGCGGCCTGGCGCGGCCTGCGGTGCAACGCGGGCTGGAGATTCCGAAGCGGCCGTGAGGGCTAAGCGTTAGCGTTTGAGCAGCTCATAGACGACCGGATTGTCCGCACAGGCGCCAAAGCCGCATTCCAGCAAGGTGGAAACCACATTGAGCGCCGTCAGGCCGATCACCAGCCAGACCGCTGACGTCGCGAATGCGCCGGGCGCGGCCTGCTCAGCCGTTATGCCCCGTTCGAATTGACGGTCGAACAGCAGGATGGCCGCAAGCAGGACGATCGCCGCGGCAAAGCCGATCAAGGCCCAGGTATAATAATGATAGCCGAACAGGGCAGTGCCGTAGCCGGCATCGCCGGGCATGATGTGCAGCAGCACCTGGCGGGTGGAAAAAGCAGCCCCTGCGACGGCGGCCAGCAGCGACAAGGCGTAATGGCTGGGACGTGGCCCAAAGCGGACGTTCAGGATCGGACCGATCGCGAGCACCGCGAACTGGATCCGCTGCAGCAGGCATAGCGGGCAGGGCAGTTCCTGCAGCACGAGTTGCGCGGCAAACGCCGCGGCCAAAACCAGCGCCACCGCGTAAAGGCTGAGCGCGTTGAGGGTGATGGCGAATCCGCGGGTCATGGCGCCTCAGAACGACAGTTTCAGCGTATCGGTCGCATGGTGCAGATAGGTCGCGACGGAGGCTAACAGCACCACTGCGAACAGGGCCAATGCGAGCGAGCGCCGGCCGAACCAGGCAACCAGCATCACGATCGTGACGGCAAGAAAAAGTGCGGTGAATTCCATCTTCGCTCCGGATGCAGGCGGGCCGCAGTTACACTACAATGGGCGACCGCCCAGCACCATTCCGGAATGGATCAAAATGCCCATCACCATCTACGGTATCAAGAACTGCGACACCATGAAGAAGGCCCGCGCCTGGCTCGACAGCCACGGCGTCGCCTACGATTTTCACGATTACAAGACCGCAGGCATCGCCAAGGACAAGTTAAAGGGCTGGAGCGACCAGCTCGGCTGGGAAACCCTGCTCAACCGCGCCGGCACCACGTTTCGCAAATTGCCCGATAGCGACAAGGAAGGCCTCAACGAGCGCAAGGCGCTGGCCCTGATGCTGGCGCACCCCTCCATGATCAAGCGGCCGGTGCTCGATCTCGGCGGCAAATTGCTGGTCGGGTTCAAGGCGGAAACCTACGCCGCGGAAGTCAAGCGAACCACGGCGCGCAAGGCCTAGCTCAATTCGATGACATCGTCCGACGTGTGATGGACCGCTGCGCCGGGAACGAAGTCATGGTCAATCACGGCCCTGACCACGCTGACGGGCGTCGTCGGGGATTGGATGCCCATCAGGTTTCTGACCTTGAATCCGCCTTCGATGCTGATCGCCTTGAACGAGCCGACGATTTGCTCGACCTTGTCGGCGGCTCCGAACGGCAGCAGCAGGCGCTCATAGGAAACGTCCTTGCCGTCGGCGTCCTGCACCATCGAAATCGAATAGGTCGGCCGCCTGTGTGCCAGGCAGGCGCGGTAGGAGGGGACCACGCGCGCATAGCGGGCTGGCCCGATGGCATCGTCGAGATAGCGGTTGGTTCGCTTGTCGGGATCGACGTGCTCGTTGCCGTAGGTTGCGGTCAGCCGCGAGCCTTCCTGGGTGATCAGAAACCGCGCGTCGGCGGCTTCGCCGTCCACGTCATATCTCATCATGTCCACCAGCTCATCCGCGATGCGCTCGGGGTTATAGTCCGCCAGCAGCGGCAGGGCGCGGCCCTTGCCCAAAGCGCGCAGCCACGCATTGAGGAGGTCGCGTTGCTTTATGGATCGGACCACCGAGGGATTGGCGCGGGTGAACTCCATCTTGGGGCTTAACCGAATTCGATGACGTCACCGGCGGGAATACGGCCGGGTGCGCGATGGAATAGATCGCGGTCGATGACGGTGCGAAGCCTGGTCGTCGGCAGGGTGTCGTTTCCGCGCATCAGATTCCTGATTTCAAATCCGCCGTCCTCGCAGATGGTCTTCAGCGACGCGATCACGTGGGTGACTTTGTCGGCGACCGAGAACGGCAGCAGCAGGCGCTCATAGGCGACGATTCGTCCATAGCTGTCGTCGATATTGGAAATGGTATAGACGGGGAGGCGGCGGGCGATGCATTCATAGTAGACCGGCATCACAATGGGAACCAGCCTCGGACCGAGATATTCGTCGAGCAACCGGCCTTTGCCGGTATGGCCATAGGCACTGGCCATCCGCGTGCCGTCACTCTGAATCGTCAGGCGCGGCGGCCAGCCAGAGGGATCCACGGTATAGTAGACGAGATCCGGAAACTCCTCTTCGATCCGCGTGGGCTGGTACTCTTCGATGCGCGGCAGCAGCCGCTCGCGGGCAAAAAGCCGCAGCCAGGTGTTGAGCAGGTCCCGCTGCTTGATCGATTTGACCACCGACGGGTTGGCGCTTTCAAAATCCACGGCTGAAATCCTCGATACCAAATGCCGGATCATCCACCCCGGGCGACAAATATTCTATGAAAACGCCGGATCGGGTCCAAACACCGTTAATGCTTTGCTTTCGCAGCCGGGCCGGCGGGAAGCCGAAGACCTCCGCCAACCCGGCACCCGGGTTCCCGGGCAATCGACCGAGGGCGCGGGGGCGGGCATTTAGTCTCCGCGTATGGCCAGCTTTCGACCTTGCGTAAGCCGGGCCGTTGACGGCATATTCCGGCCCGGAGGCGGCACGTCCGGGACGGGATTTCCAAGGCGTCTGGGAGACCTGCCGGTTGGCAAGAATTGGTCATGCGCGAAGCGCGCTTCGCGGCGATGGCTGTTGGGGGAATTTGATTGGCCGATGAGTTCATTCTCGAAACCCACGGATTGAGCAAGGAATTCGCGGGGTTCTTTGCCGTTCGCGATGTCGATCTCAGGGTTCGCCGTGGCAGCATTCATGCGTTGATCGGTCCCAACGGGGCTGGCAAGACGACGTGCTTTAATCTCCTGACCAAGTTTCTGAAGCCCTCGGCGGGCCAGATTCTGTACAAGGGGCAGGATATTACAGCGATGGCGCCGGCCGATGTCGCGCGCCTCGGCCTGGTTCGCTCGTTCCAGATTTCAGCGGTGTTTCCGCACCTCACCGCGCTCGAAAACGTCAGGGTGGCGCTGCAGCGCCAGCACGGGCACTCCTTCGATTTCTGGCGCTCCAAGACGGTGCTCGACCGCTTCAACGGCCGCGCCCACGAACTGCTCGACGATGTCGGCCTCAGCGAGTTCGCCAACACGCCCGCGGTCGAGATGCCCTACGGCCGCAAGCGCGCACTGGAGATTGCAACGACGCTGGCGCTCGATCCGGAGATGATGCTGCTCGACGAGCCGATGGCCGGCATGGGACATGAAGACATCGACAAGATCGCCGCATTGATCAAGCGGATCTCGGCGAAATATACCATCCTGATGGTCGAACATAATCTCAGCGTCGTGGCCAATCTGTCCGACATCATCACGGTGTTGACGCGCGGTCAGGTACTGGCGGAAGGCAATTACGCCGAACTCACCAAGGACGAGCGCGTCAAGGAAGCGTATCTGGGGGCGGGGCATGACTGATTTGAAGATGGCCGATGCCGCCGCGACGAAGTCCGGCGCAGCGACGCCGGTGCTGTCGGTGGAGAATCTCGAAGCCTGGTACGGCGAGTCCCACATTCTTCACGGCATCAATTTCAACGTGAACGCCGGCGAGGTGGTCACGCAGCTCGGGCGCAACGGGGCGGGCAAGACCACCACGCTGAAATCGGTGATGGGCATCATCGGCAAGCGCACCGGCTCGATCCGTTTCGGCGGCCAGGACATCACGCGAACCTCGTCGGACAAGATCGCGCGCATGGGCGTCGCCTTCTGCCCCGAGGAGCGCGGGATCTTCGCCAGCCTCGACGTGCGCGAAAATCTGCTGCTGCCGCCGGTGGTGCGCCCGGGCGGGCTGTCGCTGGACCAGATCTTCGACCTGTTTCCGAATCTGAAGGAACGGCTCAACAGCCAGGGTACCAAACTGTCGGGC
>NZ_JAUSLT010000024.1 GCF_030646015.1 Bradyrhizobium sp.
TTGGTTTCTTCGGTGATGATGCGCGGGCCTGTCACGTACTCGCCGTACTCGGCGGTGTTCGAAATCGAGTAGTTCATGTTCGCGATGCCGCCTTCAAAGATCAGGTCGACGATCAGCTTCACTTCGTGCAGGCACTCGAAATAGGCCATCTCCGGCGCGTAGCCGGCTTCCACCAGCGTCTCGTAGCCGCCCTTGATAAGTTCGACCAGGCCGCCGCACAGCACCACCTGCTCGCCGAACAGGTCGGTCTCGCATTCTTCCCTGAACGAGGTCTCGATGATGCCGGCACGGCCACCGCCGATCGCGGAGGCGTAGCTGAGGCCGAGGTCGTGGGCGTTGCCCGAAACGTCCTTGGCGATCGCGATCAGGCAAGGCACGCCGCCGCCGCGCTGGTATTCCGAGCGAACGGTATGGCCGGGACCCTTCGGCGCGATCATCAGCACGTCGAGGTCGGCGCGCGGGTCGAGCAGGTTGAAGTGGACGTTGAGGCCGTGCGCGAACACCAGGGCGGCGCCCTTCTTCATGTTGTCGTGCATGTGCTCGCGGTAGATGTCGCCCTGCAATTCGTCGGGGGTCAGCATCATCATCAGGTCGGCCCATTTGGCGGCCTCGGCGACTTCCATCACCTTGAAGCCGGCGTTTTCCGCCTTCTGGGCGGAGGCCGATCCCTTGCGCAGCGCGATCGCGACGTCCTTGCCGCCGGAATCCTTCAGGTTCAGCGCATGGGCGTGGCCCTGGCTGCCATAGCCGACGATGCAGACCTTCTTGCCCTTGATCAGGTTCAGGTCGGCGTCGCGATCGTAATAAACACGCATGGTCGTTCCCTCATAGGTGGCCAAATCGGCCGGTTAATCAGGCTTTTAGGTGGTCAGGACCGCCGGTCGCCCGCGAATTTCCGGGGTTGTCTAGAGCATTTTCCCCCTCAGGGGAAATCCGTTTCTGCATGGCCCGGTGCGGCATCATGCGTCCATGAACACCGGATAGAGCGAGGCCAGCAGCAATAGCGCCATGACGATGTTGAAGGCCCGCACCGCCCCCGGCGAGGTCAGGATCGGCCGCAGCGCACTGCCGAACAGCGCCCAGGCCGAACAGGACAATGTTCCCAGGAGCAGGCTGAGCAGGACCTGGAAGACGATATTCCAGGGAAAGCTGGCAATGCCGGCATAGGCGGTGATGGTGCCGATCACCATTACCCAGCCCTTGACGTTGATCCACTGGAACATGGCCGCGCCCCAAAACGTCATCGGCCGGCGCGCATTGTCCTGATCCGGCGCGGCCGGTCCGGACATCGCGATATGGACGGCGAGATAGACCAGATAGGCGACCCCGGCATATTTGAGGATCGTCTGCAGCACCGGATAGGTGATGAAGATGGTCCCGAGCCCAAGGCCCACCGCCCCGATCATGAAGGCAAAGCCGATCGTGATGCCCGCGACATGCGGCAGGGTGCGGCGGAAGCCATAGGTCAGCCCCGACGACAGCAGCATGATGTTGTTCGGCCCCGGCGTGAAGAACATCACGGTGGCGAAGATGACGAAGGCGATCAGCAGCGACTGCGACACGCTAGCCCTGCTCGCCGGGTTTCGGCTTGCGCAGCAGGTAGGTGCCGTGCAGCGGCGCGTGGTAATCGGCCGAGACCAGCGTGAAGCCGACATCGGTCAGCATGCGCTCGATCACCCAGCCGAAGGTGGAGTATTCGTCGCGCATGTGGGTGACGACGCTGTCGCGATCGAAGTCGTGGTTCTTGATGCTGAAATCGGCCCATGCCTCGACGTCGCGGTCGACGCCGTCGGGCATGCTGACGAAGACGATGTCGCGCAGATAGAAATTCGCGCCCGGTTTCAGCGCGGCATAGATTCGCGCCAGCGCCACCGCTTTCCAGAAATCGGGCAGATGATGCAGCGCGAATTCGCTGACGATCAGGTCATACGAATTGGGCTTATAGGCAAAACTCAGCAGGCCCGCGGGCTGGGTCCGGAGCGCGACCTTGCGGTCGCTGGCCTGGATTTTCGCCAGCGCCAGCATCGCCGGAGAAATGTCGATGGCGTCGACATCGGCGCCCATCAGCGCCGCCTCGACCGCCAGCACGCCGTTGCCGCAACCGATATCGGCTACCTTCCAGCCGCGCTGCACGCCGAGCATGGACAGCGCCGCGTGGGTGCGAACGTCGCTGTTGTCATGGCGGTCGTAGATCGAGGCGACCGCGGAATCCAGTCCGAGGCGACGCCGTTGCGTGTAGTACCAGTCGCGCGCCAGCATGGAATCACATCCCCTCGGGCCCGCGGACGATGGCGGCGACGCCGGTGCGCGAAACCTCGACGAGGCCGAGCGGGCGCATCAGGTCGATGAACTGGTTGATCTTGGCGGAGTTGCCGGTGATCTCGAACACGAAACTCTCGGTAGTGGCGTCGATGACGCGGGCGCGAAACGCTTCGGCGAGGCGCAGCGCCTCGACCCGGTGCTCGCCGGTGCCGCGCAGCTTCACCATCGCCAGCTCGCGCTCGATCGAGCGTCCCGTCAGCGTCATGTCGACGACGCGGTAGACCGGAATCATGCGGTCGAGCTGATGCTTGATCTGCTCGATCACCATCGGCGTGCCCGTGGTGACGATGGTGATGCGGGAGACGTGTTTCTGGTTCTCGGTCTCGGAGACCGTGAGGCTTTCGATGTTGTAGCCGCGGCCGGAGAACAGCCCGATGACGCGGGCCAGCACGCCCGGCTCGTTCTGCACGAGTACCGAGAGCGTGTGCGTCTCGATCGGATCGTGGCGATCTTCCATGAAATAGGCGGATGCGGGCTGGTTCATCGTTTCGTCCCCAAATTTGCGTTCACGCCGGCACCCTGCCGCCGGCGACGGCGGCTTGCGGAATGACCCAGCGGTTGAATAAGTCAAAATCGATATTGCCGCCGCTCAGGATCAAGCCGACCCGCTTGCCGCGGAGTCTTGGCTTGTCCTGCAAGGCGGCGGCGAGCGCCGCGGCGCCGGCGCCTTCGGCGAGATTGTGGGTATCGGTCCAGTAGGCGCGGATCGCGGCGGCGACCTCGTCGTCGCTGACCTGCACGATGCGCGAGCAGCCCTTGCAGATGATAGCGAGTGCATCCGGATCGGGCACGCGCGTCGCCATGCCATCCGCCAGCGTATTGCTGCTCTCGGTGGTCACGACCGTGCCGGCCGCAAAGGACAGCGCGTAGGACGGCGCTTCGGTCGATTGCACGCCGACGATCTCGGTTGTGAGCCCGAGCAGGTCGCGCGCCAGGATGCAGCCGCAGACGCCCGAGCCCTGCCCGATCGGCACATAAAGCACATCGATATCCCTGGCCTTCCGGAACAGTTCGAGCGCGTAGGTCGCGACGCCCAGCACCAGATTGCGGTGAAACGCCGGCACGATATGAAATCCCGTGGCGGAGGCGCGGCGAATCGCTTCCTCGCGCGCGGCCTGGAAATCCTCGCCATGCTCGACGAGGTCGGCGCCGAGCGCCCGCATCGAGTTATTTTTCTCGACGGAGTTGCCCTGGGGAACGTAGATCGTCACCGGCATGCGGTAACGGCCCGCGGCATAGGCCAGGCTCTGGCCGTGATTGCCGCGCGTGGCCGAGATGATGCCGATGGTGTCGGGCGCCTCGCGCTTCAGCAGATCGAGATAGACCAGTCCGCCGCGCACCTTGAAGGCGCCGATCGGCGTATGGTTCTCGTGCTTGACGATGGCGGTCGCGCCGAGCCGCTCCGACAACAGCGGCCACGCGTAGGCCGGCGTCGGCGGCATCGCCGCGCCGACCACGCCGTGCGCGTGTTCCAGTTGCTGCAGATCAAACATCGGCTTGTCTCAACAACGACGGTGAGCCCCCTCGCCCCGCTTGCGGGGAGAGGGTTGGGGTGAGGGGCTTTCTCAACGAGCGCGACTCGCGGAGACTCCCCCTCACCCGAAATTCGCTACCGCGAATTTCGACCTCTCCCCGCAAGCGGGGAGAGGTCGAGAAGGGATGCCGCGCTTGGTTCATCGTTTACACCAGCGCCTTGCCGCCGGCGAAGGCAGCGGCGGTGGCTTCGTCGTTGGCTTCCGCCGGCAGCAGCATTTCGTTATGCGCCTTGCCGGACGGGATCATCGGGAAGCAGTTTTCCAGCGCCGCCACCCGGCAGTCGAACAGCACCGGGCGCCTGACGTCGATCATCTCCTGGATGGCGCCGTCGAGGTCGCCGGGTTTTGTCGCGCGGATGCCGACGCAGCCGAAAGCGTCCGCCAGCTTGACGAAATCCGGCAGCGCTTCGGAATAGGTGTGCGACAGCCGGTTGCCGTGCAGCAGCTGCTGCCACTGCCGCACCATGCCCATATACTGGTTGTTCAGGATGAAGATCTTGATCGGCAGTTCATACTGAATGGCCGTCGACATCTCCTGCATCGTCATCTGCACCGAGGCGTCGCCGGCGATGTCGATCACGAGGCTGTCGCGATGCGCGACCTGGACGCCGACCGCCGCCGGCAGGCCGTAACCCATGGTGCCCAATCCGCCCGAGGTCATCCAGCGGTGCGGCTCCTCGAAGCCGAAGAACTGCGCCGCCCACATCTGGTGCTGGCCGACTTCTGTCGTGATGTAGGTGTCGCGCCCGCGCGTCAGTTCGAACAGCCGCTCGATGGCGTATTGCGGCAGGATGATATCGCTGTTCTTCTTGTATGACAGCGAATTGCGCGCCCGCCATTTCGCGACTTCCTGCCACCACGGCTTGATGTCCGGCCGCTTCGCCTCCGCCTTGAATACCTGCAACAGGTCGCCCAGCACGTTGGCGCAATCGCCGATGATCGGAACGTCGACGCGGATGTTCTTGTTGATCGAGGACGGATCGATATCGATGTGGATCTTCTTGGAGTTCGGCGAGAACGCATCGGTGCGGCCGGTGATGCGGTCGTCGAAGCGCGCGCCGACACACAGCATGACGTCGCAGTCATGCATCGCCATGTTGGCTTCGTAGGTGCCGTGCATGCCGAGCATGCCGAGCCAGTTCTTGCCCGAGGCCGGATAGGCGCCGAGGCCCATCAGGGTCGAGGTGATCGGGAAGCCGGTCACTTCGACCAGTTCGCGCAGCAACCTGGAGGCCTCTGGGCCGGAATTGACGACGCCGCCGCCGCTGTAGATCACCGGGCGCCTGGCCGAGGCCAGCAGCGCCACCGCCTTGCGGATCTGCCCGGCGTCGCCCTTCAGGCGCGGCGTGTAGGACAGATGAACGTCGGACTTGCGCGGCGGGTGATAGGTACCGGTGGCGAACTGCACGTCCTTCGGCACGTCGACCACGACCGGGCCGGGCCGGCCGGAGCTCGCGACGTAGAACGCTTCGTGCAGCACCTTGGCCAGATCGTTGACGTCGCGCACCAGCCAGTTGTGCTTGGTGCAGGGCCGGGTGATGCCGACGGTGTCGCATTCCTGGAACGCGTCATTGCCGATCAAATGGGTCGGCACCTGACCCGTGATGCAGACCAGCGGGATCGAATCCATCAGCGCATCGGCCAGCGGCGTCACCATGTTGGTGGCGCCCGGCCCCGAGGTCACCAGCACCACGCCCGGCTTGCCGGTGGAGCGCGCATAGCCCTCGGCGGCGTGGCCGGCGCCCTGCTCGTGCCGCACCAGGATGTGCTCGACGTCGCTCTGCTGGAACAGCTCGTCATAGATCGGCAGCACCGCGCCGCCGGGATAGCCGAAGATGTGCTTCACGCCATGATCGATCAGCGCGCGGACGATCATCGCTGCGCCGGTCATCTGGTTCGGATCGTGGCTGGTATCGCTCATGGCTTGCTCCGGATGCGCTGTGGTCAGCGGCTTTCTTCAGTTGGGTATTTTTCTTCAGTTGGGGTCTTGGGAAAATAAAAAGGGGCCCAAGAGGCCCCATGCACACCGCCCGAATATGGATGGCCTCAGCCACCCCCGGCGGTGCGCCTGGGTACGACGACGATAAGAAGTTTGGTAATAATATTACGCATTGGACGGCTCAGACTTCCCAAAGGTTGCGCGGAACATACTGCCCAAGCCTGAAAAGTCAAGCCACGGGGGCAATCGGCGCAGAAATACAGCTTAGCGGGGTTTTTTGCCCCGGGCGAGCGCAATTTGCTGGTTCCAGCCATGCGCGGGCGCGCTCTACAGGTCCCGTAGCCCGGATGAAGTCAGCGGATCGCGCGAACGCGCGTTCCGATGGCGTAATCCGGGGCGGGCGTCGCGTGTTGCTCCCCGGATTACGCCCTCGGGGCCTCGCTTCGCGCCGACCCGCTGGCTCCACCCGGGCTACGGGACTTCAAAACCGCTCCCGCGCCGCCTCCGGCCTCACCCACTCGAATTCCGGTAGCTGATGCCGGAACCAGGTGAACTGCCGCTTGGCGTAATGCCGGGTATCGGCGCGGCCGATCACGGCCGCCTCGTCCAGGCTGATCTCGCCCTGGAGATGCCGGATCAGGGCCGGCACGCCATGCGCCTTCATCGCAGGCAGCTGGGAATCGAGTTTTCGCGATGCCAGCGCCGCAACCTCGTCAAGCGCGCCGGCCGCAAGCATCGCATCGAAACGCGCGTCGATCCGCGCATAAAGCTGGTCGCGGTCGGGCGCGAGAAACAGCGCGCGGAATTGCGTCTCCGGCAATAGCGGCGGCAGACCGTCGCGATGCCATTCGGTCAGGGAACGCGAGGTCGCCTCCACCACCTCGAGCGCGCGGGCAATGCGGCTGCGATCACGCGGCTTCAGGCGCTCGGCGGAGGCCGGATCGCGCCGCGCCAGCTCGGCATGCAATGCCTCGACGCCGTCGCGTTCCAGCCGCGCGCGCACGCTTTCGCGGATCTCCGTGGGGATCGGCGGCACCGCCGACAGCCCACGCGTCAGCGCCTTGAAATACAGGCCGGAGCCGCCGGCAAAAATCGCCAGGCGATTTTGCGCGCGGAGTTCCGCCAGCACGTTTGCCGCATCGGCCACCCAGCTTCCGGCCGAGAAATTCACCGCGGCATCGACATGGCCATAGAGCCGGTGCGGCACCCGCGCCTCCTCCTCCAGTGTCGGCCGCGCCGTCAGCACGCGCAGGTCGCGATAGACCTGCATCGAATCGGCATTGATGACGACGCCGCCGGTGCTTTGCGCCAGCTCGAGCGCGAGCGCCGACTTGCCGCTGGCGGTCGGCCCTGCGATAAGCACCGCCTTGTCATTCTCCACGTGTGAAGCCACTCAGATGTCTCTCGTCGCCACGCTCATTTGCAACCCCGCCGCCCCCGCGCTCGATAGCACGGTGGTGAACGGCGCGCGCGCCGTTCTTGGCCAGCCCGAACAGGCGCAGTGGCTGTTCGACGAAGTGGCGGTCGACATCCCCTTCGAAGGCAGCCACGACGATATCGGCGCCGCCGTCACCCGCCTGCGCGAGGCGCGCGGCGACTTGCCTGTCGACATTGTGGTGCAGCCTCGGGCGTTCAGGCGCAAGAAGCTTTTTCTGGCCGACATGGATTCCACCATGATCGGGCAGGAATGCATCGACGAACTGGCCGATTTCGCCGGCCTCAAGGCGCATGTCGCCGGGATCACCGAGCGCGCGATGCGCGGCGAAATCGAGTTCGAGCCGGCGCTGCGCGAGCGCGTCGCGCTCCTGAAGGGATTGCCCGTCGGCGTGGTCGACGAGGTGCTGAAGACGCGCATCACGGCGACGCCGGGCGGCCGTGAACTGGTGATGACCATGCGCGCTAACGGCGCCTGGACCTGCCTGATCTCGGGCGGCTTTACCTTGTTCACCGGCGCGGTTTCCGAGCGGATCGGATTTCAGGAAAACCGCGCCAACGAACTCAAGGTCGAGGACGGCAAACTGACCGGCGAAGTCCGCGCGCCGATCCTGGGCCGCGCCGCGAAGCTGGCGACCCTGATCGAGCTGCGCGAATCCTTCGATCTCGACGAGATCGACACCATGGTGACCGGTGACGGCGCCAACGATCTCGGCATGATCCAGGCTGCCGGCCTCGGCGTCGCCTACCATGCCAAGCCCGCGGTCGCAGCGGCTGCCGCGGCCAGGATCGACCACGGCGACCTCACGGCGCTGCTCTATGCGCAGGGCTATCGCCGGGACGAGTTTGTGGGATAGTTTTTCAACGTCGTCCCCGCCTAGTGCGCAATTGCGCACGGGGCGCGGGGACCCATACGCCGTGGCCTTGCGTTGTTGCTCGGCGGCCGACGGATTCTGCTTCAACTAACGACGGTGGTTATGGGTCCCTGCTTTCGCAGGGACGACAGGATCATTCCGAGCAGCCAGCGCGACCCGTACGACTGAGCAACGTACCCTACTGCACGCCCAGCGCCACGAAGCGCAGTTCGCCTTCCGCGTTCGATACCAGCAGCAGGACGGATTTCTTGCCGTCCTTCTTCAGCTGATCGACCCGCTTCTTGATGTCGGCGGCGTTGGCGACCGACTCCTGCGCCACCTCGACGATCACGTCGCCGGCGCTGAGGCGCTTCTCGGCGGCGTCGGAGCCGCTGTCGACCCCGGTGACGATGACGCCCTTGACGCTGTCCTTGATCTTGTAGCGGGTGCGCAGGTCCTTGCTGAGGGTGGCGAGGTCGAGGCCGAGCGCCTTTTGCGTCACCGGCTTCTCGACGGGCTCCTCCTTGGTCTTGGCCGCGGTCTGCACCGCCTTGTCGTCCAGCAGGCGGCCGAGCGTGACCTTGCGGATCTCTTCCTTGCCCTTGCGGATGATGACGACGTCGACCTCCTTGCCGACCGCGGTGTCGGCCACCACGCGCGACAGGTCCTTCGGTTCCTTGATGTCCTTGCCGTCGAACTTGATCACGACGTCGCCGGGCTCGATGCCCGCCGGCTTGGCCGGACCCTTGTCCTCGACGCCGGCGATCAGGGCGCCGCGCGCCGGTTTGATGCTGAGGCTCTCGGCGATTTCCTCGGTGACCTGCTGGATGCGGACACCGAGCCAGCCGCGGCGCAATTCGCCGAACTGCCGCAGCGAATCCACCACGCCGACCACGGTCTTAGACGGCACCGCAAACCCGATGCCGATCGAGCCGCCGGTCGGCGAGATGATCAGCGTGTTGACGCCGACCACTTCGCCGTCGAGGTTGAACAGCGGGCCGCCGGAATTGCCGCGGTTGATGGAGGCGTCGGTCTGGATGTAGCTGTCATAGGGGCCAGTATTGATGTCGCGATTGCGCGCCGAAACGATGCCGGCGGTCACCGTGCCGCCGAGACTGAACGGATTGCCGATCGCGATCACCCATTCGCCGAGCCGCAGCTTCTCGGAATCGCCGAACTTCACCGCGACCAGCGGCTTGGCCGGCGGCTTGAACTTCAGCACCGCGAGATCGGTCTTCTTGTCGACGCCGACCAGCTCGGCCTTGATCTTGGTGCCGTCGTTCATGATGATGTTGATCTCGTCGGCATCCGCGATGACGTGATTGTTGGTCACGGCAATGCCTGCGGTGTCGACGATGAAGCCGGAGCCGAGCGAGTTGGTCTTGCGCGGCTGCGCCTCACCGCCCTTGGAGCCGCCTCCCGGACCGCCGCGGCGGTTCTTGAAAAAATCGTCGAAGAATTCCTCGAACGGCGAGCCCGGCGGCAGTTGCGGCGTCGCGCCCCGCTCGCCGCCGGAGGAGCCCCCCTTGGCTTCGACGGTCTGCGAGGTCGAGATGTTGACGACGGCGTCGATCACCTTTTCGGCGACGTCGGCGATGCCGTCGGGGCCCCGCGCCAAAGCCGGCCCGGACAAGACCGGCGCGACAAGCAGGCTTGCGGCGCAGATCGCGGCCATCAGGGGGCGCAGGCGATAGCTCGGGTATGGAATCGCACCGGTCATATCGGCTTCTCTCTTTGCGACGGGTCGGAATCTGGAGGCCACAGTGCGCCCGAACTGGTCTGCGGCGCAAGCATTTGAGCCGGACATTCCGGCGAAAAACCGGCGCCGGCGGCTCACGATCGCGTTGATCCCGCAACCTTTTTAGCGTGCTGGTATGATCGTCATTCCGGGATGGTGCGTAAGCACCAGACCGCAGGTGCGCAATTGCGCACCGGGGAATCCCTCGAGATTCCGGGTTCGCGCTAAACGCGCGCCCCGGAATGACGGAATGTTAGCGCCGGACAAACCAGATCAGGATCAGGCCGACGACCGCCGATCCGATGCCGACGATGCGCAGGATGTTGTCCGGCGTCGCCATGGCGCTCTGCATCGCCCGGCGCATCCAGGCCGGGCTTGCCGCGAACAGCAGGCCTTCAAGCACAAACAGGATGCCGAGGCCGATGAGGAAGTCGGCAAACGCTATGGACCTCATCGGACTGCAACCTCACCCTTGACGTTCTTTTTGACGGCAGCGGCCTTGTGGTCGCCGCAGGCGAAGCGGCACCCCGCTTCGCCCTGGTTCTTGTTCAGACAGCCTTACGGCTTCGGCGCAGCCGGCGCCGCCGCAACCGGCGGCTTGCCCGACGAGTTGCTGAAGAACTTGAAGAAGTCGGAGTCCGGCCGCAGCAGGAAGCGGGTATCGTTGCTGCGCAGCCCGTTCTCATACGCCGTCATCGAACGGTAGAACGCGAAGAAATCCGCATCCTGGCCGTAGGCTTCGGCGAACAACCGGTTGCGTTCGCCGTCGCCCGCGCCGCGCACCTGCTCGGCGGTGGAGTTGGCGTCGGCGATGATGACGACGGCTTCGCGGTCCGCCTTCGACCTGATCTCCTGCGCCTTCTGGCCGCCCTGGGCGCGGAACTCGGCGGCCTCGCGCTGTCGCTCGGTCTGCATCCGCTGATAGACCGCCTGGCTGTTCTGCTCCGGCAGATCGGCGCGCCGGATCCTGACATCGACGACCTCGATGCCATAGCCGTCGGCTTCCTTGTCGAGCTGGTCGCGAATCTTGTTCATCAGGCCCTCGCGCTCGTCGCGCACGACCTGGATGAACGTCACCTCGCCGAGCACACGGCGCAACGACGCGTTGAGCAGCGTGGTCAGCTGGATGTTGGCGGCCTGGATCGAGCCGATGCGCTGGTAGAACCGCAGCGCATCCTTGATGCGATAACGGGCGAAAGCATCGACCACCAGACGCTTCTGGTCCGAAGCGATCACTTCCTGCGACGGGTTTTCCAGATCGAGGATCCGCTTGTCGATACTGATCACGGTATCGATGAACGGAGCCTTGAAATGCAGGCCCGGCTCGGGGACGACGTCGACGGGCTTGCCGAACCGCACCACCAGCGCCTGCTGGGTCTGCGTCACCTGGAACACCGAACTGTAGCCGACGATCAGCACGACCACCAGCACGAGTAGCGCAACAACACCTGTGGTTCCGGACTTCATCGGGTGGCTCCGCTCTGTTGTTGCGGCTGACCGGCAGCCGGCGCGGCCTGTCGCCGCGGCGACAGCTCACTCAGCGGCAGGAACGGCACGACACCTTGTCCGGACGACGAGCCGCCGCCGTCATGGATCAGTTTCTCGGCACCGCCGAGGATGCGCTCCATCGTCTCCAGATAGATGCGCTGGCGCGTGACATCGGGCGCCTTCTTGTATTCGTCATAGACCTTCAGGAAGCGCGCGCTCTGGCCCTTGGCCTCGGCGATGGCCTGTTGCTGGTAGCCTTCGGCGACCTGCAGGATCTGCGCGGCGCGGCCGCGCGCGTCGGGAATGACGCGGTTGGCATAGGTCTGGGCTTCGTTCTGCAACCGCTCGAGATCGGCGCGCGCCGCCTGCACATCGCGGAACGCGTCGATCACCTGGGCCGGTGGATCGACCTTCTGCATCTGCACCTGCTGCACCAGAATGCCCGATCCATAGGAGTCGAGCGTCTTTTGCATCAGATCCTGCACGTTGGCTTCCGTCGTGGTCCGGGCGCCGGTGAGGATCGGCTGGATGTTGGCACGGCCAACCACCTCGCGCATCGCGCTTTCGGCCACCGCCTTCACGGTGCCTTCGGGATTCTGGATGTTGAACAGATAATTGCCGACGCCGTCAGGCTTGATCCGCCACAGCACGGTGAAGTCGACGTCGACGATATTCTCGTCGCCGGTCAGCATCAGGCTCTCTTCCGGCACGTCGCGCATCGTGCGGCCGCGCCGCGCCGGATCATCGATCAGGGACATGCCGACGTTGATGGTGGACACGCGCAGCGCCTTCGGCAACAGCACCGTCTCGATCGGATAGGGCCAGTGGTAATTCAGGCCCGGCTGCACTGTGCGGACATGCTTGCCGAAGCGCAGCACCACGCCGAGTTCCTCGGACTGCACGCGGAAAACGCCGGAGAACAGCCAGATGATCACCGCGATGAGCAGGATGATCGCGATGCCCATGCCGCTGAAATAGCCGCCCGGCAAAATCTGCTGCAGCCGATCCTGGCCGCGGCGCAAGAGGTCTTCGAGATCGGGCGGCCTCGGCCCCGCCGATTGCGGGCCTGAGCCCCAAGGCCCTTTCGGACCGGAGCCCCACGGGCCTCCGCCTTGATTCTTCCACGGCATCGACAGTCTCCTCCGCGGGCCGAGGCAAAGGCGCCCGGCCTCACTACATCTGCACGGCCTTATAGGGGACCGCCCCGGCCCTTACAACGCGGCTTGTTGGCTCGCAGGAGCTATGCTCGGGCCGGAAATTGTCAATGCAAACATTGCCTAAAGGAGTTAATGCGGCCGCCGTCGGCGATATGTCACATAGGAATAGTCGGCGCTGTGGTCCGGACCGGCCGGATTCCGCACCCGCGCAACCTCTTCCCAGGCCGCGGAATCGATGGCGGGGAAATGGGTATCGCCCTGCGGCCGGGCGTGAACCTCGGTAATTTCCAGCCGGTCCGCCCGATCCATCCATTGCGCGTAAATTTCAGCGCCGCCGATCACGGCGATCTCAGTGGCGAAACGCCGCAGCGCATCGCCGGTCGCGACCGCATGGGCCGCGTCGAACGACGTCGTCACCACCGCCCCGTCGGCGCGAAAGCCGGCGTCGCGGGTGATGACGATATTGGTGCGTCCGGGCAGCGGACGGCGCAGCGATATGAAGGTCTTGCGGCCCATCACCACCGGCTTGCCCAGCGTCATCGCCTTGAGGCGCTGCATGTCGGACTTCAGCCGCCAGGGGATGGCGCCGCCGGCACCGATCACGCCGTTCTCAGCGACCGCGACGATAAGGACGATTTCAGGACGAGAAGTCGCACTCACACCGCGACCTCGGCCTTGATGTGCGGATGCGGGTCGTAGCCTTCCAGGACAAAATCTTCATAGCGGAAGGCGAAGATGTCCTTCACCTCGGGATTGATCTTCATCGTGGGCAGCGGTCGCGTCGGACGCGTCAGTTGCAGCTTCGCCTGATCGAGATGATTGACGTAGAGGTGGGTGTCGCCGAACGAGTGCACGAAATCGCCAGGCTTCAGGCCGGTCACCTGCGCCACCATCATCGTCAGCAGCGCATAGGAGGCGATGTTGAAGGGCACGCCGAGAAACACGTCGGCGGAACGCTGATAGAGCTGGCACGACAATTTGCCGTTGGCGACGTAGAACTGAAACAGGCAATGGCACGGCGGCAGCGCCATCTTGTCGATTTCGGCGGGATTCCACGCGGTCACGATCAGGCGCCGCGAATCCGGATTGCGCCTGATCATGTCGATGACATTGGCGATCTGGTCGATGTGGCGGCCGTCCGGCGCCGGCCACGACCGCCACTGCGATCCATAGACCGGGCCGAGATCGCCATTGGCGTCGGCCCATTCGTCCCAGATCGAAACGCCGTTGTCTTTCAGATATTTGATGTTGGTGTCGCCTTTGAGGAACCAGAGCAATTCGTGCACGATCGATTTCATCGGCAGTTTCTTGGTGGTCAGCATCGGAAAGCCGGCGGCCAGGTTGAAGCGCATCTGGTGGCCGAAGATCGACAGCGTACCGGTGCCGGTGCGGTCCTGCTTCTCCGCGCCGTCCGAGAGAATCCGTTCGAGCAGATCGTGGTACTGATTCATGGCGACGGGCTATTCATCCGGGGAAAAGCGAGTTCTAGCGGCCGCAACCGCCGATCGACAGCAGCGATTCAGCCCCACAGCTCGATTATACCCGGAAAAATGAGGTTCCGACGCACGAATCGCAAGGGCAGAACTCACGTTCTGCCCTTGTCATCGGCCGATTTCGGCAGATCGAACTAGTTGGCCGGCTTGACCACCGGGGTCCACTTGGCGATTTCGCTCTTCACCAAAGCCGCCAGCGAGGCGGGCGTGCGTTCGGCAACCGGCGGGATGACGCTGCCGAGGTCGAGCAGGCGCTTGCGGACGGTTTCATCGTCGAGCGCCTTGACCACTGCCGCGTTGAGCTTGGCGATGACCTCAGGCGGAGTTCCCTTCGGCGCGAAAATCGCGTTCCAGGCCTGTGCCTGGAAGGCAGGCAGACCAGCCTCCTTGGTAGTCGGAACGTCCGGCAGCGACGGATTGCGCTCGGGGGTCGCGATCGCATAGGCCTTGATGGTGCCGCCCTTGATCTGCGGCACGGCATTGACGATCTGGTCGCACATGTAGTCGACCTGACCGCCGACCAGCGCATTCATCGCGGGACCCGTGCCATTGAAGGGAACGCTGACCGGCTTGATGCCGAGGATCGAATGCAGCAGTTCGCACGACACGTGGGAGACCGAGCCCACGCCGGCATGCGCCGCATTGACCTTGTCGGCATTGGCTTTCACGTAGGTGACGAATTCCTTGAGATCCTTCGGCGCAAAGTCCTTTTTCGCCAGGATCAGGATCGGGGTTCCGGCCAGCAGCGCGACCGGTTCGAAATCCTTTTCGGGATGATAGGCCAGCTTGGGATACAGCGGCACCGACGCCGCGTGGGTGCCCATATGCCCCGTTATCAGCGTATAGCCGTCATTGGCGGCGCGCGCGGCGCGCGTGGTGGCGGTGGTGCCGCCGGCGCCGACCACGTTCTCGATGATGATGCTCTGGCCGAGCGTCTGCTGCATATGCCCGGTGACGATGCGCGCGATGACATCGGTCGGACCGCCGGCCGCGAACGGCACGATCATGGTGATCGAGCGCGTCGGATAGGCTGGCGCCTGGGCCTGCGCGGGAACTGCACCGAGGCCGGCCAAGACGGCCAGACCACCGGCCGCCAGCATGCGACTGTAAAAATTCATCAGATGTCCCTCCCAAAACGGTTAGCTAGACCGGCATGAACCGGTTGGCACATGGTTACGCCGCGCCGCTTCCGACACCAGGGTTCCGGATGCGGCGCCGACGCATATTAGTTCTCGGACTCCACAAACACTTCGTCACGCTTCTTGCGCAGCGATGGCAGGATCGTCAGCACCAGCAGGAACGCCGAGATCAGCATCAGCACCGCCGACAGCGGACGGGTCGCGAACACCGTCCAGTCGCCGCGCGAGATCAGCAAGGCGCGACGCAGGTTCTCTTCCATCAGCGGTCCGAGCACCATCCCGAGCAGCAACGGCGCCGGCTCGAAGTCGTGCTTGATCAGCCAGTAGCCGAGCAGCCCGAATACGCCGGCAAGCATCACGTCGGTCGGCGCGTTGTTCACCGAATAGATGCCGATCGAGCAGAACACCACGATCGACGGGAACATCAGGCGATACGGCACGCGCAACAGCCGCACCCAGATCCCGACCAGCGGCAGGTTGATGATCAGCAGCATCAAATTGCCGACCCACATCGAGGCGATCATGCCCCAGACCAGCTCGGGCTGCTTCTGCATCACCTGCGGTCCGGGCACGATGCCATGAATGGTCATCGCTCCGACCATCAGCGCCATCACCGCATTGGGCGGAATGCCGAGCGTGAGCAGCGGGATGAACGAGGTCTGCGCCGCGGCGTTGTTGGCGCTTTCCGGCGCCGCCACCCCCTCGATCACGCCACGGCCAAACTTCTGCGGATGCTTCGACAGCTTTTTTTCCATCGTATAGGCCGCGAACGATGCGATGACCGCGCCGCCGCCCGGCAGAATGCCGAGGATCGACCCCAGCACCGTGCCGCGCAGGATCGCCGGCGCGGAATCCTTCAGGTCCTTTTTGGTCGGCATCAGGCCTGTGACCTTCTGCTGCACCAGTTGGCGATCGCTTTCACCGCCCGCATCGAGATTTCGGATGATCTCGGCGAAACCGAACAGCCCCATCGCGAGGGTGGCAAAGCCGAGGCCGTCGGCCAGTTCGGGGATGTTGAAGGCCATCCGCGACGCGCCGGTCTCGATGTCGGACCCGACCATCGACAGCAGCAGGCCGAACACGATCATCGCGATCGCCTTCAGCACCGAGCCCTTGGCCAGCACCACGGCGAAGATCAGGCCGAGCACCATCAGCGAGAAATATTCAGCGGGCCCGAAGGCCAGCGCGAGCTTGGTCAGCGGCGCGCCCAACACCGCGATCAGCACGGTCGCGACGCAGCCGGCGAAGAACGAGCCGATCGCCGCGATCGCCAGCGCCGGGCCCGCACGGCCCTGCTTGGCCATCTGGAAGCCGTCGAGCGCGGTCACCACGGAACCTGCCTCGCCCGGAATATTGACCAGGATCGAGGTGGTGGAGCCACCATACTGGGCGCCGTAATAGATGCCGGCGAGCATGATCAGCGCGCCGACCGGCGGCAGGCCGAAGGTGATCGGCAGCAGCATGGCCACCGTCGCAATGGTGCCGATGCCCGGCAGCACGCCGACCAGGGTGCCAACCAGCGCACCGATCAGGCACAGCAGGATGTTGACGGGAATCGGAATCGACATGCCGCCGAGAAAGGCCGGCGTCCACTGCACCAGTTGGAACACAACGCCGAAGCCGAGACTCAGATTTGAAAGAACGTCACCCATCACACCCTCACCGGATCATAAATTTTGGCAGCATCTGCAATGGCAGACCCAGCGCGTAGGGAAACAACAGGCTGCAGAAAGCCGTCAGGCAAACGCCGACGATGATGGTCTGCTTCCATTGCGTTTCCGGCGAGCCCATCGCCGAAATCAGGAAGCTGGTGAATGCCGAGAAAATCAGGCCCATCGGGCGGATCGTCAACGCAAAGGACAGGATGGCCGCCGATACGAACAGCGGGCCGCGCCACGCGTAGGTGGTGATGTGCTCGCCATCCTTGACAAGACCGACAATCGTTATCGCGATGCCGAGCCCGAGCAGCAGGTAGGCGAACATGCGGGGCGCGGTTCCGGCCCCGAATGAGAATCCGCGCATGCCCTGCAGGTCGCTCGATGCCCATAATGCGAATACCGCGATGGCAACCATCGCCAGTCCGCCGACGAAATCCTGCGGACCGCGTATCCATTTCGGCATGATGTATTTGACCGGTACATGACTCGGCGTATCACTCATCGATCTCACTCCCCCCGCACGGGCTTCTCGCCCGTTCTGTTTTTGGATGGCCCAGATGCCGGTCCGGCAAACCTGCCTACCGATTTTCGTCAGATAACGCCAGCGAAACCCAAACACCCCCCGGCCAGCAGCATCCAGAACGGATTGAGCCGGGTGGCGAAGGCCAGTGCCGCGGTGGCGACGGTGACCAGGGCGGCGGCCCAGGTCCGGTTCGAAGTCACCGCCAAAATCAGTCCGCTGGCGCCCATCAGCCCGATCGACAGCGGTACCAAAGCCGCCTGAATAATGGCAGGCCAGCGCGACTGAGTCGACCGCGCCAGCAAGCGGCTCACATAATAGGCAACGATGGCGGTCGGTCCGCACATCGCCAGCGTTGCAACCAGCGCGCCTGCAACTCCGGCGACGGAATAGCCGATCAGGGTCACGATCAGCACATTCGGTCCCGGCGACATCTGCGATATCGCGAACACGTCGGCGAATTGCTTGTCCGTCATCCAGTGGTGAACCTCGACCGCCACCCGGTGCATTTCCGGAATGGCGGCATTGGCGCCCCCGACCGCGAACAACGACATCAGCCCGAAGGTCCAGGCCAGGGTCCAGATCGGATTGGGGTCCGAATTCATGCCGCAACCCGCCGCCGCATGACAAGGGTGATGGCGATGCTGAGCGGGATGGCCACCAGCAACACCGCCGGCAGCGGCAGCCGCAGCAGGCCGATGGCGATGAACACCGCGGCCAGAATCAGCAGTCCGACCAGGTCGCGCTTCCTGATCAGGGGCATCATCATGCGCAACACCACCGCCACCAGCAGACCGACGGCCACGCTGGATACCCCGGCCAGAATGCGCCGCAGCGCATCGATTTCGCCGTAGCGGGCATAGAGCGCCGCCAGGATGGTGACGATCACCACCGGCGGTCCGACCAGCCCGGCGAAGGCCGCGATGCCGCCGGGAATGCCGCGAAAGCGGGATCCGAACACCACGCTGAGGTTGACGATATTGGGTCCTGGCAGAAAATGGCACAGCGCGAAGGTCTCGTTGAATTCGTCCGCCGTCATCCAGCGGTGCTGGTCGACGATGCTGCGCCGCGCCCAGACCAGCACGCCGCCGAAGCCGGCCAGCGACATCCTGGCGAACGCGACAAACAGCTCGAGCAACCCCGGCGGGGTCGGCGCTGAAAGCGGCGGGAGTTCCGGCGCCGGCAAGGCGGCCGGTTGCGAATCCGGAGGCATGTCAGAGATTTAGAACGGCCGCTCGGTCAAGGCCAACCCCTGTTCAGGCAGTCCTGCCGCCTTGAACTCCGTTCCAGTTCCAGATGCGCCCGTTCCCGCTCTGTTTTTCCGGGCATTTGCCGCCTATATCGAGGCTGCCGGTTCGTCGGCCACGGAAATATCATTGCCATCGCTCCGCCGGGCCGGTTTGGAGGCAGCCGGCAACCGAAGGCGCCACTTCATTTGATTTGCCTGCTGTTCGAATGATCTGCTGGAAATTCCACCATCCGCGGCAACGGCTGCTGACCTCGGCCCGCCGCCGGGGTAGCATGGACGGAACAGGCGAGTCGGGGCACCCAGGCTGCGCTGCCGATCCGCAAAATACTTTTGAACGTGACAGGACCCCATAATGGCGACCGATCATATCCGATACGACGTGCTGGCGCGTGACGCGCTGCGCGGGGTGCTGCGCCGCGTCTTGACCGACGCCGCCGAGCACGGCCTGCCCGGAGAACATCATTTCTTCATCACCTTCCTGTCCACCGCCGACGGCGTGAAGCTGTCGCCGCGGCTGCTGGCGCAGTATCCGGAAGAAATGACCGTCATCCTGCAGCACCAGTTCTGGGACCTGGTGGTGACCGAAGACCGCTTCGAAGTCGGCCTGTCGTTCGGCGGCATTCCGGAGCGGCTGGTGGTCCCCTTCAACTCGATCAAGAGCTTCTTCGACCCGTCGGTTCAGTTCGGCCTGCAGTTCGAGCCCGCCGACGCGGCAGCCGAGGCGCCGGCGGCCAACCTTCCGGCCGTCCCCGCCCCCTCCGCCCTGCCCGTTCCGGCACCGGCCGCCGAGACCAAGGACGAGCCCGCCAGGCCGAGCGAGGGCGCCGAGGTGGTGCGGCTGGATCGCTTCCGCAAGAAGTAATCCACAACGCCCTCGCGCAATGGATGTCCCGGATGGCTCGGTCGAAAGCACCATCGCGTTCCAAATCCACCCGCAGCGAGACCGACAGCTTCGGTCCGATCGAGGTTTCCTCAGAACGTTATTGGGGCGCGCAGACCGAACGTTCCCGACACAATTTCCGCATCGGCCGCGACCGAATGCCGATGGACATCATCCGCGCGCTCGGCATCGTCAAGCTGGCGTCCGCGGAAACCAATCGCGAACTGGGACTGCTTGACGCCCGCCGCGCCCGCGCCATCGTGCGCGCCGCACGCGAGGTGATCGAGGGCAGGTTCGACGATCATTTTCCGCTGGTGGTCTGGCAGACCGGCTCCGGCACCCAGACCAACATGAACCTCAACGAGGTGATCGCCAATCGCGCCAGCGAACTGCTGGGCGGCGAACTCGGCACCAAGAAGCCGGTTCATCCCAACGATCACGTCAATATGAGCCAGTCGTCGAACGACTCGTTCCCGACCGCGATGCACATCGCCGCCGCGACACGCATCACCGCCGATCTCATTCCCGCCCTGAGCGAACTGCACCGCGCGCTGCGCAGGAAGGAAAAGGCGTTCGCCCGCATCGTCAAGATCGGCCGCACCCATACCCAGGACGCGACGCCGCTGACGCTCGGCCAGGAATTTTCCGGCTACGCCGCGCAGGTCGAGAGCGGCCTCGCGCGGCTGCGGATAGCGGTGAAGGATCTCTACCCGCTGGCGCAGGGCGGCACCGCGGTCGGCACCGGCCTCAACTCGAAGCCGAAATTCGCCAGGCTGTTCGCCAGGCACGCCGCCAGGATCACAAAACTGCCGTTCACCAGTGCGCCCAACAAGTTCGAGGCGCTGGCTGCCAACGACGCCTACGTGTTCGTGCACGGCGCCATCAATTCGGTGGCGACCGCGCTGTTCAAGATCGCCAACGACATCCGCCTGCTCGGATCCGGTCCGCGCTCCGGCCTCGGCGAATTGATCCTGCCCGAAAACGAGCCGGGCTCGTCGATCATGCCGGGCAAGGTCAACCCGACCCAGTGCGAAGCGATGACCATGGTGTGCTGCCAGGTGTTCGGGAACCAGACCGCCATCACCGTCGCCGGCAGCCAGGGCCATTTCGAATTGAACGTCTACAAGCCGGTGATGGCGCACTGCATGATGAATTCCATCGAACTGCTGGCCGACGTCACCCGCTCGTTCACGGAAAATTGTGTCGACGGAATTCGCGCGGATGAAAAACGTATCCATGATCTGATGGAGCGCTCGCTGATGCTGGTGACGGCGCTGGCGCCGAGGATCGGCTACGACAACGCCGCCAAGGTCGCGAAGCAGGCCCATGCAAGCGGCACCACGTTGCGCGAAGAGGCGGTGCGGCTGGGATTTGTTTCGGCTCAGGAATTCGACCGGCTGGTACAGCCGGACAAAATGACACACCCAGGTTGATCGCGCGGCGACCCCCGGGAAACTACGGGGTCCCCGTTTGTTTACGGGGGCCGCATTATCGTTATAGATCATAATAGCTAAAGACTTAGACTGATCCGCTACCGTCATTGATCGGGCTCATGGTAGAGCTCAAGAATATTTGGTTTTCGCAGAGCGAAACGCATTTTTTGATGCTATCAAAAGGCACTGACGGGGATTTCCTGGGATGACGACCGAGCCAGCCAAGGCGCATAGCGCCGAGCCAGCCAAGGTGCGCAGCGACCACTCATGCCTTCGCAAGTACTTTTCTTGTCCTTCGATATTTGGATGACGGAGACAGGCATGGGGGACGTGGTCAACCTGAAGCGGTTCAAGAAGCGCACCGAGCGCGTCGCGTCGGCCAAGCAGGCCGACGCCAACCGCACGCGATTCGGCCGAACCAAATCCGAACGCGCGCTGGACCAACAACGCGAGACCCGTGCGAACAATTTGCTGGATCAGCACCGCATTGACGGCGAGGACGCATCATGAAGTCGCCGGTCGTCAAGCGCTCGATCGTGGTCGCCGGCCACAAGACCAGCGTCAGCCTCGAAGAGGCGTTCTGGAACGGCATGAAGGAAATCTCGGGCCTGCGCGACATGACGCTGTCCGAATTGGTGGGCGAGATCGACTCCAACCGCCAGCAGGGCAATCTGTCGTCGGCCATTCGCCTGTTCGTGCTGGATTACTTTCGCAGCCGCGCCATGGCCGCCGGGCTGGATTCGAAGCCGCAGGGTTAGTCCAGTCTGGCTAGAGCGCAGCGACGCGCTGCAGCACCCAGAACATCGCGACGCTGCCGATCGCATAGGCCGGCGCCAGTTCGATCCAGCGCGGCCACACCATGCGCATACGGGCCATCAGCCGTGCCGCGACTGCGAATGCAGCGACGAACATCAGCTGTCCGAGTTCGACGCCGACGTTGAAGAAGAACAGCGCCAGCGGGATGGCGTTTTGCGGCAGGCCGATTTCGCCGAGCGCGCCGGCGAAGCCGAACCCGTGCCCGCAAGGCTACATTGCTGAATTCAGTACACGAGGCCGGTGCCCGGCGGCTTTTCGAGCGCCGCGGCCAACGAACGATACTCGTCGCAGCCGGTGCCGCAGATCGCCGCGATCCGGCTCAGATGATATTGCGCACCTTCGCGGTTGCCCTGCTCGATCTGCCACAGGCCGTAATACTGCCAGGTCAGCACATGGTTCGGGTTGGCTTTCAGCGCGCGCTCGTACCAGATCTGCGAGAGCCGGTAATCGCCGAGCTTGCGATAGGAATAGCCGATCAGATTGGCGACGCTGGCGTGGTCGTCATGGCCCAGCGCCTTGAGCTGCGCGATGGCCGCGGCATAGTCGTTGCGGTCGTAGATCGTCGCATGGGCCGCGCGGTAACCCGCGGCAAATCCGGGTTCCTCTACACTGGACTGCTTGCTGGGCTTCTTCTTGGGTTTTTGAGTGCTACGGCCGGCGGGCGCGGGCCGGGTGTCCGGCGGCGGCGGGGTCGCCGACGGAGGCGGATCGCCACCGCCGCCGGCGGCAAGCGCCGGAGCGACGGGGGGCACGGCGAACGGTGCCGCCAGAAACATGCTCAGCATCACCAGCCTGATCGCTGATCTCGTCATGCGGGCCTCCTGCGTGTCCGTTTGGCGATCCCTCCAGCCGTCGTTGTAAACCCCGTCTTGCCCAAGGAATTCCCAAGGAATTCCCGAGGCATTGCCCCGGAAATTTCGGGGCCGGAGAATAATTGCGCTGGATCAATACGGGCTCGTTTTGGCGGCGTTTAAGGATTGCAGGGGACCGCATCGATCCGAGGGCGCGTCAGTTGTTTACAATCGCTCTAAGGTGCAGCCGCATGATGGTCGTCAGCCTTGACCGGCCCGCCACCGCTTGGAAGTACAAGCCATGACTGAACGGAACGGCGCTCATCCGCAATCGCCCTCCGGGATCCCCTTGGACGCTCCCTCGGGGATTCCCTTGGGGCTGGCCAAGCGCGGCTATTCGGGCGTGATCCAGCACCTCGCCGCCGGCAATGCCGGCTCTGCGCTGTCGGCCGATGAACTCGAAAGCCGGCTGATCGAACTCGGCTTCGTCGAAGGCGCGCGAGTCGAAGTGCTGCATGAGGGCATCGTCGGCCGCGATCCGATCGCGGTCCGCGTCGAGAATGTCACGATCGCGGTGCGCCGGCGCGAGGCCATGGCCATTATCGTCGCCTGACGCGACCGGATCTCGATTCATGGAAGCTCCGCTGCTGCATCTCGCCCTGGTCGGCACGCCGAACAGCGGCAAGACCTCGCTGTTCAATGCGCTGACCGGCAGCCGCCAGAAGGTCGCGAACTATCCGGGCGTCACGGTGGAACGCAAGGAAGGCTCGTTCGTCACGCCACGGGGGCGTCAGGTATCGCTGGTCGATCTGCCCGGCACCTATTCGCTGCGCGGCCGCAGCCCCGATGAAGAAATCACCCGCGATATCGTGCTCGGCCGCACCCCCGGCGAGGCGCTGCCCGATCTCGTGCTGTGCGTCGCCGATTCCACCAATCTGCGCCTGACGATCCGTCTCCTGCTCGAGCTCAAGAGCACCGGCCGGCCGCTGATGCTGGTGCTCAACATGTTCGACATCGCCACGCGCCGAGGCGTCACCGTGGACGTGCCGCGGCTGTCCGAGGCACTCGGCGTTCCCGTCGTCACCTCGATCGCGGTGCGCAAGGGCGGCACATCAGAGCTATTGCGCCGGACCGACGAACTCATCACGGTGCAAGCCCCGCACCCCGCCCAGCCGAACCTGTGGCAGCCGCTCACGGTCGCGCAATTGCGTGCCACCCAGCGCGAAGCCGACCGCATCATCGCGGCGACCATCAGCCTGCCGACCAGGCCCGACACCTGGACCGCGCGGATCGACGCCGTGGTGCTGCACCCGGTGGCGGGGCTCGCGATCCTGGCGCTGATCCTGTTCGTGATGTTCCAGGCGGTATTCGCCTGGGCGGCGCCGTTGATGGAGCTGCTGGCCTCGGCCTTCGGCGCCCTCGGGCAACTGGTTCACGACGCCCTGCCCGCGGGCCTCGTGCGGAGCTTCCTGCAGAACGGCGTGATCTCCGGCGTCGGCAGCGTCATCGTGTTCCTGCCGCAGATCATCATCATCTTCCTGTTCATCCTGCTGCTGGAAGATTTCGGCTACATGGCGCGCGCGGCGTTCCTGATGGACCGCATCATGGGCGGCGCCGGCCTGCACGGCCGCGCCTTCATTCCACTGCTGTCGAGTTTCGCCTGCGCCATCCCCGGCATCATGGCGACACGGGTGATCGACAACCGCCGCGACCGCCTCACCACCATCCTGATCGCGCCACTGATGACCTGTTCGGCGCGGATCCCGGTCTACACCCTGATCATTTCCGCCTTCATCCCCGCCAGACAGGTGTGGGGTTTTGTCAGTTTACAGGGCCTGGTCATGTTCGGCCTCTACGCCACGGGCATTGCCAGCGCGCTCGGCGTATCGTTCCTGATCAAATTCTTCATGTGGCGCGACTATGCCCCGGCGCCGTTCATGCTGGAATTGCCCGACTACAAGATGCCGCGCCCGCGCAGCATCGCGATCGGCATCTACACGCGGGCCATGATGTTCCTGCAGCGGGCGGGAACCACGATCTTCTCGATGATGGTCCTGATCTGGTTTCTGGCGTCGTTCCCACAGCCGCCGGCCGGCGCGACGGACCCCGCCATCAACTACAGCCTCGCCGCCATGATCGGCAAGGCATTGGAGCCGCTGCTGGCCCCGGTCGGCTTCAACTGGCAGATCGCGGTGGCGCTGATCCCGGGCATGGCGGCGCGCGAAGTCGCCGTCGCGGCGCTCGGCACCGTCTATGCCATCGAGGGCGGCAAGGAAGCGGCCGAGCAGATCGGACAGCTGCTGGCGACGAAATGGAGCCTGGCGACCGCGCTGTCGCTGCTGGCCTGGTACATTTTCGCGCCGCAATGCGCCTCGACGCTGGCGGTGATCCGGCGCGAGACCGGAAGCTGGACCTGGATGTGGGTCACCTTCGGCTACATGTTCGCGCTGGCTTATGCCGCGAGTTTTGCGACCTACAATATCGCCGTCGCGCTCGGTGCCGGCTGAGTTTCACATCGCTTCATTCGTTAACTCGGGCCTTGTCTTTCGGCCACTGTCACCGACACGGCAGCGGTCTCCGCGAGGGACCGTGACAAGAGTTGAGATACACTGACGACCTCTCGCAGGCGGCGGGCGAGATCCGCCTTGCGATAGGACTTGGTAAGGACGATCGCACCGGCGCGCAGCCGGCCATGCTTGGCCAGGGTTTCCAATGCGTAACCGGAGGTGAGGAGGACCGGCAATCCAGGCCGCAGCTGCCTCGCAAGGTCGGCGAGTTCCCACCCATTGATGCCACCTGGCATCACGATGTCGGTGAACAGAATATCGATGTGAGTATCGGCTCTGAGTTTCTGTAACGCATCGGCGCCGTCGACGGCGGCAATCACCGCATAGCCCAGACTCTCCAGTCGCATGACGGCATAGGAACGAACGAAGGGATCGTCCTCGACGATCATGATGGTCTCTGCGCCTTTCGGGAGCGATTCGTCGTCCTGCGGGCCGCCGCCGAGCAGAGCATTGCGTTCCGCACCATCTTAATTCGACACGAGCAGGCGCTGGTTGCGCAGGCGCAACAGTCGGCCGCTTGCAACGCCATGCATTCGGCCGAGAGCCGCCTGGCACGTTGGTTGCTGCGCATGCACGACCTGGCTGGTAATGATTCATTGCACCTGACTCAGGGCTTCCTTGCTCAGATGATCGGCGTGCAACGAAACAGCGTGTCTACCGTTGCTCATGCCCTGCAGCAAGCCGGAATCATCAAATACGCCAGGGGACACATCGAAGTCACCAATCTCGAAAGTCTGAAAGACGCCTCCTGCGAGTGTTACGAAGCCGTCAATGCGCAGTACGAGAGATTGCTGAACTGAGGCCGAAGGACACGGTCCATATCTGCTACCGATCAATTGGCGGGTGGGCTATTCGCATGTCATGCTGAGATGCCCGATTCTGGAACCGGTACCAACGGAATCGAACGAACGCTCGACAGCCTCCCAGCAACGGCGCATGGTGTCGTTCCCGCCCATTCACCCCTCGGAGGTAAGATGGAGCGTTTCGTGCATCAGCAAAACCTTGAGCATTATCGACGATTGCTCGCCGAGACCAATGTGGCGGACGATAAGGTCCGGCACGCTGAGTTGCTGAAGCTGTTGGCTGCGGAAATTGCCAAGGACGCGAAGTCGATTCCCGGGGATCGGTGAGCCCCCGATCGTTGAAGCGATCAATCAGCGTGGAACTGAAAATCAGGCTCCGACGAACCCCGTTCACCGCCTGCTTCGCGCGTCGTTCAGCCGTCGAACACCACGACCCCGCGCAGGTTTTTGCCCGCCTCGAGGTCGGCATAGCCGCGGTTGATGTCGTCGAGACGGTAGGTGCGCGTGATCAGTTCGCGCAGCTTCAGGTCACCCTTGCGGTATAGCGTCAGCAGTTCGGGAATTTGCAGGCGCGGACTGGCAAAGCCATACACCGCGCCCATGATGGCCTTCTGGCTGACGAACAGCTCCAGTGGCGGAATCCTGATTTCCGTCACGGTGTCCGGCGTCAGCGCCGTGACCACGACGTTGCCGCCCCTGGCGGTGGCGCGGAACGCCGGCAGCAATGTCGAGGGTGGATCGATGCAGACAAAGGCATGATCGACGCCGATTCCATCCGTCAGCTCGTGCACCGCGCGAATCAGCGCATCGCCTTCCGCGTTGACGCCATGCGTTGCGCCGAACCCGCGCGCCCAGTCGAGCTTGGCCGGCACGATATCGGCGGCGATGATCCTGGCGGCGCCGCACAGCCGCGCGCCCTGGACCACGTTCATGCCGTCGCCGCCGCAGCCCACCACCAGCACGCTTTCGCCAGGCTGCACCCGCGCCCGCTGCCGCGCGGCGCCGACGCCGGCCGGCACGCCGCAGGCGACGAGACTGGCAAGATCGAACGGGATGTCCTTGCCGATCACGACGACGGACGCCTGATCGACGACGGCGCGTTCGGCAAAGGCGCCGATCATGCAGAAGGCGCCAACCGCGACGCCGTCGCGGTCACGCCGGCGGTAACTGCCGTCGAGTTGCGGTCCCTGCGTGATGCGCGCGCCCTCGGCGCACAGATGATGCAGACCGCGCCGGCACCAGTGGCACTTTCCGCAGCCGGGGATGAAGGTCAGAACGACGTGATCGCCGGGCTGGATGCCGCCGACCGCGTCGCCGGTTTTTTCGACGACGCCCGCGGCCTCGTGGCCAAGCACCATCGGCCGCATCGCGACCCGGCGCTCGCCGCGCATGACATGATAATCGGTGCGGCACAGGCCCACGGCGGCAACGCGCACCAGCACCTCGCTGGGTCCCGGAGGATCCAGCATGATGCGCTCGATCGAGAGGGGAGCGCCGACCTCACGAAATACGGCCGCGAGTGAGTCCATGATTGATGATGCATCATCGCCGGGGATTCGCAAACCCGCGGCGCCGGCATGGCAAGCTGGCTAAGCCGAACTCACATCACCTGAAATAATCGACGATGAGGTGAACGTCGGATGGCGGAGCAAGCCTGCCGTTCAGGCTCGCATCGATCACCCGGCGGCATGCCTCGACGGTCTCGTGGTCGCCGAGATCGTTGGCGGCTTCGAGAACGAGCCAGGCCATATCCACCGAGGACGCGTCGGGCTTCGGCTCACCGGAAGCAGCGCCGAGGCGTTCCCGTGAAGCTGTGCCGAATGAGAGTGCGCTCATCACCGATTTCCCCAGCCTGTTTCGGATCGCCAGCTCATCGCACGGCAACCGCCGGCTGCCGCTTCGG
Organism: Bradyrhizobium sp.; assembly: GCF_030646015.1. Classification (GTDB taxonomy): domain Bacteria; phylum Pseudomonadota; class Alphaproteobacteria; order Rhizobiales; family Xanthobacteraceae; genus Bradyrhizobium. Next base: position 27,720 of record NZ_JAUSLT010000024.1, read on the forward strand.
GCCGGCATCGCCATCCCCTGCGCTCTTGCGGGACTGATAGAATTCCAGAACGCTGCGCGATGTCTTGAGGTTGAGGCGGCCAAATTCGCCTTCCAGCGCCCTCAACTCGTTGGCGGTGATGCGGTGATCCTTGGCGCCGAGAAACAGCAGCGCCATCGTGGTCGCCCACGAGAAGTCGAGGGCCTTGGCCAGGATCAGCAGGGTTTCCCGGTTCTTGTCCAGCATGGCGCGCTCGATCACGTCGCCCGGCAATGAACACAGCAGGGATAGTCCGATCGTGACCTCTTCCAGCTTGTGCGACCTGGCGTACAGCGAGATGCTGTTCTCGTTCAAATTGCCCTGGCGATGCTGCGCCGTCACCAGACGCTTGGCGACAAAATAGCTTCGCGATACCGGGCCGAACTTCGATTGCAGCTCGCCCGCGACGTCGGACATCGTGGACTTGATCTGGTCGACCATGGCCGGCCGCTCCTGCTCCAGCCGCTTTCTGACGTCGTCGGACGCCTTGGCGATCAGCTGCTGGAAGATATGCCGGGGGATGTCCTCGCGCAGACCGAGCTGCTCGGCGAGAATGGAATCGCCTTCGGCCCGCTGGATCATGTGCAGGAAGCCGAAATCCGAGAAGCGCGCGCCGCTGTTGGTGGCGACGGAGTTCACGACCTCCTGGTCGCCGCGGGTCACCAGCACGTCCGTGACGGTCTCTTCGAGCTGTTCCCGTTTCGAGATCGCGAGCAGATGGGTCTGGCCCTTGGTGCAGACGTTGGCGACCAGCGCGTAAGGCTCGAGCTTGTCGGACTCCTGCAGGATCGGGCCGGCGACCTCGATCGAATCGTCGAAGGCGAGTTTGTGGATGATATTGACCGGGGCCTTGTCGAAGCGGGCCAGCCGCCGCGCCAGCTGGGCGCGGGCCGCCACTTCGATCTCGTCCGCGAGCCGTCCGATGACCTCGCCGAAGGTCCAGATTTCATCCTCGCTGTAGCGGCCGGTGATCATCAGGTCGGTGGTATGCCACAGCGCCCGGGTGCGGCTCTCGGCGGTCCCCCGCGACACCGCTTGGTCGAGATCCGTAAGAAACGATTTTGCCGCACTCATTTTCTTCAAACCCTGGATCGCAACCAATCTGCGCAAATCTGCGCACGGTGGAACTCTAGCGGGCAAACCCGAGTTTTCCGTAAAGCTGGCAAAGAAGTATTATCTCTAAAAATTCGCTCAAATTGCCGGGAAGTCGTTGATCTCCTGCGCCTAAACGCGGCTTCGGGCTGCGGTCGGGACCGCCGAATTTGGTATATTTCCGGCCAATGCCGGCACATCTCCTTCTCGCAGTCCGTTTCCCGACGCTTTCGGCCAGTTCCGCTCCAGCCAAACCCGCGGCGGCAACGGGTTGACCCAACGCAAGATCGGCACCCGGCGGCCCGCTATTTCTTTCTGATGAGTTCCGAGACCGCAAGAACATCGACCGTGACATGGCGCGACGTGCCGAAAAGCGTCTGGGCGCTCGGTCTTGTCTCCCTGCTGATGGACGTCTCGTCCGAACTCATTCACAGTCTGTTACCCATATTTCTCGTGACCGTGGTCGGCGCCAGTACGACGATCGTCGGCCTGATCGAGGGCGTGGCCGAGGCTACCGCTGCGGTCGCCAAGGTTTTCTCCGGTGCCCTTTCCGACCGCATCGGCAAACGCAAGCTGCTGGTCGGCATCGGCTATGGACTCGCCGCCCTCACCAAGCCGGTATTCCCGCTCGCGAGTACGGCCGGGGAAATTCTGGCCGCGCGTTTCGTCGACCGCATCGGCAAGGGCATCCGCGATGCGCCGCGCGACGCGCTGATCGCCGACATTACGCCGCCTGCGATCCGCGGCGCCGGCTATGGCATCCGACAGGCGCTGGATACGGTGGGAGGATTTGCCGGCCCCCTCCTGGCGATGGCGCTGATGGTGCTCTACGCCAACGACTTCCGCGCCGTGTTCTGGTGGGCGGCGGTTCCCGCCGTCCTCGCGGTGCTGCTGCTCGTCGCCGGCGTGCAGGAGCCGGACGGCGTCAAGGCAACGGCGAAGCGTGGCTGGCCGATCCGCAAGCAGGAACTGGCGCACCTGTCCCCGGCCTTCTGGATGGTCGTTGCGATCGGCATGGTATTCACGCTGGCGCGCTTCAGCCAGGCCTTCCTCGTGCTGAAGGCGCAAGCCGAAGGCCTGGCATTGGCCCTGATCCCGCTGGTGTTCGTGTGGATGAACATCGTCTATGCCCTGACCGCAACGCCGGCCGGCATACTTTCCGACAGGATAGGCCGGGGAAAACTGCTGCTGTGCGGACTTGGCGCCTTGTTGATCGCCGATCTCACGCTGGCCTTCGTTCCGGGCCTTGTCGCGGTATTCATCGGCGTCGGTCTCTGGGGTCTCTATCTCGGACTCTCTCAGGGGCTGCTTGCGGCGCTGGTTGCCGATACCGCCCCTGAAGACCTGCGCGGCACCGCCTTCGGCCTGTTCAATCTGGTCACCGGCCTGGCGCTGCTGATCGCCAGCGTGCTGGCCGGCTGGTTATGGCAAGCGTTCGGACCGACGGCGACCTTCCTCGCCGGCGCGGTCTTTTCAGTATTGGCGGCGCTGTTCATGGCAGTCGGCATGAAAGCAGCACTGAAGCCAGCCACTTGATCACGTACGAGGCCGATGGGCCGTCGGGAAACCAGATGTCCGCGCGGACGCCGGTCATTGAGGCGGCGTCAGCACCAGCGGCGGCCGCAGCTTCGGCGGCCGCGCCACAGCGGAACCGGGCGCCGGCCTGACCTCGATCGGCGGCGGCAGCGGTGCCGCCTGCTGGCTCGCGACCGGCGCAGGGGGAGCTGCCGCGGCAGGAGCTGCTGCACTGGGGGTTGCCGCACCGGGAGCCGGCGGCGCCGCCGGGGGACGCGGAATGGCGGCCTTGGGCTTCGGCGGAGGCGGAGGCCGGCGCGGATCGCGGCCGGGAATCGGCACCTCGGAAGTTGGCAGGCCCGGCAGTACCGCGTCCGGCGTCCCCGACGGCGCCGTGGTCGCCGGTGGCAGCGAGGCAGAAAATGGCGGCGGCGGCTCGCCGCGCTCGATCGCATCGAGCCGTCTTGTTTCGCGGTCGATCGCCCGCACCGCCAGCCATGACGACAGCGCCGCCACATCGATCGTGCGATCGAGCGCGTCGGGCGGGCCCGCGGCGAACAGCTGAACCTCCGGGCGGCTGCTGGCCGATCCGACCGCCGTCGAAGCGAGGCTGGCGCGGATGTCGGCCTGGTCGGCGGGAATATCGTATCCGCCCGATACGACGGCGCGCGCGCCCTCGGCATCCAGCGTGGTGGCCCCGATGCGGATCCGGCCGTCCCCGATGCTGAACGGAATCTGCGCCGACTTGACCGACAGGGAGCCTGCCGACAGCACCCGCTCGACGATCTGCCGCAGCTTGATGTCGTCGGTCGCCTGTCCGCCGTCGCTGGCGCGGATCGCGGCGTCGAAGGCGCGCGGATCGAGCCCGGCAATGGCTGCGGATTCAAGCGTCACCGTTCCGCTGCCGGACAGCGCCCCCGTCAGCGCCGACGCGCTGCGGCCCTGGCTTGCCAGCGTCATCTGCATCGAGGCGCGGCCCGCCGGCATCTTCAGCCCGCGATAGCGCAGCGCCGCGCCATCGACGCCGCTGAGTTGAACCCGCGCATTCAAGGCAATGCCATTGCCGGTCTGCCTGACATCGATATTGGTGCTCGCCTCGCCGCCGCCGATGCTGCCGGTGATGGCTTCGAAGCTCACCGACTGGCCGTCCCCCTTGAGGACTCCGCTGACCGGGCGCAATTCGCCGCCGCCCGGAAGCGCGCCGCGCAGCGCCTGAAACGCGACGCGGCCGCGCCAGCCTTTCGAGAACCCGGAACCGAGCGGCTCGGCGGCGTCGTGCCCAGCGGCGCCAATGGCGAGCGCAAATGCCGGCGCGAGATCGAGCGTATCGAGGCCGATCTCGCCCTCGACGTTCTTTTCGTCGCCGAGGACCAGCGCCAAGCGGCCGCGCAGCCGCGAGCCCGCTATCGTGCTGTCCAGATCGTCGAAGGCCAGCCGGTTGCCCGCGAGCGAAACGCGCGCCGACAGGCCGATATTCCGCGCCAGCGTATCCGACGCTTTGAGATCCAGCAGCGGCCCGAGATCGGCGCTGCGAACCTTCAGATTGACGCTGGCCTTCGGCTCGGCCGCCCACGGCTCGGCCGTGCCTTCCGCCTCGGCGTCCAGGCCGGTTCCCGACATCTTCACTTTCAGCCGCAGCGGCGCGCGCCACACGCCAGTCACCGAGCCTTCGAATTGCGCCGGGCCGTCGCCCGCCGCGACCGCGCGATCGAGCCCCAGCGCCGCCAGCAAGGGGCGGCCCTGCCCCGATGACATCCTGGATTCAAGACTGAACTCGCTGCGCCCGAGCGCCGCCAGATCGATGCCGTGGAGCGCTGTGATGACGGGCTTTGCCACGATCGTGACCACGCCCTTGAGCTGGGGCGCATCGAGGTCGAACACGGCGCGCGCATTGGCGCGGTCAGCCTGCTGCGCGGTCTTGTCCAGATCGAGCGACAGCTTGAGCCGCGCCGGGCCGGGACCTGCTCCCATCGCATTGATCCGCGCCGCCAGCGCCGGCGCCAGCGGCGCGATCAGGGCGGTGATCTGGCCGAGCGACGCCGCGCTCGAATTCAGCGTCAGTTTTCCCGACGTATTGACGCGATCGAAACTCCCCGCGCCTTCCAGCATCACCTGGCTGGCCTGACCGATCTTCAACTGCTCCAGCGCGAACGATTTCGGTCCGTAGCCGACCTTCGCCAACAGCGGGCGCAGTTCCTGACCGGCCGATATGGCGCGGCCGATATCGAGCGTGAGCCGCGCCTCGTCAGGCCATTTGGCCTGCGGCCCCGCCAGCGAACGCGCCAGCGCCGTTGCGGCATCGAGATCGAGACGTTCCGCCTTCAGCTCGGCATCGATCCGCGAACCGCCCGGGGCCGTTGACACCTCAACCCGCCCTTCGACGGCGCCGCCGTCGATCTCGGCCTTCATGGCTTCGATCGCCACGCGATCCGGGGCCACGGTCAGGTCGCCGCGCAGCCGCAGCGGCTTCTGGCTGCGATAGACCACCTCGGTGCGGCCCTGCAGCCAGGTCACCAGCGCATCCGGATCGGAGGAATCGACGCTGAGCGCGCCGGTGAAACTGCCGGCTTGCGCATTCGAGCCGCTCAAGGTCACGCGGGTCGCGCCCGGCGCCCGGAATTCCAGCCGGTCGATCGCCCAAGCCTTTGCATTCAAGTCCTTGGCGCCGGCCTGCAGTGCGGCGGCGACACCCTGCAACGGGCGGCCACCCAACATGATCTGCTCGGCGCTGAACTCGATCTGCGCCGGGATCGGCGTGGCCTGCGGGATCGCCGCCATCAGCGAACGCAACCCCGGCAACAACCGGACCGGCTCGGCGGCGCCGTTTCCCTTGGCGGCGAATTTATCGGCATCGAGCTGCTTCGCCGACAGCGTGGCACGCAGCAGCGGCGAGGCGCCGAAGCGGATGTCGCCGGCGCCGGTTAGTCTGAGCGCGCTGTCTTCCGGGCCGTAGGCGGCCTCGATTTGCTCCAGCCGCGCGGCGGACGGATCGGCCTTGCCCTTGGCGGCGATCCGCCAGGGCGTGATGGCAACATCGCCACTGGCCTTGAGGCCGGCGGGCGCCGCCAGAACCAGCGCGCCCTCGAAGCGCGGCGCGCGCCCATCGAACGACAGCACGCCGTCGAGATCGGCCGACAATGCCCGCGCCCCGGGATCGATGTTGAGATGGACGCGGGTGCCGTTGCCGTCGGCGGTCTGCCCGGACGACACCCGAAACGGATAACGCGTCCCGGACACCGCAAAGGCGCCGTCGCCGCGCACCGAGCCGGCCAGCGAACGCACGTCGCCGCTGAAGGCGATATCGTTCAGCTCCAGCGTGCCGCGGCTTGCCGCATCATGCAGCGCGATGCGGCCGGTCAGGTTCAGCCGGTCGATCGCCAGCGATCCCAGATTGAATTTGCCCGTCGAAGCCGGCCAGTCGATGCGCCCTTGCGGATCCAGACCGAGATCGAGCGCCATGCCATTGACGGTCAATTCGGTGGCGCGCAATTCGCCGCGCATCAGCGAGCCAAGGCTGAACTCGACGTCGAGCTTGTCGGCGCGCACCTTGCCGAGATCGTTGGCGCCGCCGACCACCACCGAGCGCAAATGCAGCGACGGCGCCGGCAGCAGGCGCGCATCCAGTTTGCCGGCGAAGCGGACCTGCGCGCCGATCACCCGGGTGGCCTCGGCCTCGAATTGCGGCCGGAACTGGTTCCAGTCAATGAAGTACGGGCCGATCAGCGCGGCCACCAGCGCAATGATAAAGGCAATCGCCAGTCCGAGCAGCGTCGTCTGCACGGCGTCTCCCTTTGGGCACGCCCCGGCGCGATGGCGGCCCGGAACGGCCCACCCGCCGCACGCTGAAATCAACGCCGGAGCTAGTCCATATATAGAGGCAACTATGGCGAAGTCACAGCATTGCCTGCGACGGCTCCGCGCAGGAAGCCGTCACGACGCCCTTACCAGCTGGCGGGCAGCTGCTTGAGGCCGCGCAGCACGAAAGAAGGCCGCCATTCCGGATTCTCGGCGTCATCCAGCTTCAGATCGGGCAGCCGCCGCAGCAGGGTCGCGATCGCCACCTCGGCCTCGATCCGCGCCAGCTGGGCGCCGAGGCAGAGATGGATGCCGCCGCCGAACGACAGCGGACGGATCTTCGGCCGGGTGATGTCGAGGCTGTCCGGCCGGTCGGGATAGACCGCCGGATCCCGGTTGGCCGATCCCAGCAGGCACAGCACGCTTTCGCCCTTCGGGATTTTCTTGCCGCCGAGGTCGTCGATGTCCTCCAGCGCCACCCGGCCGGTCATCTGCACCGAGGAGTCGTAACGCAGGAATTCCTCGATGGCGTTGGTGATCAGGGCCGGATTGGCCTTGAGCAGGGCCAGCTGGTCGGGATGGCGATGCAGCGCCAAAAGACCGTTGCCGATCAGGTTGACGGTGGTCTCATGCCCGGCGCCGAACAAAAGCACGATGTTGGCGGTCATCTCCTCGTTGGAAAGCTTGCTGCCGTCTTCCTCGGCCTGCACCAGTTGCGTCGTCAAATCGTCGCCCGGATTCTTCCGCCGCAGCTCGAACAGCTGGTGGAAGTACATCTCGGTCATCGCGTTGGCGGCATTGCCCTGCTTGATCTCTTCCGGCGACAGCGGCACCGGCTCGAGGATACGTCCACTGTTGCGCGAGCCGGTATAGAACATCTCGCGATGCTCCTCGGGGATCCCGAGCATGTCGCAAATGATGGTGACCGGCAGACGGAATGCGAAATCCTCGATCAGCTCCATCTTTCCCTGGGGAATGATGCGGTCGAGCGTATCGTCGACGATTTGCTGGATGCGCGGGCGCATGTCCTCAACCCGGCGCGCGGTGAACGCCTTCACCACCAGCCCGCGCAGGCGGGTGTGATCAGGCGGATCCTGCTGCAGCATCGTGAGGGCGAAGCTGCGGAACATCGGCTCCTGCATGATGTCAGGGCCATAGCGGCGCCTGGTGCGGTCGGGATAATCCTTGCCGAAGCGCTTGTCGCGGATCACCAGGCTGACCTCGGCGTGACGGCTCGCGACGTACATGCCGAGCGGCGTCAGGTGCATCGGATCGGTGGTGCGCAGCCGCGCGTAATGCGGATAGGGATCGCGAATGAATTCCGGCGCCAGCGGATTGAACAGCGGCGCGCTGGTCGCAGTCTGAACATGCTCGTTCATGGTGACCTCAATTCGTTTTCGCGCTGAATTGTCCGCACATTCGGGCGGACTGGCGTCCTCGGGGCCGGGCCGGTTGCGTCCGGACCATATGAAATTGGATACACTGTTGTATCGAGTTGCATTTTGACGTAAAATTGACCGATGTCAAGAGTCCGAACACGACCGACCCGGGACGATACCTGCGAGAAGCTGTTCGAGGCGGCGGCGCGGGTGTTCGAGGAACAGGGCATCGGCGGCGCCAGCATCGAAACCATCGCCGCCGCGGCCGGCTTTACCCGCGGGGCGTTTTACTCGAATTTCAAGAGCAAGGACGAGCTGATCATCGCCATGCTCGAGGATCACGTCGAGCAATCGATTCAGCGCATGCACAATCTGCTGGCCAGGCACAAGAACCTCGCCGATTTCCTCGACGCGCTGAAGACCATGGACCGCACTCAGCAGGATCCGCTCGGTCGTTCTCCGCTGCTGCACATGGAGATGATCCTGTTCGTGGCGCGCGCCGAAAAGCGCCGGCCCGAACTAGCCAAGCGGCTGCGCGCCCGGCGCAAACTGATCGCCGATATCGTCGAGACCACGTCGAAGAACAGCGGCCGGAATCCGGCGCTGAATCCGGCGTGGACCGGTGCGGTTGTTCTCGCCATGGAGGACGGCTTTCGCCTGCACCGCCTGATCGATCCGGAGACCACGCCGGCCGACAGTTTCCTGCGCGCCATCAGCGATCTGCAGCGCGCGATGGGAATTACGTCGGCTTGAACGCCGTGTGCATTTGGCCGGCGACGGCGCGCACCTTGCGCGGCGACGCCTGCCAGATCGCGACCGCCGACAGCACGCTCACCGCAATCCCGATCGCGAAGGCGATGGTGTAATTGCCGGTGAGATCGTACAGAAATCCGGTGAACCACGGGCCTGCAGCGCCGCCCGCCAAAGCGGCCAGCATGATGGTGCCAAAAATGCTGCCATACTGCTTGCCCTGGAAGATCTCCAGCACCACCGCCCCCATGATCGAGGTGAGACCATAGCCGAGCGCGCCCTGCGCCAGGATCATCAGGTAGACCAGCAGCAGGGTCGGATAGAATTTGAGCGCGATCAGCGCCGCGAAGCAGATCGCAAAGCCGAGGCAGCTCACCGCCCAGATCCATTCACGTCCCACCCGGTCCGACAGGTGCCCGAGCCAGATCTGGCCGGGAATGCCGAGCAGGCTGACCACGCCCAGGGCCCAGACCCCGACGGTCGGGCTGAAACCGATGTCGAGCAGGTATTTGGTCTGGTGCACCTGCACCGCGTACCAGACGTACAAGCCGCAGAAATAGCCTGATGAGATCCACCAGAACCGCGCGGTGCGCAGCGCACGCCGCAGCGTCCAGTCGGTGGCGGCCCAGACCGGATCGACGATGTTGGAAACCGGTTTTGCGGACGTCGCCGTGGGCGCGGCGTCGCCGTCCGGCAACAGGCCGATATCCTCGGGCCGCTTGCGCAGCAACAGGTTGATCGGCGCCAGCACGATCAGGACCATGATGCCCATCGCGGTGCAGGCGGTGCGCCAGCCGGTCTGCTCGATCATCAGCTGCACCCACGGCAGCAGGGTGACGGAGCCGATGCCAACCCCGGCGAAGGCCAGCCCCATCGCGAGGCCGCGGCGGCGAATGAACCAGTTCGGCAGAAACAGCGACTGGCCGGAATAGCCGAGACAGACGCTGCCGGCGCCGACCATGACGCCGATGGTCAGATACAAATGCCAGGGCTGCGAGGTCAGCGGCGCCAGCAGCAGGCCTCCCGCCATCAGCGCGACACCGAGCTCCATCACCCCGCGCGGGCCATACCTGTCCATCAGGCGTCCGATCAGCGGGCTGACCGCGGCGGAAACGACAAAGCCGAACGAGAAGGCGCCCGCGGTGACGCCGCGTTCCCAGCCGAACTCATCCACGATCGGCGGGAAGAACAGCGAAAACGCGGTGCGGGCATTGACGCCGATCGCCATGGTGACGAACGTCACGACGACGATGACCCAGCCATAGAAGAAGGGAAGCCGCATAGGTAACTCGTCATTCCGGGGTGATGCGCGAGCATCGAACCCGGAAGCTCGGGGTTCCCCGGTGCGCGTTTGCGCACCTGAGGTCTGGTCCTTCGGACCATCCCGGAACGACGGCGTCAAGAGCGATAGCCGCTCCGCTACCAGCTGTAACGCAGCCGCGCGGTGCCGACATAGGTCTGCGAATGCGCCGCCTGCTCGGTGTCGAACTTTCCGGCAACCGAGACGCCGTTCCTGAAGGTGAGTTCCGCGACCGCCGAAGCCAGCAATGAATCCCGCACCGGTGTGGCGCCGATCACAGTGAAGGTCGATCCCGGCAACGCCTGAAAGCCGGCGGTCATGCGGGTGTCGGACCAGTTGTCGTGAGCCCAGGCGGCGCGCCCGCGCAGCGATAGCAGCGCACCCGGGTACAGCAGCATGGAGCGGTCGACCCAGGCGCCCAATTCGGTGCGAGTCGTGGTGGTGGTGTGGGCCTGGTAATCGAGCGCGAACATGGAGGAGCCGGAGACGGCGACCTCGCCGTAGGATGGCGTGCGGAAGGCCTGCATCTGGAAGGCGGCATAGGGAGTGAAGCCAAATTCCGGCAGGCCGTAAACGCCGGGAATGACGAAGCGATAACCGCCTTCGATTCGGCCGCCGATGTTGTTGGCGGCGAAACCGGCAGTCAGGTGATCGAGGCCCGCCACGGTCAAAGTCCGGTCGGTCGTGACCTGATGCCAGCCATAGGCGAGCGCGGCGGACGCATAGGCCGCGCCAACCCGCGTCATGCTGTAGACCGCCGTCTGGAACATGTCGCTATGTCCGCCGCCGAGCCCGTCGGATAGGCCGTAGCTGGTGTTGCCGCCGGCCAGCGCGAAACCCACCACAGTGTAAGGTGAGACACGGTAATCGAGGCCGGTGGCAAAACCATAGCTGCGCGCCGTCCGATTATGACTTCCGTCGAAGACATTGCCATTGGTGTTGGTCTGACCGCCGTAAGCGGCGCCCCAGATGTTCCAGCGACGCGGATCGACGAAGGGGCCGCCAGCTACCGCCTTTTGGAACGGGGCCTTGGCGTAGAGCGGCGGCCGCGACGGCGGATTGACCGGCGTCCAGCCGCGATTGTCCGCGAATGGATTAGTCACCAGCGACAGGAACGAGTTCATCGCCTGGGTGCCGGCCTGCGCGACGCCGGTGCTGTTTTCGCCGGACAGCTGCGTCAGCGCATTTCCCAAATCCCCCGCCGACAGGTTGAACAGATTGATGAATGCCAATGGCAGCATGCCGCCATTGCCGACGAAGCCATCGATGGCGTTGGCGACCGCAGCCTGATTGGCTGTCGCGGAGGGCAGCAGAAGAGAGGCGATGAGGGGCGCACCGACGGGCCCGATCCCGGCTCCGATCAGGTCGCACACCGTAATCGTGTTGGTATCGAGCGTCACCGCGCCGGTTCTTGCCCATGCCGCGCCGCAGGTGATGCGGGAACCGGTGTTCAGCGTGATGCTCGCCTGCGCGAGGATGTCGCCTGAAAAGGATGTGGTGGTGCCGAGCGTCGCGGAACTGCCGACCCTCCAGAACACGTTGCCGCCCTGCGCGCCGTTCAGCAACGTCACGCTCGAGGCGCTGGCGGTGGTCAGCGAGCTGCCGATGTTGAAGATGAATATGGCGTTGGGATTGCCGAGCGCATTGAGGTTGAGCGTCCCGGTCAGCTGCGCCGACGAGCTGAAATTATAGACGCCGGGGATCAGCGTCAGCCCGCCGAGGTCCTGCCCCGTCAGGTTCGCCGTGGGATTCCGGGCCGCGAGATTGTTGTAGGCGATTCCCAGGGAGTTGAGCGCCGTCATGGTCGGCGCATCGCCGATTGGATGAATCACACCGGGCGGCGTGACCAATCCCGGAGGGAATCCGGTAATGGTCGCCGTGGCGGTGCCGATGTCGCCGGGGAGCGCGGCGGTTCCGGTAATGATCGTGTTGCCGATATTGGTGATGCCGGCATTGGACAACACCGCGTAGTTCGCGGTGGTACCCAGCGGCGGCGCCTGGGCGTGGCTCTGAGTCGGGACGGCCGCGGTGAGGCCGAGGGCCGCCAGAAAAAGTTTATGCGAACGGGTCAGGCAGGCCTTGGTCATGTATTCCCCCGAGTCGCTCATTCGAGGTGGGGGAACCCGAGATCGCCTTGACCAAGTTCCCAACCGACGCCTCGAACCGAGATGCTGTCAGAAAAACGCTACACGTGTTCGGCGTTTCACCAAGGACAAAGCGTCCAATTGTTCGACGCGAAAACTTTATCGGCGCAGGTGACAAATATGTCTCCGGAGCAATGCTGTGTGAGCAAAATTGATCACTCGGATGCGCGGCGAAGTCCGTAATTCTACGGAGAAGACGCGCCGATTGGTCGCCGCACGATCATGGCGCGCCTTCGAATGCGTTCACTCCCGCAGCGTCGGATGATCGCCGAACGCGGCTTCCCGGATCGAGACCGCCTGGATCGCGCGAAACAGGATGCGCGCTGTCTTGAGGTTGTTCGCGCTCATGCAGAGGTCGACGATCTGGCGTACCGCCGCATCGCGCATCAGTTCGTCGGAGATCTTCATCGCGATTTCCATCGCGGCCCTGACCGCGCGTTCATATCGTTCGGCGTGGTATTTGTCTTTCCGGCTCGCCGGGGGACCGGCGAGGCCGCGAACCTTTTCGGCGCTATCGGCCGCGGAGCGGCAGATGTCACGTATCTTCTTGGCGGCCTCGATGTCGCCGATCGGCCACTGAATCGCCTCGTCCCAGATTTCCTTGCGCTCGTTCTTGCCAAACCACTGCATCGCGACGCGCCCTGACTATCTGCCCGCCTGGATCGGCACAGGGCAGTCTTGCGGACGGTGAGTGGTACGCTCGAGGCCCTACACCGCCGGCAATATCTTTCCCGGATTGAAAATGTTCTGCGGATCGAGTGCCGCCTTCACGGCGCGCATGGCGGCGATCGCCTCCGGCCCGAGTTCGGCTTCGAGATATTTCTGCTTGCCCTGCCCGATGCCGTGCTCGCCGGTGCAGGTGCCGCCCATCGCCTGGGCGCGCTCGACCAGCCGGTGCATGAAGTCCTCGCCGCGCGCCATCTCTTCCGCATTGTCGACGTCGCACACCAGCGAGCAGTGGAAATTGCCGTCGCCGACATGGCCGACGATCGGCGACAGCAGGTTGAGGCGCTTGAGATCCTCTTCGGTTTCGGTGACGCAGTCGGCCAGCCGCGAGATCGGCACGCACACATCGGTCGCCACCACGCCGGCGCCGGGACGCAGCGCCTTGACCGACCAATAGGCGTCGTGCCGCGCCTGCCACAGTTTTGTCCTGTCCTCGGGCCGCGTGGTCCAGGTGAAATCGCCGCCGCCGCATTCTTTCGCGATCTCGCTGAAATTCCTCGATTGCTCGGCGACCTCGTTCTCGCTGCCGTGGAATTCGAGCAGCAGCAGCGGCGTCTCCGGCAGCGACAGTTTCGAATAGGCATTGCAGGCCCGCACCTGCTCGGCATTGAGCAGCTCGATGCGCGCGACGGGAATGCCGGTCTGGATCGCCAGAATGGTGGCCTGACAGGCGCCGCGCACGGTCTCGAACGAGCACGCCGCCGCAGCGATCGTCTCGGGAATGCCGCGCAGCTTGATGGTGAGCTCGCTGATGATGCCGAGCGTGCCCTCGGCGCCGACGAACAGATGGGTCAGGTCGTAGCCGGCCGAGGATTTCTTCGCCCTTGTGCCCGTGGTGATGATCTCGCCATCGCCCCGCACCACTTTGAGCGCCAGCACATTGTCGCGCATGGTGCCGTAGCGCACCGCGTTGGTGCCGGAGGCGCGCGTCGACGCCATGCCGCCCAGCGAGGCGTCGGCGCCGGGGTCGATCGGGAAGAACACGCCCTGGTCGCGCAGGTGCTCGTTGAGCGCCTTGCGGGTGACGCCGGGCTCGATCACGCAGTCGAGATCCTCGGCGTGGACGGCAAGCACCTTGTTCATGTCGCGCAGGTCGATGCAGATCCCGCCGGCCGGCGCGTTGACCTGCCCCTCCAGCGAGGTACCGGTGCCGAATGCGATCACGGGAACGCCGTGTTTGGCGCAGATCCGCACCACGTCCTGGATATCCGCGGTTTCCTGCGCCATCACCACCGCGTCCGGCGGCTGCGAAGCCAGCCAGGTCGTGGTATGGGCGTGCTGGTCGCGCACCGCCTGCGAGGTGATCAGCCGGTTGCCGAACCGTGCGGCCAGCGCGTCGATGCTGGCCTTCAGTGCCTGCGGCTCCGGCCGCTTCGGATGGTTGGTTATCGTTGTCGCCACGCAAAATTCCTCCCGGCTTTGAGAGGACCGTGGCAAAGGATATATGAGGGGTCAAGAGAGCATGGTTCGAACCGACGGGAATGCGCGATGACGATGATTGATGCCGGCGACGACGTCCTGCAGCGGCCCGCGCCATTTCCGGCTTCCGTGATGCAGATCGAGCCGCAATGGATCGACTACAACGGCCATCTCAACATGGCCTATTACAATGTGATGTTCGACCGGGCGATCGACGAATTGTGGCTCCGGATCGGGATCGGGCCCGGCTACATGAAGGAGCGGAATTGCTCGACCTTCACCGCCGAGTGCCACGTACGGTATTTGCGGGAGATTCATCTCGGCGATCCCGTGCAGGTGTCGATCCTGCTGGTCGCCGCCGATGACAAGCGGTTGCACACCTTCAAGGAATTGCGCCACGCCACCGAGGGCTGGCTGTCCGCCACGTCGGAAAACATGACCCTTCACATGGACATGAACGTGCGGAAAACCGCACCGTTTCCGCCGGACATTCGCGCCCGCATCGACGCCTTGGCAAAGGCCCACAGTACGGTACCTCGCCCCGAGGGCATCGGCCGCAAGGTCGCGATGCCCTCGAAGTAGAGCATGATCCGGAAAAGTGGATACCGGTATATCTCGGGGAACAAAATCCGCCACGGAAGGCGTAAAGCGGCGGTGTATTGGCACGGGATAAAGCCTGTCAAATCCGCCGCAAAATCCCTATATGCCCTTCAATCCTGCTAAGAAGGCTCCCCTTCACGGCCCCGCGGTGCCATCGTGGGCGGAAGACGATTCGCATATGACCGAGCCGAACAAGCTGCCCCACCATGATGTCCCCGCGCACCAGCCTGCGGCGGGCGGCATTGCCGCGCGCGCGCGGGCGACCGCGGTCCCGCAATTTCTCGCCGGCCTCAATCCCGAGCAGCGCGAGGCGGTGGAAACGCTGGACGGACCGGTTCTGGTGCTGGCCGGGGCCGGCACCGGCAAGACCAAGGTGCTGACCTGCCGGATCGCCCACATCCTCAGCATGGGCCGCGCCCGCCCCGGTGAAATCCTCTCGGTCACCTTCACCAACAAGGCCGCGCGCGAGATGAAGCTGCGGCTCGGCCAGATGCTGGGCCATGCCGTCGAGGGCATGCCGTGGCTTGGCACCTTCCACTCGATCGGCGGCCGGATCCTGCGCACCCACGCCGAGCTGGTGCAGCTGAAATCCAATTTCACAGTGCTCGATGTCGACGACCAGGTCCGGCTGCTGAAGCAGCTTTTGGCCGCCGACAACATCGACGACAAGCGCTGGCCGGCGCGGATGCTGGCCGGCCTGATCGACGGCTGGAAGAACCGCGGCCTGACGCCCTCGCAGGTGCCGCCGGGCGAAGCCGCGGTGTTCGGCAACGGCCGCGGCGGCAAGCTCTACGCGCTCTATCAGGAACGGCTGAAAATCCTCAACGCCGCCGATTTCGGCGATCTGCTGCTGGAAAACATCCGGTTGTTCCGCGAGCATCCCGACGTGCTCCGGCAATACCAGAACCGTTTCAAGTTCATCCTGGTCGACGAATATCAGGACACCAACGTCGCGCAATATCTGTGGCTTCGGCTGCTGTCGCAGGCGCCGACGAGAGCGGGAGCCCCTCTTTCCTCCATCATTCCGGGCGCAGCTCCTCTCACCTCTCCCCGCTTGCGGGGAGAGGTCGGCGCGCAAAGCGCGCCGGGTGAGGGGGAGCCAAACGCGCAACCGGTGTCCGCGGAGGCAGCCCCGCACCCC
>NZ_JAUSLT010000027.1 GCF_030646015.1 Bradyrhizobium sp.
ATACCATCCTCGTCGGCGTCGAGCAGGCGGAAGTCGATGCCGTCGGCGGGCTCGTAATCGTCGTCGTCGAGGTCGGGGCCGGGCGAGGCCGCCTCCTCCTCGTCCCGTTCCGAGAGGCTGCGTCCGACCGCCTCCTCGATGGCGCCGAAATTGGCCACCGCGGTGGCGTCGGCCAGCCGCTGCACCGAGCCGATGCCGTGTTCCTTCAGGATCCGCTGCACCCCGCGGATGGTATAGCCCTCGCCGTACAGCAGCCGGCGGATGCCGCGCAGTAGGTCGACGTCGTCAGGGCGATAATAGCGGCGGCCGCCGCTGCGCTTCATCGGCTTGATCTGGGTGAACCGCGTCTCCCAGAACCTCAGCACGTGCTGGGGGATGTCGAGGTCGGCTGCGACCTCGCTAATGGTTCGGAACGCATCCGGCGCTTTGTCCAAATGCCCGCTCCCTGTTGGGTCGTCCGTTGGAAGGGACTCTACTCGGCCTTGTTGCCGTCGCCATTGCCGGTGGCGTGGCCGTTGATACGCTGCTTCAGAATGGCCGACGGCTTGAACACCATCACGCGACGCGGCGATATCGGCACCTCGGTGCCGGTCTTCGGATTACGGCCGATACGCTGACCTTTCTTGCGCACCATGAAGGAGCCGAACGACGACAGCTTCACCGTCTCGCCCTTCTCCAGGCAATCGGTGATCTCTTTCAGCACCAGTTCGACAAACGCCGACGACTCCGTGCGCGACAGCCCCACCTTCTGGTAGACGGCTTCGCACAGATCGACGCGTGTGACTGTTTTTCCGGTTCCGGTCATCGCCTGCCCCGCACTCTCGGCGAACAATATGTAGTTGAAATTAAGAGCTTAACGCGTGACGGTCAACAGCGCTCATCCATGCAGAAGCATGAAAGAATCCAACAATATGGATGGACTTTTTAATGCGGCGCTTACCAGCGCACGAGCGCCGAGCCCCAGGTGAAGCCGCCGCCCATGGCCTCGAGCAGTACCAGGTCGCCCTTCTTGATGCGTCCGTCCTTCACCGCCACCGACAGCGCCAGCGGGATCGATGCCGCCGAGGTGTTGCCGTGCAGATCGACCGTCAGCACCACCTTCTGCGGTGCAATATGCAGCTTGTGCGCCGAAGCATCGATGATTCGCTTGTTGGCCTGGTGCGGAACGAACCAGTCGATGTCCTCCGCCGTGGTGCCGGTGGCCTTGAACGCATCGTAGATCACGTCGGTGATCATACCGACCGCATGCTTGAACACTTCGCGGCCCTCCATCCGGAGATAGCCCACCGTCCGGGTCGAGGATGGCCCGCCGTCGACATAGAGTTTCGACTTGTGGCGACCGTCGGAGCGCAGATGCGTCGTCAGGACGCCGCGGTCGCTGGCCGCGCCCGGCTGCTGCTGCGCTTCCAGAATGACGGCGCCGGCGCCGTCACCGAACAGCACGCAGGTGCCGCGGTCGCTCCAGTCGAGGATGCGCGAGAAGGTCTCCGCGCCGATCACCAGCGCGCGCTTGAAGGCGCCGGTGCGCAGGAAACTGTCCGCGGTCGACAGCGCGAAGATGAACCCCGAGCAGACCGCCTGCAGGTCGAACGCCGCGCCGTGGTGGATGCCGAGGGCGGCCTGCACCGCAACCGCGGTGGCGGGAAAGGTATGGTCCGGCGTCGAGGTGCCGAGCACGATCAGGTCGATCGACTGGGCGTCGATCCCGGCATCGGCCAGCGCCGCGCGCGCGGCGTTGATCGCCAGGTGCGAGGTGAACTCGCCCTCGGCGGCGATGTGGCGCTGCCGGATCCCGGTTCGCTGCACGATCCACTCGTCCGAGGTGTCGATCCGCGCCGCCAGCTCGGCATTGGTCAGGATCTGCTGCGGCAGATAGGAGCCGCAGCCGAGCACGACCGAACGTGTTGCAGTCACGAGACAGCCTCCTGCGAGGTCTGCGCCTGAGCCGGCGCGCTGCCATCGCGATTGAGCATTTGTTTGATCTTGTTCATCAGGTCGTAGCGGGCCATCTCATAGCCAACATCGACCGCATAGGCAAAGCCTTCGGCGTCGGTGCCGCCATGGCTCTTGACCACGATGCCGTTGAGACCGAGCACCACGCTGCCGTTGGATTTCGAGGGGTCGAGCTTGTCGCGCAGCGCCTTGAAGGCGTTCTTGGCGAACAAATAGCCGATCCTCGCGCGCCAGCTGCTCGATATGGCGTTGCGCAGGAATTCGGTGATTTGCCGCGCCGTGCCCTCGGCCGCCTTCAGGGCGATGTTGCCGCTGAAGCCCTCGGCGACGATGACGTCGGCGGCGCCCCTGCCGATGCCGTCGCCCTCGACGAAGCCGATATATTCCAGTTGCGGCAGGTTCATCGCGCGCAACAGCTCCGCCGCCTCGCGAATCTCCTCGCGCCCCTTGATTTCCTCAACACCGATATTGAGCAATCCAACCGTCGGACGTTCCAGACCGAACACCACGCTCGCCAGCGCGCTGCCCATTACCGCCAGCGCCACGAGATGATGCGCATCGCCGCCGATGGTGGCGCCGAGGTCGAGGACGACCGAATCGCCGCGCGCGGTGGGCCAAATCGCCGCCAGCGCCGGCCGGTCGATACCGGGCAACATGCGCAGGCAGAACCGCGCCATCGCCGCCAGCGCGCCGGTGTTGCCGGCGGAGATCGCGACATCGGCCTCGCCTTTCTTGACGGCGTCGATCGCCAGCCACATCGACGAGGTCTTGCGACCGCGTCGCAAGGCCTGGCTGGGCTTGTCATGCATGCTGACGGCGACGTCGGTGTGTATGACGCGAGAGGCCGCCTTCAGCGCCGGATGTTTTCCAAGCTCAGGGTCGATCAGCGCCCGATCGCCGAACAGCAGAAATTCGCTGTCGGGATGCCGGGTCAACGCGACAGCGGCCCCGGGAATGACGACCGATGGACCGAAATCGCCACCCATGGCGTCAAGCGCGATTCGAACCTTTTTCGGCATGAAAACCCGGAAACCTGATCTTGTGCTGCGGTCTTGAAGCGCTCGGCCGCGGACTGGAAATCGCCACTGATGGTGGCGATCGGCGAAGCGCTTTTGCACCCCGGCCGGGCCGGGACAATACCGTGTCCCCTGCCCGACACAACCTCTTGACCGCCACCTTTTGCGCAACCGGTTGAGCCAGCGCAGAATCGGACAATACCGATAATGCAAGCCAATTCAACGTATTAAGAGATATTCCTGCACTGACGCACAATCCGCTTCGACGGGAATGCGAGCTGGAGGCCGATTCAGCCAAGCTCCAGCGCGGCTTCGGGGCCACCTTGAAGCTTCCTCTATGGCTTTCCCGGTTTCTTCGGGCCAGGCGGTTTGGCGTCGAGCTGCAGCGCCTTGAGCGCGGCAAACGGGTGATCCGCGGGATCCTCAGGCACCACCGGCGGCTCGAACACGGCATCCGGCTTGCGCGGATAGGGATCGACCGCGAGATACAGCGCATCGGTCGCGATGCGGCCGAGATCGATCACGCCGTTCTCGATCGGCTCCGGCGGATCGGGAATTGCCACGTCGCTTTCGGCAGCCTCCTCGACCAGGTCGGCCATTTCAGGGATTTGCTCCGGCGGTGCGAAGATCCAATCGATCGGCTCGTCGATCTCGTTCTCGATCGGATCGAGCGTCACCACGCAGGTCTGCCCGATCCGGGCCCGGACCCTGCCCTCGACATGGAAGCGGCCGCCGCTCATCGGGGTGACGTCGAGCGACGCACTGGCGGCGAGAACTTCGCGCAAGCCGCCGACCTCGGCGATGGCCTCTCGCACCGCCTTGTCGGCCTCGAGCTCGCGATGCAGTCCGGTGTCGGGAATCTGCGCCACAACGACGGGGATGCGCCAGGGATCGGGTTTTTCGGTCATGTCGGCGGTTCTGTTCATCGGTTTCTTCATGGCTCAAACGCCTGTCTGCGCTGGCGAAGGGAATTTCCACGATCCGCCCAGCAACGCCGCTTCGTCCAGTGCCGCGAGGTCCGCAAGCGCTCCCTCGGCATAGATGGCCAACTGACGGGCCTTGTCGAGGTGCTCGCCGTTCAGGATATTCTTGCACAGGGCCTGCGCCAGCGGCTCGCGGCCCGCGCTCAAGGCGAGATCATAGGCCGCGACCCGGCCGTAGAACGCCTCCCCGAAGGCCCGCATGCGCTTCGGGACGGTGACGTCGCCGACTCCCATTTCGCGCAAATTGGCGTCCATGTCCTCGCAGAAGCGATCGAACAGCGCCTGGGACAGGTCCGCCCCCGCCGCCATCGGCTTCATCCGCCGCAATACCATCCACAAATGCAGCACCAGCAGATCAAATCGGCCGTTAACCGTGTCCAACACGCCGAAGTCCCGATAAAACACCGGTTCTCGCGCTTGCGTCACGATCATGCCATAGATGGTCTCAATGGTGCCCGGCGAGGGCATCCGGGGTTTCCTGAAGTGATTGAACGGCCAAAGCATTGTGGGTTCCGCAAGCGAGCCCCAAAGGTTTGCCTATGGGTATCCGCGCATGTTGCAATCCAGCGTGCTGCCCGGTACGTCAACGCCTCGCGCGATGCAAGGGGACGGGACCAGTTCCGGAATGACTGAAGTGAGCCAGACAGCCTCCCGCCTGCCCTCTCCGCGCGGCCTCGCCGCGCGCTGGCGCGGCATGCGGGCCATCGCCGCGATCGCCCTGGTATGCGCGGCGCTCGGCGCCTGCACCGGCGAGCAGTTCCAGAAGGGCTATATCCTGCCGCCGGGCGCGCTCGAGCAAATTCCGATCGGCGCCAGCCAGGATCAGGTGCTGATCGTGATGGGCACGCCGTCCACGGTGGCCACCCTGAACGGCGAGGTGTTTTACTACATTTCGCAGCGTTCCGAACGCAAGGTCGCGTTCATGAACCAGCAGGTCGTCGACCAGCGCGTCATCGCGGTCTATTTCGACAAGAATCGTCAGGTGCAGCGGCTGGCCAATTACGGGCTGCAGGACGGCCGGATCTTCGACTTCATCAGCCGCACCACGCCGACCTCGGGCCAGGAGCTCAGCTACCTGACGCCGCTGTTCAAGCTGCTCAGCTTCAACTAGCGCGAGCCAAAGCCTGCCCCGCACTTGATACGGGTTGAATACCGGTTCGTAACGAAATCGCGTCAAGACACCTGCGCCAAGTCGCCGGCTTGCCGACCGCTCGCGCATTCCCTACGCTTTCCCCGCCAACAAGCATCCAAACAAGGAGCGAAATGTGACCAGACTGATTTCCCGCCGCCGTGTGCTCACGGGAGCCGCAGCGATCTCCGCGGCTGCCATTCTGCCGCGCGCGAGCCTCGGCGCCGACTGGCGGCCCACCGAAACCGTCCGCCTGATCGTGCCGGCCGCACCGGGCGGCACCACGGACGTGATGGGACGGTTGCTGGCGGCACATCTGCAGACGGCATGGGGCCAGTCCGCGGTGGTCGAAAACCGCTCCGGCGGCGGCGGCACCATCGGCACCGCGGAAGTGGTGCGCCAGAAGGCCGACGGCCACACCATCCTGGTCGGCAATCCCGGCCCCAATGCGATCGCCTACAGCATCTTCCGGAACATGAAGTACAAGCCCGAAGACTTGCAGCCGGTCAGCAACCTGATCCGGATCCCGAATATCATCTCGGCGCATCCGTCGGTGCCGATCAAGTCGATCGCCGACCTGATCGCCTACATCAAGGCCAATCCGGACAAGCTGACCTACGGCTCATCCGGCATCGGACAGAGCCCTCACCTCACCGCCGCATGGTTCCTGCAATTGACCGGGCTGAAGATGGTGCATGTGCCGTTCCGTGGCGCGGGCCCGGCGTTGCAGGCAGCGCTTGGCGGCGATATCCAGGTCCTGTTCGACAATCTCTATCCGACGCTGCCTCAGGTCGAGGCCGGCAAGCTCAACGCGCTGGCGGTGACCACGACCGAGCGCACCGCGCTCGCACCCACCGTCCCGACCATGCGCGAGAGCGTGCCGGAGCTGGCCAAGTTCGACGTCTCGTCCTGGTTCGGCATTTTCCTGCCGAAGGCCCCGCCCGCGCCGGTGCTCGACGCCCTCAACAAGGAAATCAAGGTGTTCCTGGAGCGCGGGGACATCAAGGAGAACCTGGCCAAGATCGGCGCCCGCCCCGACTACGGCACGCCGCAGCAATATACCGATTTCGTG
>NZ_JAUSLT010000029.1 GCF_030646015.1 Bradyrhizobium sp.
CAACGGCATCCAGATCGAATATCACGTGAAGCGCCACGCGCAGAACCTGGAGACCGTCAACACCTATGAAGGCACTCACGACGTCCACGCCCTGATCCTGGGCCGCGCCATCACCGGCATTCAGGCGTTTTCGTAATTCAGCACCGTCATTCCGGGGCGCGTCGCAGACGCGAACCCGGAATCTCGAGCGCATCATTCTATCCTTGTCGAGATTCCGGGTCTGCGCCTGCGGCGCATCCCGGAATGACGCCGGAGTAGACACCCCCATGGCCGACAACGACGACATCCCGTTCAACCGCGATTTTCCCCTGAAACCCGGCGTGGTCGAGCAAGTCCGCCCCGGCGTGCGGCGCGTGCTCTGCGATAATCCGAGCCCGTTCACCTTCACCGGAACGGTCAGTTACATCGTGGGGACCGGCAACGTCGCGATCATCGATCCCGGCCCGGATGACGCGGCCCATGCGGCGGCGCTGCTCGACGCCGTGCGCGGCGAAACCGTGACGGACATCCTGGTTACCCACACCCACCGCGACCACTCGCCGAACACCGCACGGATCAAGGCCGCCACCGGCGCCACGGTTCATGCCGAGGGTCCGCATCGCGCCTCGCGGCCGCGCTACGAGAGCGAGAAGCACAACCCGGAATCCGGCGCCGACCGCGACTTCAAGCCGGACATCGAAGTCAAGCACGGCGACACCATCGAAGGCGCGGGCTGGACGCTGGAAGCGGTGGCGACGCCGGGCCATACCGCCAATCATCTGGCGTTCGCCTGGCCCGAGCGGAAGATCAGTTTCGTCGGCGACCACGTGATGGGCTGGTCGACCTCGATCGTGGCGCCGCCGGACGGATCGATGATCGACTACATGGCGTCGCTGGAAACGCTGGCGCAGCGCGAGGAGGATTTGTATTTTTCCGGTCACGGCCCGGAGATTCCGGACGCCCGGCGCTTCGTCCGGTTTCTGGTCCGGCATCGCCAGGCGCGCGAGGCCTCGATCCTGCATCGGCTCGCCAAGGGCGAAACCGATATCCCGACCATGGTGCGCGCGATCTATATCGGCATCGACCCGCGGCTGACGGGAGCGGCCGGCTATTCCGTGCTGGCGCATCTGGAGGATCTGGTCGGCCGCGGCGTGGTGGCGACGGAGGGCGACCCGGTGATCGGCGGAAATTACCGGTTGGTCTAGCTGTCATTCCGGGGCGGCGCGCAGCGACGAACCCGGAATCTCGAGATTCCCCGATGTGCAATTGCACATCTGAGGTTCGATGGCTTCGCATCGCCCCGGAATGAACGGAGGCTCAGCGCTCCTTCTTCACGTTCTTCGCCTGCGCCTTGGCCGGCGCCTGCGGCTTCTTCACCGCGGGTTTGGCGGCGTCGACGGCTGAGTTGATGTCGTCGATCAGGCTGGAGACGCGCGCGGCGTTGCTGCCGAGGTCGCTTTCGAAATAGCGTGACGACGAGCGGATATCGACGCGCGAACCCTCGCGGTCGGGTTTGATACGGATCGACACGTCTTCGCGAAATCCCATGATCGGGGTTTGCGCGATGGCCTCGATGCGGCCGTCGCGGCGCGGCTGCGGCGCCCGCTCGTCGACCACACGCCATTTGCGCCTGTTGACGAGGGCGAGCGCCACCTCATAGGCGCGCTGTGCCGGGACTTCGAGTTCGACCGTAACGATCTCGGGATAGGCCAGCCGCTGCTGTTCGGCGGAATAGAGCCCGGCATAGACAGCGGGGTTGGCGCCGTCGATGCTGCGCAATCGCGCCAGCGCCTCGAAACGCGGCGGATCGATCGGGTCGGTGGTGATGTCGTGGATCTTCGGCAGCTTGCGGTATTGCAGGCCGAGATAGGCCGGATAGGCCAGCACGACGGCGTCGATCAGGAACGCCAGCAGGATGCGGCTCATGCCGCGCGATCCGTTCTGCCAGATCGCGACGAAGGCGGCCAATCCCGTCAGGATGGAAAGCCCCGCGCAGGCCAGCGCCCCGAAAAACGTCGCCAGCGCCGGTTTGACCTCGAGGAACCCGAAGCGGACGATAAGAATCGAAACCACCACCGCGACCACCGAAAACACCGCGAGATTGCGCGCCCATGTGGCGAGGCTGGACACGGGCTCCGACTGATAGGGAGCGGAAAACCTGCGGGCCATAGCTCAGAAATCTGCCGGTTGAAGCCTTGCCGGGCAAATGGCGCCAGGCTGCACTGGCCTGCTTGAGACCACGGACTAACGGCAAATTCAAGGGTGGATTGGGGGGCTCTTACTTCCCTCTCCCCTTGTGGGAGAGGGTGGCGCCTCACGAAGTGAGGCGACGGGTGAGGGGTCTGTCTCAGCGGATAGAGACCCCTCATCCGGCAGCCTTCGGCTGCCACCTTCTCCCACAAGGGGAGAAGGGAAGAGAACCCGTCATGGCGCATGGTCGAACTGCGCGGCCACGAAGTCGACAAAGGCCTTGATGCGCGGCGCGCGGTGGCGGCCCGGGACGGTCAGCGCGTGGATCGGAAACGACTCCGGCATCTGGCTGTCCAGCAGCAGCGGAACGAGCGTGCCCTGCCGTACCGCGCGTGCAACCATGAAATCCGCCAGCCGCGCGATGCCAAGCCCGGCCACCGCCATGTCGAGCAGCAGGTCGGCATTGTCGCTGGTGAAGGAGCCGGATACGGCGAGGCGGTTGATGCCCTCATGGGTGTGGAAGGGCCATTGCGACCACGCGGGTCCCGGCAGCGTCAGGCAATTGTGCTGCAGCAGATCGGCGGGCACGCGCGGCGATCCGTGTTTCTCCAGGTAGAGCGGACTGGCGCAGATCAGACGTTTCGCTTCGGTGATCTTGCGCGCCACCAGGGTGGAGTCACCGAGCGCGCCGGAGCGGATGGCCACGTCGACCTGTTCGGCAACCAGATCGACCTGGTGGTCAGAAACATGCAGTTCGACGGTGATGTCCGGATAACGGCCAAGAAAAACCGGAAGGGCCGGACAGAGGATGAGTTTGGCGATGGCGGTTCCGACGCTGACCCTGAGATGACCGCGGGGCAGCCGGCTTGCCGCCGTGACCTCGGCTTCCGCGGCCTCGATCGATGCGAGGATGTCCCGGCTTCGGGCGACAAAAACTTCGCCTTCCGCGGTCAGAGCCAGCCGGCGCGTCGTCCGCGTCAGCAGACTGACGCCCAGCCGGTCCTCGATGCGGGTCACCAGCTTGGACAGCGCGGAAGGCGTGATCCCGAGATCTTCAGCCGCGGCGGCAAAGCTGCCGCGCTCGATCACGCGCACAAACGCGTTCATCTCGGCGGAGGCGGCATTGACACTCATGAATTCAATTCACGTATGAATGTAAGTTATAGCTCATTATAGCGTTTAAAATACATAATATGGTTTCCCTTCGCAATGAAGGAGAATCGCTATGTACCGGCAAGTAAATCCGAACGGCCACGCGCCGCGGGCGCAGGACATTGAGGGCGTCTTGCGCCATCCGGACGGCAGCCTCGATATCGCCGCTTACGCAAAGCTGGCGCACCGCGAACGCGCGGCGGCCATTGCTTCATCGGCGAAAGAAGGAATTCGGAGGGTGCGCGAGCTGTGGACGATGATCCGGACGAGCTTGGTGCCGGTCGCAAGGTCTGAGCCGACATCCGGAAAGCATCAGGCCGCTGCCCGGCGATAAGCTGCTATCGACAATGCAAAGGGCTGCCTTTTTCCCTCTCCCCTTGTGGGAGAGGGTGGACGCGATGCGCAGCATCGCGGACGGGTGAGGGGTCTGTCTCCGCGGATAGAGACCCCTCATCCGGCGCGGATTTCATCCGCGCCACCTTCTCCCACAAGGGGAGAAGGGAAGAACAGTGCCCGCCTACGCCGCGGCGTTGGGGAAACTGTAGGCCTTGAACTGGTCGCGCAGCGCGGTTTTCAGGATCTTGCCGGTCGCGGTGTGCGGAATGCCGTCGACGAAGGCGACATCGTCAGGCATCCACCACTTTGCAATCTTGCCGTCCATGAACTTCAGGATGTCCTCGCGCGTCGCGCTCTGGCCCTGCTTGAGCTGGATGATCAGGAGCGGACGCTCGTCCCATTTCGGATGATAGACGCCGATCACGGCGGCTTCCGCCACCGCGGGATGTCCGACCGCGAGGTTTTCCAGGTCGATCGACGAAATCCACTCGCCGCCGGACTTGATCACGTCCTTGGAGCGGTCGGTGATCCGCATATAGCCGTGGGCGTCGATGGTGGCGACGTCGCCGGTGTCGAAGTAGCCGTCCTCGTCGAGGATGTCGGCATCGAGCCGGAAATAGGCCTTTGACACCGCGGGTCCGCTGACTTTCAGCCGCCCGAAAGTCTTGCCGTCCCACGGCAGGTCCTTGCCGGCATCGTCGGTGATCTTCATCTGCACGCCGAACGGCGGATAGCCCTGGGTCTGCAGGATATCGAGCCGGGCCTCGCCTTTCAGTTCGGCGAATGGCGGCTTCAGCGCGGCCAGCGTGCCGATCGGGCTCATTTCGGTCATGCCCCAGGCGTGGCGAACCGCGACGCCCAGATCGAGGAACGACTGGATCATCGAGCGCGGCATCGCCGAGCCGCCGCACACCACCATGCGCAGATGCGGCAGTTTCAGGCTGTTGGCGGACATGTGGTTGAGCAGCATCAGCCACACCGTCGGCACGCCGGCGGTATGCGTCACTTTCTCGGTGTCGAGCAGCTCATAGACCGAGGCGCCGTCGAGTTTGGCGCCGGGGAAGACCAGCTTGGTGCCCATCGAGGGGGCCGAGAACGCGATGCCCCAGCTGTTGGCATGGAACAATGGAACCACGGGAAGCATTGTATCCGCAGCGTTGGCGCCGAGGGAATCGCCTGAATTGGCCATCAGCGCGTGCAACACGTTGGAGCGATGCGAATACAACACGCCTTTGGGATCGCCCGTGGTGCCGGAGGTGTAGCACATTGCGGCGGCGGTGTTTTCGTCGAAGGTCTTCCACTTGAAATCGCCGTCGGCTTCCGCGATCCAGTCTTCATAGGCGACCGCGTTCTTCAGCGTGGTCTGCGGCATGTGCGCCTTGTCGGTGAAGACGATGTAGCGTTCCACGGTGGGAAGCTTGTCGGCGATCTTCTCCAGAATCGGAATAAAGGTGAGGTCGGTCATCACCACGCGGTCTTCGGCATGATTGATGATCCAGGCGATCTGCTCGGGGAACAGTCTCGGATTGACGGTGTGGCAGATCGCGCCGATGCCCATGATGCCGTACCAGGCTTCGAGATGGCGCCAGGTGTTCCAGGCGATGGTGGCGACGCGGTCGCCGAGCTTGATGCCGTCGCGGTCGAGCCGCTGCGAGACTTTCAGCGCGCGGTCGCGGATTTGCCGGTAATTGGTGCGGTGGATCGGGCCTTCGACCGATCGCGTTATGACCTCCTGGGTGCCATGGACTTCAGCGGCGTGCTCGATAATCCGGTGACAAAGCAAAGGCCAGTCTTGCATCAATCCAAGCATACGGTCGTTCCTCCAGAATGTGTTGTCGCTTGCCGCTCTTATTCGGAATTGCCATGAACTTTAGCGCGGAGAAAGCAAGCCGGAAATGGCCTTGTGCGAGCTTTCGCGGCACCGCGGCGGCAATGGTTACCGCCGTGGCCCTGCTGTGTCTTTGCGCCCAATCAATGCCCGCCGCCGCGGCGAAAGCGGGGGCATGGCCCCCGGGACCCTGGAGCGGCTTGTTCGGGGAGAGCAGGCCGAAGAAGCCGCGCCGGGCGGTGCTGGCGGTGCCGCTGCCGAAGCCGCGCCCGGCCGAGGCGCCCAAAGCTGAAGCCAATGCCGGGTCCAAGCCCGAGTCAAAGCCTGAGCCCAAGCCGGAACCCAATCGGGCGGAAACCGACAGACCCGAACCGGAAAAGCCCGCCCCCGCCGGGACCGACAAGGCCGCCGAGCAGGCGCCTCCCGCGCCGCCGCCGCCCTCGGCTTGCCGGCTGGCGCTGACGGAAGCGGTCGCGATCGCCCCCAGCATCCCCGACATCAAGGGCGCCGGCGGCTGCGGCGGCGAGGACCTGGTGCGGCTGGAAGCCGTGGTGCTGCCGGACAAACGACGGGTCTCGGTGAAGCCGGCGGCCGTCCTGCGCTGTGCCATGGCCACCGCGGTCGCCGACTGGATCCGCACCGACATGGCGCCGCTGGCTTTGAGCCTCGGCAGCACCATCAGCGACCTCGACAATTTCAATTCCTTCGAGTGTCGGGGCCGCAATCGCGTGATCGGCGCCAGACTGTCCGAGCACGGCCGCGCCAACGCGCTCGATATTCGCGCCATCAAGCTCGCCAACGGCCGCTCGATCTCGCTGACCGATCGCACGGTGCCGCGCGAGACCCGCGAAAGCGTGCTGCATTCGATGTGCGCCCGGTTTCCGACGGTGCTGGGGCCGGGCTCGGACTGGTATCACGAGGACCACATCCATATCGATCTGATGGAGCGGCGAAACAACTACAAGATCTGCCAGTGGAACGTGTGGGACCCGCTGCCGCAAATCGCCCCGCTGCTGCCGGCCGAGCGGCCGGAGGAGGCCCCGCCACGCGAAGTCGCCGCCAAGGCCGAGCAAGGCAAATCAGAGCAAGGCAAATCTGAACAAGGCAAGTCGGAGCAAGAGCAGGCCAGATCCGAACGGGCTAAGGCCGGGCAAGGCAAGTCGGGGCAGGGAAAACCCGATGCGGCCAAACCGGCGAAGCCGGAAGCCGCGGTCGCCGCGCAGCCAACGAAAAAGCGCCGGGAGGACCGGCGCTTTTGATTGGATCGTCCGATGATGCGAAGCCGGTCTGACCGGCTATTGCATCATCGCGTTGCCGCCGCCCTGCAGCGCCATCTTGGAATTGTACGGCGAGTCGCCCTGCTTGGGGTCGAGCACGACCACGACGGTGCCCTGCTTGACGCGGGTATAGAGATCGATGACGTCCTCGTTGGTCATGCGGATACAGCCCGACGAAATCGAGGCGCCGATATATTCCGGCTGATTGGTGCCGTGGATCCGGAACAGGGTGTCGCGGTTGCCCTGGTAAAGGTACAGCGCGCGGGCGCCGAGCGGATTGTCGACGCCGCCGGGTACCGAGGCGGGCAAGCCTTCGATGCGCTTGTGGATGTCAGCGGTCGGCGTCCATTTCGGCCATTCCGCCATGTTGCCGATGCGCGCGATGCCGGAAAACGCCAGTGCTTCCTCGCCGACGGTGACGCCGTAGCGGATCGCCTTGCCGCCATCCTGCACCAGATAGAGATAATGATTGTCGGAATCGACCACGATGGTGCCGGGCATTTCCTTGCGGTGATAGTCGACGATGGCGCGGCGGAACGGTTCGGCCACGGCCACCTTGGCGTAACGCGCCTTGGCAAGCTGCGCCTTGTCGGCCGGCTTGAGCGTGGCCTCGGGGGCTGATTGATATGTCGTAGCCTGCATGCAGCCCGACAGCATCAGGCCGGCGGCCAGCATTCCCAACATTGCCTTCAGCGACGACATGGTTCAGTTCCAATCGAAAGTCTTCGCGGTCGCGCACCAACCCTGCGCCCGAAACGCCACGATTCCATTAATTGCATTATCGTTGAAATCGCCAACAATTCCAGAGCTTAGATGCCTGTCCCGCGTCGCAGCAGGCTGGCTGTGACCTTTTTACCGCAGCTGTTGCCGTTTCAGGCTGATTTTTGGGCAGTTACAGGCCCGTCGCCGAATCGTCGCCACGGAGCTGCCATTCCGTCGCCGCAAACATGGATCGGGGGTTAATCTGGCAGTCATCAAGCGCTTGCCAGAATCGAGCTAAGTCCTGTTGGTAGCCATAGCGTTTCGAGCGAAGCCTGCCCTCGGGCCTGACCGGTGGGGTGGGTACCGGTTTGCGCCACGAAACGTGTCCGAAGAAAAAGCAGCGCGCTCGGTCCCGGAGTCCTCCATGCTCTCAGTGTACGTCCCTGCCGAATTCAATCTGAAGAAGATCGTCGACGCCGATTTTGCCGAACTGCCGGAGAGCGCGGTCTGGCTCGACCTCATCAAGCCGACCGGGGGCGAGGACAAGGCGGTGGAGCGGCTGGCCGGGATCGCGGTTCCGACCCGGGAGGACATGCAGGAAATCGAGATTTCCAGCCGGCTCTATATCGAAAACGGCGCCCGCTTCATGACGGCGACGCTGATGTGTGCGGCCGACACCGAGAACCCGCGCACCACGGCGGTGACCTTCATCCTCGCCGGCCACCGGCTGGTGACCGTGCGCTACGACGAACCCAAGCCGTTCCTGCTGGTGGAGAACAAGCTGGCGCGCGGCTGCGCGCCGGGGATCACCGGCGAAATGGTGCTGATGGAGCTGTTGGATGCGGTGATCGACCGCAATGCCGACATTCTGGAGCGCGCCGGCGGCGACATGGACACCATCAGCCACGATATTTTCGAGCCCGCGGGGGCCGCGCGCACCGGCCAGGCCAAGCGCTATTCCGACATCCTGATCGCGATCGGACGCAAGGGCGATATCACCTCGAAGGTGCGGGAAAGCCTGGTCTCGATCGGCCGGGTGGTGACCTTCGTCGCCGCCGGCACCGAAGGCGTCAAATGGTCCAAGGACATGCGCGAGCAGCTGAAGACCATGCAGCGCGACGTCACCTCGCTGACCGACCATGCCAGCTACCTCTCCAACAAGATCACCTTCGTGCTCGACGCCATGCTCGGCGTCGTCAATCTCGAGCAGAACAACATCATCAAGCTGTTTTCGGTGATGGCGGTGGTGCTGATGCCGCCGACCCTGATCGCCTCGATCTACGGCATGAATTTCAAGATGATGCCGGAGCTGGAATGGACCCACGGCTACCCGATGGCGCTGCTCATGATGCTGCTCGCAGCCGCCGGGCCGTACTTCTTCTTCAGATGGAAGAAGTGGCTGTAGTCACTGAGGGGTTAAACGGTACACCCGTCCTGCGGGGCTTTCATACACCTGCGAAAAACCAGGGAACCCGCCACATTTCTACGGATAAAATTTGAGCATTGCGCTGAACGTTTGCGCGACGGCTTTCTGCGATAACGCTGTCACAAGCCGCGAGGACAGCCATGGTTGAGAAACTCATAACGTCACCCCGCAACGTCGTCGATTTCGCGCGCTATCAGGCTGACCGCAACGCCGCGGGCAGGGCGCAGGCGATGTCGGCGCGGATGTGCCGGCATTGTGGGGCGGCGTTACAGGAAGGCGAGCGCGAGGACGAATGCTCGAGCACCTTCAACGTCGAGGCCGACAGCCTGCGCTGGCAGGCCGCGCAGATTCTGCGCGGACTGGTTTGAGCGGGCGCGTTCTCTTCACCCTCCCCTGGAGGGGGAGGGTCGACGCGGGTGAACCGCGCGGGGGGGTGGGGGGACAGTCCCTCACCTGGAACAGTGCCCACGTTGATAGATCACCCCACCCCGTCTCACATTTCGCTGCGCTCAATGTGAGCCGACCCTCTCCCTCCAGGGGAGGGTAAGAAGCCCATCGATACCGCTCAGCTACACGTGCTGCCCGCCGTTGATATGAATCTCCGCGCCGTTCACGTAGGAGCTGGTCTCCGTGCACAGCACATAGATGATCTTTGCGACTTCATCCGGCGTGCCGAGCCGGCGCAGCGGGATCTGCTGCTCGACGATCTTCTCGGTGCCCGGCGACAGGATCGAGGTGTCGATTTCGCCCGGCGCGATCGAATTGACGCGGACGCCGATGCGGCCGAAATCGGACGCCATCTCGCGGGTCAGGGAGGCTAGCGCCGCCTTCGATGTGGCGTAGGCCGCGCCTGCGAACGGATGCACGCGCGAGCCCGCGATCGAGGTGACGTTCACCACCGAGCCCTTGGCGGCCTTCAATTCCTCGATCAGCCCGCGCGCCATCATGATCGGTGCGAAGAAGTTGACCCGGAAGACATGGCTCCAGGTTTCGATGTCGGTATCGATCGATCCCAGCCGCGCGCCGCCTTCGGCCTTCGGCGAAATCGCGGCGTTGTTGACCAGCGCGTGCAGCTCGCCGCCCTCCAGCCGCTGGCGGATTTCCGAGATCGCCCGCGTGGTGTCGTCATGGTCGGCGAGGTCGACCTGGATGTGGTCCTCGGGTCCGGCGCCCCACGGGCACTCCTCGGGAAAGGGATGCCGCGAACAGGTCAGGACGCGCCAGCCCGCCGAGGAAAAGCGGATCACGGTGGCGTGCCCGATGCCGCGGCTGGCTCCGGTCAGGAGCATCGTGCGCCGCGGGCCGTGGTTAGTTGGATTCGGCATAAACGGTTCTCTTGTTTTTCGTCATGCCCGGGCTTGTCCCGGGCATCCACGTCTTGCTTTGGTCGTTCACGCGAAGGCGTGGATGGCCGGGTCGAGCCCGGCCATGACGGCTTACTCTACGGATAAAGCCGCGTCTTCGACCATGGCTGGTCGGGCGCCGGGCGCGCGAATTCGATGCGGTCGTGCAGCCGGAACGGGCGGTCGTGCCAGAATTCGAACCGGGCGGGCTCGATGCGCCAGCCGCTCCAGCCCGGCGGGCGCGGCACTTCGCCGACGATGTGCCTGGCCGCCACCTTGGCGATCGCCTGCTCGAAGGCAAAGCGGCTTTCCAGCGGCTGCGACTGCTTCGAGGCCCAGGCGCCGATCTGCGCCTGCTTCGGGCGGGTGGCGAAATAGGCGTCGGCCTCGGCGTCGGTCACCGGCGACACGTTGCCGCGGATGCGGACCTGCCGGCGCAGCGATTTCCAGTGAAACAGTAAAGCCGCCTTAGGATTTGTGGCGAGTTCGCGGCCTTTTTGACTGGCGATGTGGCTGTAGAAGACAAAACCGTCGGCATCATAGCCCTTCATCAGCACCATGCGCACGTCAGGCAGCCCGTCGGCGTCGACGGTCGCCAGCGCCATCGCGTTGGGATCGTTTGGCTCGGCCTTCACCGCCTCGGCAAACCATTCGCCGAACAGCGCAAACGGTTCCTCGGCCGCGGTGAAATCACCTGATGTTAACGGTGTCGGGTGTTTGATGGAGGTTGTGTCGGTCATGTCAGGAGTTCCGAGTTGCGTCCGCCCGCGTCCCAGAGCGCGTTGCAGTCCCCATGTGGGCTCGCCCTATATAAGACATGGGGACGCATTGGCCTACCGGCGATCAGGCCGGCGGGCGCGGTGGTGACGTTGATTCTGATCGGTCTCGGCTCCGCAGGCTGCAGCCTGTCCCGCGGCGACGGCACCTTTGCCAAAATGGAAGACAGGGACGTGGAAGTGACGGGATCGATCGGGCCGGCGCAGCCGCCGGTGCCCACCGAGACCGATCTGGCCTTTGCCCGCACCGCCGCCTCCGACGTGCTGACCAAGGGCAGCAAGGATTCCAGCCAGCCTTGGGAAAACCCCGAGACCGGCGCCCGCGGCTCGGTGACGCCGCTGGCCCAGGCCTATTCATCCGAAGATGGCCGGACCTGCCGGGATTTCCTGGCCAGCTACGTCAACGGCCGCTCCGAAAGCTGGCTGCAGGGCGCCGCCTGCAAGGCCGGCCATGGCCGTTGGGAAATTCATACGTTAAAGCCGTGGCGGCGGGGCTAGCCCCGTTGCAAAAATACCACGGGCACCCCAGATGAAGCCTGAAGCGGGCGAGCCGCCCGTAGTCTATGATCCAAATTCCCTTGTTTCGACGCGTTTTCTTCACCGCGAACCGGTATCCACTTCGCTCGAAAACGCTATTGAAGGAGACGTGACGGATGCGCGACCCCTATGAGGTCTTGGGGGTGCCGCGGGGCGCCAGTGCTGCGGCGATCAAGAGCGCCTATCGCAAGCTCGCCAAGAAGCATCACCCCGACGCCAACAAGAACGATCCGAAATCGCAGG
>NZ_JAUSLT010000038.1 GCF_030646015.1 Bradyrhizobium sp.
ACCACACGACTTCGCCGTCCGCCTCAGGCGCCCTCGTCAGGAGCGCCATCCGCGTCCACCGCATCCCCGCCCCGCGTCGTTGACGTTGCGCAACGCCCCTCGGAATGGGACGGGATGGCGAATCAATAATGCTGTTTCTACCTCGCTGTCAAATATAAATTCTGGAAAACAGAAATATTCTTGCGGGGAGTTGGAACATGCCCCAATTCCTGGGCGAGCGATACGAACTGATTTTCCCGCCGGGTAGTCACACAGCGGCGTGGGGTCGTCATTGCGAGGAGCGCTTGCGAGGAAGCAATCCAGCTTTCGTGCGACAACAAAGAAAGCTGGATTGCGCTGACGTCAAACGGTACTGTGGGCCCTGGCCATCCTCTTTCAACGTCGTTCCTGCGAACGCAGGAACCCATAGCCACCGATGTTCATCGTCGCAGAAGGTGTCTGACACCACCATCCAACCGCGAGTGTTTGTGTGTGCCGCCCCCGGATTTCGCTTCGCTCCATCCGGGCTACGGTTTCGATTTACTTTCCCTTGAACTGCGGCTTCCTCTTCTCCATGAAAGCCTGCCGGCCCTCGCGAAAATCTTCCGAATCCATGCAGGCGGTGCCGATGTTCCTGATGGCGTCCATGTCGCGGTGGCTTTCGTCTTTCAGCACCTGTGCGATGGTGATCTTGGCGGCCTGAATGGCCAGCGGCGCGTTGCCGGAGATGGTGCGGGCGATCTGCAGGGTTTCGTCCCACAGGTCGAGGTCGGCGATCACGCGATCGACCAGGCCGATCCGCACCGCTTCCGCGGAATCGATCCGCATCCCCGTATACATCAGCAGCCGCGCCCAGGACGGGCCGACCAGCGACACCAGATGCTTCAATCCCTCATAGCCATAGGCGATACCGAGTTTTGCGGCGGGGATGCCGAACTGGCTGTATTCTGAGGCGAGGCGGATGTCGGCCAGCATCGCCACCTGCATGCCGCCGCCGAGGCAGAAGCCGCGGATGCAGGCGATGGTCGGCTTCGGGTAGTCCGCCAGCAGCGCGCGTTGCGCGGCGCTCTTTCTCGAATATTCTTCCGAGGCCTCGGCGTTATGACGGGTTTTTTCGAATTGACTAATATCAGCGCCGGACACGAAGGCCTTGTCGCCGGCGCCGACCATGATCACGACGCGCACATCGGGATCGTCGCGCAGTTCGACCAGCGCCTGGCCGAGCCCTTCCCACATGTCGAGCGACATGGCGTTGCGCTTCGCCGGATTGTTGAAGGTGATGACGCCGACACCGTCGGTCACGCTTTGCAGGATCTTGCCGTCGGCGAAAGTTTTTTCTGATTTTTGCGGGACGTCCAGCATGGTGTGCGCTTTCGTGAAGGGAGTCGGAGTCGGATTGAAGCACTGCTTCGATCCTGCGGCAATGAAGCTGAGCCGGCCAGCCAAGGGGCGGGTAACCCGGGCCGACCCGGCTGCACGGGTAACAGAATAGACCGGCGACATGGGCAAACAGGGCAACTGATTGCCGGAGACCTCGTGGACGGCAGGAAGGAGGTCGATGCCATGGGTGCGGACCAGCAGGCGCCCATTGGCCCTACCATGCCGGTATTTCTGCCCGAGTCGAAGGTGGGATATCTAGATGAATGCTCGCGAAAGTTGTATGGTATTAAGCCGCTGTTGAGGCTGTTGCGCTGTCGCCACAGATGATGGCGTCGATTGGAGTCATGACG
Organism: Bradyrhizobium sp.; assembly: GCF_030646015.1. Lineage (GTDB taxonomy): Bacteria > Pseudomonadota > Alphaproteobacteria > Rhizobiales > Xanthobacteraceae > Bradyrhizobium. Next base: position 1,710 of record NZ_JAUSLT010000038.1, read on the forward strand.
CCTTTGATATGCCACGTGAGCGGCTATGCTATTCCGCAACAGCGATGGAGAAAAAATGCGCTGGGAGGAAACCATGGCATTGACGCGCCGGGAAGCGATGGCCGGATGCGGGGCAGCCTTGCTGACGGGGTTGCCGGCCTTTGCGCAGGCGGCCTATCCCAGCCAGGGCATCAAGATGATCGTGCCCTATCCCGCGGGTGGCACCACCGATCTGCTCGGCCGCCTGGTCGCCGATCAGCTGAGAAGCGGGCTTGGCGCGCATGTCAGCGTCGAGAACAAGCCGGGTGCAGCCACCGCGGTCGGCGCGGAGCATGTGGCGCGCGCCGAGCCGGATGGCCATACCTTGCTGATGGCGACCTCGACCACGCTCGCCATCAACAAGACGCTCTACAGGAAGCTACCATACGATCCGGTCAAGGATTTTACCCCGATTGCGCTGGTGGCCGGCGTGCCGTTCGCGCTGATCGTCAACCCGCAGATCCCGGCGAAGACGCTGTCCGCCTTCATCGCCTACGCCAAATCGAAGCCGGGACTGGCCTATGGCTCGGCCGGCAATGGCAGCCCGCAGCATCTCGGCGCCGAGATGCTGAAGGCGGCGGCCGGGATCAATATCCGCCACGTGCCGTATCGCGGCAGCGTGACCGCGATGCAGGACATGATCGCGGGGCACATTGCCTTCGTGATGATGGATTTGCAGCCTGCGCTGAAGCCGATTCGAGAGGGCAAGCTGAGGTGCCTTGGCGTCGCCACGTCAAAGCGGGTCGCTGCCGCGCCCGACATTCCGACGTTGGCGGAAGCGGGCCTGCCCGGCTTCGAACTGGTGGCGTGGCAGGGCGTGGTCGGGCCCGCCGGCCTGCGGCGTGATATCGCCGACCAGCTGGCGGCGCAGATCGGAAAACTGCTCGCCGATCCTGCAACGCGCGACAAGTTGACGGCGCTCGCGCTGGAGCCGCTGCCCGGCTCAACGCCGGACAGTTTTGCCGCTTACGTCAAGACCGAGGTCGATCGCTGGGCCGTGATCGTCAGGAATTCGGGCGCCACGCTGGAATGACACGACGTCATGCCACAGCTGACGCTGTTCGCACGAGGCGCGATGGTGCCTTGATATCGAACAGCCAGATATATCGAACAGCCAGATGCCGCCGTTTTCTACGGCGGTGGGCTCGTCCTGTCGCGCCCGGACCGGCTATGGCCCGGCGAGAGATACCGCGAACCAACCGTTCACACTGCGACCCGGGCCGCGAACCCACGGGTTCGCGCCGGGATTGATTCGCAGCGCTCAGTCTTCGTTCGCGGCGATCGATTCCATCAAGGACACCAGCTGACGCTGAACGGTCTGGTCCTTGATCTTGCTGTAGGCGCGCAACAGCCTCAGGCTGAACGCGCTGTCCAGGAACAGCAGGCTCTCGACTTCACGCGCCTTGCCGTCGCCGTCATAGAAGAACGTGACGGGCACATCGAGCGCGGTGGCGATTGCCTGAAGACGGGCAGCGCCGACGCGGTTGACACCCTTCTCGTACTTCTGCACCTGCTGGAAGCTGACGCCGAGCTTGTCGCCGAGCTCCGCCTGCGAGATCTTCTGCTCAACGCGCCGAAGCCGGATCCGCTTGCCCAATTCAATGTCGGGTTTACCGGCACTGCGCTGCTTCATTTTCTTCGCTGCTGCTTTCATCATTCTGCCTTTTGTCGTCCGTCGGTCGAGAAGCCCCCGAAGAGATGGGTCAGGGATTCACCCTTATATACCGCTTTAAATTCGCTTGGATGGACGAATTCGTCCTTAAACCACGGGAATCTTGCGGGATTGAAAGCCTCCACCAGCCAGTCGATCATGTGCCGTACCCTGGGGATACGGCCACTACCGGCATGATAGGAAAGCCAAATATCGAACGGCCGGCTTAATGGAATTTCGAGCGGCACGATCTTACCGCCGAGCGCCCAGCCGTAGGTTGGAAACACGCCGACGCCGGCGCCGTTGGCGACGGCCCAGTAATGCGCGCTGCTGACGTTGGTTTTCATCACCAGCAAATCGCGTTGCGAATAACCCGGAAACAGACTGTCGAACGTTTCCTTGGCGGCGATCTCATCGGCGACCTGCATCACCAACCGGTGCTTGACAAGTTCTGCCGTCGTCTTCGGCGCGCCGAAAGTCTCGATGTATTTCTCGCTGGCGAAGAACATCATATGCATGCGGCCGAGCCGCACCAGCTTGACGTCGAGCGCCGCGGGCCGCGACAGATGGATCGCAATGTCGGCCTCATGCCGCGACACGTCGGCAGAGCGCATCGCGCAGTGCAGGTCGACCGTGATGTTCGGGAACGCTTGCTGGAATTCGACGAGGCGGGGCGCCAGCCAGAATGTCCCCAGGCCCTCGGTAACGGCCACCCGGACTTCGCCGGACAGCGTATTGGTGACAGAATTGCTGGCGCGCAGCAGATCGAACGAAGCCGCCTCCATGCGTTCCACCGCCGACACCACCTGCGAGCCTTCGTCGGTCAGCCTGGTGCCATGGACGTCGCGGGTGAAGAGGGTGGCGCCGATCTGCCGCTCGAAATCGTCGATGCGGCGGCGCACGCCGTTGATGGACAAGTCCAGCCGCTCCGCGGCGGACCTGAAACTGCCGCAGCGGACCACTTCCAGGAAAACCCTGGCGGCGTCCCAGTCCGTGAGACTGCCGATGGCGACCTTCTGGCGTTCCTCCTGAGGAACGCCCCTTTCCACTACCAGACGCATACAGATTCCTTTCTGCCCGCTAAACTTGGCAGAATATCGTGAAAACTACAACCATTGCGGGTCCAGGGGCTGGGGATTCCGAGGGTTATACTTACCCTGTGGCTGAGCCTGCAGGCCGCCCCCGGCACATTGGGATACCACCCGGTAACCGTTCCGGGCTTGAGAGGGGCGCCAAGTGACGTCAGTTGTAAGCCTTCGGAGTTTCGCGAATTCCTCCAGCGTCCCGATCGTCGTGTTCGTGGACATGCAGCAGGAATATCTGGCGAAGCCGCGGCTGCTGGCGATTTCCGAGATCGACCGCGCGCTGGATAATTGCCGCAGGGTGCTGGACCATTCGCGCCAGATCGGGCTGCTGGTGGCCTTCATCCGGATGCTCAATGAGTCCGCCTTCTTCAACCGGGCAACCCCGTTCGTGCGCTGGATCGAGGGTTTTGAGCCCACCCGCAACGAAATGGTATTCGAACGGGCGAGCCCGTCGTGCTATTCTTCCGAACCGTTCACCGCGTTGGTGAACCAAAGCCGTGGCGGCATCGTGCTGGTCGGGTTTGCAGGCGAGTCGGCCTGCCTGTCGACCATGATCGATGGCTTCCATCGTAACCACAAGGTCGCCTATCTCAGCGATGCGTCGGCCAGTCATGCCCTCGACGACATGTCCGCGGACGACGTTCAGCGGGCCGTATCGAGGATATCTGCGCTTTATGGAGACGTCTATGAAACCGCCGACTGGATCGCCTCCACTGTACCTCGCAAGCTCGGTAACGGAAGAAACGCTGGTGGCTAATTCAGAAGAACGACTGCAGTCGATCCTCGCAACCCTCGAGCAGTGCCGGGCGGCCCTGGTCAAGGAGGCTCGCCCGGAGACCGCCAAGCTGGTGTCGCTGGCCGTTCTCGACCTTCGGATCGACATCGGCAAACTCCCGGATTCGGATCTGAAGGCGCTGTGCGATGCGATGACACCGCCGGAGCAGGCGCCTGCGGGACGGTCGAACGATCCGAACTCGCCACGAGGCCCGCGCAAGCGCGCCGTGCTGAAGCTGGTCAAGTAGCGCCGCGGATTCGGCGACAGCGGGATTGCTTGCTGGATTGGCGGCTCGTCCGGTCCGGCCGGCGACCTTCTTCCGTAAATCCAGCGACAAAAATAATCTTGCCTGATCGCGCGGCGGCTGCAATCTGGTCCTCAAATTGAGGAACAGGGAAGCATCTGGATGAGCCAACTCATTGTCCGCGTGGGCGACTTCACGTTCGACGCACGTTTCGAAGACCAGCTGGCGCCCAAGACCTGCGCCGCCTTCCGCACCGCGATGCCGTTCGAGAGCCAGGCGGTTCATGTCCGCTGGAGCGGCGAGGCGGTCTGGCTGCCGCTCGGCGATCTCGACTTCGGCGTCGGCTATGAGAACCACACCAGCTATCCGGCACCCGGCCAGATCATCCTATATCCCGGTGGCATCAGCGAGACCGAGATTCTGCTGGCCTATGGCGGGGTGCACTTCGCCAGCAAGATGGGCCAGCTCGCCGGCAACCATTTTATTACACTGACCTCGGGGCTCGAGCGGCTGCCGGAGCTGGGCAAGACCGTGCTCTACAAGGGGGCGCAGAAGGTCCGGTTCGAGGCGGCCTAGGAATGGCTGATACCCCTTACCCCCGGGATCTCAGCGGCTATGGCCGCAACCCGCCAGATCCGCAATGGCCTGATGGCGCGCGTATCGCGGTGCAGTTCGTGGTCAATTTCGAGGAGGGCGGCGAGAACAATATCCTGCACGGCGATCCCGCCTCGGAAGCCTTCCTGTCGGATGTGCTCGGCGCGCAGCCATGGCCGGGACAACGCCACGCCAATATCGAATCGATGTTCGAATACGGCTCGCGTGCCGGCTTTTGGCGGCTGTGGCGCGCCTTTACCGAACGCAAGTGGCCTGCCACCGTGTTCGGAGTCGCAACCGCGCTGCAGCGCAATCCCGACATCGTCGCGGCGATGAACGAGGCCCGGTGGGATATCGCCAGCCACAGCCTGAAATGGGTCGAGCACCGCAATATGCCGGAGGCGGAGGAGCGGGCGACCATTGCCGAGGCGATCCGCATTCACACCGAGGTCACGGGGCAGCGGCCGCTCGGCTGGTACACGGGACGGTCCTCGATCAACACGCTGCGGCTGGTAATGGAAGCCGGCGGCTTTCTGTATTCCAGCGATTCCTACGCCGACGATCTGCCCTACTGGGTCAGGGGCGCGTCCGGACCGCATCTCGTCATTCCCTACAGCCTCGACGCCAACGACATGCGTTTTGTGAATGCCCAGGGTTTTGGCGATGGTGATCAGTTCTTCAATTATCTGAAGGACAGTTTTGACGTGCTCTATGCGGAGGGCGCGACGGCGCCAAAAATGATGTCGGTGGGCCTGCATTGCCGGGTCGTCGGCCGGCCGGGAAGGGCGGCCTCGCTGCTGCGCTTTCTCGATTATGTCGCTGGCCATGACAAGGTCTGGGTGCCCACCCGGCTGCAGATCGCGCAGCATTGGCACACCCGTCTCGCGCATCTCGCCGACGGCGCACCCAGCGTCGGATCGTCGTGATGGCGCCGGCAACCGCTGCCACGGGGGAACTCGGCCGGGATATCCTCCGCCGGATCGAGGCGCTCGGCGCCATCTCCGAGACGCCGGATCACCTGACGCGAATCTTCCTTTCCCCCGAGCACCGCGCCGCGGCCGATCTCCTGCTGTCGTGGATGCGGGACGCCGGCATGGCGGCGCATCTCGATGCCATCGGCAATGTCTGCGGCCGTTACGAAGGCGAGAAAGCGGGCTTGCCCTGCCTGATGCTGGGCTCGCATTACGACACCGTGCGCGACGCCGGCAAATGGGACGGGCCGCTCGGGCTCATCACCGCGATTGCCTGCGTCGCGGATTTGCACCGGCGCGGCAAGCGGCTGCCGTTCGCCGTCGAGGTGACCGGCTTTGCCGATGAGGAAGGCGTCCGCTTCGCTTCGACGCTGCTGGGCAGCCGGGCGGTGGCCGGAACGTTCGACGAGAGCGTGCTGGGCTCAAGAGACAGCGCCGGCATCTCGATGCGCGAGGCGCTGATCACATTCGGGCTCGACCCCGATCATATCGGCGCCGCCGCACGGGTGCGTAGCGAATTGCTGGCCTATGTCGAATTGCACATCGAGCAGGGCCCGGTGCTGGAAGGCCTCCATCTCCCGGTCGGAACCGTCACCGCGATCGCGGGCGCGACCCGGCTGGCGGCGAGCCTCACCGGCATGGCCGGCCATGCCGGCACGGTGCCGATGCTGCTGCGCCGCGACGCGCTCGCGGGTGCTGCCGAATGCATTGTCGAGATCGAGCAATTCTGCCGGACCGACCAGGACGGGCTTGTCGGCACCGTCGGATATATCGATGCGCGGCCCGGCGCCACCAATGTCATCCCGGGACAGGTGTCGTTCACCATCGATATCCGCGCACCCACCGATGCGCACCGCAAGCTCGCCGTCGCCGATATCGTCCGACGAATCGAGAATATCGCCAAACGCCGCAAGCTGCAGCTGCAGCTCGACGTCACCCACGAGAACCGCACCGTGCCCTGTGCGCCATGGCTGCGGGATCAGGTGTCGGAAGCCGTCGCCGCGGAGGGGTTTCGTACCTTCGAACTGGCGAGCGGCGCCGGCCATGACGGCATGGCGATGATCGACATCGCCGACGTCGCCATGCTGTTCGTGCGCTGCCGCGGCGGCATCAGCCATCACCCCGATGAGCATGTCGACGCTGATGACGCCGACGCCGGCGCCCGCGTGCTGCTGCGGCTGGTCGAGAATTTCCGGCCGCGGGGGGCGGAAGTCGAATGACCGGGACGCGGGCGTGGCGTGTCTCGTCAATGTTAGTTGATTGTTGTCCTGGCCGCGATCGGCTCTTTTCCGCCCGGGGTCGCGATCGTTCGGCCGGACACGGCGGTCGCCTACCCAGGGCCTCAGCGAAAAATCGCGAAAACAACCCCATGCACAGTAAGCCTCGTCGTTCACCCAACCAGGCACGATCCCGGCCGCAGGGCCGACGGCGAGCTGAACGAAAAGTGAGTGCTGGAGCGGCTTTGAGTTGCTTGCGGTGGTCGCAGAGGTGCTAGAGATGGCCTGGTTCTGCCCGTCGCAGCCGCTTGAAGCAGGGCTGCGCGCAACGATCCGGGGCACAGGCTGGAACTCCGGTTCAGCCCAATAACAATGATGGCAAAGACGGCATGATTCACGATGTCTCGATCCCCGCGGCGCTGCTTGCCGGTCTGGTCAGTTTCCTGTCGCCCTGCGTGCTGCCGCTGGTGCCGCCCTATCTGATCTACCTCACCGGCGCGACCATCGAACAGGTCGCCAATGACGAGACGGAAGCATCCTCCAAGCGCGCGGTGATGCTGGCGGCCGGCATGTTCGTGCTCGGTTTTTCCACCGTGTTCGTGGCGCTCGGTGCCAGCGCCTCGCTGATCGGGAGCCTGATCCGCGCCTGGTCGGCGGAGCTGTCGATCGTCGCCGGCATCGTCATCATCATCATGGGCCTGCATTTCCTCGGGCTGACCCGGATCGGCTTCATGATGCGGGAAGGGCGGCTGCCGATCCCGAGGCCGGTCGGCCTGTGGGGCGCCTATGCGATGGGGCTCGCCTTTGCGTTCGGCTGGACACCCTGCATCGGTCCGATCCTGGCGGCCATTCTGTCGGTCGCCGCCGCCGAGGCCACGGTGACCAAGGGGGCGATGCTGCTCGCGGTCTATTCCGCCGGGCTCGGAATTCCCTTCCTGATCGCGGCCTTCATGGTCGAACAATTCTCCGCACTGTTTGCGCGCATGAAGCGCTACCTCGTCAATGTCGAGCGGGCGATGGGCGTGCTGCTGGTCGTCACCGGCATCGGCTTCCTCACCGGCGCGGTCACCAGTGTCAGCATCTGGCTGCTGGAGACGTTTCCGGCATTGCAGAATTTCGGCTAGGGCGCTTGCCGCCGCCTTCGGGGGCGGGTCTCCCTGGGGTTGCCGATGTCGCGCCGACAAACGGGGTATCGCGCTGTCGGAGATGACTTCCAGCGCTCCATACGATTGATCTTGTGCGTGTACCGCGCGACACTATGGTCATGCAGATGCGTGCGATCCCGAAGGATCATTCCTTCCTGCCCTATTTCTGGGCCATATCGATATATCTGTGTTCGCGGGTGGTGGTCGCACTCGGATTGGTATTCTCACAGAAGTACCTGCCCATCGCTACGGATGTCTGGTCGGCGGGACCGTCCTGGTACCACCAATTGCTGCAATGGGATTCAGAATGGTATTTCAAGATCGCAACCGAGGGATATCGGTATAACGGCGATCCGACCATTCAACAGAATATCGTGTTTTACCCGTTGTATCCGATGCTCGCGCGGGGTCTCACTGCGGTTAGCGGCCTGACGCCTGCGGATGCATTGCTGCTGGTGTCGAACGTCGCGGGAATGCTTTCTATCGTCGCGCTCTTCAAGCTGGTTCGCGAGGAATTCGGCGACCAGATCGCCCTCACCACCATCGCGCTGCTCAGCTTTTTTCCGGCGTCGGTTTTGCTGTCGGCCGGGTATACCGAACCCCTGGAATTACTCCTGATCGTTGGGTTTTTTCTTGTCTTGAAGCAACAGCGCTATCTGTCGGCAGCGCTGCTTGCGGGCCTGGCCGTTGCCGACCGATCGACGGGCATTGTGTTATTACCCGTCCTGCTCTGGGAGATGTGGCGCAATCGCGACCACAAGCCGTTCCTTGCGGTCCTTGTGCCGTGCGTCGTTCTCGCCACGTCGGGCATCTGGCTGTTCATGATCTATCTCTGGAGCCAGTTCGGGGATCCCCTTGTATTCGCGTACGGGCAGGCGGCTTTCCATCGAGAAACGACCTTCGCTGCAAGGTTGATCGCGGCACTCAAATTCGAACCCTTCACCCGATTGATCCTCAATGACTGGAATCCATGGGGGCAGGACAGCTGGTTCACGCTGCTGTTTATTGTCCTGATCGCTGTGGGCTGGTTTCGATTGCGCTCCTCCTGGACGCTGTTCGCCATGGGTGTGTTGTTGTTGCCGTATCTGACGCTCGGCGGTGGACCGGCAGGCTTCGTCTCGATGGGCCGGTTTAATCTTGTCTCATTTCCGCTGTTTGTCGTGCTGGCCGATTTATTGCTGCGGGCGAAGTGGCTTCTGGCAGGCGTGATCGGGCTACTCGGCGCGGCTCTGCTCATGAACACCGCGTTGTTCGCCCGGAGAATCTGGATCGGATGATCGGCGGCTTGGAAAAACTAGCGCTTCTCGATTTTCGTGATGGTCTTCGTTCCGCCCGTTTCGCTGACGGAAAAGGTGACCCTGTCGCCGGCGTGCAAATTGGTCAGCATGCCGGCTTGTACCTTGAATTGCTCCGCCGTTCCGCCGGTATTCGCGCCAACCGTGGCGCTTTCAGTGCCGCTTTGCGCCGGTTGAATGGCGATGGTCCCGCTGATCCGATTGACCATGGTGACCGTTCCCGTAAGCGCTTCCTGCGCCAGCGTCACCGAACTGATGAGCGTGAGCAGGGAACCCGCCAAAAACGTCTGTGTCAGCCTCATCGCGATCTCCTGGATTTCGAGCATTCGGAGATAAGCTCCGAAGGTCGGATTTTGTTCCCTGCCGGGTAAGCCCTGGATCGAAAAAAGCTCCCCCAAGCCTGAAGCAGTCACAGAGAAAGACCCATACAGCAGTCGTTGACGACGGTCGAAATGGTGTCCTACTCGAGCGTGCAGGTCACCGTGTAAACCACGCCGTGGGGCAGAAAATCAACGGTGGCCTCGCCGCCGAGTTGATCGCGGGCGCTGCGCTCGATCAGCCGCGATCCGAAGCCGCGCTGCACCGGGGCCGTGACGTGAGGGCCGCCGGATTCGGTCCAGATCAATCTCAATTGCGGTTTGACGTCTTCCGTAATCACTTCCCAGTCCAGCGCAACCTTGCCGCTGTCGTTCGACAGCGCGCCGTACTTGGCGGCGTTGGTCGCGATCTCGTGCAGGATCATCGACAGCACCACCGCCAGCCGCGGCGACAGCGGCACGTCGGGTCCGGACATTCGCAGCCGCTCCGGCGCGTTGAGCAGATAGGGCTGCAGCACACGGTCGATGACGTCCCTTAGTTCCGAGCGCTCCCATTTTTCCTTGCTCAGTAGATTATGCGCTTCCGCCAGCGCGCCGAGCCGTCCCTCGAATTTCTCGCGCTCGATCCTGTTGGCGCTGCGAAAGGTCTGCGTGGCGATTGCCTGCAGGATCGCCAGCGTATTCTTGACGCGATGATTGAGCTCCTCGATCAGGAGGTCGTGGAGCATCTCGCCGCGGGCAATCGCGGTCGCCATCCGCACCGCGAAGGCGAGGCCGACCAGCAGCAGAAGGCCGCCGATCACGCTGGTGATGGCGAGGTTGCGCCACAACGGACCGACCAGCGAGCTTTCCGCGATCCCGGCGGCGACCGTCCAGCCGGTGAGGGAGGACCGTGCAAAGCTGGTGATCAGCGGCACGCCTTCGAGCGTCACCGTCGACAAGGTAGCTTCCGGTGCACGCAGCATCGCGGCGTACAGCGACGGCGAGGCGCGCTTGCCGAGCGTATCCTGCGGATTCGGTACCCGCGCGAAATTGACGCCTTCGCGGTCGAAGATCGAGATCGTCCAGTCCCGGCTGGGGCGCTGCTTCTCGATGATGGCCTGGAAAATCTCGATCGGCGGACTGAAGGAGACGACACTGACGACCTGGCCGTCGCGAAGCACCGGCACCTCGGCGGTTACGATCAGCTGCTTCTTGGCGGCGTCGATGAACAGGTTGGAGTATTGCGGGCTTTTGGTTGCGAATACCTTCTCGACGATGTCGCGATTGTTGCGCGGCTGAAGGCTCGCTGTATCCGCCGTGACCGAGGAGAACAGTTGACGGCCGTCACGGTCGGCCACCAGCACGACGCCGTCCTTGCCATACTGCTCGAGGAAGCCCGTGGCGATGCGGCGGAAGCTGTCGAAATCGCGGTCCCGCAGCGCGTTGGTCCGCGCCATCACCTGCAGCCCGCCGGCCATCCGCTGCATTTCGGCGTCGAGCACCAGCCGGATGCTGCGCACGGTTTCCAGCACGCGCTGCGTCGCGGCCCGGCGGTCCTGCTCATAGTTGTAAATGACGAGACCAACCGCAAAGACGATCAGCGGCAGCGTGGTTCCCGCGACCAGCAGGGCGAGACGCACTGGCAGTGAGAGTTTTGGCACGCGGATCCCGGCCCATGGCATCCGGCGCGAAAGCGCCTGATGCTCCGGAGCATAAGAGAAGCGTCTAAAACGCGCCAGCGGCAGCCGGGTTCCATGGTGCGTTGAACGCCAGGCAATCCGGGTTGGTACCTAGAGATTGCTGTCGGTGATGGCCGCGTACACCATGGTGCGCAGCTCGCGCCGGATCGGATAGGCGCTCGACGGCAGCACCTGGGTCATGAAAATGGCGATCAGTTCTTCCGCCGGATCGATCCAGAACGAGGTCGTCGCCGCACCGCCCCAGGAATACTCGCCGGCGCTCCCCGGAATCAGTGTCTGGGCCGGGTTCATGGTGACGGAGAAGCCGAGGCCGAAGCCGATACCGTTATAGGCCGCTTCCGAGAACAGCGAGCGCGACATCGCCGGCAGGTCGACGCCGCCGGGCAGATGATTTGATGTCATCAGCGCCAGGGTTTTGGGGCCGAGCAGCCTGACGCCGCCGAGTTCGCCGCGGTTCAACAGGGCACGGCAGAAGGTGAGGTAGTCGGCCGCCGTCGAGCACAGCCCGCCGCCGCCGGAAATGAACGTCGGCGGCGACAGGAACGAACTGGTGGCCGGGTCGTCCTGCAGCGTGAGGCTAGCCTTGCGATCGGCGGCGTTGGAGGTCATGCCGAGCTTTGCATCGGCCGAGTAGCAGGCCGCGAAGCGATGTGCCTTGGCGGCGGGCACATGAAAGTCGGTGTCGGTCATCCCGAGGGGATCGAAGATGCGCTGCTTCAGGAACTGTTCGAACGGCATGCCGCTGATGAGGCCGACGAGATAGCCGACCACGTCGGTGGCGACGGAATAATTCCAGGCCTCGCCGGGGGAGAATTCCAGCGGAATCTTGGCGAGGTCGTCGATCATTCCCTGCAGCGTTCCGGCCTTGACGACTTCGCCGATCTTCATTTCGCGGTAGGCGGCATCGACATTGGAGCGCTGCTGGAAGCCGTAGGTTAGCCCCGACGTATGCCGCAGCAGGTCGACGATCAGCATCGGCCGCGACGGCGGCCTGGTCAGGAAGGAGGGCGCGGTGCCGGCCTGGAAAACCCCGAGGTTCTTCCATTCCGGGATATATTTATGGACGGGCTCGTCGAGCGCGACGCGGCCTTCCTCGACCAGCATCATGAAGGCCACCGAGGTGATCGGCTTGGTCATCGAATAGATCCGGAAGATGGTGTCGTCCTTGACCGGCGCCTTGCGCTCGAGGTCGGCAAAGCCCTGCACCGCGCTGTGCACTACCTTGCCGCGGCGGTAGACCAGAAGCTGCGACCCCGGAAAGCGGCCGGCGTCGATATAGCGGCGCTTCAGATGGGCATCGATGCGGTCGAAGCCGGTCTTGGACATGCCGGCGGATTCGGGCGAGGCGGGGGTAGGGGCTAGCATCTGATGTCTCCGGGGGCTGGCGAGGTCAGCCTTGATAGCCGAAATGTGTGCCCCGTTCCAACCGCCGCCGCTTACCCCCGGCAGGCGGCTGGTGTAGGCTTTCCCCCTACAACCGCGTAGCCCCGCAGGACAGCCCAATGCCCCAATTCAACGACACCGAACTGACCGCCGCCGTCATTGAAAGTTTCGAGAAGACGCCGGACCCGCGGGTCAAATTCCTGATGCAGGAATTGGTCAAGTCGCTGCACGACTACGTGCGCAAGACCGATCTGACCTTCGACGAGTGGGGCTACGCGATCGATTTCCTGACCCGCACCGGCCAGAAATGCACTGCCAGCCGGCAGGAGTTCATCCTGCTGTCCGACGTGCTCGGGGTCTCGATGCTGGTCGATGCCGTCAACCACCGCGAACGCGAGGGCGCCACCGAGACCACGGTGCTGGGGCCGTTCTATGTCGGAGAACACAAGGTGCTGCCGCACGGCACAGATGTTTCCCCGCACAATGTGACGGGCGAACGGATGTTCGTGCAGAGCCGCGTCACCGACCTCAAGGGCAAGCCGCTGGCCGGCGTCCCCGTCGACATCTGGCACGCCGACGATGACGGCCATTACGATTCGCAGAAGCCGGATTACGAGGTGACGGGCCCGTCATCGCGGGCGCGCTTTATCACCGATGCCGATGGCCGGTTTTTCTTTCGCACCATCCTGCCGTGCAGCTATCCCATTCCCACCGATGGCCCGGTCGGCGAGATGATCCGGCAGGTCCGCCGCCACGAGATGCGGCCGGCGCATGTGCATTTTCTGGTCGCGGCTCCCGGCTACGAGCCGCTGGTCACCCACGTCTTTATCGAGGGCGACGAATATCTCGATTCCGACGTGGTGTTCGGGGTGAAGGACGAACTGGTCGCCAAAATCGAAAAACGCACTGACGCGCTGATGCCGGACGGCAAGCCGGCGCCCGCGCCATGGCATCTGATGAGCTATGAGTTTCGCATGAAACCGGGCAAGGGGACGGCCCCGAAGCCGATGCTGGCGGTGGCCGAGGACGCCTGAAATCCACTGATCCGGCGCCTGCTTATTTGTTGTGCGGCGCACAAGATTTGACCTTTGCGCAAATTTTCGATGCAATATTGGGCATGCACATTAATTGTGCATATGTCTTAAGATATTAAAAAACATACGCTTTTTCTGACGAGCCCGCTTGGCACGAAGCTTGAATAGTTTGTGCCGACGCCATTGATGCCGTCCCTCGAGACCAATCATCCGAATTGTGAAACCGCCAGACCGGGGCCTCCCCGGAGCGTGCCTCCATGCGCTTCTTACGGTGACACCGGACGGACGGCCAAACCGACGCAAAGGACGCCAGCGCCCATGACGAAGCCTACCGACCCAACTTCCCGCAGCGGCATCAGCCGCCGTCAGATCCTCAAGGCCACCGCGGGGACGGCAGCCCTGCTCGCCGCCGCCAGGATGAATTTGCCCGCCGGCGCCTTCGCGCAGGGCGCGGGCCCGGAAGTGAAGGGGGCGAAGCTCGGCTTCATCGCGCTCAGCGATGCCGGTCCGCTGTTCGTGGCCAAGGACAAGGGCCTGTTCGCCAAGCACGGCATGCCGGACGTCGAGGTGCAGAAGCAGGCGTCGTGGGGCACCACGCGCGACAACCTCGTGCTCGGCTCGGAAGGCAACGGCATCGATGGCGCGCATATCCTGACGCCGATGCCGTACCTGATCTCCTCCGGCAAGGTGACGCAGAACAATCAGCCGACGCCGATGTACATTTTGGCGCGGCTGAATCTGGATGCGCAGTGCATCTCGGTCGCCAGCGAATACGCCGATCTCAAGATCGGCCTGGACGCCAAGCCGTTCAAGGAAGCGCTGGACAAGAAGAAGGCCGCCGGCAAGTCGATCAAGGCGGCGATGACGTTCCCGGGCGGCACCCACGATCTGTGGCTGCGCTACTGGCTCGCCGCCGGCGGCATCGATCCCGACAAGGACATCGAAACCATCACGGTGCCACCGCCGCAGATGGTCGCCAACATGAAGGTTGGCACCATGGACTGCTTCTGTGTCGGCGAACCCTGGCCGGGCCAGCTCGTGCATCAGAAGATCGGCTACACCGCGCTCAACACCGGCGAGATCTGGAACAAGCACCCCGAAAAATCATTCGCGATGCGCTCGGCCTGGGTCGACAAGAATCCGAACGCCGCGAAAGCCATCACCATGGCGATCATGGAAGCCCAGCAGTGGGCCGACAAGGCCGAGAACAAGGAAGAGCTCGCGACCATCCTGGGCAAGCGGCAGTGGATCAACTGCCCGGTCGAGGACATTCTCGATCGCGCCAGGGGCAAGTTCGACTACGGCACCGGAAAGGTGGTCGAGAACTCGCCGCACATCATGAAGTACTGGCGCGACTTCGCCTCCTATCCGTTCCAGAGCCACGATCTCTGGTTCATGACCGAGGACATCCGCTGGGGAAAATTCGAGCCCGGCTTCGACTCAAAGGCGCTGATCGCCAAGGTCAACCGCGAGGATATCTGGCGCGACGCCGCCAAGACGCTCGGCGTCGCCGCTGCGGATATCCCGGCCTCCAAGTCGCGCGGCAAGGAGACCTTCTTCGACGGCAAGGTATTCGATCCGGAAAATCCGGCGGCCTACCTGAAGTCGCTGTCCATCAAGCGTGCCGACGTCTGATCCAGCAGGGCCGCATGCTCGCGTGCGGCCGCTCCATCGAACCACGGAGACATACTCCCGATGAATATGCATGCCCTGAAGACCGAGCCCGATGCGGTGGTGGAAGCGGTGGTCGTTGCGACCACGGCTGCGCCGGTTGTCGCGTTGATGCCGAAGCGGCCGCCACTCGCCGAGAAATACGCCAAGATGGCGAAGGAGACCGCGGTGCGCGTGGTGCCGCCGCTGATCGTGCTGGCGCTCGGCATGCTGTTCTGGGAGCTGGTCTGCCGGCGCGCCGGCTCGACCCTGCCGCCGCCGTCGCGGGTGTTCAAGGAAACCAAGGAGTTGATTTTCGATCCGTTCTTCGACCGCGGCGGCATCGACAAGGGGCTGTTCTGGCACCTGTCCGCCAGTCTGCAGCGGGTTTTTCTCGGCTATTCGCTGGCGGCGGTCGCCGGCATCGGGCTCGGCACCCTGGTCGGCCAGTCGGTCTGGGCGATGCGCGGGCTCGATCCGATCTTCCAGGTGCTGCGCACCATCCCGCCGCTGGCCTGGCTGCCGCTGTCGCTGGCCGCATTCCGCGACGGCCAGCCCTCGGCGATCTTCGTGATCTTCATCACCTCGATCTGGCCGATCATCATCAACACCGCGGTCGGCATCCGCAACATCCCGCAGGACTATCGAAATGTCGCCGCGGTGGTCCAGCTCAACCCGCTGGAATTTTTCTGGAAGATCATGATCCCGGCGGCGGCGCCCTACATCTTCACCGGCCTGCGCATCGGCATCGGCCTGTCCTGGCTCGCCATCGTGGCGGCGGAAATGCTGATCGGCGGCGTCGGCATCGGCTTCTTCATCTGGGACGCCTGGAACTCGTCGCACATCAGCGAAATCATCCTGGCGCTGTTTTACGTCGGCATCATCGGCTTCGTGCTCGACCGCATCATCGCGGGCATGGCGAAATTCGTCACCCGCGGCACCGCGCTGAACTGAAGGAACATGTCCATGCACCCCTATCTGAAGCTCGACCACATCGACAAGGTCTTCACCCGCGGCAGTGCCTCGACCGAGGTGCTGAAGGACATCAACCTGACGATCGACAAGGGCGAGTATGTCTCGATCATCGGCCATTCCGGCTGCGGCAAGTCCACGCTGCTCAACATCGTCGCCGGCCTCACCACCACCACGATGGGCTGCGTGCTGCTGGAAAACCGCGAGGTCAACTCGCCGGGTCCGGACCGCGCGGTGGTGTTCCAGAACCACAGCCTGCTGCCCTGGCTCACGGTCTACGAAAACGTCCGGCTCGGCGTCGACAAGGTGTTCGCATCCAGCAAGACCCGTGGGGAGCGTGATGCCTGGACCATGCACAATCTCAATCTGGTGCAGATGGCGCATGCCAAGGACAAGCGGCCCTCGGAAATCTCCGGCGGCATGAAGCAGCGCGTCGGCATCGCCCGCGCGCTGGCGATGGAGCCGAAAGTTCTGCTGCTGGACGAGCCCTTTGGCGCGCTCGACGCGCTGACCCGCGCACACTTGCAGGACTCCGTCATGGCGCTGCACCAAAAACTCGGCAACACCATCCTGATGATCACCCACGACGTCGACGAGGCGGTGCTGCTGTCGGACCGCATCGTGATGATGACCAACGGGCCGAGCGCGCGAATCGGCGAAGTGCTCGACGTGCCCTTGGCGCGCCCGCGCAAGCGGCTCGAACTCGCCACCAACGCCGGCTATCTGAAATGCCGCCAGCGCGTGCTCGAATTCCTCTATGAGCGGCATCGTTTTGTCGAGGCGGCGTAAGCCCTTACGTCTCTTTCGAACTTTGACGTGAACTAATGTCCCCGGAGCGCGACCAACAGGTTCTGCTTTAACGCATTAGGAGAGCTGAAATGAATTCGACGCAGGTGAAACTGGTTCAGGAGAGTTTTTCGAAGGTGGTTCCGATCTCGGAAGCCGCCGCGGTTATTTTCTACGATCGCCTGTTCGAGGTCGCGCCGTCAGTGAAGGCGATGTTCCCGGACGACATGACGCAGCAGCGCAAGAAGCTGATGATGATGCTGGCCGCCGTGGTGAACGGCCTCGGCAATCTCGAGTCGATCCTGCCGGCCGCCAGCGCGCTGGCGAAGCGCCACGTCGATTACGGCGCCCGGCCGGAACATTACCCCGTTGTCGGCGGCGCACTGCTGTGGACGCTGGAAAAGGGACTTGGCGAGGCCTGGACATCGGACGTCGCCGACGCATGGACCACGGCCTACGGGACGCTGTCCGGTTACATGATTTCAGAAGCATACGGCCGCGCGGAAGCCGCGGAGTAAGGATCGATGTGAGCGAACCGCTGGTTATCGTCGGCAATGGAATGGCGGCGGCGCGTCTGGTCGACGAGCTGTCGAAAGCAGCCCTTGGCCGTTACGCCATCGCGGTGATCGGCGAAGAGCCGCGGCTGGCCTATAACCGCGTGCTGCTGTCGTCGGTGCTGGCGGGCGAGACCGCCTCGCATGACATCGAGCTGCGGCCGGCGTCATGGTGGCGCGATCGCGGGGTCACCCTGAAATACGGCTGCGTCGCCACCGAAATCGACGTCGGCCGCCGCGAGCTCAAGATCGCGGGTGACGAGAGCATGACGTTCTCGAAGCTGGTGCTCGCGACAGGCTCGACGCCGTTGCGACTGAATGTCCCCGGCGCCGACCTCGCCGGCGTGCATACCTTTCGCGACAGCCGGGACGTCGATCTGCTGCTGACGCTGGCCGCGCAGAAGAAGCGCGTCGTCGTGATCGGCGGCGGCCTGCTCGGGCTGGAAGCAGCCTACGGCCTCGCCAAGGCCGGCGCTCCGGTCACCCTGGTTCACCTGATGGACCGGCTGATGGAGCGCCAGCTCGATGCGCCGGCGGCCGAGCTCCTGAAGTCGCTGGTCGAGCTCAAGGGCATCAAGATTCTGCTCAATGCCAACACCGCGCGCTTTCACGGCGAGACCTGCGTCGAGGGCGTCGAACTGACCGACGGCCGCCTGATCGACGCCGACGCGGTGGTCTTCGCGGCCGGCATCCGCCCCAGCATCGCGCTGGCGAAGGAAGCCGGCATTGCCGTCAACCGCGGCATCGTGGTCGACGATGTCATGCAGACCGGCGCACCTGATATTTTCGCGCTCGGCGAATGCGCCGAGCATCGCGGCATCTGCTACGGCCTGGTCGAGCCGGCCTATGAGCAGGCGCGCGTTTTGGCGCGGCATCTGGCGGGCAAGCCAGTCGCCTATCATGGCAGCGTGGTCGCGACCAATCTGAAGGTCTCCGGAGTCAGCGTGTTTTCGGCCGGCGATTTCATGGGCGCCGATGGCAGCGAAGCCATCGTGCTCAACGATATCAGGCACGGCACCTACAAGAAGCTGGTGATCTCGGGTGGCCGTCTCACCGGCGCGGTGCTGGTCGGCGATGTCGCCGACGCGCTCTGGTATCTCGAATTGATCAGGGATCGCAAACCCGTCGCGGGCATTCGCAGCCAGATGATGTTCGGCCGCTCGCTCGCGCTGGCCTCGGAGGCGGCGTGAGCCGGTTGCTCATATGACTGCTGTCGATCCCGCCCTTCGTGCTACCCGTACGACTTGCGCTTATTGCGGCGTCGGCTGCGGCGTCGTGGCGACGCCGGACGGCAGCGGCGGTGCGGCGATCTCGGGCGATCCCGAGCATCCCGCCAATTTCGGCCGGCTGTGCTCGAAAGGCTCGGCGCTCGGCGAAACCCTCGGGATTGAGGACCGGCTGCTCCATCCGATGATCCGCTGCAGCAAGGGCATCATGGAGCGGGTGGCCTGGAGCGACGCGCTCGACCATGTCGCGCATCGCTTCGCGCACATCGTCAAGCGCGACGGTCCGGATGCGGTCGCGTTCTATCTGTCCGGACAGCTTCTCACCGAAGACTATTACGTCGCCAACAAGCTGATGAAGGGGTTCATCGGCAGCGCCAATGTCGATACCAATTCGCGGCTGTGCATGGCGTCCTCGGTGGCCGGCCACCGCCGCGCCTTCGGCACCGACACCGTGCCCGGCTGCTATGACGATCTCGACCAGGCCGACCTGCTGGTGCTGGTCGGCTCCAACGCGGCGTGGTGCCATCCGGTGCTGTACCAGCGCATGGTCGCCAACAAGGCGAAGCGCGGCGCGCGCATCGTCGTGATCGATCCGCGCCGTACCGACACCGCAGGGGATGCCGACCTGTTTCTGGGCCTGAAGCCCGGCACCGACACCGCGTTGTTCTCCGGGCTGCTGGCGCATCTGGCCGATAACGGCGCGCTGGATTCCGGTTACATCGAACGGCACACCGAGGGTTTCGGCGAGGCGCTGGCGCGGGCACGGGTGATCGCCGGCAGTGTCGGCGCGACTGCACTGGCGACCGGCCTTGCCGAACGCGACATCGCGGACTTTTTCCGGCTGTTCGCCACCATGCCGCGCGTGGTGACGCTGTATTCGCAGGGCGTCAACCAGTCGGCGCAGGGCACCGACAAGGTCAATGCCATCATCAACTGCCATCTCGCCACCGGCCGGATCGGCAAACCCGGCGCGTCGCCATTCTCGCTGACCGGGCAACCCAATGCGATGGGCGGACGCGAGGTCGGCGGGCTCGCCAATCAGCTCGCCGCCCATATGGGCTTCACGCCGCCCGACATCGACCGGGTGCGCCGGTTCTGGAAAGCACCGCGCATCGCCACGCATGAAGGATTGAAGGCGGTCCAGATGTTCGAGGCGATCGCGCGCGGCGAGATCAAGGCGCTGTGGGTGATGGGCACCAATCCCGCGGTGTCGCTGCCGGACGCCGACGCCGCCCGCGCCGCGCTGAAGAAGCTCGAGATGTTCGTGGTCTCGGAGAATGTGCGTTCCAACGACACGGTGAGCGCGGGCGCGCATGTGCTGCTGCCGGCGCAGGCCTGGGGCGAGAAGTCCGGCACGGTGACCAACTCGGAACGCCGCATCTCGCGGCAGCGCGCGTTTCTGAAACCTCCCGGCGAGGCCAAAGCGGATTGGTGGATCGTCAGCGAAGTCGCAAAACGGCTCGGCTTCGGCGCGGCGTTCGATTTCAACTCGGCCGCCGACGTGTTTCGCGAGCACGCTGGTTTGTCGGCCTTCGAGAACACCGGCAGCCGTGATTTCGATATCGGTGCGCTCAAATCGCTGTCGGACGAGGCGTTTGACGCGCTGGCGCCGGTGCAGTGGCCGACGCGGATCGATAGCAGCCAGCCGCAACGGCGGTTCTTTGCCGATGGCGGCTTCTTCACCAACGACTTCAAGGCGTGCTTCATAGCACCTGAAATCCCGGCGCTGCGCAGCGTGACGACGGCCGCCCGGCCGCTGCGGCTGAACACCGGCCGCATCCGGGATCAATGGCACACCATGACCCGCAGCGGCCAGAGCCCGCGGCTGGGCCAGCATCTGCCGGAGCCGTTCGTCGAGGTGCATCCCGACGACGCGCTGAAATTCGGCGTGGCCCATGACAGCTTCGCGCGCGTCACCACCGATTACGGACAATGCACGCTCAAGGTCGTCGTCAGCGAGCGGCAGCAGCGCGGCATGCTGTTCGCGCCGATCCACTGGAGCGAGGCCACCGCCACAGGCTCGCGGGTCGGCGCGCTGGTGGCGCCTTTCACCGATGGATTTTCCGGCCAGCCCGAGAACAAGGCGACGCCGGCGTCGATCACGCCCCATGAATATGTGTTCCGCGGTTTTGCGCTGTCGCGTACACCGCTGGCCTTGCCCGGCCATGCCTGGTGGGCACATGTCGCAATCCCTGGCGGCCACGGTTATCTGCTGGCCGACAATGGGGACCTTAAGGGCTGGCAATCCTGGCTGCGCTCGGCGACTACAGATGATCTCGCCGAGTACAATGATTTCGGTGGCGGTGTTTACCGCGCCGCGGCATTCGCCGCCGACCGGATCGAAGCCTGTCTATTCATCGGACCGGCGCACGACGCCGGCGACTGGGACGTGATCAAGCAGCTGTTCGCCGCCGGCGTGCTCAGCGACGACCAGCGCCGCATGCTGCTGTCGGGCAAATCGACCGACGGGATGGCCAGCGCCGGGCCGATCGTCTGCGCCTGTTTCGGCGTCGGCCGCACCACGATCTGCGACGCGATCGCGGCGGGTGCGGGCACCGCCGCCGACATCGGCGCGCAGCTGAAGGCCGGCACCAATTGCGGCTCGTGCATTCCGGAGATGAAACGGCTGATTGCGCAGGTGGGCGCGGCGGAACTGAAGCAACCTCAATTGGCGGTGGCTAACTAGGCTGTAGCCGTAGCCCGGATGGAGCGGCTGGTGTGATCTCTCCTGGAATGTCGGCTCTCAGGGGTAACGCGGAAGTGCCATAGACATCCAACAAGTGGCGCTTTTGACCCGACTCGGACATCGATCATCATGGAGCGCCTAAAGTAGCCTTCCTCGCTAGCACGTGCCAAACTTCCAGTTGATCGCCGCCCTTTACTTTTATTGTACCCTTGGCCTCGCAGGCGAATTCATCCTTGATCAATCGAAAGGTATTGCTTGTGATTTGGATCGACTGACTTTGTCCCTGCGATTCCATACGACTTGCAATGTTCACAGCATCACCCCAAAGGTCATAGATAAACTTCTTGCGACCGATGACGCCGGCCACCACCGGACCGGAATTGATACCGATGCGAAACGCGAGCTTCTGATCGCCGAATTTGCGTTGGGTTGCCGCCTCCCGCATATCGAGGGCTAAATTCACGATCAACCTGGCGTGATCGGGGCATGATCGTGGTACTCCGGCAGCAACCATGTAGCAGTCGCCGATCGTCTTGATCTTCTCAAGATCGTATTTCTCGACCAGATCGTCGAAACATTGAAAGACTTCGTCGAGAAGATCGAGCAAACGCATTGGCGTCATGGTCGCCGCCATAGGGGTAAAATCCACGACATCGGCAAAAAGGATGCTTGTTTCCTGGTATTGAGCCGCGATCGTTTGCTGTTTGGCTTTGAGCGCCTCCGAGATTTCCTTTGGCAGGATATTTAGCAGTAGCATCTCGGAACGTTCCTGAAAGAAGTTCCGCTGAACGACGAAGTAGTAGAGGAGCGCGAAGGCTATTGCGATCACCGCGCCGACATTGAGCACGAAAAACCAGGTCACGAATGTCTCGGACAGGCCGACGGGAACCAGATAAGGCTGCAGGATCGCGCTCACGATCAAAAGGGAGACAAACCCAACGATCCAAAATACTGTTTGCCGCGATTCATCGAGCAGAAGTGCTGCGAGCGGGCACAGGGCAGCCCATATGATCACCACGCTCGAGTCCTTGATCCGCCAAGGCTCATCATCAAGAGCCATGGAAGGATCAGAAACATCAGAAGCTGGATGAAGCGGTAGAAAACGAGATTTCGGGTCCACGCAAAGACTGCTGTATTGATCGGAGCGATGACGGTGTACAAGCCCGGGACGGCGGCAGACAGCGGTGCGCCAGCGGCGAAATAGACTACGCTCCACAGAAACGTCAAAGGCAAGAGTCCGACCGAAAGCGAAACGACGAGCCGCTTTTGGAGCGCTCGTTCGGTACTGTCGGTTGGAGCGGCGCCAATACGGCCCGCTTGCGCGACGAGACGTTGGCAAACTGAAGAAATCCACCGCGCCTGCTCAGCGCTCTGCGATGACTGCGGCATGGTCAAAACTCTCGATTGAGATCGTGTCGTTCCTGCCGGCTCCATGTAAAGACTATGTGTGCGCTCTTCGTCTCTTACCCGCCGGCCGGCTCGGCGCCGTTTCCATTTTGCCGCAACGGCGCTGCAGCGCACAAGTACGTTCATGGCACGAAACGGACCTGCCGCAGTAGTCGCCGCATGTTCGCTATCGGGGGTGAGCCGGACTCCTTGGGCGCATCGCGGAATCGACGCGATTGACCCATCACGGAAATCGGGGCGGCCCCGACGCGTGATCGTGGCAGGAAACCGCGTCATGTGATTTGATGATCCTGAGGACGGCTGCTGCCCTATATTGGCCCCCAAGGGAGGAGACCACCATGACCGAGAAGGACGTTAGCGTCGCTTATGCGGACGGGACTGGATCCGCCATGACTTTCAACGAAGTGTTGCGAAGCGAGGCCGAGATCGACAGCATCATCGGGCGGCCGAATTCACGGGTATTGGCTAAAGTTACGAATAGGCTTGACGATCTCTGCCGCGAATTTATCGGGGCATCGCCGTTTTTGGTTGTTTCATCCTCGGATTCTCAAGGTCGGATGGATTGCTCGCCGAAAGGTGACCCGGCTGGATTCGTTCATATCCTCGACGATTGGACCCTCGCTATTCCTGAACGGCCGGGCAACCGCAGAGCTGATACGTTTCGAAACGTTCTGCAAAATCCTAAGGTTGGACTTATTTTCCTTGTCCCAGGTAAAGGGGAAACGCTGAGAATTAATGGAACTGCGCGAATAGTTCGCGACTCTTGGCTACGGGAAAAGTTGGCGCATAAGGGAATAGTGCCAGAGCTGACGCTAGTTGTAACAGTTGAGGAAGTGTTCGCGCATTGCACGAAATGCATGGTGCGTTCGGCGCTTTGGAAGCCTGAATCATGGAAACCCGAAGGCCTACAGTTCACCATTGGATCAGCAATGGTGGCTCATGGGAAACTCGAAATGTCGGTTCAGGAAATGCAAGCTATCGCGGATGAACGGGTACGGACTAGTCTGTATTAGGACGTGAACTCACGAACGCGGGTGTCAGCGTGATGTCACCTCATGGCACAAACTGGCACTAAGCGTCAGTTATTGCGGCGCAGCGATATGTCCGGAGTCGGGGGTAGACCGGAAGTGACCAGCACACGGCCAAAGTGAAGCTCATGACCCGAAGCGGACATGAGGCGTCGACCCTTTGCTCCGGGACTTCCTGCCAAGCCGGATGTCAGGTACACTAAATTTTTGTTACATCTGGGTTTTTTACTGCATCTGGGGTATCGGGTCGATGACGCCTATTCAGCTGCCGGAGACCCGCTATGCGCGCAGCGGAAACGTCAGTATCGCATATCAGGTGATGGGCGATGGTCCGATCGACCTGATCATGGTTCCGGGCCTGCTGTCGCATATTGAGTTTTTCCATGAACTGGCCGGTTACACGGACTTTCTACACCGGCTTTCCGCTTTCGCGCGCGTAATCAGCTTCGACAAGCGAGGCCAAGGCTTGTCTGACCGAGTTGCTGGCTGCCCCACGCTGGATGAACGGATGGATGATCTGGATGCAGTGATGATGGCGCTCGGTATCTCACGTGCGGCCCTGCTTGGTTATTCCGAGGGGGCAGCGATGAGCGCGCTGTTTTCGGCGACCTATCCCGAGCGGGTTTCCCATCTCATCCTCTATGGTGGATTTGCCCGTTTCACCAACTGCGATGACTACACCCATATGTTTCCACTGGAGCAGATGATACGCTCCGTAAAGTATTGGGGCAGCGGCGCGTCGGCTAAGGCTTTCGCTCCAAGCCTCGTCGGCGATCCTGAAGCGATCAAGATCTGGGCCAAGGGCGAAAGGCTCATCGTAAGTCCCAGCGCCTATCAGGCGATGCTTGAGACGAATGCGTTGATCGACGTTCGCGCAATTCTTCCACAACTTCGATTGCCCGCTCTCGTTTTGCACAACGAGGCTGACGTAGCCGTGCCTGTTGCCAACGGGCGTTACTTGGCGGCCCACATTCCTGGCGCGCGCTACGTCGAGTACCCTGCCGGCGATCACCGGCCATGGGCTCAGAAGAATATCGAAGCCATTATCGGCGACATCGAGGAGTTCGTCACCGGCCGCCGCGAGATCGTCGTGGACGAAATCGAGCGCGTGCTCGCCACCGTTCTCTTTACCGATATCGTTGACTCGACAAAGCAAGCGGTGAGTCTTGGTGACAACAACTGGCATCGGTTGCTCGATGAGCACGACAAGCTCGCGCGCCGCACGGTCGAACAGCATCGCGGCCGTTTGATCAAGATGACAGGAGATGGAATCTTGGCAACTTTTGACGGACCTGGGCGCGCCATCAAGTGCGCCGTGGCGTTGTCGGGAGGCACCGCGCGACTTGGAATCAGGCTTCGCGCCGGACTGCACACCGGCGAAGTCGAACTGCGGGGCGAGGATATCGCCGGTATCGCAGTCAATACTGCTGCACGGATTATGTCTGAGGCACGCCCTGGCGAAACCCTGGTGTCTCGCGTCGTGACCGATCTCGTAGCCGGCGCCGGTGTGAGCTTCAGCCCCCGCGAACCGTGCGAACTCAAGGGGCTGCCGGGGCGCTGGGACCTCTTTGCCGCTTCGTGAATCGCAGTCTCATCGCGGAATGTCTGCTAATCGCACTTTTCGGACTAGCCAATGAGGCCAAGCGGGGTCTGCTACCTGCGGGTAGACCGGACATCCCTATTGCAGTGCTACACTTCGGAGAATGACCCGGAGGAGACGTCTCGACCATCGACGGCGCCGTCGGGCCATTGCTCACTGTTTCAAGTGATGTCGAACGAGTGTAATTGCGGCCTCAGACGCTGCAGCCGAATACCCACGATCACCATGGACGAGAATCAGAGAGACCGCGCCTTCTGACAGGAGCCAGACGGCGCGGGCAAGTTCGTTCGGGCGGTCGGCCCCTGATCGAGCCAATAGCTCCGCGAAGCATTTCTCCAACTGGGCCTTGTGTCGGCGAGCGATCAGTCTTGCCGGATGACCCGGCAGGTCCGCGAGTTCGATGACGAGACGCGTAAATCCGGACCCGGCCCATCTCGGCCTGTCTGCCCAAACGGCAAGATCCTGGAACATCGCCTCGACGATGGTCTCAGCTGATCCGGAGAGATTGTCTCCGAAGGTGCGGAAAGCCTGCAACGCCAAATGATGCTGAGATTCGAGCACATCGGCGAGTAGCTGATCCTTACTGTTAAAGTGGTGATAGAGCGTGCGCTTGGTGAGCTTCGCCGCTTCAGCGATGTCGTCCATGGTGACGCGGTGTACCCTTGGCGACGAAAGAGCTTGTAAGCCGCTTCTAGGACACGTCCTCGCGTCTGCTCCGCTGACCTTGGCACAGCACCGCCTTCACAAAAGTATACTCAATAGTGAATTTACACGACAGCGGCCTGGGATGAAAGGTGCTCATCCCAGACATCAAACCACGGGTGCCCGGCATGTCGCACGCCCCTTTGACCATACGAAGCATCACCGCTCGCGCCATTGTCCTCAAGCTCAAACGGCCCGTCGTGGCCCGCATCGCCACACTGTCCGAGTGGCCGGTCATCCTGATCGATCTGCAGACCGAGCAAGGGATCACGGGCCGTAGCTACCTCGAGCCCTATATCGTGACGTCTATGCGTTACCTTGTGCCCGCCTTACAGGACTTCGGCGATATGCTCAAAGGACGCCGGCTCGCTCCGGTCGAGCTGTTTGACGCAGCGCGCAAGTCACTGCATTTCGTCGGCTACGAGGGCTTGTCGATGATCGCCGCATCTGGCCTCGACATGGCAGCGTGGGATGCGCTGGCCAAGGCAGCGAGCCAGCCACTGTGCGTGCTACTCGGCGGCACGGTTGGTCCCGTGAAATCCTACAACAGCAATGGTCTGTGGTTGAAATCACCCGAGGCCGTTGCCACCGAAGCAATTGAACTGCGCGATGAGGGCGGATTCACAGGCCTGAAGCTTAGACTCGGGCGCGAATGTATTGCCGATGATCTTGCGACGTTGGATGCTGTACGGAAAGCCGTTGGCGATGGCATTCAGCTGATGGTCGATTTCAATCAGGGGCTAACCCTGGCCGAGGCGCTTCAGCGCTGCCACATGATCGACGATCACGGGCTGGCCTGGATCGAGGAGCCGATCGTCTACGACAATCTCGACGGCTATGCCCGGCTCGCGGCCGAACTGAAGACGCCGCTGCAGATTGGAGAGAACTTCTACGGCCCGCGCGAGATGCACAAGGCCCTTCAGCGCGGGGCGTGCGACCTTGTGATGCCTGATTTCATGCGCATTGGTGGCGTCACCGGGTGGATGCGGGCTGCGGCCATTGCGGGTTCGGCGGGCATCCCCATGTCCACGCATCTCTATCCAGAGGTGGCCGCTCACGTCATGCGGGTCACCGAGACGGCGCACTGGCTCGAATGGCAGGATTGGGCCGATCCAATCTTGCAGCATCCGTACGCGATCAGAGACGGGCACCTGCATATTCCGAACGTGCCAGGCGTTGGCATTGAATGGAACGAGGATGCGGTTGAGGCGCATCAGATTTAGGCAAAAGGCCAATGTCGGTTCATGACACTTTTCGGACATGGCGTGATGTCCGTCTTGAGTTCGCTAAGCACTCAATAGCGGACGTGTCGTGGTACTTCGCGCGCTACTATGGACCGATGACGGTCAACCGGCCTCCATGCTTCAGTGACGACGCGCGGCAAGCTCGATGATCTAAATTCAATGCTGGCAGCGCTCGAAAAAGTTCATGAAGAGGCGAAGGCAATAAGGCAGGAAATTTCTGGCAAGGCCGAGATCATCCCGTGACATCGCCACGTCACGAAACCTGAGACGCCACGATGGGCAGGTGTCCAGGGGCACCGCGCCCATTCACGGGACATAGATCGGGGGATATGTCCCGAAAACGCGAATTACCCTAGTGGTATCAATGCCGTATCCCGGATTAGAGCGAACGGGTCTGCGCAAAGCGCCGCTCCGGAGCGTAATCCGGGAAACCGTATGTGCTGATGCACTGTCCCGGATTGCGCCATCGGCCGCGCATTCGCGCGAGCCGCTGGCTCCATCCGGGCTACGGGAGTGTCGAGCTTCTCACGATTTCCGATGTGTCGCATTCACGGCCATCGCCGCCGCCGCGGTGCGGTTCTCGACGCCGAGTTTCGAATAGATCTGCTCGAGATGCTTGTCGACCGTACGCGGGCTCAGGCCCAGGATCTGCGCGATGTCGCGGTTGGTCTTGCCCTTGCTGAGCCAGGACAGCACTTCGCCCTCGCGGCTGGTGAGCCCGAGATCCCTGCTGAATTCCTGCGGCAGGCCGGCGCCGGAATCCTTGGCGAGGCGCAGCAGGAATTCGTTCGGGCCGAGCTTGCCCATATATTGCAGCCGCAGCGCCTCGTTGTTCGGGAAGGAGGCCAGCGCAGGGGTTTTGGCACCGGCCTTGCCTTTTTGCGCCTGGTCGAGCCATTGCAGCATCGGCTGCGGCAGAATCAGTTCGTCGCCGTCGCCGGCCGGCAAATTGTCCGACAGCAATTTCTGCGCCTGTGGCGTCGCCCACATGATCCTGTCCTGGCCGCTCACCGCCATCAGGAAGCGACCGGAGACGTCGAGCGCGGTCTGTGCGCTCTGCGTCATCCTCGCGTTAGCGAGATGAACGCGAATGCGCGCCAGCATCTCCTCGATCACGATCGGCTTCGAGGGCACGCGGGAAATGGTCGAGGCGATGACGCGATCGACCGCGGGGACCGACGAATGCCCGATCGACGGCATTCTGAACGAATCACCCGCAGGTAATTACTAGCCATCAAAATTGTCGTCGCCCGGCTCCGACCGGGCGATCCAGTACGCCGAGGCTTATCGGTTAGGCCGCTGGCGTCTCTGGAATACTGGGTCACCCGCGTTCGCGGGTGACGACGACCTGGGTGGTTCGAAGAGGACTTTAACGGCACGTTCGTCTAAGGTCGCACCCTGCAGCTTCTCCGGCGAACGAGGCGATCTTGCGAAAACAAAAATTCGGCAATGGCGGTCCCGATGTATCCGTGATCGGGCAGGGCACCTGGTATATCGACCGCGGCGATCGCAAGAGCGCGGTAGCCGCGTTGCGCCGCGGTCTCGATCTCGGGATGAACCACATCGACACCGCCGAAATGTATGGCGATGCCGAGCCCGTCGTCGCCGAAGCGATCGCGGGCAGGCGCGACGAAGTTTTCCTGGTCTCGAAGGTGCTGCCGAGCAACGCGTCGCGGCGCGGCACCATTACCGCCTGCGAACGGTCGCTGGCGCGGCTGAAGACCGACCGGCTCGACTGCTATTTGCTGCATTGGCGCGGATCCTATCCGCTTCAGGAAACCGTCGCGGCGTTCGATGAACTGGTGGCCGCCGGAAAGATCCGCAGCTGGGGCGTCAGCAATTTCGACACCGACGATCTCAATGAACTGCTCGCGGTTGCCGGCAAAGGCAAGATCGCCTGCAATCAGGTGCTCTATCATCTGCAGGAGCGCGCCATCGAGCACGCGGTGATTCCGTGGTGTGAGCAACATGGCGTCGCGGTGGTGGCCTATTCACCGTTCGGTCACAATGAGTTTCCGTCCACACGCAGCAAGGCCGGCGAAGCGCTGCAGGCGATCGCCGACGCGCATGGCGCCTCGCCGCGCCAGGTCGCGCTGGCGTTTCTGTCGCGCCGGCCATCGGTGTTAGCGATTCCAAAAGCCGGAACTCCGGAACATGCCGCCGACAACGCGGCTGCCGGCCAACTCGTGCTCAGCGAAGGCGACATCGCCGCACTCGACAAGGCGTTTCCCCGCGGCCCAAAACCGCGCGGTCTGCCGATGCTGTAGCGGAACACAGTTCTTAACAAAGTGTTTCAGCTGTATGCGCGCCGGTACTTCTACGGCACGCCGCGCGCAATCGTGCATATCGGCGTCCCGGTTTCGTGCCTTGTCGATTCCCCCTGATTGGCGTTGTTAGAGGCTCGCCCGAATCGAAATTATTGCCTCCGAGATTGCCCGTGACACCGCCCCCCGCCGCAGCCGCCAGGCTGGACAGCGTTCCCCTGCCGTTGCCCGAGAAGAAGCCCGCCGCGCGCAAGGCGCCCGCGCGCGCCGATCATCCGTTCAAGGGCATCGCGCTGATCTTGCTCTCGACCGTGTTCCTCGGCGCCTCCGACGTGACGGCGAAATACCTGTCGGCGACGCTGCCGTCGATTGAGATCGCCTGGATCAGGTTTCTCACCTTCGCGCTGATCATGTCGCCGGCGATGTTCCCGGGATCGCCGCTGTTCGCGTTGCGCACCGAGCGCCTCGGGCTGCATTTGATGCGCGGCGCAGCACTGGTCGGCTCGTCGCTGTTCTTCATCTCCGGCCTGCGCTATCTGCCGATCGCCGAAGCCTCCGCCACCGGCTTCGTGGCGCCGCTGTTCGTCACCGCGCTGTCGATCTTTTTTCTGTCCGAGAAGGTCGGCGTGCGGCGCTGGCTGGCGACCGCGGTCGGCTTGATGGGCGTGCTGATCATCCTGCGGCCGGGCACGTCGGCGTTTCATGCCGCGGCGTTCTTCCCGCTGATCTCGGCGCTGGCGTGGGCCTGCACCTTGATCATGACGCGCATGATGAGCGGACGCGAACACGTCCTCACCACCATGACCTGGTCGTCGATCGCGGGGCTGTGCATTCTCTCGGTGCTGGTGCCGTTCGTCTGGGTGACCCCGACCTGGCACGATATTGCCTTCGGCGTCTTCATCGGCGTCGCTTCAACCGCCGGCCAGTGGATCGTGGTGCTGGCATTTCGCTACGCCGACGCCTCGGTGCTGGCGCCGTTTTCCTACACCCAGTTGCTGTGGGTCAGCTTTCTCGGCTTCCTGGTGTTCGGCGAAGTGCCCGACATCTGGACCGTGACCGGCGCCGTCTTCATCGTCGGCAGCGGCCTCTACACCGCGCACCGCGAGCGCGTCAGGCGCTCGCAATTGCTGGCGGTCGAGGGCGAGTCGTCGCCGAACGCGTGACCGCGCAATAGCACACAGTTTGGCAGGCCGGCTGGGCCACAAGCGTTGCGCGTGTGCAACAGTGGTGCCGAAAAACATGCGTTTCCCATGCCGGATCGAGGGATTCCGGCCGATCCGTAAAACTACGGGATATTGCCATGCTAGCGTGGCCCGGATGGCGCCGCAGAGCGCTGCTTAACGGGGCTGTGGGGCTGGCGTCAGTGTTCAATCTGGATCGAGCGATATTGCCGGCGAGCCTGGTGGCTATCGCAGCGTCAGTTGCGATCGGCGCGACCATGGTCCCTGCGCGCGCCCAGCAGTATTTCAATGGGTCTCAGACCACGCCTAACGGTCTCATCAATGGCGGCGGCGGCGTCTGGAACAACACGACCACGAATTGGACCGACGACCCCGGTACGGCGAGTAATCCCTATGATCCCTCGGCCGGGACAACGACATTGTTTGGCGCCTCGACAACCTCGACGCCTCCGACCGCCGGCATCGTCACGGTTGCTCCCGGCGGCGTCCAGCTCACCGGCGCCGTCATCTTTGATGCCACCGGCGACAACTCGGTCTACACCATTCAAGGCGGCAATCTGACGGTCGCAGCCGGCGGCACGACGTTCACGGTCAACGACGTCTCGCTTACGACAGATCCTTCGGCCGTCATCACCTCGAGCATCGTCGGCACCGGCGCGCTGAACCTGCAGGGCATCGGCAAGCTGCTGTTGGCCGGCGCCAATACCTATAGCGGCGGCACCACGATCTGCGCGTGCGCCACGCTGCAGCTGGGCGACGCCACCCGCATCGGCAGCATCATTGGCGCCGTCGTCAACGAAGGCTTCTTCAACATCGTCAATGCCAACACAGCGGGCATCACGTCGATCACCAATGACGGCGGCCAGACCACCTTCTTCAACGCGTCCACGGCGGGTACGGCCACCATCGTGAACGACTTCGGTGGCACGACCGTCTTCAACGATTCGAGTTCGGCGTTGAACGCAAATATCACCAATACGGCGTTTGGCGGCAGCACATTATTCTATGGGAATAGTTCTGCGGGCAGCGCGATCATCAACAATGAGAGCTCAGCCGGAAGCATTGAGCCGGTCGGCCTGGGCTTCTTCGATAACAGCAGGGCGGCGACGGCCACCATCACCAACAGCAACGGCGGTTATATCTCTTTCGGGATACCGGCGTTTCTTGGAGGGACCGATACTGCCTCGGCCGATCACGCGACGATCATCAACAATTCCGGCGGGCTGCTGGATTTCAATGCATCCACCACCGCCGGCCATGCGACGATCATCACCAACAGCGGCGGCGGGACGGCGTTTTTCGACAACAGCAACGGCGGCAATGCGCAGTTCATCACCAACGGTACCGGCTACGTCGATTTCTCCGACACTATCGGTTTGGGCCCTGTCGGCCCGCTCGGCTTGAACCGGATCACTGCGGGTTCGATCGCGGGTTCGGGAACCTATTCTATCGGATCCGGCAACGTGTTGACGGTTGGCAGCAACAATCTCTCGACCGAGGTGAGTGGCGTCATCGACGACGGTTGCGGCTGCGGCTCAGGCAGCCTCGAGAAGGTCGGCACCGGCACGCTCACTTTGTCGGGCACCAACACCTATACCGGCCTGACTTTCGTCAATGCAGGCACTTTGCTGGTGACCGGCTCGATCGCGTCCTCGACCGGTGTATCCGTAGATTCCGGCGCGACGCTGGGCGGCACCGGCACGGTTCCGTTCACCACGCTTGCCAACGGGGCGGTGCTGGCGCCCGGCCTGCCGACCGCACTCGGCACGCTGACGGTCAACGATGCGCTGTTGTTCTGCAATTGCACGTTCTATGACGTGAAGGTGACATCTGGAGGCAACGATCTCACGGTGGTCGTGCCAAACTCTCTCGCGGGATTTGCCAGTCTGGAAGGGGCGGTGCGGGTCATATCTCTCGACAACACCTACCGCTTCAACTCGCCCTACACGATCCTGACGGCGCAGGGGGGCTTCGATCTCGGTTTCGGCCCGACGCTGTTCAACTCGCTGGTCGTACCCACCGGCATCAACGGTGTACTCAGCTATACCGCGACCGATGTGAACCTGACGCTGGTGTCCGCGCTCGGACACATCACGGGATTGAACATCAACCAGCGCAATGTCGGCAATGCGCTCGATGCCGTCTTCAACGCGACCGGCAATTCCGGTAATTTGGGCGCCATCTTCAACGGCAACGTCCCGTTCAATCTCAGCCAGGTTTCCGGCGAGACCGCGACCGGCACGCAGCAGGCCACCTTCGATGCGATGAACCTGTTTCTGGGGTTGCTGACCGACCCGTTCATCGACGGACGGCGCGGTGCGTCGCCGGGCGGCGCGACACCGTTTGCAGATGAAGGCGGCGCCAGCGCCTATGCTGCAAGGAAACAAAACGCTGTGCGCGCCGCCTTCGCCAAATTCCCCACCAAGGCCGATGTCGCGCGTAATGATCTGTTTGATCCGCGCTGGAGCCTGTGGGGCAGCGCCTTTGGCGGCAGCAGCACGACATCAGGCAATGCAGCGCTGGGATCGAACGACGCCACCACACGTGCGTTCGGCTTTGCCGCCGGCGCGGACTACCGGATTTCCCCGGCGACGCTGGCAGGTTTTGCGCTGGCCGGCGGCGGTACCCATTTTGCCGTCAACGGTTTCGGCTCCGGACGTTCGGACATGTTCCAGGCCGGCGCGTTCGTGCGCCACACCATGGGCAAGGCCTATGTGACGGGGGCGCTGGCCTATGGCTGGCAGGACGTGACGACGGATCGCACCGTCACGGTTGCAGGAATCGACCGGCTGCGTGCGCAGTTCAACGCCAACGCCTGGTCCGGCCGCGTCGAAGGCGGCTACCGTTTCGTCACGCCGTGGATGGGCGTCACGCCCTATGCCGCCGGGCAGTTCACCACCTATCAATTGCCTGGCTATGCCGAGCAGGTGGTGTCAGGCGCCAATACCTTCGCGCTGAACTACGCCGCCAGGGACGTCACGGCGTCGCGCTCCGAACTCGGCATCCGCACCGACAAGTCGTTCGCGATGCAGACCGCGATCCTGACGCTGCGCGGCCGCGCCGCCTGGGCGCATAATTTCAACACCGACCGCAGCATCACCCCGGTATTCCAGACCCTGCCGGGCGCTGCCTTCGTCGTCAACGGCGCGGCGCAGGCCCGCGATGCCGCGCTGACGACAGCGTCCGCGGAGATGAAGTGGCTGAACGGCTGGTCCGCCGCCGCCACCTTCGAGGGCGAGTTCTCCCACGTCACGCGGTCCTATGCCGGCAAGGGCGTTGCGCGCTATACGTGGTGAGGGTCTCAGGCCTGAACACGGCAATAACAAGAACGCGAAGGAAACGTCGATGCGCGCAGCCATCTTCAGGAACGGCGAGATCGTGGTCGATACGCTGCCCGAGCCGAAGCCGGCTTCGGGGCAGGTGCTGGTCAAAACGCTGGCCTGCGGCATCTGCGGTTCCGACCTGCACGCTCGCAAGCATGCGCATCGCATGGTCGAACTGGCGAAGCATTTTCCCGGCCGCAAGCCGATGGACCTTTCCCGCGACATCGTGTTCGGCCATGAATTCTGCTGCGAGATCCTCGATTACGGGCCGGGCACGGAACGCAGGCTGAAAGCCGGCACCCGCGTCTGCTCGCTGCCGGCGCTGCTGACGGCGGAAGGGCCGCAGGGTATCGGCTATTCCAACGACAATCTCGGCGGTTATGCCGAGCGCATGCTGCTCAGCGAGGCGCTGCTGCTGGAGGTGCCGAACGGCCTCTCGGCAGAGCACGCCGCCTTGACCGAACCGCTTGCGGTCGGCGTTCACGCCGTCGCCAAGGCAAATATTCGCGGCGACGAGGTGCCGCTGGTGATCGGCTGCGGCCCGGTCGGGCTGGCGGTGATCGCGGCGCTGAAGCTGAAGGGGTTGCACCCGATCGTCGCCGCCGATTATTCGCCGGCGCGCCGCGCGCTGGCCGGGAAGATGGGCGCCGACATCGTCGTCGATCCCGCGCTTACGCAGCCTTATGCGACCTGGGCCGAGCACGCCCAGATGTCGCCGGAGCAGAAGGCGGCGCGGCCACCGCTGCAGGCCTTGCTGCCGGCCCTGAAGCCGGCGCTGATCTTCGAATGCGTCGGCATCCCCGGCCTGATCCAGCAGGTGTTCGAGGGCGCGCCGCGCGATGCCCGCATCGTCGTGGTCGGCGTCTGCATGGAAACCGACCGCTCCGAACCGATGCTCGGCATCATGAAGGAGCTGAACGTTCAGTATGTGCTGGGCTACACACCCGACGAATTCGCCCATTCGCTGCGGCTGATAGCGGAGGGGCAAGTCGACGCCGCCGCGCTGGTCACCGCGACCGTCGGGATCGACGGGGTTGCCCAGGCGTTCGCCGATCTCGCCAATCCGGAGCGGCATACCAAGATCATCGTCGAACCCTGGCGGTAGTTATGCCTCCTGATGATTCCGATCGTCCGCCCGTGCTCGCGCATCAGCGCTTTGTCGATGACCGGGAATCCTTTGCGGGTCTCGATCTGCGGCAGCGTTTCCGGCGCATTCACGACACCAATCTGTGGGGCGCTGCAGCCTCCACCTCGGGGCTCGGCTCGGAGCTGGACGCCACTGCCGTGCTGCGCGCGGAATTGTCCGGGCTTTTTCGAAGGCTCGGCGTAGCCTCGCTGCTCGATGCGCCCTGCGGCGATGCCGGCTGGATCAACCAGGCCGATCTCGGCGTGCGCTATGTCGGGATCGACATCGTGCCTGAACTGATCGCGCGGCTGCAGGGCCGCGCCGCGTCAGGCGAAGTCACCGGCGAATACCATCTCGCCGACATCACCGTGGACCCGCTGCCCCGCTGCGACGCCATTTTGTGCCGCGACTGCCTGGTGCATCTATCGTTTGCCAATATCGGGCGCGCGGTGGGGAATTTTCAGACGTCCGGCGCGGTGTGGCTGATCGCAACCACTTTTCCGGATTGGCAGGGCAACGCCGACTGCGAGGACGGCGACTGGCGCGCGCTGAATTTCGAGCGCGAGCCGTTTAATTGGGGGGCGCCGGTTGAA
Source organism: Bradyrhizobium sp. (assembly GCF_030646015.1). Taxonomy (GTDB): domain Bacteria; phylum Pseudomonadota; class Alphaproteobacteria; order Rhizobiales; family Xanthobacteraceae; genus Bradyrhizobium. The sequence continues at coordinate 37,463 of NZ_JAUSLT010000038.1, forward strand.
TTGCTCAACGAGAATTGCCTTGAGGCCGGCGGTGGCTGGCGCGACAAGAGCCTTGGCGTGTGGCGGCTGGCATCACTCTGAGGCGGACGCTGTTTGCCGATCTGGCCAAGTGTGAGGCCATGACGGTAGAGTGAACATAATCAGTGACAAGGGGAGACGGAACATGATCACGCTGACGGCAAAAGACGTCCTGCCGGACGACGGCACCAGCGGCACGCTGGTGGGGCGGGTCTGGGTGCCTGATCTGGCAGGCCCGGCCGTAGCAGCGGTTCGTCATGACGGCGTGTTCGACGTCAGCGCGCGCTTTTCGACCGTGAGCGCACTCTGCGAGGAAGCCAACCCGGCGGACGCGCTGCGCGGAACGGCGGGGATGCGGATCGGCGATCTCGACAGCATCGTTGCCAACACGCCGCCCGATCGCCGCGACCGGACAAAACCCTGGCTGCTGGCGCCGCTCGACCTGCAGGTTCTGAAAGCGGCCGGTGTCACCTTCGCGATCTCGATGCTCGAGCGCGTGATCGAGGAGCGGGCGCGGGGCAACCCGGCCTCGGCGGAAGCGATCCGCAAGGAAGTGGTGCGGCTGGTCGGCGACGACCTCTCGAAACTCAAGCCGGGGTCGCCGGAAGCGATGAAACTGAAGGCGGTGCTGATCGATCAGAACGCCTGGAGCCAGTATCTGGAAGTCGGCATCGGCCCCGACGCGGAAGTGTTCACCAAGGCGCCGACGTTGTCCTCGGTCGGATCAGGCATGGATGCCGGCCTGCATCCGAAATCGACCTGGAACAATCCGGAGCCGGAGGTGGTGCTGGTGGTGTCGAGCCGTGGCGCGATCGTCGGCGCGATGCTCGGCAACGACGTCAATCTGCGCGACTTCGAGGGACGCTCGGCGCTGCTGTTGTCGAAGGCCAAGGACAACAACGCCTCCTGCGCCGTCGGCCCGCTGCTGCGGCTGTTTGACAGCGGTTTTTCGCTCGACGATGTACGCAAGATGGATGTCGGATTGACGGTAAAGGGGCAGGACGGTTTCGTTCTCGAGGGTCTTTCGTCGATCAGCAAGATCAGCCGCGATCCCACCGACCTCGTCGCCCAGACCATCGGGCCGGTGCATCAGTATCCCGATGGCTTCGCGCTGTTCCTCGGCACCATGTTCGCGCCGGTGAAGGACCGCGATGCGCCGGGCGAGGGGTTTACGCACAAGCGCGACGATATCGTCACGATATCCGCGCCCCAGCTCGGCAAACTGGTCAACCGCATGCGCACCAGCGACGAGTGCGAACCCTGGACGTTCGGCATCGGCGAACTGATGCGAAACCTGGCGAAGCGGAAGGTGCTGTAGGGCTGCTTCGTAGGGTGGGCAAAGCGTAAGCGTGCCCACCATCTCGCATCGTGCAGGTGATGGTGGGCACGGCGCAAGGGCGCCTTTGCCCACCCTACGGTCCGCGCGGGCAGTCATCCATCAAGGCATGACGAGCGTGATGACACCGTCGTCGACGGTTCCGGTCTTGATGCCGTCGCGCGCCATCGACTCGATGACAGGCCATTTCTCGCGAAACAGAGCCGACGCCTCATGTATGTCAGTCGCGTCGACCTTGACGCAACAGGCCCGCCGTTCGCCATCTGAAAGAAGAAGGTGTATCCATCCGGCTGCCCATTCCCGTCAATCGAAAGTCGTGCTTGTCGCATTCAGTGTCCCCTGATTTGCGTCGAAGCCGGCAGTTGCGTTTTCAAATGGGCTTTTCGTGCGGCGCAATCGTGACGCTGGTAATATTGGCGTGATGTGTTGCAAACGTTCAACAGTTGGAACGCGATTTGACCTCACACCGGCAGCGCGATCGAATATTTCACCTGGCTCAGCGCAAAACTCGATTCGATCGAGGCGATGCCGTCGAGGCGCGTCAGCTTGTTTTTCAGGAACGCTTCATAGGATGACAGGTCGGCGGCGACCACGCGCAGCAGATAGTCGCGGTTGCCGGTCATCAGATAGCATTCCAGCACCTCGTCCCATTTCGAGATCGCCTTGGCGAAGCGGTTGAGGTCTTCCTCCTTCTGCCGCGCCAGTTTGATGGAGATGAAGACGCTGACGTGGAGCCCCAGGGATTTCTGGTCGACGGTGGCGATATAGCGGGTGATGACGCCGCGCTGTTCCAGCAATTTGACCCGGCGGTGGCATGGCGACACTGACAGGCCGACCTTGTCGGCGAGCTCCTGCATGGTGGTGCGGCCGTCGGATTGCAGCTGGGCGAGGATCTTGCGGTCGATGGCGTCGAGGCTGTGCATTGGGATAAACTCGGTTCAGTGGGCTCAGGATTAGGATTTTATCCCAATATTCGCAGGTATGTCGCGGAAATTTGAGATTTTTGACGGCGGCCAAGGCGTTAACATTCCCGGATATTTCGCCCTGCCGGGAGTATTGCCATGCCGATCGATCCCGCACGCCTCGAAACCTTGTCCGCGCTGGCCCGCAAGGTGCTGTGGCTGTCGTCGTGGACCATCCATCACGCCAATCATATCAGGCCCAATGCCGACGGGCTGAAGGTCGGCGGCCACCAGGCTTCGTCCGCCTCGCTCGCCACCATCATGTCGGCGCTGTATTTCTCGGTGCTGAAGCCGGAAGACCGCGTCGCGGTGAAGCCGCATGCCAGCCCCGTGTTCCACGCCATCCAGTATCTGTTCGGGCACCAGAGCCGCGAGAAGCTGGAAAACTTTCGCGGGTTCAAGGGCGCGCAATCCTATCCGTCGCGCACCAAGGACGTCGATGATGTCGATTTCTCCACGGGATCGGTGGGCCTCGGCGTGGCGCAGACTTTGTTCTCCTCACTGGTGCAGGATTACGTCAAGGCGCATGGCTGGATGATGGATCGCCCGGAGGGGCGGATGATCGCGCTGGTCGGCGACGCCGAGATGGACGAGGGCAATATCTTCGAGGCGCTGCTGGAGGGCTGGAAACACGGCCTGCGCAACACCTGGTGGGTGGTCGATTACAACCGGCAGAGCCTCGATGCCGTGGTGCGCGAGGGGCTGTGGGAAAAATTCGAATCCATGTTCCGAAATTTCGGCTGGGACGTGGTGATCGTGAAATATGGACGGCTGATGCAGGCGGCGTTCGCCGAGCCCGGCGGCGAGGCCCTGAAAGGCTGGATCGATGCCTGCCCGAACGCAATGTATGCGGCGCTGTGTTTTCAGGGCGGGGCGGCGTTTCGAAAGCATCTCGATGACGAGATCGGCGATCAGGGCGCGGTGTCGCACCTGATCGGGCGGCGCAGCGACGACGAGTTGCTGGCGCTGATGTCGAATCTCGGCGGCCATGACATGGCCAGCATGATCGAGGCTTTTGAGTCGATCGACCATGATCGCCCGGTCTGCTTCATCGCCTACACCATCAAGGGTGTCGGGCTGCCGTTCCAGGGCCACAAGGACAACCATGCCGGCCTGATGACGGTGACCCAGATGGAGAAATGGCGCGGCGCGCAGAACATCCGCACCGGGCACGAGTGGGAGAAGTTCGAGGGGCTGGCGCAGGAGCCGGCCGCGCTGGAGGCCTTTCTGGCCGACGCCCCGTTCAACCGCGACGGCCGCCGCAGGTTGACCGCGCCGGTGATCGACGTGCCCGAGCGGCTGTCGTTCAAGCCGTCGCCTGCGATGTCCACCCAACAGGGCTTTGGGCTGGTGCTCAACGAACTCGCGCGCGGCGACAGCGATCTGGCTGAGCGCATCGTCACCGCATCGCCCGACGTTACAGTCTCGACCAATCTCGGCGCCTGGGTCAACCGCCGCGGCCTGTTCGCGCGCGCCGAGAAGGCCGACCTGTTCCGCAGCGAGAAGATCCCGTCGACCTTCAACTGGGATTTTTCGCCGAAGGGACAGCACATCGAGCTCGGCATCGCCGAGATGAACCTGTTCATCCTGATGTCGGCGCTGGGGCTGTCGCATGCCATCAATGGCGAGCGGCTGCTGCCGGTCGCCACCCTGTACGATCCCTTCATCCAGCGCGGCCTCGATGCCCTGAATTATGCCTGCTACCAGGACGCCCGTTTCATGGTGGCGGCGACGCCGTCGGGCATTACGTTGTCGCCGGAAGGCGGCGCGCATCAGTCGATCGCGACGCCGCTGATCGGCATGGCGCAGGATGGCCTCGCCTCGTTCGAGCCGGCCTTCGTCGATGAACTCTCCGTGATCATGGGCTGGGGTTTCCAGCACATGCAGCGCGAGGAAGCGGGCGAGGGCGGCTCGGTCTATTTGCGGCTGTCGACCCGCACCATCGACCAGCCGCAGCGCATCATGACGCCGGAGCTGCAACGCGGCATCACCGACGGCGCCTATTGGCTGCGCAAGCCCGGCGAGAACTGCGAGGCGGTGGTCGCCTACACCGGCGCGGTGGCGCCGGAGGCGATCGAGGCCATCGGCCTGATCGGCGAGAGCCGGCGCGATGTCGGCCTGCTGGCGGTGACCTCGGCCGACCGGCTGCATGCGGGCTGGACCTCGGCGCGAAAGCTGCGCCGCGACCGCCGCGGGGTGGCGCATCTCAGCCATATCGAAAAACTGCTGGCGCCGCTGCCGCGCGATTGCGGCATCGTCACCGTGATCGACGGCCACCCGGCGACGCTCGGCTGGCTCGGCAGCGTGCGCGGCCACCGCGTCGAGGCACTCGGCGTCGAGCACTTTGGGCAGACCGGCACCATCGGCGACCTCTACCGCCACCACGGCATGGACGCCAACGCCATCATCGATGCTGCCGAAAGCCTGACGGCCGGCGGACCGGTGCGGCACCGCACGATGGCGGTGTGATTTTTCCACCCTCCCCTGGTGGGGGAGGGTCGATCGCGTCGCGATCGGGGTGGGGTGACAGTCTATCGTTTCGGACGGTGTCCGAGTTGAGAGATCACCCCACCCCGTCTCACATTTCGCTGCGCTCAATGTGAGCCGACCCTCCCCCTCCAGGGGAGGGAAAGCAAGAATTGCCCCGTCTTGCTTCCATCCCAAACCTGCCCCTATATTCCGCGCCTGCCGCAACGCGGCGTCCCGCATATGGCGGGTTCAATTCTCCCGGCTTTCGTGCAAGGATGCCTGCCGAACGCTCCGTTCCTCCTCCATTTACTTCAAAATAAAGAGGTTTCCGATGGTCAACCGCATGCAATTCTACATCGATGGCGCCTGGGTCGATCCCGTCGTCAAGAAGTCCACCCCGGTCGTCAATCCGGCGACCGAAGAGGCGATGTATGAGGTTGCGCTGGGATCCAAGGCCGACGTCGACAAGGCGGTTGCCGCCGCCAAGCGCGCCTTCGAGACCTATTCGCAGACCAGTCGCGAGGAGCGCGTCGCGCTGCTGACCAAGGTCATGGAGGTCTACAAGACCCGCATGAAGGACATCGGCGCCGCCGTGTCCGACGAGATGGGCGCGCCGCTGCCGATGGCGGAAAGGCTGCAGGCCGGTGCCGGCCTCGGCCATATCGCTTCCACCCTGGAAGTGCTCAAGAACTATCATTTCGAGGAGCCGATCGGCTCCGCCATGGTGGTGCGCGAGCCCGTCGGCGTCATCGGCATGATCACGCCGTGGAACTGGCCGCTCAACCAGATCGCCTGCAAGGTCGCGCCCGCGCTCGCCGCCGGCTGCACCATGATCCTGAAGCCCTCGGAATTCACCCCGACCTCGGCGCTGATCTTCGCGGAAATCCTCCATGAAGCCGGCGTGCCGAAGGGCGTGTTCAACCTGATCAACGGCCTCGGGCCCGAGGTCGGCGCCGCCATGAGCGAGCATCCGGATATCGACATGATCTCGTTCACCGGCTCGACCCGCGCCGGAGTCGACGTTGCCAAGCGCGCCGCCCCCACGGTCAAGCGTGTCAGCCAGGAACTCGGAGGCAAGTCGCCGAACGTCATCCTGGAAGGCGCCGATCTCGCCAAGGCCGTCACCGGCGGCGTCATGCACATGTTCAACAATTCCGGACAGTCCTGCAACGCGCCGTCCCGGATGATCGTGCCGCTGTCGAAGATGAAGGAAGTCGCCGCGATCGCGAAAAGCGTGGCCGACAAGACCAAGGCGGGCGATCCCCGCGCCGAAGGCACCACCATCGGCCCGGTCGTGTCCCGTATCCAGTGGGACAAGATCCAGACCCTGATCCAGAAGGGCATCGACGAAGGCGCTACTCTGGTTGCCGGCGGCCCCGGCTTGCCGGAAGGCGTCAACAAGGGTTTCTATGTGCGCCCGACCATCTTCGCCGACGTCACCAACGACATGACGATCGCGCGGGAGGAAATCTTCGGACCCGTGCTCACCATCCTCGGTGCCAAGGACGAGGAAGACGCCGTCAAGATCGCCAATGACACGCCGTATGGTCTGGCTGGTTATGTCTTCGCCGATACCGTCGAGCATGCCCGCAAGGTCGGTCGCCGGATCCGCGCCGGCAACGTCAACCTGCAGGGCCAGCCGAACGACCGCACCGCGCCGTTCGGCGGCTACAAGCAGTCCGGCAACGGCCGCGAGTGGGGCCAGTACGGCCTGGAAGAATATCTCGAGGTCAAGGCGGTCGCCGGCTACAACGCCGCGTAAGTTTGGCACGAGAGAAGAATGCAGCGCCGGGGCGGATCATCCGCTCCGGCGTTTTTGCGTTTTTGGATGTGTGCATCAACAAACTCGATGTCGTCCCTGCGTTCGCAGGGACGACAGCAGCGCCTATCCCCCCAGCGCACCCTGCGTGTTGACATACAGCGCGTAGATCGACTGGCTCGCGGCCATGAACAGCCGGTTGCGCTGCAATCCGCCGAAACACAGATTGGCGCAGCGTTCGGGCAGCGCGATGCGGCCGATCATGACGCCGTCGGGCGCGAACACCACGACGCCGTCGAGTTCGGGATCGCCCATGCCCCAGCCGCACCACAGATTGCCGTCGATGTCGGCGCGCATGCCGTCGGGCGTGCCGGGACCCGCATCGACGAAGGTGCGCTTGTTGGAGAGTTTTTCGCCGCTGACTGAAACGTCATAGGCCAGAATCCTGCGGGTCGGCACGCCCCTGGATTCGATGATGTAGAGAATTTTTTCGTCCGGCGAGAAGCACAGCCCGTTCGGCCCCAGAATGCCCTCGGCGACGATGCTGGCTTTGCCGGTGGTGCCATCGATCCGGTAGACGTTCATGTCGATCTCGGACTCGGCCTTGTAGCCCTCGTAATTGCCGAGGATGCCGAACACGGGATCGGTAAACCAGATCGAGCCGTCGGATTTTACCACGACGTCGTTCGGCGAATTGAGCCGCTTGCCGTCGAACGAATCCATCAGCACGGTGATGGCGCCGTCATACTCGGTTCGGATGACGCGACGGCCGCCATGCTCGCAGGTGACCAGGCGGCCCTGGCGGTCGCGGGTATTGCCGTTGGCGAAACCGGACGGCTTGCGGAAAATGCTCACCGCGCCGGTTTCCTCTTCCCACTTGATGATGCGCTGGTTGGGAATGTCGCTGCACAGCAGATAGCGCCCGTCGCCGAACCACACCGGGCCTTCGGCCCAGCGCAGCCCCGTGGTCAGCCGCTCCACCGCCGACAGCTTCCACCAGTATTTTTCAAAGCGCGGATCGAGCGCGTGAATCGCGGGATCGGGATAATAGGTCGCCGGCTGCCAGCCGGCGCGGGGTAAAGCCTCGGACATTTGCTGTTCTCGTTGCTGTTGCGTTTCCTCGCGGGTCCATTTGCTATCATCCGCGCGGTCTGTCAGCAAGCGACCGGAGCCTCATCCCGTCATTGCGAGCATAGCGAAGCAATCCATCGCGCCACGCGAAGAAAGAATGGATTGCTTCGTCGCAAGCGCTCCTCGCAATGACGTTGAGAGAGTCTTGCTGCATCGCGGTCACCGCGCCATACTCATCTCAAACTATGAGAATGAGGGAATGAAATGCCACGCATATTGATGACCGGCGCCGCAGGGGGAATCGGCACGAGCCTCCGCAAGCTGCTGCCGCCGGTCTATCCGGACCTGCTGCTGAGCGATTTGAAGACGCCGGACGATCTCGGCGCGAACGAGAAATTCAAGGCCGCCGACCTTGCCGACCTCGCGCAGGTCGAGGCGATTTGCGAAGGCGTCGACGGCATCCTGCATTTCGGTGGCTATTCGGTCGAAGGCACCTGGGACCAGATTCACCAGTCCAACATCATAGGCTGCTACAACCTGTTCGAGGCGGCGCGCAGGAAGGGCGTCAAGCGCGTGGTATTCGCGTCGTCGAACCACGCGGTCGGCTTCTATCCCCGCCATCACCGCATCGGCACCGACGTGACGCCGCGGCCCGACAGCCGCTACGGCGTCAGCAAGGTGTTTGGCGAGGCGGTCGGCGCGCTCTACGCCGACAAGCACGGGCTCGGGGTGACATGCCTGCGGATCGGCAATTTCGGCGAGGTGCCGCTCGATCACCGCCGGCTGTCGATCTGGCTGAAGCCGGAAGACCTGGTGCAGCTGTGCCGGATCGGGCTCGATCATCCCGACATCCATTTTGAAGTTTTATACGGCGCGTCCTACAACGAGCGTAGCTGGTGGGACAACCACCGCGCCTACGACCTCGGCTATCGCCCGACCGGCCGCGGCGAGGATCATCGCGAACACGCGATGGCCGAACAGGCCAAGCTCAAGCCTGATCCCGTCGGCGATTTCTACCAGGGCGGGGCGTTCTGCGGCATGGAGTTCGATGGCGACATGAGCAGGATTATCGATTGGAAATGACGGCCGCTAGTTCGCGCTCTTCTCCCCGGCGATCCGCCCGAGATAATCCGACTTGCTGAACTGCATGTGGTCGACGCAGAGCTGCGCGAAGGCCCAGTTGTCGCGGCCACGCAGCAGTTCGATCATGAATTCGTGCTGGCGGCGCGACAGGGCCAGGCCCTCTGCATCGGCGAGATTTTTCGCCCGCATCGGCAGGGTCAGGTTCATGTAATCCTGCAGCGAGCGCACCAGATAGGGATTGCCGCAGGCGGAGAACAGCGCGACGTGAAAAGCGTCGTTGGCCTCATGGATGCCGCGCAGGTCCTGCGCGTCGGCCTTGGCGCAATATTCCTGCTGCAGCTCGGTGAGCTGCTCGATCAGGCTTGCGGGGGCGGGCAGGGCGATCATCAGCGCCGCCTGCCGCGTCAGCATTTCCCGCACCTCGTAGATCTGCCGGACTTCCTCGCTGGAATAGCACCGAACGGTGGCGCCGATGTTCTTTTCGCGCAGCACAATGCCTTGCCGCTCCAGCTGGAACAGGCCCTGCCGAACAAAATGCCGGCTGGCGCGGTAGCGCGCCATCAGCGTGTCCTCGACCAGCCGCGAGCCCGGCGCGAAGCGGCCGAAGATGATGTCTTCCTCCAGCCGGCGGATCACATCCGCCTGTTCTTCCTCGCGTGTCGGCGCGGCGGTGCCGGGTGATGATGCCTGCAAGGTCATGGCTTCGTCTCCCAGCCGGACAAGCGGTAGCAATCCTCAACCAGACGCAAGGTCTCGATATTGTCTTCAGGCGCGGTCTCGAACGGGGTGTTGTCGCGCAACGACTGGACGAAGTGCGCGATGGTCCGGTTGTAGGAGCCCTGGTACTCTGCGGCGAGATCGTAGTGCTTCTCCGCCGGGGAAGCGCCCGCGCAGGTCAGCAGCGGCCCATCGAGCCTGATCGAGCCGGCATCGCCGAGAATGTCGAGTCGGTCGACTTGGACAGCCGGAAACCCGTGCGCCGCAAAACTGGCGAACACGGTGACGGCGCCGCCAGCGGCGGCCTTGAGCTGGATCACCGCGCCGTCCTCGCCCGCCATTTCGGAAAAGCTGCGGCTGAGTTCGGCGGCCGTCACCCGCAGCGGTCCGAGCAGCATGCGCAGCGTATCGAGATGATGGATCAGCACTTCGGCCACCAGCATGCGTCGTTCCCGGCGCATGAAAGGCTGCCGCTCCAGCGCCGGCCGCAATCCGTCGGGACCCGGCAGCACCCCCGATGTCAGCAGCGTCAGCTGCGCCTGTTTGACCTTGCCGATGCGGCCCTCGCGTAGCCACGCCGCGGCGTCGCGGTAGTAGCCGCGAAAACGCCAGTTCTCATGCACCATCAGGCGCGTCTGGTTCTTCACTTCCGCGGCGAGTTCGATGGCTTCAAACAGGTTGGGCGCCAGCGGCTTCTGGCACAGCACCGGCAGGCCTCGCTTCGCGGCGTGCCGTACCAGTGGCGCATGCATCTGGCGTGGCGCCGCGATATCGATGGCGTCGAGTTCGGTCTCAGCCAGCATCGCTTCGGCATCGTCGTAGAACTTCGAAATTCCGAATTCGGCCATGCGCCGCGCGGCATTGTCGTGGGCTGGATCGGCGACCGCCGCCACGTGAGCCTGACCGGCAAGCTCGGCCCAGGCCAGCAGATGGTGACGGCTCACCATGCCGGCGCCGATCAGGCCAATGCGCAGCGGCTTGTTCATGTGCGTGCCCTTCGGCTCATGCCGGGAAATCAGCACGCAGCCATTTCATTGTCAATAATATTGATATTTTCCCCATCGATCCGGGCTGATCCGCGACACAATATCAAAGATTGACAATAATTCTGCGGACTTCATAAGTGGGGGAAACAGGGCGACAAGGAATAGTCACGATGGCGGACGGGCTTCGCAAGGGTTTGACCAGTTACGGCGATGCCGGCTTTTCGCTGTTCCTGCGCAAGGCCTTCATCAAGGCGATGGGCTATTCCGATGACGCGCTGAACCGTCCCATCGTCGGCATCACCAACACCCACAGCGACTACAATCCCTGCCACGGCAACGTGCCGCAGATCATCGAAGCGGTGAAGCGCGGCGTGATGCTGGCGGGCGCGATGCCGATGGTGTTTCCGACCATCTCGATCGCCGAGAGCTTTGCGCATCCGACCTCGATGTATCTGCGCAATCTGATGGCGATGGATACCGAGGAGATGATCCGCGCCCAGCCGATGGATTCCGTGGTCGTGATCGGCGGCTGCGACAAGACCTTGCCGGCGCAGATCATGGCCGCGCTCAGCGCCGACCTTCCGACCGTCGTCATTCCGGTCGGGCCGATGGTGGTCGGGCATCACAAGGGCGAGGTGCTGGGCGCCTGCACCGATTGCCGGCGGCTGTGGGGAAAATACCGTGCCGGCGAAATCGACGATGTCGAGATCGAGGCCGTCAACGGCCGGCTTGCGCCGTCGGTCGGCACCTGCATGGTGATGGGCACCGCCTCCACCATGGCCTGCATCACCGAAGCGCTGGGCCTGTCGCTGCCGATGAGCGCGACGATCCCGGCGCCGCATGCCGAACGTTTCCGTTCCGCCGAGGCCAGCGGCAAGGTGGCCGCCGAGATGGCGAAGGCCAAGGGGCCGAAGCCGAGCGAGTTCCTGACCAAGGCCTCATTCCGCAACGCGCAGGTGGTGCTGCAGGCGATCGGCGGATCGACCAACGGTCTCATTCATCTCACCGCGATCGCCAACCGCACCGAGCATCGCATCGATCTCGAAGGCTTTGACGAACTCGGCCGCGAGGTGCCGGTGCTGATCGACCTGAAGCCGTCGGGCGATCATTACATGGAGCATTTCCATCATGCCGGCGGCCTGCCGAAGCTGATGGCGCAGCTAGGCGACCTGATCGACCTCGATGCCAAAACCATCACCGGTGCGACCTTGCGCGATGTCGTCGCCGCCGCCGAGGAAGTGCCGGGACAGGATGTGATCCGGGCACGACAGAGCCCGATCAAGCCGGAGGGCGCGATGGCGGTGCTGCATGGCAATCTGGCGCCGCGTGGCGCCGTCATAAAACATTCGGCGGCAAGTCCGAAACTGCTCCAGCACACCGGCCGCGCCGTGGTGTTCGAATCCGTCGAAGACATGACGCTGCGGGTCGATGATCCCGATCTCGACGTCAATGCCGACGACGTGCTGGTGCTGCGCAATGCCGGGCCGAAAGGCGCGCCGGGCATGCCGGAAGCGGGCTATCTGCCGATCCCGAAGAAACTGGCGCGCGGCGGCGTCAAGGACATGGTGCGGATCTCCGACGCGCGGATGAGCGGCACGGCGTTCGGCACCATCGTGCTGCACATCACGCCGGAATCCGCGGTTGGCGGCCCGCTGGCGCTGGTCAGGAACGGCGACATGATCCGGCTCGACGTTTCCAAACGCAGCATCGATCTGCTGGTCGATGCCGCCGAGCTGGCAAAGCGGCAGGCCGCGCTGGCGCCCGCAAGCACGCCGGATTGGGCCAGGCGCGGCTACGCGCATCTCTTCAACGAGACCATCCTGCAGGCCGACGAAGGCTGCGATTTCGATTTCATGCGCGGCCAGGGCAAGGGGTAGGCAATCTCCATCGTCGTCCCTGCGAACGCAGGGTCCCATAACCACAAGCGGTCGAGGTTGCGTCAGTTCGTCCGGCAGTTTCCGTGAATCGATAGATCACGCGGTATGGGTCCCTGCGTTCGCAGGGACGACGAGGGAAATTTTTATATTTCCTCGAGCGTCCACGCCTCGCCCGCCTGCGCGAACCTGAACGGCGTACCATGGCGGTTGTTGAACCATTTCTTGCATAATGCTTCCGACATCGACTGCATTATGGCGTCGTGGCAGACGAACAGCATGGCGGCCTGTGGATAGCGGTCGAGCCATTGGCCGACACAACGCAGCGAGCGCCTGGAGACTGATGGCCACGGCTCGCCGTCCTCGGGAAGGATGGTGGCAAGCGCTTCCACCGCGGTGATGCCGTGTTCGTCCATCACCTCGGATATCGGGCGTCCTTCGAAGCTGCCGAAATCGCATTCGATCAGATCGGCATCGATAGCGACCGGCTTGCCTGACCCGGCAGCGATGATTTCGGCTGTCTTCACCGCACGGATCAGCGGGCTGCTGACCACGTAATCGAACCTGATATCGCGCAGCCGGCGGGCGGCCGCCTGGGCCTGCGTGATCCCCTCGTCATTCAAGGGAATATCGGTCAGACCCTGGAACCGGCCCTGCCGGTTCCAGTCGGTGACGCCGTGACGGACGCAGAGAAACGAGCGCGACGGCGCCGCGGACGGTCTCACGCTTTCGTCTTGCTCGTGAATTTCTTCACGGCCACGCGAAAATCATCGGTGTGCATGGCGTCGATGATCTTGGTTTCCTCGGCATCGAGCTGCGCTTTGGTCGGGGTGACCGCGGCCTGGTAGACCAGCGACTTGGTGCCGGCGATGGCGGCCGGCGGATTCTGCGCCAGCCGCTCGGCGAATTTTCGCGTTTCCGCTTTCAGCTCGGCCCCCGGCACGACCTTGGCGACCAGACCCCAATCATATGCCTGCTGTGCGGAGAAGCTGTCTTCGCTGAGAAATATCTGCAACGCGCGTCGGACGCCAACCGTCCCCACCATGCCCACCGTGCTGCCGCCATCCGGCGAGACGCCGATCTTGGCATAGGCCGGCGTGAAGCGGGCGGTATCGGCTGCGATACAGAGGTCGGCGACGAAGGCGAGGCCCATGCCGGCGCCGGCGGCGGAACCGTGGACACTCGACAGTACGATTCTCGGCATCCGCCTGACGGTCTCGATGAAGGCGTGATAATGCTTGAGCAGTTCGCCAACCACGGGCGCGATGGTGTCCGCCTCGGCGGCGGCTCCGATGGTCTGCAGGTCGCCGCCGGCGCTGAAGGCGCGGCCTTCGCCCTCGATCACCAGCACCCTTATGTCGACATTGGCCTCGACCTCGGCGCCGAGTTGTTCGAGCTTTTTCGCGATCGAAAGGTCGATCGAGTTGAAGGCGCCGGGCCGGTTGAGCGTGATGGTGGCGATCGGGCCGTCGATCCTGAGCAGCGCCGGATCGTCTGATAGGGACGTGGTAGCCGGATCTGGTGTCGGCATTGCAGGGGACCTCGGGGTTTGGGACGCGGCATTTAAATCGCAGAAGGGGACAGGTGACAATCCCGGTGAAGTCTGCGAGGCTTGGGCAACGAGCCTTGGCGCCAACCCTCATGCACGATCCCATGGGGTCGAGCGATGCTCCCGTCCTGCAAGCTGCGGCCACGAGCGCCGCCACTCGGGATGATGTGGGCAAGCACCAAATCGGCTGATATTAAGGAGATGACATGGGTAATCCCTGTGCCCTTCCAGTTGGGCTGCCCCGATGACGCAGGGAACGGTCGTCATTGTCGGCGCCGGCCACGCCGGTTTTCAGGTAGCGGCGTCGTTGCGCCAGCACGGCTTTGCCGGGCGCATCTGCCTGCTCAACGATGAGGCCCATCTGCCGTATCAGCGGCCGCCGCTGTCGAAAGCCTATCTGAAGGGCGAGGGACGGCCGGACAGCCTGATGTTCCGGCCGGATAAATTCTACCGCGATCAGACCATCGAGCTGATCGCCGATCGCGCCGTCTCGATCGATCGCGGCGCGCGAAAGTTACAACTCGCATCGGGCGCCTCGCTGGATTACTGGCACCTGGTGCTGGCGACCGGCGCACGCAATCGCCTGCTCGATATTCCCAATGCCGGTCTCGAAGACGTGCGTTATCTGCGGACGCTCGATGAAAGCGAGGCGTTGCGCAAGCGGATCGCGTCGGGGAAGGGCGTCGTCGTGATCGGCGCCGGCTTCATCGGGCTGGAATTCGCCGCTACCGCGCGGGCCAAGGGCCTCGAGGTGGATGTGATCGAACTCGGCGCCCGCGTCATGGCGCGCGCGGTGACCGTGGAAATCTCGGAATATTTTCAAGCCAGGCACACCGCGGCGGGTATCCGCATCCATCTCGGTGTGCAGGCCACCGCCATCGAGGGCGACGGCGGCCGCGTCACCGGGGCCAGCCTCAGCGACGGCCGTCATATACCGGCAGACCTGGTCGTGGTCGGCGTCGGTGTCCTGCCCAATGTCGAGGTGGCGGGTGAGGCCGGCCTGAAGGTGGCGTCAGGCATCATCGTCGATGAACAATTGCTGACGTCGGATCCCGATATCTCGGCGATCGGCGACTGTGCGCTGTTCGCAAGCCCGCGCTTCGGCGCCGCGCTGCGGCTGGAGTCGGTGCAGAACGCCACCGATCAGGCGCGTTGCGTGGCGGCGCGGCTGACCGGCGATGCCAGGACCTATGACGGTCTGCCATGGTTCTGGAGCGACCAGGGCGATGACAAGCTGCAGATTGCCGGCCTGACCACCGGCTACGATCGCGTGGTGGTGCGCGGCGACCCGGCGCAGCGATCGTTCTCGGCCTTCTGCTATAAATCCGGGCAGCTGGTCGGCGTCGAGTCCGTCAACCGTGCGTCGGATCACGTGTTCGGACGCAAGATCCTGGCGCTGGGCCGTTCGATCGAGCCGGAACAGGCGGCGGATTTGAGTTTCGATCTGAAGGCGGCCCTTACTTAAGTTGGCTTTGTCGCCACTTGCATCCGCACTTCATATCGGCGACGTTGTCGCCCGAGGACCCGTCAACGAGGTCCCAGTAATAATTTGAAGGGGAGGGATTCATGTCCGTTTGGACGCGCCGTGCAGTTTTGTCGACGGCATTCATCATCGCAGCAGCCATTGCAGGACCGGCTTCGGCCCAGACCAAGCTTAAATGGGCGCATGTCTACGAGGTCGCCGAGCCCTATCATACCCAGGCGCTGTGGGCCGCCGAGGAAATCAAGAAGCGCACCTCCGGCCGCTATGAAATCGGAGTGTTTCCGGCGTCCCAGCTCGGCAACGAGAACCAGATCAATGAGGGCCTCGGCCTCGGCACCGTGGACATGATCTACACCGGCACGTCGTTTGCCGGCTCGATCCACAAGCCGCTGGCGATTTCCGGCGCGCCGTTCATGGTGCGCGATTTCAATCACTGGAAGTCCTACCGCGACAGCAAGCTGTTCCGCGACATCGCCAAGGGTTACGAGGACAAGACCAGGCACAAGATCGTCGCGCTGACCTATTACGGCGAGCGCATGGTCACC
>NZ_JAUSLT010000042.1 GCF_030646015.1 Bradyrhizobium sp.
GGTTCCGGCTATTGTTGGTATTGGCGGTTCACTGATCTATTTCGTCGATCAATATGGCACGACCAACTCCTACAAGGACTTCACCTTCACCGATCATCAGCCCAAGGGTGTCGGATTTTATTATCTCGATCACCTCACCCACAACGTCCACCGCGGCCGCATGGATGTCTGGACCGGCTTCTACGAAAGACTGTTCAACTTCCGGCAGATCCGCTTCTTCGACATCGAGGGCCGCGCCTCCGGTCTGTTTTCGCGGGCGCTGACCAGCCCCGACGGCAAGATCCGGATTCCGATCAACGAGGATGCCGGGGATTCCGGCCAGATCGAGGAATATCTCAACGTCTATCGCGGCGAGGGCATCCAGCATATCGCCTGCGGCTGCAGCGATATTTACCAGACCGTCGAGACCCTGCGCGCCGCCGGCCTGCCGTTCATGCCGCCGCCGCCGGAAACCTACTTCGAGAAGATCGAAGCGCGCCTGCCCGCGCATGGCGAGGACGTCGCGCGGTTGAAACGCGACGGCATCCTGATCGACGGCGAAGGCGTGGTCGAAGGCGGATTGACAAAGGTGCTGCTGCAGATCTTCTCCGCCAACGCCATCGGACCGATCTTCTTCGAGTTCATCCAGCGCAAGGGCGACGACGGCTTTGGCGAAGGCAATTTCAAGGCGCTGTTCGAATCGATCGAGGAGGATCAGATTCGAAGGGGCGTGCTGAAGGTGGAGGATGCGGCGTAGCTATTTCGTAGGGTGGGCAAAAGGCGCCCTTGCGCCGTGCCCACCATCTTCGTTCAGCGATTGACGCGCCATCGATGGTGGGCACGGCGCGAAGGGCGCGCCTTTGCCCACCCTACGGCAGCGGCGTTACCTCCCCGCCTTCCACGCGCTCGTCAGCGCACCGATATCCGCAACCTCCGGCTCCCTGATCGCCGAGGGCGTGCGCGAAAACCGTGGTGCGGGCGCTGGCTGCGTCACGCCGTGGCGCTCCACGAAAATCTTGCGCGCGACGTTGTGCGGGTGCTTCGGCGCTTCCGCCATGGTCAGGATCGGCGCGAAGCAGATGTCGGTGCCTTCCATGATGGCGCACCACTCCGCGCGGCTCTTGCTCTTGAAAACCTTTGCCAGTTTTTCCTTCAGCGCCGGCCAGGCCTTGCGGTCCATCTGCGCGTCGAAATCGCTGTCGGTCAGGCCGGCATGCTGGCGCAGCAGGGCGTAGAATTGCGGTTCGATCGAGCCGATCGAGACGAAATTACCGCAGGAACATTCATAGACGCCGTAGAAATGCGCGCCGCCGTCGAGGAAATTCTGCTCGCGGCCTTCGGTCCAGCGCCCGATCGCGGTCATGTCGAAGAACATCGACATCAGCGAGGCCGCGCCATCGCACATCGCGGCGTCCACCACCTGGCCCTTGCCGGATTTCGAGGCTTCCAGCAACGCCGCCAGCACGCCGACCACGACGTAGAGCGCGCCGCCGCCGAAATCGCCGACCAGATTGAGCGGCGGCACCGGCCGCTCCTTGGGTCCGATCGCGGACAGCGCGCCGGTCACCGAGATATAATTGATGTCGTGGCCGGCGGCCTGCGCCAGCGGGCCTTCCTGGCCCCATCCGGTCATGCGGCCATAGACCAGCCGCGGATTGCGCGCCTGCACCACGTCGGGTCCCAACCCCAGCCGCTCCATCACGCCGGGCCGAAAGCCCTCGATCAGCGCATCGGCATTGGCGAGCAGGTCGAGCACCTGCGCCACGGCGGCCTTGTCCTTGAGGTCGAGCTCGACCACCTTCCGTCCGCGCCCCGCCACCGATTTCATGTTCTTCTTGGCGCCGACCCGATCGAGCGTCACCACTTCCGCGCCCATGTCGGCCAGCATCATGCAGGCAAACGGACCGGGCCCGATGCCGGCGAATTCGACGATGCGGAAGCCCGCGAGCGGGCCGGAAATACGGGTGGATGAAGTCGGGGCTGGTTTATCGAGCACGTTGTTGTTTCCGTTATGTGAGACGCGAAGAATTCTATGAGGTTGCGGAGGTCTTGCTGCCGTGGCGGGCGGGATCGCTGAGGGTGACCTTGGCAGCGTCGGCCCACAGCTTGGCGTTCTGTTTCTGGCGTTCGGTGCCGGTGCCTTCCTCGGCGACCTTGCGGCCGAGCGCGACATAGACCGGGATCTCCTCGTCCCGCATAGGCGCCATCGCCTGCTTGCGCGCCATCGCCTTGGCGATGAAGGGCGCGAGTTCTTCCTGCTTCTGCTTCTCGCGCTCGATCTCGCGCGCGCGGAATTCGGGCATCACGTCGCTGGCGAACAGCTCCAGCGCCTCGCAGATGTCCTTGTGCCGGTTGCGGCCGCCCTGCTGGATGAACACGGTCTGGTCGACGCCGGATTCCTCGAAGTGCCGCAGATGGGTGCGCAACTGGTCCGGCGTGCCGATGCCGTGATCGGCGCCGGCCGCTGGCAGCGCATGCCGCGCCTTTTCGAAATTGGCCCAGATGTCGGTGCGGCCAGGCTTGTGTTCGCCGAAGATGTAGTGATGCGCCAGGCCATAGCGGAAGAAGCGCAAGCCGTCCTCGCCGCGGCGGCGCGATTCCATCTCGTCGGCATGCAGCGAGAAGCCGGTCACCATCGCGACATTGGGATTGACCGCGTGGCCGATCGGCACGCATTCCTCTTTAAAAATCCGGTAGTAGTCATCGACCCATTGCCGTGCCTCGCGCGGATCGACGAAGGCAAAGGTCAGCGCACCGATGCCGCAGCGCGCGGCCATCTTGATGGTTTCGCGGTTGGAGCAGGCCACCCACAGCGGCGGATGCGGCTTCTGCAGCGGTTTCGGCACCACGTTGCGGCAGGGCATCTCGAAGAACTCGCCCTTGAAGCCGGGGTAGGGGTCCATCACCATCATGTTGGTGCACTGCTCGACGCCCTCTTGCCACATCCGCCGCTTCTCGACCGCATCGAAGCCGACATTGAAGCCGCCGAGCTCCATCAGGGACGCGCTCTCGCCGGTGCCGAATTCGACGCGGCCGTTGGAGACCAGATCCAGCGTGGCGATGCGCTCGGCGACCCGGGCCGGGTGGTTGTATTTCGGCGGCATCAGGCAGATGCCGTGGCCGAGGCGAATCCGCTTGGTGCGCTGCGAGCACGCCGCGAGGAAGATTTCCGGCGCCGAGGAGTGGGAGTATTCCTCGAGGAAATGATGCTCGACTTCCCAGGCGTAGTCGATGCCGAGCCGGTCGGCGAGTTCGACCTGGTCGAGCGCCTCCTGGAACAGCCTGTGCTCGTCGCCCTCGTTCCAGGGCCGCGGCAGCTGGTGCTCGTAGAAAATGCCGAACTTCATGGGCCGCGCTCCCGGGGAATTTCTTAGTTAGTTGATTAGCTAAATTGTCCCGCCTTGTGAGTCCCAAGGCAAGCGCCAATTGGCTGGAATGTGACCAAATGCAGAGCGGCGCGCATCCCTGCGCGCCGCTTGCATGTCTCCCCGTGAATGCGGCCGATCAGCCCGCCGCAGTCACCGCGCGCTGCGCCATCACCTTGATCAGATTGGCGCGATAGGCCGAGGAGCCATGGATATCGGACAGCAGCCCGTCGGTGGAGACAGTGACGTTGTCGAGCGCGCCCGCCGACCAGTTCGCCTTCAGCGCGGCCTCGATCGCCGGCACCCGCATCACCCCGTTCTGCGAGGCGCCGGTGGCGGCGACGCGGACGTCTCCCGCCGGGGTTTTGGCGACGAACACCCCGGTCAGGGCAAAGCGCGAGGCCGGGTTCGGAAACTTGGAATAGCCCGCCTTGGCCTGAACCGGGAACGACACGGCGGTGATGATCTCGCCGTCCGCGAGCGCGGTCGTGAACAGGCCCTTGAAGAACTCGTCCGCCGCGATCGAGCGCTTGTTGGTCTTGATCGTCGCACCGAGCGCCAGCACCGCCGCCGGATAGTCGGCCGCGGGATCGTTGTTGGCGATCGAGCCGCCGATCGTGCCGCGATATCGCACCTGGGGATCGCCGATCAGCGAGGCGAGGTGAGCCAGCGCCGGAATCGCCTTTTTTACCGCGTCACTGTTGGCCACGTCGTAATGGGTGGTTGCCGCCTTGATCACGATGCCGGCGCCGCTTGGCTCGATGCCGACCAGATCCTTGATCTTGCCGAGATCGATCACGTCGGACGGCGAGGCCAGCCGCTGCTTCATCACTGGCAGCAACGTGTGGCCGCCGGCGAGATACTTCGAGTCCGAACCCTTGGCGAAAAGTGCTGCAGCTTCATCCACGGAAGCGGGGCGATGATAAGTGGTCTCGTACATGTTCCTGCTCCCTCTCAACCGTGAATCGCGTGCCACACCCGGTCGGGTGAGGCGGGCATTTCGAGCTTGTTGTTGCCGATGGCGTCGGTGATGGCGTTGATGACGGCAGCCGATGCGCCGATCGCGCCGGCCTCGCCGCAGCCCTTGACGCCGAGCGGATTTCCCGGACACAGCGTCGTGGTGTGCGACAGCTTGAACGACGGCAGATCGTCGGCGCGCGGCATGGTGTAGTCCATGAACGACGCGGTCACGAGCTGGCCGGAACTGTCATAGACCGCGCCTTCCAGCAGCGCCTGGCCGATGCCCTGGGCGAGGCCGCCATGGACCTGGCCTTCGACGATCATCGGGTTGATCAACGTGCCGAAATCGTCGGCGGCGACGAAGTTGACGAAGGAGGTCTTGCCGGTGCCGGAGTCGACCTCGATCTCGCAGATATAGGCGCCGGCCGGAAAGGTGAAGTTGGTGGGGTCGTAGAATGCGCCCTCCTTGAGGCCGGGCTCCATGCCGTCGGGCAGGTTGTGCGCGGTGTAGGCGGCGAGTGCCACCATCGGCAGCGCGATCGACTTGTCGGTGCCGGTGACCTTGAACTCGCCGTTCTCGATGACGATGTCGGCCTCGGACGCCTCCAGCTGATGCGCCGCGATCTTCTTGGCCTTGGCCTCGACCTTCTCCATCGCCTTGAAGATGGCGGACATGCCGACCGCCGCCGAGCGTGAGCCATAGGTGCCCATGCCGAACTGCACCTTGTCGGTGTCGCCATGCACGATCGAGACCTGGCTGATCGGAATGCCGAGCCGGCCCGCGACCAGCTGGGCAAAGGTGGTCTCATGGCCCTGGCCGTGGCTGTGCGAACCCGTGAGGATTTCGATGGTGCCGACCGGATTGACCCGGACTTCGGCGGATTCCCACAGGCCGACGCCGGCCCCCAGGCTGCCGACCGCCTTCGACGGCGCGATGCCGCAGGCCTCGATGTAGCAGGAGATGCCGATGCCGCGCAGCTTGCCTTCGGTCTTGGCCTTCGCCTTGCGGGCGGGGAAGCCGGCATAGTCGATCGCCTTCATCGCCGAATCCAGCGAGGCGCCGAAATCGCCGACATCGTAGGCCATGATGACGGGTGTCTGGTGCGGGAAGGTCGTGATGAAATTCTTGCGGCGCAATTCCGCCGGATCGACCTTCAATTGCCGCGCCGCGGTTTCCATCAGCCGTTCAACGACAAAACTGGCTTCGGGCCGGCCGGCACCGCGATAGGCGTCAACCGGGGTGGTGTTGGTGTAGACGCTGATCACTTCCGCAAAAATGTTGGGGATGTTGTACTGACCCGACAGCAGCGTCGCATAGAGATAGGTCGGCACCGAGGAGGAGAACAACGACATATAGGCGCCGAGATTGGCGTAGGTTTTCACCCGCAACGCCGTGACTTTATTGTCCTTGTCGAACGCCATCTCGGCCTTGGTCAGGTGATCGCGGCCATGGGCGTCGGTGAGGAACGCCTCGGAGCGATCGCCGGTCCACTTCACCGGGCGCCGCACCTTCTTGGAGGCCCACAGCGCCACCATTTCCTCGGGGTAGATGAAGATCTTCGAGCCGAAGCCGCCGCCGACATCGGGCGCCACCACCCGCAGCTTGTGCTCCTGCGCGATGTTGTAGAACGCCGACAGAACCAGCCGGGCGACATGCGGGTTCTGCGATGTGGTGTAGAGCGTAAAATGCTCCTCGGCGTCGTTGTATTCGGCGATCGCCGCGCGCGGCTCCATCGCATTCGGCACCAGCCGGTTGTTGGTGATGTCGAGCGAAACCACATTGGCCGCCGCCTTGAACGCGGCATCCGTCGCGGCTTCCTCGCCGATGGTCCAGTCGTAGATCACGTTGCCCGGGGCTTCCGGATGCAGCTGCGGTGCGCCAGGCTTGATCGCGGCGCGGATGTCGGAAGCAACCGGCAGCTCCTCATAGTCGACGACGACCGCTTCCGCAGCGTCGCGGGCCTGGTTCTTGGTCTCGGCAATCACCACCGCGACCGCCTGTCCGGCGAAGCGCACGATTTCCGGCGCCATCGCCGGCCACGCGCCCATCTTCATCCCGGTGCCGTCCTTGGACGTGATCGCCCAGCCGCAGATCAAATTGCCGACCTTGTCGTCGACGATCTCCTGTCCGGTCAGTACTCCGACCACGCCCGGCATGCCCTTCGCAGCTGCGATGTCGATGCTCTTGATTTTGGCATGCGCGTGCGGGCTGCGGACGAAATGCGCGTGGGTCAGGCCCACAATCTTGATGTCGTCGACGTAACGGCCGCGGCCCGTGACGAAACGTCGGTCTTCCTTGCGCACCACGCTGGCGCCAATGCCCTCAACACCCATCGGATCTCTCCCTGTCGGACCGCATCGTCGGCGCCAGATCGAAGGCGCGAACCGCGGTCGGTTTTCTGAATTTCGAAGCTCGGATCGTGCAGGCGCGGATTATTCCGCCGCCTGCGCGACCTTCATGCGGCCGGCGGCGTCGAGCACCGATTTGACGATATTGTGGTAGCCGGTGCAGCGGCAGATATTGCCTTCCAGCTCGTGCCGGACGGTGTCCTCGTCGAGCTTGCCGCCGTAGCGGTTGACGATGTCGATCGACGACATGATCATGCCCGGCGTGCAGTAACCGCACTGCAGGCCGTGATTGTCGCGGAACGCGGCCTGCATCGGATGCAGCTCGTCGCCCTTCGAG
>NZ_JAUSLT010000050.1 GCF_030646015.1 Bradyrhizobium sp.
ATAGCCGTCGGTCGGCAGTTTGAGCGTCGCGGTCCAGCGCTGCCAGTCATATCTGTTCTTCGGCTTCCCCAGATTGGCGCGCTGCCAGCTGGCGCCGAAGTCGGTCGACAGGTCCACCTGCCTGACGGTGAGATCGCCGGCCCATGACGCGCCGCGCAGTTTCAATTCCCTGGTGCCGGCCGCGAACTTGGCGCCGTTGGCCGGGTTGGTGATGATCGAGCGCACCGGCATCGATTCCAGGATGCGCATATTCTTCGGGTCGCCCTTGTCGCCGGGGATCATCGGCTTGATGGCGGTGCGGTAGGAGAACTCGGTCATGCCCGGGCCGTCATGCTCCTTGTCGCGGATGGTGATTTTGGTCAGCCATTTCTGCGAGGCCGAGCCGGCCCAGCCCGGCACGATCAGGCGCACCGGTCCGCCATGTATGTTCGGCAGCGGCTGGCCGTTCATGGCCCACACGATCATGGTGTGGGGATCCATCGCCTTTCCGATCCGCACGCCGCGGGACAGGCTCGGCTTGGAGACGTCGCCCGACAAATGCAGGTCGGCGGCATAGTGCGCGGTGTAGACGGCGCTCTTCTTCAGCCCGGCGGCTTTCAGCACCTCGGCCAGCGGCACCCCGGTCCATTCGGCGCAGCCGGCGCCGCCATTGGTCCACTGGTTGCCGCGCGCCGGCGGCGAGAACGCGGCGCGGCCGTTGCCGCCGCATTCCAGCACCATGCGCCGGGTCACCGCCTTGTATTTCGATTTCAGCTCGCCGAGCGTGATCTCGAGCTTGTTGTTGACCTCGCCGTCGATGGTGATCTTCCAGGCGTCCGGATTTTTCGTCTCCTCGGGGATCAGCCCGTTGTTGCGGATGTAAAACTTCTCGATCGGCGTGGTGTCGTCGTCGAGCAGGCTTTCCGGCGTCTCGGCGACCAGCGGCTTTTCGCCGAGCACCACGAGCCTGTCGTTCTTCCCCGGGAATTTCAGATATTGCGGGCCCTTGGGTGCGGCGGCACCGCCGGCTTG
Source organism: Bradyrhizobium sp. (assembly GCF_030646015.1). Taxonomy (GTDB): domain Bacteria; phylum Pseudomonadota; class Alphaproteobacteria; order Rhizobiales; family Xanthobacteraceae; genus Bradyrhizobium. The sequence goes on from NZ_JAUSLT010000050.1 coordinate 1,012, forward strand.
CGCATGCGCGGCCGGAATGCCGTCGCCGTCCGGCGACAGCGGCATGACGCCGCCGATGACCGCGCCCAGGGCGGCCAGCCCCGTGCTGCCGAGAAATCCGCGCCGGCTGGTGGTGAAGTGGCTGCCGCCCTCGACGGCATTGTCGGCATGCTGCGACATGACATCTCTCCCCTTGATGCTCAGCGGGTTCTTGCCAGGGTTGCCCCGGGACTCCCGTTTGGCCTGAGTATTTGCGTTTTGCGGGCTTGCCGCAAGACCTGCGCGGGGCGCCCGATCCAACCGGCATATGCATTCAGCCATGGCTGCCATCCGGCTCGACCCTCGTTTGCCCCTCGTTCGACCCTTGCGCTCGGCAGCCGCCGGCGGCACATTTGCGCCGCGGCGCGAAGCGCCCGCCAAGAACGAATTTCAGGGGAAGAGCCATTCCATGACGCATGCCATTCGCTTTCACAAAACCGGCGGTCCCGAAGTTCTGGTCTGGGAAGAGGTCCAGGTCGGCAAACCCGGCGCGGGAGAGGCGCGCATCCGCCATACCGCGGTCGGCCTCAACTTCGTCGACATCTACAACCGCTCGGGACTTTATCCCGTGCAATTGCCGAGCGGGCTCGGCAGCGAGGGCGCCGGCGTGGTCGAGGAAGTCGGTCCCGGGGTCACCGACCTGAAACCCGGCGATCGCGTCGCCTACGGCGCGTCGCCGCTCGGCGCCTATGCCGAGGCGCGGCTGATCCCGGCCGATCGCCTGTTGAAACTGCCTGACGGCATCGACGACAACACCGCCGCCGCGATGATGCTGAAGGGGCTGACCACGCAATATCTGATCCGCCAGACCTATCGGGTCAAAGCCGGCGACACCATCCTGCTGCACGCCGCGGCGGGCGGCGTCGGCACCATCCTCAGCCAGTGGGCCAAACATCTCGGCGCCACCGTGATCGGCACCGTCGGCAGCGATGAGAAGGCAAAACTCGCGCAGGCCCATGGCTGCGCCCACACCATCGTCTACACCCGCGAAGATTTCGTGAAACGCGTCGACGAGATCACCGGAGGCAAGAAAGTGCCGGTGGTTTACGATTCCGTCGGCAAGGACACCTTCCTGAAATCGCTCGACTGCCTGGCGCCGCTCGGCGTCGCGGCCCTGTTCGGACAATCCTCCGGCAGCGTCGAGCCGCTCAACCTCGGCCTCCTGGCGCAGAAGGGCTCGCTCTACGTCACCCGCCCGACGCTGTTCACTTTCGCCGCCAAGCGCGAGAATCTTGTGGCGATGGCGAACGAGCTGTTCGACGTGGTGAAGTCAGGCGCGGTCAAGATCGAGGTGCACCAGACCTACCGGGTCAAATCCGGCGACACAATCCTGCTGCATGCCGCGGCGGGCGGCGTCGGCACCATCCTCAGCCAGTGGGCCAAACATCTCGGCGCCACCGTGATCGGCACCGTCGGCA
>NZ_JAUSLT010000051.1 GCF_030646015.1 Bradyrhizobium sp.
CACGTTCCAGCAGTTTGTAATTGGCATTCTTGAAAGCCGCGGTCGCCGTCGCGACCACGTTGGAATAGGACACGGTATCGGCGAGCCGATCGGTGCGCGAGGATTCCGAAAGATCGATCGAGAGCTCGAGATCGATGACGAAACGCTGCCCGACTTCGGTCTCATGCTCCATCACGCCATGGCGGGCATGGATGACGACGCCGGTGATGAAGATCGTATCTGTCATCGTCTGTCCCCGATTGCCGCAGCCACCAGCAGCGCCTGCAGGGTCTCCGCCACGTCATGGGTCCGGATGATCCGGGCGCCGCCTCTGGCCGCAATGAGATGCGCCGCGATCGAGCCGCCCAGACGCTGATGCGACTCCGAGGGGATGACCGAACTGATGAAACGCTTGCGCGACGCGCCGACCAGCAGCGGCAGGCCGAATGCGCCGAGTTCATCGAGCCGGGCCAGTGCCGTCATGCTCTGCTCCGGGGTCTTGCCGAAGCCGATGCCGGGGTCGAGCACGATATTCTCACGTGAAATGCCCGCCTTGTCGGCGAGCTCCAGCGAGCGGGCGAAGAAAGCCGCGATATCCTTCATGATGTCGATGTCGGCATCGACACGATCGCGGTTGTGCATGACGATGACGGGCGAATGGCGTGCCGCCACGAGCCTCGCCATATCCGGGTCGCGTTGCAGGCCCCAGATGTCGTTGGCGATGGATGCACCTGCATCGAGTGCCCAGGCGACGACGGCCGATTTCATGCTGTCGATGGAGACGGGTACACCGAGCGACACCACGTCGGCCAGGATCGGCCTCAGGCGCTGCAGCTCTTCCTCCGCCGTGACGGGCTGTGCGCCGTAGGGCCGGGTGGATTCCGCGCCGATGTCGATGATGTCGGCGCCCTCGCTGATCATGCGGCGGGCCTGTGCCAGCGCGCGCTCCGGCGCGATGAACTGCCCGCCGTCGGAAAATGAATCCGGCGTCACATTCAGGACGCCCATCACGGCAGGATAAGGCCGGGACAACAGCGCCCGCAGCACCGGACGATCTGCCGGAGCGGCCGATGGGGCGGGTCTGGACGTGGTCGCGATCATGCGGTCGCTTTGCGCGGTCCACGCAGGGGAGTCAAGATGCTGCGCCGCCGCCGGAACCGGCCTGCAACGGCCCGGTAAGCAACCTTTAGTACGTGATTTTGGGCTGAAGCTTGCGAGCCTTTTCAATCAGCTGCTCGACCGATTTTTCCGAAGGCAGAATTCGGACGAGTTTGCGCTTGGTATTTACATCTTTCATGTTCTGCGCCAGCCGCGCCGGGTTGCGCAGCGCGAGTTCGCGAACCGTGGTGACACCGGCGGCGCGCACCAGCCCGACCTTTGCCCTGCCCATGCCGGGAATCCGCATGTAGTCGGATACATTGGCCCATTCGAGCAGCTGCTGCTCGCTGATGCCCGACTTTGCCGCGAGCGCCTTTCGCCCCTTGGCCGTGCTGGCAGCCTCAAGCAGCCCGTCGGTGGTACGAATGCCTAGCGATTTCAGTTTGGAGGCGGCGAAGGCCGGCAGGCCGTCAATCTCGGAGATGGGGTATGTCATGGTACTCGAATTCAAAAAGGTGCTTTAAGCGAACTGACTGAGGCCCGGCGTCCCTGCGATGATCTCGCCCATCTGATCCGCTCCGATTTTGTCGCGGCCAAATCGGAAAAGTTCACGTGCGATGTTCTGAATTTGCCCCATACCCAAACCAAGTCCCATCAACTTGGTTCCCAGCGCCATCAGGCCGCCGCCCATCAACCTCGCAAGACCGCCGCTGTTGCTCGAAGCCGCGATAGCGGCTTCCGCGCCGGGAATCTGGTCAATCAATGCCTGAACCTTGTCGGAAGGACCCTCGTTGCGGAGGAAGCCCAGGATGATGCCAATGGTTTTTTCAGCCACAGCTTCATCGATGCTGGCCTTTACAGCCAGCTGCCCAATCAGTTCGTCCATATTGCCCCGTCCTCGACCCGTTACTTGCCGGGTCCTTGCTTGTGAATTTATCTTGATCTTCCGCGTAACGAATTACAAGCGATCCCCGCTTGCGAAAGCTATTTTCATTCGAGATCGCGTCGCCAGTGTTGCAGCGTTGCAAGAGTTGGCGTGGAATCTACGGAGATTTGTCGCCGGTCTAGCAGCTTCACTACAACTTTCGTCCACCGATTGAACGACGCCGGTCGATCTCATCTCGAACAACCCGGGGGTTTCCAATCGGCGTCCAATCCCCCGGGGGGAGGCGGTTGAACGGTTTCAATCGGCCTGCAAGATGCAGTATGATAATGGCGTCTGGCGACTGAAACCCTTGACTGAAGCCTTGGGTGGGCGCGCGAAGAGGCGATGCAATGGCTACGTCCGAAACCAAGATGGCCGATACCGGCGACAAGATTTTCATCGGCAAGAGCGAGCAGCCGGCGTGGCTGACGCTCGGGCTCGCCAACCGCCACGGTCTCGTCACCGGCGCTACCGGAACGGGCAAGACCGTCTCGCTGCAGGTGATGGCTGAGGGATTTGCGCGCGCGGGCGTGCCGGTGTTCGCTGCCGACATCAAGGGCGACCTGTCTGGCATCGCCGAAGTCGGTGAGCCCAAGGACTTTATCCTCAAGCGGGCCACTGAAATGGGCCTCGCGTTCCAGCCCGACCAGTTTTCGACGGTGTTTTGGGACGTGTTCGGCGAGCAGGGCCATCCGGTGCGCGCCACGGTCACCGAAATGGGGCCGCTGCTGCTGTCGCGGATGCTCGACCTCAATGACGTGCAGGAGGGTGTCCTGAACGTTGCTTTCCGCGTCGCGGACGAGAACGGGCTGACGCTGATCGACTTGAAGGATCTCCGCTCGCTGCTCGATGCGATCGTTCCCGCGGGCAAGAAGGCCGCTGATGCCGACGAGGATGCGCTGGCGCCGATCCGCAAGGCGGCGCTGGCCTTCGGCAACGTTACCAAGGCCACGGTCGGAACCATCCAGCGCCAGCTGCTGGTGCTGGAGAACCAGGGCGCGAGCCAATTCTTCGGCGAGCCGGCGCTGATTCTGAAAGATTTCATGAAGACCGACAGCGACGGCCGCGGCATGGTCAATATCCTGGTCGCCGACAAGTTGATGCAGAGCCCGCGCCTCTATTCGACCTTCCTGCTGTGGATGCTGTCGGAACTGTTCGAGGAACTGCCGGAGGTCGGCGATCTGGCGAAGCCGAAACTGGTGTTTTTCTTCGACGAGGCGCATCTGCTGTTCACCGATGCGCCGAAGGCGCTGCTGGACAAGATCGAGCAGGTCGTACGCCTGATCCGTTCCAAGGGCGTCGGAGTCTATTTCGTCACGCAGAACCCGATCGACGTGCCCGACAAGGTGCTGGCCCAGCTGGGCAACCGTGTGCAGCACGCGTTGCGCGCCTTCACCCCGCGCGACCAGAAGGCGGTCGCCGCGGCCGCGCAGACCTTCCGGCCCAATCCGAAGCTCGACACCGCCAAGGTCATTACGGAACTCGGCAAGGGCGAGGCCCTGGTGTCGTTCCTGGAAGGCAACGGCACGCCGGCGATGGTCGAGCGCGTCATGATCCGGCCGCCGACGGGGCGGATGGGGCCGATCACGCCTGGGGAACGCAAGGCGATCATGGGCAAGAGCCCGGTGAAGGGCAAATACGACACCACGATCGATGCCCATTCCGCCTATGAGATGTTGCAGAAGCGCGTTGCCGACACCGCGGCGCCGGCGCCTGCCAATGGCTCGGCCGGCGGCGGTGAGGGAGGCGGCGGAATTCTCGCGCAGATCGGCGCGATCGTCGGGACGATCTTCGGCACGAACGTTAAGCGGGGAAAACTGTCGACCGGTCAGGTCATCGCGCGAAGCGTCACGCGCACGGTCACCAATCAGGTGGCCGGTAACGTCGCGGCCAGTGTCGGCAAATCCCTTGGCGGCGCGATGGGCAGTTCGGTCGGCCGCGCGCTGGTGCGCGGCGCGCTCGGCGGGCTGCTGCGACGATAGGATTCGATGCCGCGACGTGATCCCTCTGATCTTCCGGAAAGCTCCAGTGTGCTGAGATATCCGTCGTGGCGAGCGCCGCTCGATATTCTGTTTCTGGTCTGCTGCATCGCGCTGACGGCTGACGTGCTGGTTCCGGAGATCTGGGGCAACGGCAAGACCAAGGACTATCCGCTGTGGTTCTGGGCCGGGCAGCAGGTGCTGGCGGGCAAGGATCTCTATCCCAGCAATCCCAACAGCTACTTCGATTTCATCTATCCGCCGCTGTCGGCGGTGCTGCTGGCGATCCCCAGCTATTTCGGCAAGATACCACTCTATATATGCCTGTCGCTCTTCAACGCGGTGGCGTGGTGGATGACGGCGCAATTCTCGCACGCGATGGCGGGCTCCGGGCGGACGCCCGGCCCCTGGCTGTTCGCGCTGCCGGGCTTCGTCACCATCACCTTCGTGTTCGACATGTTCGATCTCGGGCAGCCGAACCTGGTTCTGCTGGCGTTGATGCTGTTCGGGTTCTGGCTGTTGCAGCATGGCCGGCCATGGATGGGAGGCAGCATGTTTGCGCTCGCCACCGCCATCAAGGTTTTCCCGGTGGCGGTGTTTCCCTATCTGATCTGGCGCAGGCAATGGGCCGCCGTTGCAGGCATGGTGGTGTTCCTGGGCGTGTTCCTGTTCGTGCTGCCGGCGCCGTTCCGTGGCTATCAGCACAACGTCGCGGAGTTGAAGACGTGGTACCAGGGCATGGTGGGGTCGAGCTCGGAGAAGGGCTTTGGCCAGCGCGACGAGCAGAACTGGTCCTGGGTCAATCAATCCATCATCGCGATGACGCATCGGCTGACGCGGCCGATCAACTACAACCAGGATGATCCGACGAAGCCGCCGCGCACCATGAATCTGGCTGATCTCGATTTCAAGACCGCCAACTGGATCGTGCTGGCGATATCGTTCCTGATCGGGGTCGGCTTTCTCGCGGTGATGCCCGCGCGCGCGCGGATAACGCCACGGTCGAACGCCGAGGAACTCGGCATCCTGTTTTGCCTGATGACCGTGGCCTCGCCGCTGGCCCGACAATATTACTTCATGTGGCTGTTCTTTCCGGCCACCGTGCTGATCCATCGGGCGGCCTATGACCCTCGCCCGGCGGTCCGGGCCGGCACATGGGGAGCGCTGGCGCTCGCGGGCGCCCTGATGTGCCTGTCGTTTCCGGTGTTTCCGAACGATCTGCAGGCCTGGGGGAATAATCTCGCTTCTGCCGCCGTGATCACGGGCGGGCTGGTCTGGCATATCCTGCATCCGCCGTCGGATGTCTTGTCTCCAACCGCTGGCGGGCTACAACCTGTCATCCAACAGCAACCCCGCTAATCCCAGGGAAGATCGCAATGTCCAACGCGGCGCAAATTCAACCGGTTCTCGATCGCATTGATGCGGATTTCGACAACAGCCTGGAGCGGCTGTTTGCGCTGCTGCGGATCAAGTCGATCTCGGCCGATCCCGCCTTTGCCGGCGATTGCAGGGCGGCGGCCGACCATCTCGCCGCCGACATCGCGACGCTCGGCTTTGCCACCGAGGTCAGGCCGACCGCCGGTCATCCCGCCATTGTCGCCAAGCTCAATGGTGGTGGCGCGGGGCGGCCGCATGTGCTGTTCTACGGTCATTACGACGTGCAGCCGGTCGATCCGCTCAATCTCTGGCATCGCCCGCCGTTCGAACCTGCGGTCACCGACCATGCCGACGGGCGGAAGATCATCGTCGCGCGGGGCGCCGAGGACGACAAGGGCCAGTTGATGACCTTCGTCGAAGCCTGCCGCGCATGGAAATCCGTCACCGGTTCGCTGCCGGTCGACATCACCATTGTCATCGAGGGCGAGGAAGAAATCGGATCGAAGAATTTCGTGCCGTTTCTCGAGGCGAACAAGAACGATCTCAAGGCGGACTTCGCCCTGGTCTGCGACACCAGCATGTGGGATCCGAACACGCCTGCGATCACCACCTCGCTGCGCGGACTGGTCTACGAGGAAGTCTGGATCAAGGCCGCCAACCGCGACCTGCACTCCGGTATCTTCGGCGGCGGCGCGCAGAACCCGATCCGGGTGCTGACGCGAATCCTCGGCGGCCTGTTCGACGATGACGGCCGCATCACCATCCCCGGCTTCTATGACGGGGTGAAGGATCTGCCGCCCGACGTTCTCGCCCAGTGGTCGAAGCTCGATTTGACGCCGGAATCCTTTCTCAAGCCGATCGGGCTTTCCGTTCCGGCCGGCGAGAAAGGCCGTCTGCTGATCGAGCAGATCTCCTCGCGGCCGACCTGCGACGTCAACGGCATCATCGGCGGCTATACCGGGGAGGGCTCCAAGACGGTGATCCCGGCGCATGCCTCCGCCAAGATCTCGTTCCGGCTGGTGGAGGGGCAGCAGCCCGACAAGATCCGAAAGGCGTTTCGCGACTACGTCACCGCGCGGCTGCCCGGCGATTGCACCGCCGAGTTCGGCGATCATTCCAGCGCGCCGGCGATCGCGCTCGACTGGAACATGAAGCCGCTCGCCGCCGCCAGGCGCGCGCTGACCGAGGAATGGGGCAAGGAAACCGTGCTGATGGGTTCCGGCGCGTCGATCCCGATCGTCGCGGATTTCAAGCGCACCCTCGGCCTCGACACCGTGCTGGTCGGCTTCGGGCTCGACGACGACAACATCCATTCGCCGAACGAGAAATACGATCTCAAGAGCTTCCACAAGGGCATCCGCTCCTGGATCAGGATTCTCGCGGCGTTTGCGGTGTAGCGACTGCCGCGGGCAACAAAAAGGCCCGCCGAGGCGGGCCGTCTCAAGCTGTCCCGGGTCCAGCCCGAGGTGACAGGCGTTCAGCCCTGGCGGGCTTTGTAGCGCTTGTCGACCTTGTTGATGATGTAGATGCGGCCGCGACGACGCACCAGCTTGTTGGCGCGATGACGCGTCATCAGGGCCTTGAGGGAATTGCGGACCTTCATCGTCGAACCTCGGACAGAAACAAAAAGAGGCGCTGCGCGCCCTTTGGATTGGCGGGACGAATAGAGGCAAAACCGGCCTCTGTCAACGCTCTGGAGGGCCTAAACGGCCTCGAGTACCGCCGGCGTGTCGTCGATTTCGCGCCAGCGGTGGCAGGCGACGAGCCGTCCCCGTCCGACGTCTTCGAGGAGGGGGCGTTTTTCGGCGCAAAGGCTTATGGCGTAACGACAACGCGTCCTGAAAGTGCAGCCGGAGGGCGGGTTGATGGGGGAGGGAATTTCGCCGGTCAGCGCGTCGATGTTGCGCAGCCGCGCCCGCTTCGGGTCGGCGATCGGCACGGCGGTGAGCAGCGCCCG
>NZ_JAUSLT010000052.1 GCF_030646015.1 Bradyrhizobium sp.
GGCCGACGGCCTTCTTGGCGCGCAGCAGCGCCACGCCGCCGCCCGGCACGATGCCTTCCTGCACCGCCGCACGGGTCGCGTTGAGGGCGTCCTCGACGCGGTCCTTCTTCTCCTTGACCTCGATCTCGGTGGCGCCACCGACGCGGATCACCGCGACGCCGCCGGCGAGTTTTGCCAGACGCTCCTGCAGCTTTTCGCGGTCGTAGTCCGAGGTGGTCTCCTCGATCTGCGCCTTGATCTGGCCGACGCGGGCCTCGATGTCCTTCTTCTTGCCGGCGCCCTTGACGATCGTGGTGTTTTCCTTGTCGATCACTACTTTGCCCGCGCGTCCGAGCATGTTGACCGTGACGCTTTCCAGCTTCATGCCGAGCTCATCGGAGATCAGCTGACCGCCGGTCAGGATCGCGATGTCTTCCAGCATCGCCTTGCGGCGATCGCCGAAGCCCGGCGCCTTGACGGCGGCGACCTTGAGGCCGCCGCGCAGGCGGTTGACCACCAGGGTCGCCAGCGCCTCGCCTTCGACGTCTTCGGCGATGATCAGCAGCGGGCGGCCCGACTGCACCACGGCTTCCAGCACCGGCAGCATCGACTGCAGGCCGGACAGCTTTTTCTCGTGCAGCAGCACGTAGACGTCCTCGAGCTCGGCGGTCATTTTCTCGGCGTTGGTGACGAAATATGGGCTGAGATAGCCGCGGTCGAATTTCATGCCCTCGACAATGTCGACTTCGGTGTCCAGCGACTTGTTCTCTTCGACGGTGATGACGCCTTCGTTGCCAACCTTCTGCATCGCCTGCGCGATCATCTTGCCGATCGCGGCGTCGCCGTTGGACGAGATGGTGCCGACCTGGGCCACTTCGGACGACGAGGCGACCGGCTTGGCGCGCTTCTCGAGGTCCTTGACCACGGCATGCACGGCAATCTCGATGCCGCGCTTCAGGTCCATCGGATTCATGCCGGCGGCGACCGATTTGGCGCCCTCCCGCACGATCGCCTGCGCCAGCACGGTCGCCGTGGTGGTGCCGTCGCCGGCGGTGTCGTTGGTCTTGGAGGCGACTTCGCGCAGCATCTGCGCGCCCATGTTCTCGAACTTGTCCTCGAGCTCGATTTCCTTGGCGACGGTGACGCCGTCCTTGGTGATGCGCGGTGCGCCAAAACTCTTCTCGATGACGACGTTGCGGCCCTTCGGGCCGAGCGTCACCTTGACCGCATTGGCGAGGATATCGACGCCGCGCAGCATGCGATCGCGCGCGTCTCCGGAAAATTTAACGTCTTTGGCAGCCATTGAATTCTACTCCTGGAATGAATTGGAAAAGGTCGATCGCCGGACCTTCTTCCCCTCTCCCCTTGTGGGAGAGGGTGGCACGGACGCGCGAAGCGCGTTCGTGACGGGTGAGGGGTCTGTCTCAGCATAGTGGTCGCCGATGGAACCCCTCATCCGGCGCTTCGCGCCACCTTCTCCCACAAGGGGAGAAGGGAAAAATGCCCTCAGCTCAGCACGCCCATGATGTCGCTCTCCTTCATGATCAGGAGCTCCTCGCCGTCGAGCTTGACCTCGGTGCCGGACCATTTGCCGAACAGCACGCGGTCGCCGACCTTGAGGTCGATCGGGATCAGCTTGCCGGCCTCGTCGCGGCCACCGGGGCCGACGGCGGTGATTTCGCCCTGCGAGGGCTTTTCTTTGGCGCTGTCGGGAATGATGATGCCGCCCTTGGTCTTTTCTTCGGCGTCGATACGCTTGACCACGACACGGTCATGCAGTGGACGAAATTTGGATTTAGCCATGACGGTTCCTTTTGGAGGCTCGGTTTTCAGGTCTGGTTCGCCATCGAAAGTGGCTCTGAAGGCAGGGGCACGGCAGCTCGTACCCTTAGCAATCGGGGTCTTTGAGTGCTAATTGTGGGTCCGGGAATATGGCTTGACGCCGATCCTGTCAAGCAAGGGGGTTAAGCCCTTGGTGAGGCTGATATAGGATGATCCGGAAACCATATCGGGCCTGTGGCGTAGTTAATGGGACGTCATTGCTCCGACAGGAGTTTTGAGATTGGCTGCGGGACGGGTGCGGCCACGAATTTGTTCGGGGGAATACCATGGTCAGGTCATATAGCGTGCGGACGGTCGCCAATCTGGGGATCGCCTCGGCGCTGACGATATTTCTGGGGGCGTGCGGCGGCGGCATGAGCCTGCCGTCATTCTCATCGGGGCCTTCGGCACCGCCGGAGCCCGCGGTGGCGCCGGATATGCCCGCCAGCATTCGCTCCGACGAGATCGTCGGCCGCTGGGGCCTCGCGTCGTACCAGAACCCCAACGACCGCGCGCGCACCGAAGCCGCCGCCCGCGCGCAATGCAAGCAGCCCTACGTGATCACCGCCGGCACTACGGGCGGCGTCGTCATGCATCTGGCCGACCAGGCGACCCCGCAGGAACTGCGCCTCAAGGGCAGCCCGAGCGGCAAGAATTATATCGGTCCGGCCGGACCGACGCCCGGTGAGCAGGATCGCGAGATTGTTTCCTTCGACGGCCGCGTGCTGGTCACCCGTTTCGTCGACAAGGATGCCGCGGTCCGCTACGGCAACATGGTCTACATCCGCTGCGCACCGCGCGCCTGATCCCGGATGCCCCGAAACGAAAAACGCCGGCCCCCGGGGCCGGCGTTTTTGTTGACGGGATGAGGAACCGGTTCAGTCGAACAGGGCGTCGATGTCGTTCTGCGACGCATGGCCGGCGTCGCCGTCCAGCTTCGGCCCGTTCAGCAGCTTGGCGTCGCCTTCGCGCTCGTCGATGATCGGGGGCGCGTGGGCCCGGATGGCGTCGACGCCGCCCCAGATGTCCATCATGACGGTGATGTGGTTCTCGATGAACTTCATCGTGCTCATCACCTTGCTGATGCGCTGACCGGTCAGATCCTGGAAATTGCAGGCCTCGAAGATGGAAACGACGCGCTCGCTGATTTCCTCGCTCAGGATCTTCTGCTGGTCCGGCGAATTCACCTTGCCCAATGCGCTGGCGGCCTGATCGATCGCCTCGGCGGCTTCCAGGATCTGCTGGGTCGCTTCCTCGGTGCCGCCGACCACGGCGCCGAGTTCGCCGGTCACCTTGGACATTTCGTTGCCGTCGAAGCTCTTGCCGTGCAGGACCGCGATCTCGCGCTTGGTGCGGTTGATCGCATCGTAAATCAGATCGAGCTCGACCTTGAGCTTTTCACATTGCTCGATCTGGGCGCGATAGGTTTCCAGCAGCGCCTGCGACTCGGCGATCTGCTGGGCGGCCGGATCAACAACCGCGCTCGCCACTGCACTGTGGCCAGGGGCGGCCATCTGGGCGCGGATGGAACGAAGTTCGTTCATGATCTCGCGATGCATCGGGCCGGCCTCGCCGTCCGCGACCGCGGGCATCGGCATGTCGCCGACAAAAGCTTGTTCGATACGAAAACGTCTGCGATTGACCGGCATTGGATTTTCCCTGACTGCACTCATAACGTTTTAGGCAGATGCGATTTAACGTCAGGTTCACGCCGGAACTTAGCTGTGAGGCGTTTTGCTCGCGCTGCACACCAACGATTAACCATGCGACGCCTGCGTTCATTGAAAATAAACGCTACCCCTCAAAACCACGTGGAATTGGCGACGTGGTGAATCGAAACGGCGATTTCGTTTACCAAACCGAGGCGGTTTTGATTTTAATTGGTGAGGTGCAAAGGCGCTGATCCAGGCGCTCTTACGACGAAACAGTACAGAGTACGTCGATGTTGAAAAATATGTCTCTCGCGCTGCTTGCCGGCGCGTCCTTTCTGGCTGGCATCCATCCGGCCGCGGCGATTGAAGCTGGCCAGCCCACCGGGCTCACCGCGATCTATGCCGAGCAGCCCGAGCAGCGGCCGGCGCCGGTGCGAATGGCTTCCGCCGAGCGCTCCAACATGGGCGGCGGCTTCATCGAGTTCCTGTTCAGCGAGGGACCTTCGCAGGGCGGCCGCTATCAGCCGCAGCCCGGCTATCAGCAATCCTACGAACCCCGGCGCACGCTGTTGCCGCCGCTGGGCGCCGAGCAGGCGATGCGCCGGCAGGAAGATGTCAGCGAACTCGCGCGTCCCGCGTTCGATCCGAAATACGAAAAACAGCTGGTCGACTATCACGGCAAGGAAAGCGCCGGCACGATCATCGTCGACACGCCCAACAAGTTCCTGTTTCTGGTTCAGGGCGACGGCAAGGCATTGCGCTACGGCATCGGCGTCGGCCGCCCCGGATTCACCTGGTCGGGCGTCAAGCAGGTTTCCGCGAAGAAGGAATGGCCGGCGTGGACGCCGCCGCCGGAAATGCTGGCGCGCCGTCCGGATCTGCCACGGCACATGGAAGGCGGGCCGCAAAATCCGCTCGGCGCCCGCGCGATGTATCTGGGATCGTCGCTCTACCGCATCCACGGTTCGAACGAACCCTGGACCATCGGCACCAACGTCTCGTCCGGCTGCTTCCGGATGCGCAACGAGGACGTCATCGACCTCTATGGCCGCGTCAATGTCGGCGCCAGGGTCGTCGTGATCTGATTTTTTTCTCTGCTCCCCCCGCGAAGCGGCGGGGAGGGGAGTTGCACGAAACGAAAACGGCCGCCCGGTTGGGCGGCCGCCTTGCTTTGATGCTGGCAGAAAGTGATCAGACGTCGTCGCTGTCGCCGCCGAAGTCGTCGGAATCCATATCCATATCGTCGTGATCGTCGTCGTCGTTTGACGCGGTATCGAACAATCCGGCGCGCGACGAGCCGTCGTCATTGCTGGCATGGCGTCCGGACGAGCCGATATCGTTGATGCCGGCTTCCTTCGCCAGATCGCCGCCGGACTGATCGGCCCACGGCCTGCGGTCTTCGATGCTACCGCGATGGCCGGCGCCGTCGCCGGCGCTCGCGCTGTCACCAAAACTCTGCTGGTGGCCGCCGCCGCCCATCATCGAGCGGATGCTGCCGAGCAGCAGCGAGCCGCCGACCACGCCGGCCGCCGCGGCGGCCGCGGTGCCGAGAAATGAACCGCCACCTCCGCCCATCGGCGCCTGTTGCGCGCCATAGCCCTGCTGGCCGTACGGCGCCTGATTATACTGTTCGGGACCTTGCGCCTGCTGCATGACCTGGCCGCTGTTCCATGTCGGGCGGCGGGGAAGCTCGGGCGGCCGCACGTTCGGCACCGAGCCACGCTGCGGCGTTTGCCCGAAAATCGTTTCGCGCATCGAATCGAGGAAGCCGGCCTGGGGTTGTTCGTCCTTGCCTTCCAGTTCCTGGATGCGGCTGTGGGCGCGCTTCAGCGCTTCGTCCTGCAACAGGACGGTCTGCACCAGCGCGTAGAGGGCATTGGGCGCCGTGCGCAGGCCCTGTGCGATTGCACCCGCGGCGTCCGGATCGCGCGGCGCGCCCTCCACCTTCGAGAGGCGGTCGAAAAGATCGTCAACCAGTTGGCGTTCTTGCGGTGTCATGTCGTCTCTCCCTGGCGCCGGGGGCGCGGGGGAGATGTAGGGGTGGTTTGTGTCGCAAGTAATCCCCCGGCGCATTAAATTTCTGTATGCGACAAAGCGTCCGGCTGAATTCCCTGAAGGAGTTCAACCCAACGTAACTTTATTCGCCGCCAAAAGGTGCGGGAAATCCTCGCCGCCGAGAAAGGCGTGTTCGTGTTCGCGCTGAACGGTCAGCGGATCGAGGCTGACGAGGACGTCATCGACAAAGCCGGGGTGACACATGATGAGGCCATCCTCCGGCAGCGCATCGAGGAATTGCCGCATCAGCGCGCCGAAATCCGGCTGCGTCGAAAAATCATAGGCGCCGGCGAATCCGGGATTGAAGGCGATGCCGGCGCGCGCGGCGCGGCGGCGAAACTGCGCGCTCAGGATGTCGAGAACCAGCGGCTTCGGCGCGCCGAGCCGCCGGGCCAAAGGCAAATTGCGTCCGCCCTGGCGAACCCAGGCGCCGGGCGCCGATTGGTTCACCGCGGCCAGAAAGGCGTCGCGCACCCCCGGAAACAGCTGGGCGTGCTGATGGCCGTCGACGAAATCGGGGGCGCGGCCGAACAACTCGCCGAAGGCCGCGAGCTGCACCATCACTTCGGCATGGACCATCTCGGGATCGAGCCGCCGCAGCAGGCCGGCGCGCAGCAGTTTCGGGAACGGCAGGAACATGCCGCCGCGGACGGGGCGAAAGTGCATCGTCAGCGGCGCGAACGGCGCCGTCAGCGTGACGTGCAGGCCGATGGCGCAACGCGGGCTGCCGGCGGCGGCGGCCTCGAGCGCGCGGACGTCGTCGCGGCCGATCGCGGACCCGACCATCATCACCGAGGTGGCGTTGAGGCGGCCGCGCTCGATCAGGTCGCGGATCGCGCGGTTGACACCAGGGCTGATGCCGTAATCGTCGGCGCACAGCCAGATCCGGCGCGGCGGCGCGGCATCTTTCATTCCGCGGCGGTCCGTTGGCCGATGCTGGCGCCGGTGCCGGCCTCTTGTTCGCCCCGTTTCACGCTGTGCTCCGCCACGAAATAGATCGGGCGCGCCTTCAGCTCGGAAAGAATCTTGCCGATATACTCGCCGACAATGCCGATCATGATGAGCTGCACGCCGCCGATGGTCATCAGGCCGACCACCAGCGAGGGATAACCGGGGACGGATTTCCCGCTCATCCAGGTTTCCCACAGGATGGAAAGACCGAACAGGAAGGCGACGGTGGCGAGCACGACGCCGAGCAGGCTGGCCAGACGCAGCGGCGCCACCGAGAAGGATGTCAGGCCTTCGATCGAAAGCCCGATCAACTGGCCGGGGCTGAACGAGGTCACGCCATGGGCGCGGGCCGCCGGTTCATAATCGACGCGGATCTGGCGAAAGCCGATCCAGCTCGCCAGCCCCTTGAAAAAGCGATTGCGCTCGGGAAGCTGCCGCAACGCGACCGCGGCCCGCGGCGACAGCAGGCGGAAATCGCCGGCATCGGCCGGGATTTTCTGCCGCGCGCCCCAGTTGATCAGCGCGTAGAAGCCATGCACGGCGATGCGCCGCATCCGCGATTCATTGTCGCGGTGCGCCTTGGCGGTATAGACCACATCGAAGCCGCCCTCGATCCAGTGGTTGACGAGCTGCTCCACCAGAGCGGGCGGATGCTGGCCGTCGCCGTCCATGAAAAGCACCGCGCCGAGCCGGGCATAGTCGAGCCCCGCCATCAGGGCTGCTTCCTTGCCGAAATTGCGCGACAGCGAAACCACCTGAACGTCGAGCCCCTCGGCGCCAAGCCCGCGCGCAATGTCGAGCGTTTTGTCGGCGCTGCCGTCATCGACATAGACGACCTCGCAGCCGAGTCCGTAGCGCTGCCGCAGCGTCTTCGCCAGCGCGCCGAGACGCTGGTGCAGAAAGGGCAGTCCGGCTGCCTCATTGTAGAGCGGGACGACAATCGAC
The DNA here is from genome assembly GCF_030646015.1 of Bradyrhizobium sp. GTDB lineage: Bacteria > Pseudomonadota > Alphaproteobacteria > Rhizobiales > Xanthobacteraceae > Bradyrhizobium. The sequence continues at coordinate 7,404 of NZ_JAUSLT010000052.1, forward strand.
AGCCCCTGCGCCGCGGCGTTAGCCGCGGTGGTCGACAGATCAGAAACGTCCGTACCCAGCATCATCGATCAGGTCCAAAACCTACTATGGAACAGCATATGGTACTCGTTACCAGCTGTCGCTACGATGAACAGAAGGCTCCGAGACCATTTCGATTCACGAGAGCCAGTGATCTCTTCTCCCCTCCCTCCGCGAAGCGGCGGGGAGGGGTCGGGGGTGGGGGCGCTTCCGCAGACTCGCTGGCAGAAGTATGCGCCGATAGACCCCCCACCCCCGACCCCTCCCCGCCACGCGCAAGGGCGCGTGGAGGGAGGGGAGAAAATAGCAACGCCACCTAGCTTCCCAAAAACGCCTCGAGCCTGGCGAACAGCGGATTGTCGCGGTCGAGCACATAGTCGAGCGACGCCACCGATACCGTCTCGGCGCCACGCTCGCGAAGAAAGCTGCCGAGCGCGTAAAGCTGAGCCGGCGGACAGTGCAGCGTGACCATCCCCGAAGACGTCGGGCCGCCGAACGGAGAGACCACGCCGAAGCGGTTGTGGGCTTCAGCCAGCAGCGCGGCGTCGCAGCCGGCAAAGCGGGTGCGGACTTCGCGGTATTTGCTGGCCCGCGCCCGGGCTGCGATGTGATCCAGGATGACGCGCGCGGTTTCGCGGGCATCGTCCGACCAATCGGCGTCCTTTGACGCCACGAGGTTGGCCTGGCTGCGCAGGATCACGCCGTCGTCGAGCACCTTGAGGCCGTTGGCGACCAGCGTGGCGCCGGTGGTGGTGATGTCGACGATCATTTCGGCGGTGCCGACGGCGGGCGCGCCTTCGGTCGCACCGGCGCTCTCGACGATGCGGTAATCCACCACGCCATGCGCGGCAAAGAAGGTCCGGGTCAAATTGATGTATTTGGTCGCCACCCGCATCCGCCGATTGTGCTGGGCGCGAAAACCTGTGGTGACGTCGTCGAGGTCGGCCATGGTGCGGACGTCGATCCAGGCCTGCGGCACCGCCACCACGACATTGGCGCTGCCGAAGCCGAGATTGTCGATCAGCATGACGCGCTTGTCGGCGTCGGCAATGCTCTCGCGCACCAGGTCTTCGCCGGTGACGCCGAGATGGACCATGCCGCGCGCCAGCTGCGAGGCGATTTCGCTGGCCGAGAGATAGGCGATCTCGACATTGTCTAACCCGGCGATGGTGCCGCGATAGTCGCGGGCGCCGCGCGGCTTGGCCAGCGATAATCCGGCACGGGTGAAGAAGGCCTCGGCCTGTTCCTGCAGGCGGCCCTTCGAGGGAACGGCGAGAACGAATGGCGCGGTCATGATGCGCTCCCGCTCGCGGCGGGTTGGCGGCCCGCCTGCGTCAAGGATTCGACCCAGATCGAAAATCCGACCGCCGGGATCGGTGTCGCCGAGCCGAGCTGGGTCATCAGTCCGTCGTAGCGTCCACCCGCCACCAGCGGCTCGGTGCCGTTGTCCTTGCCGTGCAGTTCGAACTCGAAGCCGGTGTAGTAGTCGAGGCCGCGTCCGAACGAGGTGGAAAACCGGGTTTTGCCTATATCGATGCCGCGCTTGGCCATCAAGCCGACCCGGCTTTCGAACTGGTCGATTGCGGCGGTGAGATCGAGTTTCGCGTCGGCGGCGAGCGCGCGCAATTGCGCGACCGCCTCATTCGGATCGCCCGCGATGGCGAGAAAGCGCTTGATGGTGGAAAGCGCATCGCGCGGCAGCGCGCCGCCCTTCAGGGTCGATTGCTCGAGAAAGCGGTCGGCGATCTCGGCGACGGTGCGGCCGCCGACATTGGTGGTGCCGGCGATCGACATCAGGTCGGTCACCAGCGCCAGCGCCGCCTTGCGGTCGGAGCCGGCCAACGCCGCCAGCACGCCTTCATATTCGTTGCGGCCGGGCGCGGTCTTGAGCGTCAGCCGCTCGATATCTTCGGTCAGGCTGACCTTGCGGTTGAAATCCTTGATCAGCCGCCGCCGCCAGACCGGATAGAGATCGAGAGCCTCGATCAGCGCGTTGAACAGCGCCACGTCGCCGGTGCGGATCTCGACATCGGTCAGCCCGAACGCGGCGGTTGCCTCCAGCGCCAGCGCCAGCATTTCGGCATCCGCCGCGGCGCGGTCGGCCCGTCCGAAGGATTCGATGCCGGCCTGCAGGAATTCGCTCGGCCGGCCGCCGCGATAGCGGAACACCGGCCCGAGATAGCAGAAGCCCATGGGCTGGCCGGCGCCGGGGGAGGCGAGATAGTCCCGCGCCACCGGAATGGTGAGGTCGGGGCGAAGGCACAGTTCCTCGCCGCCGGGGTCGGTGGTGAGGTAGAGGCTCTTGCGGATGTCCTCGCCCGACAGATCCAGAAACGGCTCGGCCGGCTGCAGGATATCCGGTTCGGCCTTGATGTAGCCGGCCTGCGCGAACGACAATAGCAGGGCGTCCGCCCATGCGGCGGATCCGGTCGCACGAGGGGCGGCGGTCATGGTCATCGCGAAGTCCAAACTTTGGCTGGAAACCGGGTTCCAGAGGTCAGGGCGCAGCCCTTAGCATGGCCCGGCGGGGGTTTCGACCCGGAATAGCCAGATGGCTTAATGAGCGGCCAAAAAAGTGCTGTAGCCAGAAGGGCATCCTTACTGTGCATGGGGTTGTTTTCGAGGTCTTTGTAGAGACCCCGTCGTAGGCGCGGCTTTCTAGCCAGCCGGGCCGGGTCCGGTCCAGTCGCCCAGCGCGGCCTGCACCAGCGCCAGTGCCGCGACGCCAGCGGTATCGGCCCGCAGGATCCGCGGCCCCAGCGAAAGCCGCAGGATTCGCGGCTGCCGGAGCAGATTGGCGCGCTCCTCCTCGGCAAATCCGCCTTCGGGGCCGATCAGGATATCGATGCCGTGGGCCCCCGCCGGCTCGCTTTGCAGCGCCTGCAGGGGATTTTGGGCATCCGCGGCCTCGTCGCAGAACACCAGCAGGCGCTGGGCGTCGCGCTGGCTCAAAAACCGATCGAGCGGCACCGGCTCGGCGACTTCGGCCAGGCTCAGGATGCCACATTGTTCGGCGGCCTCGATGACATTGGCGCGCATCCGCTCGCTGTTGACCCGCGAGACCTGGGTGAAGCGCGTCAATACCGGCCGCAGCGCCGAGGCCCCCATCTCGATCGCCTTCTGCACCATATAGTCGAGCCGGGCATGCTTTAAGGGCGCAAAGACGTAGGCGATATCGGGCAGCCGATCCTGCTCCCGGGTCTGGGTCGCGATCACAAGACTGTCGGGCCGTTTGCGGCCGGCGATGACAGCCCGCCATTCGCCGTCCCGCCCGTTGAACGCCAAAATGGTGTCACCCGCGGCCAGCCGCTGCACATTGCCGAGGTAATTGCTCTGGTTGCGCTCGAGCGCGACCGTTTCGCCGGATGCCAGCGCGGCATCGACAAACAGCCGGGGGCTACGAAAATCGGGTGGAGGCATGGTCAAGGTTCCAATTCGTGCGGCCTTTTAACGCAAAGAGAGCGATTTAACGCAATTATCGTGTCCAAAGCCGCTCTACGCCGCGCTGTTGCCAAATTCGGCAGGTTGTTAAGAGCCGGCAGGAATCGTAATAAGCCCTTATTCGAGTTCGCTCTTCTATTGGGAAGGCGTTGGGGACCGTTCGACCGTGCCGGAGGAACAGCTTTGATCATCCGCCGCTTGATTGTGCCGCTCACCGTGGCTCTCGTGACCTGCCATGCCGGCCAGGGTTTTGCGCAAGGCGCGTTTCCGGCGCCGCTGCCCGGCCAGGCCGCGCCCAGCAACGCCTCGCCGTTTCCGCCGGTCAATGGCGCAGCTCCCGCCGCTTCGGTCGGGGGACCCAGTCCGTTTCCGGCCACCGGTGCGGCGCCGATCACCGGCTCCGCGTTCGAGCGCGGACCGGCGCCTCCCTCACAGGCAGGCGGTCCGCCTGATGACTGCATGAAGAAGTTCCTGCCGTTGCGCGAAGAGGCCGAGAAGCGCGGCAAGTTGATCAAGGCCGCGGGTGAACGCAAGGCAACCCCGGACGAAGCCTGCAAGCTGATCGGCAATTTCGGCCAGGCCGAAATCAAGATGATCAAATTCGTCGAAACCAACGCCGCCCGATGCGGGATTCCGCCGTCGGTCGCCGAGCAGATGAAAACCGGTCACAAGAATACCGAGGGCATGCAGAAGAAAGTCTGTGCGGCGGCGCAGCAGGTGCAGCAGCGAGGTCCGGCCGGCCCGAGCCTGAGCGAAGTGCTGGGCTCCTCGGCAGCCGCGCCGGAAGCCAACGTCGTGCGAAAAGGCGGCAGCACCTTCGACACCCTGAACGGCAACGTCCTCACGCGATGACCACCTTCCGATGAGCGACGTCACGGCCCGCGTTGCCGATGCGACCGGCAACTGGGTCGATACGCACGCGCCGTCGTGGTCGCGGCCCTATTTGCGTCTCTCCCGTTTCGACCGGCCGATCGGCTCCTGGCTGTTGCTGATGCCGTGCTGGTGGTCGGCCGCGCTCGCCGCCGGCATGGCGCGCGACGTCAGCCAATTGCTGCTCGTGATCGTGCTGTTCTTCATCGGCGCCTTCGTCATGCGCGGCGCCGGCTGCACCTGGAACGACATTACCGACCGCGATCTCGACGCCCAGGTCGAACGGACGCGGTCGCGGCCGATCCCGGCGGGACAGGTGAGCGTGCCGCAGGCGGCAGTCTTTCTGGTCGCCCAGGCGCTGATCGGATTGGTGGTGCTGCTGCAGTTCAACCGCTTCGCGATCATGACCGGCATCGCCTCGCTTGTTATCGTCGTGGTCTATCCGTTCATGAAGCGGATCACCTGGTGGCCGCAGGTCGTGCTCGGCCTCGCCTTTTCCTGGGGCGCGCTGATGGGATTTGCGGTGACGCTCGGCCGCATCGATGCCACCGCGCTGCTGCTTTACGCCGGTTCGATCGCCTGGGTGATCGGCTACGATACCATCTATGCCCATCAGGACGCCGAGGATGACGCGCTGATCGGCGTGAAATCCACCGCGCGCCTGTTCGGCGCGCGCACCCATTTGGCGCTGGTGATATTTTACGGCCTGGCGGTGGTTTTGATCGGCGCCGCACTGGCGCTCGCCGGCGCGCGTTGGCCGGCCTGGATCGGGCTGGCCGCATTCGCAGCCCATCTGGTCTGGCAGATTCGGCGGCTTGAAATTTCCGATCCCGCGCTGTGCCTGCGGATATTCAAATCCAACCGCGATGCGGGGCTGTTGCTGTTCGCGGGCTTGCTGATCGACGCAGTGATGCGGGCTGCGTAGGGTGGGCAAAGGCGCTCTTGCGCCGTGCCCACCATCTATCAATCAGACTGTAGTGCGTGTTGCGAAGATGGTGGGCACGCTTCGCTTTGCCCACCCTACGATTCCAACTCAATCCCGCGCGATGATCTCGCGCTCGCCGTGATGGATGTTGGCCGGATTGATCAGATCTCCGGCGCGACGCCGCACCAGGAATTTCGGACGCCTTGCCCGGATCGTGTTGTGACGCCGGCGCCGCGGCGCAGGCTCGCGCGTCTTGTCTTCCCGCAATTGCGGAAGCGCGAAGATGTCGCTCCACATCTGGCAGGCCACCGCGATTTCCTCGCGGTCGGAGCTGACGCACAACGGAATCGTCAATGACGGATCGCGATGCACCAGCACCAGCACCTGCGCGTCGTCGATGCCGCGGAGCGCAACGCCGAGAAAATCGCTGACACGGACGTTGATCGCCATCTGCATGCCGCTGATGGCACGGCGCAGCACGACGCGTTCGCGGTGGAGTTCGATGTTCCGCACGCCGCCGTCTGCGCGGGTATCATGCGCATCGAAGCGGACGGGCAGGGAAAGAGGGTCGTGCCGCATTGCGCGGCTCGACCCGGCGGTATTACTCCCGCTTGTTGCTGTTTGACGCCTCACGGCTTTATCTCCCCGCCGGGATTATGTTCCCGGTCGATGTGTGAGACCGTAGCCGAGCCCCTTGCGGAATCGCTTAAAAAGGCTGGTTAATCCCGCGTCACCCGCCGGCATGATTGACAAGACCTTGGCCGACATGATTGACGAGACCTTGCGCGAGGCCTGAAAATCATTCGCTTTCCTGCGCAACAAACGCTTGAAATCGCTGTGAATCAGGCACATCTGAAGGGTCTGCTGATTTGCTTTAAGGGCTCGCCCGACGCCCTTTGAATGCCCCTCAATCCCAAGGGATTTTATTCGTGATCTCTTCACCATCCGCCGCATCGGCGCTTTCCTCGAAAGCAGCCTCTTCCGACCTGTTCGATCAATCGGCGCTGAGCACGCTGGCGCAGCGCCTCGTCGAGGCCGCCAGACGCGCCGGCGCCGATGCCGCCGACGCGGTGGCGGTGCGCGGCATCTCGCAAGGCGTCGAGGTGCGCGACGGGCGCGTCGAGGAATCCGAACGCTCCGAAGGTGACGATGTCGGACTGCGCGTGCTGGTCGGACAGCGCCAAGCCGTGGTCTCCACCAATGACATCAGCGGCGATGGTGTCGCGAAACTCGCCGAACGCGCCGTCGCGATGGCGCGGGTGGCGCCCGACGACAAATATGTCGGGCTCGCCGATCCGTCCCTGCTGGCGCGCGATTTCCCCAATCTCGATCTGCTCGACTCCAGGGTTCCCTCGACCTCCGAGCTCGAACGCCGCGCCTGCGAAGCCGAGGCCGCGGCACTCGCGGTCAAGGGCGTCACCAAATCCGGCGGCGCGTCGGCCTCCACCGGCATCGGCGGCATGGTGCTGGTGACCTCGACCGGTTTTCACGGCTCGTACTTGCGCTCCAGCCAGGGCATCTCGATGACCGCCATCGTTGGTGACGGCACCGGCATGGAACGAGACTACGACTACACCTCGGCGCCGCACGCTTCCGATCTCGCCTCGCCCGAAAGCGTCGGCCGCAAGGCCGGCGAGCGCACCGTGGCGCGCGCTAATCCGCGCAAGGTCGAGACCTGCAAGGTGCCCGTGGTGTTCGACCCCCGGGTTTCCGGCTCGCTGGTCGGCCATCTCGTCGGCGCGGTAAACGGCGCTTCGATCGCCCGCAAGACTTCGTTCCTGAAGGATCGCCTCGGCCAGCAATTGTTCGGCAAGACCATCCGCATCATCGACGATCCCTTGCGGGTGCGCGGCTTGCGCTCGCAGTCGTTCGACGCCGAGGGCGTCAAGGTGAAGAAGCTCGCCATCATCGATGAGGGCGTGCTGACCTCCTGGCTGCTGGATTGCGCGACCGCGCGCGAGCTCGGGCTGGTCACCACAGGCCACGCCCATCGCGGCGTGTCGTCGTCGCCGTCGCCGGGATCCTACAATCTGCATCTGGAGGCCGGCGAAGCCACGCCGGCCGAACTCATCTCCGACATCAAGCAGGGATTTTACGTCACCGACCTGATCGGCTCCGGCGTCAATGGCGTCACCGGCGACTACAGCCGCGGCGCCTCCGGCTTCTGGATCGAGAATGGCGAGATCACCTATGCGGTGAGCGAGGTCACGATCGCCGGACATCTGCTGGAAATATTCAAGTCGATGATTCCGGCCAACGATCTGGAATTCCGTTACGGCGTCAATGCGCCGACGGTTCGCATCGAGGGATTGACGCTTGGTGGACGTTAGCGCCGGGCGCGTGCACGACAGGATTGTGACGCGCGAGGTGCTGGCGCGCGACGCCGCGCTGCTGACATCTGCCGTGCGCGAGGCCGGCGCCTTGGCGCTGTCACTGTTCCGCACCGAGCTGAAAAACTGGACCAAGGGCGCGTCGTCGCCGGTCTCCGAGGCGGATATCAGGACCAACGACCTGCTCGAAAGCCGGCTGCGCTCGGCGACGCCGGATTATGGCTGGCTGTCTGAGGAAAGCGTCGATGATGACAAGCGGCTCGGCAAGCACCTGACCTGGATCGTCGACCCGATCGACGGCACCCGCGGTTATCTCGCCGGCCGCGAGGACTGGTGCGTGAGCGTGGCGCTGGTGGAAGATGCGACGCCGGTGCTGGCGGCGGTGTTCGTGCCGGTCAGCGATGAATTCTTCTTCGCGGTGCGCGGGCAAGGCGCGACGCTGAACGGCGTGTCGGTTGCCGCGGCAACCGGCGCCGAGCTGGATTTTCCCCGCGTCGCCGGTCCGAAGCCGCTGGTCGAACGGCTCAACGCCTCGTCCGGCGACACCGTGCTTCACCCCCGAATCGGGTCGCTGGCGCTTCGGCTGTGCCGGGTCGCGCACGGCGGCCTGGATGCGGCTTTTGCCGGCGGTCAAAGCCGCGACTGGGACCTTGCGGCGGCCAATTTGATCGTGCAGGAAGCGAATGGTAACATGACCGCACTCTCGGGGGATACGATCCTCTATAATCGCCGGGAGGTGACGCACGGGGTGCTGGTGGCAGCGGGACGCGATCGTCATGCGCGCATCGTCGAGCATTTTCGCAACCACCCGTTGCCCTGAGCGTCCTCGATACGCGTCACGTCCCGATACGTGTTAAGGCTGCTGCTGCTTTGCCGGGCACCGCATTAGGAAAAAGAAACATGCCAGATAGTGCCCAGCAGCAATTGCTGCACCTCGTCATCGGGGGCGAACTGACCGACCTCGAACACACCACGTTCAAGGATCTCGATGCCGTCGAGATCGTCGGCGTATTCCCCAATTACGCGTCAGCGCATGCCGCCTGGAAAGCCAAGGCGCAGCAGACCGTGGACAACGCCCACATGCGCTACTTCGTCGTGCACCTCCACCGTCTGCTCGATCCAGGTCAAGACACGAAGCCTGCCCGTTGAAAAAGCTTCTTCGCAATGTGCTGCGCAGCAGCTGGGTCCAGCGCGCGGTGGGTGTCCTCGCGGCCGAATATCTGCGGCTGGTCTGGCTGACCAACCGCTTCAGTTTCGATCCGCCCAACATCTATGAAATGGCGGAACCGCATCAGCCGCTGATCTTCGCGTTCTGGCACGGCCAGCATTTTCTGACGCCCTTCATCAAGACCAAGGCAACCCATCGTGCCAAGGTGCTGATCTCCAGGCATCGCGACGGCGAGTTCAACGCCATCGCCGCCGAACGGCTCGGCATCGAGACCATCCGCGGCTCCGGCGACCACGGGGGCGCCTTCAACCGCAAGGGGGGCGTCGGCGCCTTCCGGCAGATGGTGCAGGCGCTCGATGAGGGTTATAATGTCGCCTCGACCGCCGACGTGCCGAAGCGCTCGCGGGTGGCCGGGCTCGGAATCATCATGCTGGCGCGGGAATCCGGCCGGCCGATCGTGCCCTTCGCGATGGTGACCAGCCGTTTCATACGGTTGAACAATTGGGACCGCACCACCATCAATTTGCCATTCGGCCGCGGCGCAGTGACGGGTGTGGACGCGGTGATCGTACCGCCGGATGCCGATGCCGAAACCATGGAAAAGTGCCGCCTCCAGCTCGAGACTTACCTGAACGAGGCGGCCCGCCGCGCCTATGCGATGGTCGGCCGCCCGGAGGCAGCCATTGACTAACGCCCTGCCGATGACGCTGCGGGTCTACCGGAAGCTGTCCTCCGCGATGCTTCCGCTGGCGCCGGCGCTGATCAAGCGGCGGCTGAAGCAGGGCAAGGAGGATCCGGCCAGGGTCGGCGAGCGCCGCGGCATGAGCGCGGATGTCCGGCCTCACGGGCCGCTGGTGTGGATTCACGGCGCCAGCGTCGGTGAGGTGCTGGCGGCGGCGGCCCTGATCGAAAGATTGCGCGCGCTCAATCTGCGGATCCTGCTGACGTCCGGCACCGTGACCTCGGCTAATATCGTCGCCAAGCGGTTCCCCGCCGACATCATCCATCAATATGTGCCTTACGATTCGCCGCGCTATGTCGGCCGCTTTCTCGATCACTGGCGGCCTTCGCTGGCGCTGTTCATCGAATCCGACCTGTGGCCCAATCTGATCCTGTCGAGCGCGGCGCGGCGGCTGCCGATGGTGCTGATCAACGGCCGGATGTCGCAGCGTTCGTTTCCGCGCTGGAGCCGGATGAGCGCCACGATCTCGGCCTTGCTCGGCAAGTTCGAGGTCTGCCTCGCGCAGTCGAATGTCGACGCGGAGCGCTTCACGGCGCTCGGCAGCCGCAACGTCGTCACCACAGGAAACCTCAAACTGGACGTGCCGGCGCCGCCCGCCGATCCCGCCAAACTGGAGCGGCTGATGGCGGTGACGCGCGGCCGCCCGATCATCGTCGCGGCGTCGACCCATCCCGGCGAGGAGGAGATCCTGATCGAGGCGCATCGGACGCTGGCAGGATTCTTTCCGTCGCTGCTGACCGTGATCGTGCCGCGGCATGTCGACCGCGGCGAGGCGATCGCCCGCACGATTGCTGCCTCCGGCCTGCACGCCGGCTTGCGTTCGCGCGAGGAATTGCCGACGGCGACCACCGATATCTATGTCGCGGATACCATGGGCGAGCTTGGATTGTTCTATCGGCTGGCGCCGATCGTGTTCATGGGTGGCTCGCTGGTTCCGCATGGCGGGCAGAATCCGATCGAGGCGATCAAGCTCGGCGCGTCGATCGTGCATGGCCCGCACGTGTTCAATTTCACCGATGTCTACGAGGCGCTCGACCGCGCCGGCGGCGCCAGGCAGGTCGACACGCCGGAAGCGCTGGTCAAGCAACTCGGCCAGCTGCTGGCCGATCCGGCGGCGCGCGACGTGTCGCTGGCGGCCTCGACCCGCGTGGTCGAACAGCTCGGCGGCGCGCTGGAGCGCACGCTCACCGCGCTCGAACCCTATCTCCTGCAGTTGCGGATCGAGATGGGAGCGGCGAATGCGTGAGCCGGCCTTCTGGTACCGGCCCGCCTCCTTCTATTCGCGTTTGCTGTTGCCGCTTGGCGCGCTCTATGGCGCGGTGGCGGGCCGGCGCATGCAGCGTCCGGGGCTCGATGCCGGCATCCCCGTGCTGTGCGTCGGCAATTATCACACCGGCGGCGCCGGCAAGACCCCGACCGTACTCGCCCTCACACGATTGCTGCGCGATCTCGGCGAGACGCCGGTCGTGCTCAGCCGCGGCTATGGCGGCCGGTTGCGTGGCCCGGTCATGGTCGACCCGATCAGGCACGCCGCCGCCGATGTCGGCGACGAACCCCTGATGCTGGCGCGGACGGTGCCGGTGGCGGTCGCGCGCGACCGCCCCAGCGGCGTCGCCTTGGCACGCTCGCAAGGCGCCAGCGTGATCCTGATGGATGACGGTTTCCAGAATCCCGCTGTCGCCAAGGATGCCTCGCTGATCGTGATCGATGCCAACCGCGGCCTCGGCAATGCCTGCCTGTTTCCCGCAGGGCCCTTGCGCGCGCCGCTGGACCTGCAACTCGCCCGCACCGATGCGTTGATCGTGATCGGCGATGGCACGGCGGCCAAATCGGTCGCCGCGGGAATCGCCGCGCGGGGAAAGCCGGTGCTGTCAGCCCATCTGAAGCCGACCGACGCCTCGGTGGCCGCGCTCGCGGCCAGGCGCGTGCTGGCCTTCGCCGGCATCGGCGATCCCGGCCGCTTCTTCCGGACGCTGCGCGCCGCTGGTATCGACGTGGTCCGGGAGCGCGCCTTCGCCGATCATCATCCTTATTCGCAAGGCGAGATCGAGGCCTTGATCGCGGAAGCCACGCGCGACGGGCTGACGCTGGTGACGACGGAAAAGGACCTGGCGCGGCTGCGGACGCCCGGGAGGATGCCGTCCTGGGCGAACGCTATCGTACCGTTCGCCGTGACGCTGGAGTTTGACGATGCCGCGGCGTTGCGGAAGTTCGTGAGCGATCGACTTTTCAAGGCGCGGGAGAAAAAGTATCGGGTTGCTTCACCCTCCCCTGGAGGGTAGGGCTATCGCATATGGGCGAGGGCGGAGAGAAGGAAGTCGTTATTCCATCTGGCTTGGAGCATTTTGTGGCCGATGCGCGCGGGACCTGGTGTTGCCTGCAGGGCATTGAGGGCCAACTTGCGGATTGCGGCGAGATTTTCCGCGGCGTGATCCTT
>NZ_JAUSLT010000068.1 GCF_030646015.1 Bradyrhizobium sp.
CCTGATGCACGCCATGGCCGAGCTCATGGGCGAGCGTCATCACGTCGCGCGGCTTGCCCTGATAGTTCATCAGCACGTAAGGGTGCGCCGACGGCGTGGTCGGATGCGAGAAGGCGCCCGGCGCCTTGCCGGGCCGCACCGGCGCATCGATCCAGCGATCGGTGAAAAACCGCTCGGCGATATCGGCCATTTCCGGCGAGAAGCCGCGGTAGGCCGACAGTACCATGTGCCTCGCCTCGGGCCAGTCGATCGTGCCGGTGGCGGCAAACGGCAGCGGCGCATTGCGGTCCCAATGTGCCAGTTTCTTCTTTTTGAACCAGCCGGCCTTGAGCTGATAATAGCGATGCGACAGTTTTGGGTAGGCAGCGCGCACCGAACTGACCAGCGCATCGACCACCTCGCGCTCGACGCGGTTGTTCAGGTGACGCGAATCCGCGACATCGGCAAAGCCGCGCCAGCGGTCGGAAATTTCCTTGTCCTTGGCCAGCGTGTTGGTGATCAGCGCGAAGGTTCGCTCATTGGCCTTGAAGGTTTTCGCCAGCGCCTGCCCTGCCGCCTTGCGCTTTTCGGGCGCGCGGTCCTGCAGCAGGTTCAGCGTCGGCTCGATCGCGAGGTCCTTGCCCGCGACCCTGAAGCGCAGGCCTGAGATGGTCTGGTCGAACAGCCGGTTGAAGGCACCGTAACCTGTCTGGGATTTCTCATGAAACAGCTGCTCGAGGCGATCCTCCAGCTGATACGGCTTTTCCTTGCGCAGATCCTCCAGCCACGGGCGATAATGCGCCAGTTCCGGCACAGCCATCGCGCGTTCGATCACCGCATCGTCGACGCGATTGAGTTCGAGCGCGAAGAACAACAGATGCACCGACGCATTGGTCAGCCGCTCCGAGACGTCGCCGTAGAATTTGGTGATCGCGGGATCGACGCTGTCACCGGCGTGAACCAGCCCGGCAAAGGATCCAAGACGCCCGGCGACATCGTCGATCGCCTCGTAGCGCCTGACCGCCTCGGCGAGCCATACGCCGCCGCCTTCGCCGGCGGTTCGTTCCGCGAGCTTGCCCTTGTAGTCCGTCTCAAACGCGACACACTCGGCATCCATCCTTTGCAGGTCGCGGGTGATTTCCGGCGCGTCGATCCCGGTATAGAGATCGGCCAGATTCCATTCCGGAAGTCTTGGCGTTGACGACCTGCCGGATGCCTTGCGATTCGCCTTCGTGGTGGCTCCCCTGCTCGGCCCTGGTTTACGGGATGTCTTGGCACGGGAAAGCGCGGTCTTGGTCGGCATGCATACTTTCAGGGTTGGCGTGGACGATCAGGCGAAAACGGCAAGTTGCGGCGCTACATGGACGAGCAGTTCCTCACCCTCGATGAGCAGTGGTTCGATCTTTTCCTGGACCGTGTGCCGAACCGTAAACGACAACAGCACCAGACGTGCGACAAGCGACCAACTGCGGGAACTCATTGCCGCCCTTGCATGCTGCGCAACCAAAGGCAGGCTTCGGTGTTCGAACAGGAGCCGGCCCGATCCATCCTCGAGAATGTAGCGCCCGCCGATCCGCGACACGCACAATTCGCAAGCCTGATCCGGCAGCGAATCCAGCAGATAGAACTGGGCGTCGCCGCTTTCGGTCGCGCCGGTTTCCCATTCGCGACCGTTCGCCGGCGCGAGCGCGGCGCTCAATGCCACGACGATGGTGTTGAGTTCGCTTTCGCTCCACACGCCGGTGGCCGGTTTGCGCTCGAACGCAACTACACTCATTTGCTTTCCGCTCCGAACAATAACCGGTGCAATTCCGGCTCGTAATACATTAACAGATGCCTAGCGAAGGCGGCCTGTTCAATACCCAATTCGTTGGCCCATGCCCCCATGATTTCCGCTGGAACTCGACTGAACCCGTTCTCGACCTGGGATATGAACGTGTAATATTTCAAGCCAAGACGTGCAGCGAGATCTGCCTGCGACAATTCGGCATCCGCCCTGCGCAACTTGAGCCAATCCCCAGCCAGTTTCCGCAACTGCCTGGCTTCCGGCACAGCCTTGCCCGGCGGCCGTCCAGCGAAAACATCTTGATGTTTTGCTCGTTTCATGATTACTAAACTATCTGAGTTGAATTACAGGGTAGGTGATGTTACCTACCACAATCTCAGCTCGCGAATAAGAACAAATGGTTTTCTTAGACCGCAGTCAGATTGTTCAAACGAGTCCCCGGCCGCCCTTGGCCCGCGGCAAGGAGTTGTTTGCCGGCATCCTGCTCGTGGCGCTGATCGCGAGCGTGGGAATCCGGAACGTGGTGCCGGTGGATGCTCTGGCGCCGGCAATCGTCACACTCTTCTTTGCCGTTGCCGCAATGACAGCCGGGTTCGCGTTGCTGTGCCGGGGCGATCGGTTCCGCATCATGTGGTTCGACCTCGCCGGAAGCCTGACCTTCATCGGCGTTGTCTTCTCCGTTCTGATCGAGCCGGACCAGATGGTCAGGCTTTTCACTCTCTCGGATCAACCTGAATAACGGGAACGCATTTTGCGCAGTCTGACTGCGTCGTTTTTTTCTGCGCGTCCAAGCCCGGGCCCCTCTGGCAGTTCAAGCGAACTGCGATGTCGGATTGGACTTCAACGGAGTGGCCCGCATGCTGGAATTAATCTCTTCGGAATCCCTGACAGCGCTTTTCCAGGTCGTGATGATCGACTTGGTGCTTGCCGGTGATAATGCGATCGTCATCGGGCTTGCAGCCGCAGGTCTCCCCGAGGGTCAGCGCAAGAAGGCGATCCTTATTGGCATATTGGCCGCCACGATCCTGCGCATTGGCTTTGCATCGATCACGGTTCAACTCCTGCAGATCATCGGACTGCTGCTCGCCGGCGGGGTCCTGCTGCTGTGGGTATGCTGGAAGATGTGGCGCGAGTTGCATGTCTCATATCATCAGCCCAAAACGCAGAGTCTTTCGTCGGCAAGTACGATGGATACATCTGTCGGGAGCCATGAAAAGACACTTCGTCAAGCCGTATGGCAAATTACCATTGCTGACGTCTCGATGTCGCTGGACAACGTCCTCGCGGTCGCGGGCGCGGCGCGCGAGCATCCGACGATACTGATATTCGGCCTGGCCCTCTCCATCGCACTGATGGGGTTCGCCGCCAACTTCATTGCCCGGCTTCTGGAAAAGCACCGCTGGGTGGCTTACGTCGGCCTTCTGATCATCCTCTATGTAGCTATCGACATGTGCTACCGCGGCGTGCGGGAGGTTTGGCCACACCTCACCGCGTAGCCTTTGCCCCAACGATGCCGTCCCCCAACGATTAAGCAGGCGTTAATCGGCATCGGCGAGAGTGCCCCGAATCGAGACAGCGTAACGTGCGGGGAAAAGCCATGGCTGCGACCATTCTGATTGCCGATGATGATGCGGTAGCCCGCCGCCTGGTCGAAAACATGGTGCAGAAATGCGGCTATGAAACGGTTGTCGTAGACAGCGGCGACGCCGCCATTGCGGCACTGACCGCAGCGGACGCGCAGGCCATCGACGCCGTGGTGCTCGATCTTGTCATGCCCGGCCTCGACGGCATGGGCGTACTGGCCAAAATCCGTGAGGCCGGCCTCAACATCCCCGTCATCGTGCAGACCGCCCATGGCGGCATCGACAATGTGGTGTCGGCGATGCGCGCCGGCGCCCAGGACTTCGTGGTCAAGCCGGTCGGCGTCGAGCGGCTGCAGGTCAGCTTGCGCAACGCCCTCAACGCCAGCGCGCTGAAGGGCGAACTGCAGCGCATCCGCCACGCCAAGGAAGGCCGGCTGACGTTTGCCGATGTCGTCACCCGCAGCGAAACCATGGCCGGCGTGCTGCGCACCGCGCAGAAGGCCGCCGCCTCGACCATTCCAGTGCTGATCGAAGGCGAATCCGGCGTCGGCAAGGAATTATTCGCGCGCGCCATCCATGGCAGCGGCGAGCGCAAGGCCAAGCCGTTCGTCGCCGTCAATTGCGGCGCGATCCCCGACAATCTCGTGGAGTCGATCCTGTTCGGCCACGAGAAGGGCGCCTTCACCGGCGCCACCGAACGCCATCTGGGCAAATTCGTCGAAGCCTCCGGCGGCACGCTGTTTCTCGACGAAGTCGGCGAATTGCCGCTGGCGGCGCAGGTCAAGCTGCTGCGCGCGCTGCAGGAAGGCACCGTCGAGGCGGTTGGCGGACGCAAGCCCGTCAAGGTCGACGTCCGCATCATTTCGGCCACCAACCGCAAGCTGCTCGACCACGTCAAGAACGGCAAGTTTCGCGAGGACCTGTTCTATCGGCTGCACGTGCTGCCGCTGACGATTCCTCCCTTGCGGATGCGGCGCGAGGACATCCCGCATCTGCTGCGGCATTTCCTGGCGAGGTTCTGCGCCGAGGAAAACCGCCCGATCACCGGCATCAGCGGCGAGGCGATGGCGCAGCTGTCGCAACTGGAGTGGCCCGGCAATATCCGTCAGCTCGAGAACGCGGTCTATCGCGCCGTCGTCATGAGCGACCACGACCAGCTCGGGCTGGCCGATTTTCCGGTAAGCGCGGCGCAGTCCGCGTCTGCACCCGACGCGCACAACCAGCATGCCGAGCCCCTGATCGTCGGTCCCGCCTTCCACTCGACCGTGCCCACGATGATCTCCGGTAGTGAAATACCAATCGCTCCCTTGCCTTCGGCCGGGACCCTGGCGATGCTGACAAGCGCGGGCGAAATGCGGCCGCTCGAGGAGATGGAAAGCGAGATCATCCGGTTCGCAATCTCGCATTACCGCGGCCAGATGTCCGAGGTGGCGCGTCGATTGAAAATCGGCCGCTCGACGCTCTACCGCAAGCTCGACGAGGCTGCCGCGGACGATCCGGCATCCGGCAGCGCGGACGAGGCAAGCTGAACGGGAGTTGGATTGTGGCGATCCGGTGTCCGCGATGCCAAGACCGCAGACATCGCTGTTCCGGAACATTTGAACCGTTGCTTGGCGGTGACAGACAAAAGGCAAAGAGCGTGGCAAAAGCGCGCAATTCATTGCCAATGGGGTGCTTTGAAGTCAGTTTCTCGTGAGTTGCCCCGCGTGGCGCTGGCCGCTTCAAGGGGGCGCATGTACCGTCTGCGTATGAATCGTTGCGTGCAGGCGTAGCAACACTGGAGAGATCCGGAATGCGTTCAGAAACGAACCAATGACGTTGCTGAATGTTGCTTCCGAACAACAAGGCCGGCGCTTTAGCGAAGCTGTACGGAACGAATGCCGTACCGGAATTTTCAAGAACTGTTCCAATGCCGGGGCAGTTTCGCCCAAGGGGTGTGACGATGCGTGACCGTTCGACCAACCGTGCTGGTTATGACCGCGTGCTGATGGCTGTCGCGGCGACCTTCCTCACGGTGTCCGCAACTTCGGCATTCGCGCAGGCCGGTCCGACCCGCAGCAGCGCCGCGGAACTCGCGATCGAAGCGGCGATCCCGCGTCCCGAACCCGCCAACGTGCCGCCCCCGACCGCCAGCGATTTCAAGCTGGATTCCACCGCGACGCTGCCCGACGCGGCGGAGCCCAGGACCGCGGAGCCTAAGACCGCGGCCGCGACGCCGGCGGAGAAAGCCGCCGAGCCCAAACCTGCCGATGTCGTCACCGCGCCCGCCGCCGCACCTCCGGCTGCTGCCACCGCAACGCCGGCTCCCGAGCCGGTCAAGGCCGCGAGCAGCGTCCCGGCGGCAGACCAGCCCGTCGCCGACAAGCTTCGTGAATTGATGGGCGCGAAAGCGTCGCGCTATTTCGATCGCAAGGGCGAACGGGCCGCGGTCGAGAAGTTTTATGCGGCACGCGAATTTGCCCCGCTGTGGACCCAAAGCGGCGCGGCGACCGCCAGCGCCAAGGGCGTCATCGCGCGGCTCAAGGATGCCGCCGCCGAAGGCCTGAACGCGGCCGATTATCCGGTGCCGGATTTCACCGCGGCGGCAACGCCCGACGCGCTCGCGGAAGCCGAACTGAAACTTACCGCCAGCATGCTGGACTACGCACGCCAGGCCCAGAGCAGCCGCATGCACTGGTCGCAGGTCTCGTACGACATCCTCTATCCCGAACACCCGACCGACCCCGCCGAAGTGCTGGCCAATGTCACGACCGCCAGGGACGCATCGGCCGCGCTCGAGAGCTACAATCCTCCGCACAAGCTCTACAAGAATTTGAAGGCCAAGCTGGCCGAACTGCGCGGCCAGGGCGAAGGACCGGTGATGCAGATCGCCGAAGGCGCGCCGCTCGCGTTCAAGGCCGCCACCAAGAAACAGCCGGCGGTGACGCCGGAAGATCCGCGGGTGCCGCAACTGCGCGCCAAGCTCGGCATCACCGAAAACCCCGACGACACCAAATACGACGCCAAGGTCGCCGCAGCGGTGCGCAAGTTCCAGGAAGGCGCCGACCTCAAGCCGACCGGCGTGCTCGACGACCGGACCGTCAAGGCCATCAACAGCCCGAAGCGTGACCGCCAGATCGACACCGTGATCGTCAACATGGAGCGCCTGCGCTGGCTGCCGCGCCAGCTCGGCGCGCCGGCGCTCAACAATGCCTACGTGATCCTCAATGTGCCCGACTTCACGCTCAAGGTGATGCAGGGCGGCGGCGAGGTCTGGACCACCCGCGTGGTGACCGGCAAGCCGGGCAACCACGCCACGCCGATGCTGACCGAGACGATGAAGTTCATCACCGTCAATCCGACCTGGAACGTGCCGCCGTCGATCATCTACAACGAATACCTGCCGGCGCTGCAGCAGGATCCGACCGTGCTGCAACGCATGGGCCTGAAGATGGAACGCGCGCGTGATGGCAGCATCCGCATTTCGCAGCCGCCCGGCGAAGCCAATGCGCTCGGCCGCATTCGTTTCAACTTCCCGAACAAGTTCCTGGTCTATCAGCACGATACCCCGGACAAGCATCTGTTCGCCAAGGAAGAGCGCGCCTTCAGCCACGGCTGCATGCGGGTGCAAAATCCGGATCAGTACGCCTCGACGTTGCTCAACATCGTGATGCCGAATGAAAAATACACCCCGGAGAGAATCCGCGGCATGTATGGCCGCGGCGAGACCAACCTCAATTTCTCGACCCCGGTCCCGGTCCACATCACCTATCAGACGGCGTTCGTGGACGACGCCGGCAAGCTGCAATTCCGCAAGGATGTCTACGGCCGCGACGCCAAGATGATGCCGCTGCTCAAGAACAACGGGACCAGGGATCTGGAGAACGTCGTCGCCCACGCCAATCCGAGCTATGGCCGGCCGAGCGGCTCGTCGCTGCCCTCCAACGTCGCCTTCAACGACAATTCCGGCCCTTCGTTCTTCGAGCGGCTGTTCGGCGGCGCGGCGACACCCCCCGCCCCCGTCGGCCGGCAGCAGCAGCGTCGGGTGATCACCCGTTAATTCCCGGATTTCGCCGGTTTGAGTAAATTCTGGAACAATATCAACGATCTCGTCTGATGGGCGAGATCGTTTACGTTAACCATTCTCCACCCCGATTAAAGCTGCGGGCACTTTTTCGCCACACTCGACGGGTTAGGTTATGCCTACTTGGGGGGTGGGACTAAAATCTCAAATAACCCACCCAGCGTTAAGTCTGCATTAACCCTCTTTCGCCACATGGGGTAGCGAAAGGGTTCCTCGTTCGGTTGTCCTCTGGGTGGGCTCATACGTGCTGTCTGGTTTCGCACGCCAATTCAACTCGCTGTCGTTCCCGAAAGCCGGCTGTCACGCCGGCCTGACATGCTTGTTGCTGCTGGCCGGCGCCGGCGCTGTCCAGGACGCGACCGCGCTGAATGAAACCCGCACCCTCTCGTTCCACCACACCCATTCCGATGAAGCTGTCACCGTCACCTTCAAGCGCGACGGGCGCTATGACGAAGAAGCGCTGAAGAAACTCAATCACTTCCTCCGCGACTGGCGCAGCCAGGAACAGACCACGATGGACCGTCGGCTGTTCGACATCCTCTGGGAAGTCTACCGCGACGTCGACGGCAAGAAGCCCATCAACATCATCTCCTCCTACCGCTCCCCCGCCACCAACTCGATGCTCCGCCGCCGCTCCTCGGGAGTGGCCCGCAACAGCCAGCACGTGCTCGGCCACGCCATCGATTTCTTCATTCCGGAAGTGCCGCTCGAGCAGGTCCGCACCGCCGGGCTTCGCCTGCAGCGCGGCGGCGTCGGGTTCTATCCAACCTCCGGATCGCCGTTCGTCCACCTCGATACCGGCAGCATCCGGCACTGGCCGCGCATGAACCACGACCAGCTGGCCCGGGTGTTTCCCGACGGCCGCACCGTGCATGTTCCTTCCAACGGCAAGCCGCTCAAGGGCTATGAACTGGCGCTGGCCGACATCGAAAAGCGTGGAACCGGCGATGAAGTCTCCGGCAAGAGCAAGCCCGGCCTGTTCGCCGCCTTGTTCCGGAGCAAGTCGAACGACGAGGATGACGAGGGCGCCAGCGCCCCCGCCGTCCGCGGAAAGCCTTCGCCTGTTAGCGTGATGGCCGCAGCCGCGCCCGCCAAGTCCGCTGAAAAGTCCGCCGACCCGGTTCCGATGCCGCGCGCAAAGCCTGTCGGTTCGACGTTCCAGCTGGCCTCGGCCGACGCCCAGATCGCACAGCCCTCAAAGCCGAAGCAGGCCGCCGCGGCTGACAAGGGCGAAGCCAAGCCGCAGACGCCGGCCGACATCATCAATGCCCGCGGCTTCTGGGATGCCGCGCCGAAGCAGGCCACGCCGGCACAGATCGCCGCCATCAGCGCCCGCAACGCCGTCAATTCAGCCGATCCGCAGGCGACCGCCAGCGTCACCGAAGCCTTCAAGAAGGCGCTGGCCTACGCGCCGGCGGCCTCCTCGCCGGTCGACCGCGCCAATATCGTCGCAGCCAGCGCGCCGATCCCCCGCAGCGCCCGCCCGGCCCGCAACCCGCTGGTCGCCCCGACGATCGATACGGTGGTCGCCAAGGGACCGCAGGGCCAGCCGAGCGTGGTTGCGACCGCGACCCGAATGGCCGCTGCCAAGGGCAATAATGACGTCTGGATGCGGGTCATGATCCTGGCGCCAAGCGCCAGCACCTCGATGTCCGCGACCGTGCTCGGCGATTCCGACATGACCGTGATGCGCGCCCATTTCGTCAAGCCGCAGGCCATCGTCGCGATGAGCTTCTCGGACGATCCGCAGCTGGGACTGATCTGCGACCGCTTTACCGGATCGGCCACCGCCAGGCTGGCTACCCAGTCGTTCGTGATGCGAACCGCCGCGCTGCGATAAGTTCGACTTAGCAGTCCTGTCGAGCACTCAAACGCTTCAACATATTCGATGTCGTCCTCGCGAACGCGAGGACCCATACGCCGTGCCCTCTCGTTGGAGCACGGCGTCAGATATCTCATGTCATTTACGAAGGCCGCGGATTATGGGCCCTGCGTTCGCAGGGGCGACGAGCTGAGAGGCGTTGGCGCCTCACAGCATTCCCAGCGCCTGCAGGTAGGTTTCCAGGATGGTTTCTTCTTCCGCCCGCTCATTGGCGTCCTGCTTGCGCATGCGCACGATGGTGCGCAGCGCCTTGACGTCGAAGCCGTTGCCCTTGGCCTCGGCATAGACGTCGCGGATATCGTCGGCGATGGTCTTCTTTTCCTCTTCCAGCCGTTCGATGCGCTCGATGATGGCCTTGAGCTGGTCTTTGGCGAATTTGGTCGCGGGCTCGTCCTGGACGGCAGCGGCTGGGGTGGCCATCGGGTACTCCTGAATGAACTGATGTTGAGGTGTGAGAGAGCGCCGCACGCTTTCCACGCACCGCATTCCGGAATGACCCTCATGAGTGCGGTGGCTTGCGTCAAGGCAACATCGCGCTCATCCACAGCGCGCCCACAGGAGAAAGACCCCCGCATGCGCGTTCGGCCCGTAGCCCGGATGGAGCGAAGCGTAATCCGGGAATGAACGTGAGGCTGGCCCCGGATTGCGCCATCGGCTCGGCGCTTCGCCGACCCGCCGTCTCCATCCGGGCTACGGATTTCGACTCAGTGGCTATGGCTCTTTTTCATCGCCGCGAGTTGCTCGGGCGTGGCGGGGCCCTGATGGGTCGCCTTCCAGGTCTCGTAGGGCATGCCGTAGACCGCCTCGCGGCTCTCGTCCCTGGTCATGGCGGCGCCCTTGGCGTCGGCTTCTTCCTTCAGCCAGTTCGACAGGCAGTTGCGGCAGAAACCCGCCAGATTCATCAGATCGATGTTCTGGACGTCGGTGCGCCCGCGCAGATGCTCGACCAGGCGCCGAAAGGCCGCCGCCTCGAGTTCCGTTCTGGTTTTGTCGTCGATGGCCATGGCCGCGTCTCTTCCCCAGGGTGATATTGTCATAAGGTGGGAGTTGTCACAGATTTTACCATATCGCAGCGCAAAGGGGGAACTTGAGGCCGAATTTCGGCTCCAATGCCCAAAACGGCAGCTGCCGGCGTTGACAGCTGCCGATGGCCTACGCGAAATCATCAAGGAACTGATATAGCTTCACTAAATGATCGCAAGCGATTCCCACCGTCGGCATTCCCTTCCCGCTCGCCTGACCGCCGGTCTGATCCCGGCGCTGGTGCTTGCGGTGACATGCCTGTGGAACGGTTCGGCGGCGGCGGATTTTCGTCTCTGCAACAATACCTCCAGCCGGGTCGGCATTGCGCTCGGCTACAAGGATGCCGAGGGCTGGACCACCGAAGGCTGGTGGAACGTGTCCTCGCGGAGCTGCGAAACCCTGCTGCGCGGCACGCTTGTCGCACGCTTCTATTATATCTACGCGCTCGATTACGACCGCGGCGGCGAGTGGTCGGGACAGGCATTCATGTGTTCGCGCGACAAGGAATTCACCATCAAGGGCACCGAAAATTGCCTGGCGCGCGGATTTGACCGCACCGGGTTCTTCGAGGTCGACACCGGCGAGCAGCGCGCCTGGACCGTGCAACTGACCGAATCCAACGAAACCCCCGCGCCGCGTTTGCCGGGGATGCCGGGAACGGTTGGCCCCGGCGGCCCCGGTGGCTTTCAAGGGATGCCGAATTCGCCGGGCGGGCCGCCTCCGGGCGCGCCTGGTCTGCCGCCGGCGCCTGGAAGCAAACAATGAGACGCCTTCGCCGCATCAAGATCCTGGCAACGCTTGGCCCCGCCTCTTCCGACAGCGCGATGATCCGCAAGCTGTTCGAGGCCGGCGCCGACCTGTTCCGCATCAATATGAGCCACACCTCGCACGACACCATGCGCGAACTGGTCAAGACCATTCGCAACGTCGAGAGCAGCTATGGCCGCCCGATCGGCATCCTGGTCGATCTGCAGGGCCCGAAACTTCGCCTGGGATCATTCACCGAAGGCGCGATCCAGCTCAAGAACGGCGAAAGCTTCGTGCTCGATTCCAGCAAGGCCCCGGGCGACAACACCCGTGTCCACCTTCCGCATCCGGAAATTCTGGCCGCGCTGCGGCCGGGCCACGCGCTGCTGCTCGATGACGGCAAGGTCCGCTTGATCGCCGAAGAAACCTCGCCGGAGCGCGCCGTCACCCGCGTCGTGATCGGCGGCAGGATGTCGGACCGCAAGGGCGTCAGCCTGCCCGACACGGATCTTCCCGTCTCGGCGATGACGCCGAAGGATCGCGCGGACCTCGACGCCGCATTGGTGACCGGAATCGACTGGGTCGCACTGTCCTTCGTGCAGCGCGCCGAGGACGTGCTCGAGGCCAAGAAAATGATCCGCGGCCGTGCCGCGGTGATGGCGAAAATCGAAAAGCCGCAGGCGATCGACCGGCTGCCGGAGATCATCGAGGCTTCCGACGCGCTGATGGTGGCGCGCGGCGATCTCGGCGTCGAACTGCCGCTGGAGCGGGTGCCGAGCCTGCAGAAACAGATGACCCGGATGGCGCGGCGCGCCGGCAAGCCGGTGGTGGTCGCGACGCAAATGCTGGAATCGATGATCCAGAGCCCGGTGCCGACCCGCGCCGAGGTCTCCGACGTCGCTACCGCCGTCTATGAAGGCGCCGACGCCATCATGCTGTCGGCGGAATCGGCGGCCGGCAAGTTTCCGGTCGAGGCGGTCTCGACCATGAACCGGATCGGCGAGGAAGTGGAGCGCGACCCGACCTATCGCGGCGTGCTCAATGCGCAGCGCGCCGAGCCGGAGCCGACCGTCGGCGACGCCATCGCCGATGCCGCGCGGCAGATCGCCGAAACGCTGGACCTGTCGGCGATCATCTGCTGGACCAGTTCGGGCTCGACCGCGCTGCGGGTCGCGCGCGAGCGGCCGAAACCGCCGGTGGTCGCGATCACGCCGAATCTGGCGACCGGACGCAAGCTGTCGCTGGTGTGGGGCGTGCATTGCGTGGTCGCCGAAGACGCGCAGGATCTCGACGACATGGTCAGCCGCGCCGGCTCGATTGCGTTTCGCGACGGTTTTGCCAGAGCCGGCCAGCGCGTCATCATCGTCGCCGGCGTGCCGCTGCGTTCGCCCGGCACCACCAACATGCTGCGCATCGCCTCGGTCGGCCCGGACGGCGACGCGGATATGTGAGGGACGCCACACCCAATCTTTACCTACCGCCGGTACCCAGAAGCCTGCATGAGCGATTCCCATCGCCACCCTGGCGGCAAAGCCAGTTTCCCCTGGAGAACATGATGCGGTCCGTCATTCGCAACTCTGGCTTCGCACTGCTATTTGCGATCACTCTGATTTCTACGGGTTCGCGGGCACAGGACAAGGGCCCGATCCAGATCGCATCCGGAGTGACGTACGAATTCCTGGACCGCTGGGATATCGGTCGCCTGAACCAGATCCTCCAGACCGATACGCCGAAATTCTCCGGCATCCCGGTAACCTACACGCCGGCCCGCAATGCAGTCCGGCTCTACCGGGTCACCTATTCCTCGGTGGTCCCGGAGCGCGGCAACAAGCCGACCGTCGCCACTGGACTCCTCGCCGTTCCCGACACCAAGGACACGACCTTCCCGATGGTCTCCTATCAGCACGGGACTGTGTACGGAAAGCAGCAGGTCCCGTCCTTTGCAGAGCAATCGCCGGAAACCCAACTGATGATCGCGCAGTTCGCGGGACAGGGATATCTCTTGATCGGCGCCGATTATTTCGGCCTCGGCCTGTCTGACGAGCCCGAAGGCTACATGGTGAAGGCGAGTCATCAACAGGCCAGCTATGACCTCCTGACCGCAAGCCGGGCCGTCCTGGGCCATTTGAGACTGGACAGTACCAAACTCTTCCTCGCCGGTTGGTCACAGGGCGGGTTCGTCACCATGGCATTCCTGCAGAAGCTCGAAAGCGCCGGCGTGACCGTGCAGGCGGCCGCCACGGCGAGCGCGCCCGTCGACGTTTTCGTCGCGCTGAACGGCTTTCTCAATTTCCCGAGGAAGAACGATGCGGCCTGGGTGCCCACCCTGTTTATCCTGTCGTCGTTCGCCTTCGAGCACTATTACGGTGTGCCGGGCCTGGCGCGTTCTCTCCTCAACGACGCCTATTACGACGTCTCGCGCAAGGCGTATGAGCGGCAGCCTTTCGAGGCCGCCGACGTTCCGACCGACCTTCGCAAGCTGATACGGACCGAATATTTCGATCCGCAGTTCTTCGCGGCGTCAGCCTATGGCCGACTGGTGGCGCAGACCGAGGCCTACCGTTGGCTCATCAAGTCGCCGGTCCGGAATTATTACGGTGAGGCCGACGAGGCCATCAGCATCGGCTTGGGACAACTGGCGATGACCTATCAACGGGCGATCGGAAACGGTAACCCGCAGGTCGAAGCGGTTTCGACCGGGGAGACCAGCCACCGCGGCACCTTCGCCCGCGCGGTGCCGCAATGGAAGAACTGGTTCGACGCCCTCTAGATCCGGCCCGCATTAGGAGAGCCGCGATCGGCCCGGTCAGCGACGCGGATATGTGAGTTGCGTGGCGGCACCGGTCTTCACCCTCCCCTGGAGGGGGAGGGTCGGCTCGCGTTGAGCGCAGCGAAATGCGAAACGGGGTGGGGTGACAGTCTCGCAACGCACGCACCGTTCGATATGAGAGACCGTCACCCCACCCCGCCGCTCCTTTCAGTCGCGTCGACCCTCCCCCTCCAGGGGAGGGTAAGCGGGATCGCCGCGCATTCAGGATTCAAAATTTCAAACATCGCGCCGATACACGTCCGCATTCTCGCGACGCGATGCGCCCGAGGTTTGCATCAACTTCACCCTTCTCAAGAAAGAAGGGCGCAGGGAAAGCCGGGCGCCGATTGCACCCGCGGTCGTGCACATAGAGTGCACGAGTAGACCACAGGTGAACCGGATCATCCGGCTTTCCCTGCACGGTGGGTTACGGCTTATTCGTGATCTCCCCGGTGAGCCTTGCACTATTGCCACCGTCGCCGTGCGGATCGCAGATGCATCACGCCCGGTTGGGCCGGATGCATCTCCACACGACTTGACGCCAGCATGGGGGCGTCAGGACCACACGATTTCGCCGTCCGCGCCCGTCTCGCCAAAGCTCCCGCCGGACCTCGCGCCCATCATGCGGGTTTCGTCGAAGACAGTTAGCAGCGCCGTCCGTCTGTGCGCCGGATCATCGCTCACGGAGTTCAATCCGCCCTGCGATCCCTTGCGCGCCCGACGCTGTCGCGTCCATCGCATCCCACCGCGCGTTCGTGACGTGCGCAACGCCCCTTGTCGGGTGGGACGGGCGAATCACTACGGGTGATTTGCCCGACGTGTTAAGCAAAATATTTTTGTTTCGAGGGCTTGACTTTGATTTCCGATAAACAGAAGTTATTTGCCCGTCGGGTCGTTTTCGTTACTTCGCAGGGTGGACAAAGGCGCGCTCTTCGCGCCGTGCCCACCATTGACGTGTGTTGAACGAAGATGTGGGCACGCGTCCGCCTTCGCTCTTCGAGCTACGGCAGACGCTTTGCCCGCCCTACAGTTTTGCGATTTTTCCTAAGCCCCGACCAGCGCCTTCGCCGGCAGCACCGCCTGCACCACGAGGCCGCGGGCGCGGGCGTCCATCACACCGACGGCGCGCAGCGCGAGCAGCGTCACGGTTTGCACGGCGTCGCGCAGCTTTCCGGAATCATCGGTGTTGTCTGGCGCCAGCGGCCCGACCAGCGATTCATGCAGCGCGCCGAGCAGCGCGGTGGCGGCCAGCGCGGTGTCCTGCGCCGGCAGATGCCCGGCGCGCACCGCGGCGTCGATTCGGCCAGCAATCTCGCCGGCGATCTCGCGCCGGCTGGCGAGGCGCGACGCGGTGACGTCGACATCGACCGGCTCGGCCAAAATGCCCCAGGCGAGCTTGCGCTGCGACAGCACATGCACCGCGACGGTGGTGACGGCGGCGGCCAGCGCCGACGACGGGCCGGGAGCCGCGTCCGCGGCGCGGCGGATCGCCGCCAGTTCGTCGCGCGAGACGTCGGCGATCAATTCGGAAATCAGATCGGCCTTGGAGGGGAAGTAGCGATAGACGGTGCCGGCCGCGACATTGGCGCGGATCGCCACGGGCGCGATCTGCACCGCGGCCATGCCGCCCTCGGCGGCGGCATCCCGCGCCGCCGCCAGGATGGCGCTGCGCCGCGCCGCCAGCCGCTTCACCACCTGATGGGTTCGCCGATAGACCATGGCGCGTTTCTCGTCCCGGGCGCCCTGCCGGCCAAACCGGGCTCGGCAAAACGCGTGCGTCTTCAGTTGTTTTGAGCAGTTTGGCACAAACCGCTTTGAAGAACTGAACAACTATTCAGGCCTGATGACAAGGGTCAAAGTTCGGGATTCAGAATGCAGGCGGAAGCGCCCGCCTCGATCGCCCGCGATCAGGTCAGGTGGCGGCCGACACCATCGAGGGTGCCGGCTCAGGCCGCCGCCACAGGCTGGCACGGCGCAGGACGAGAGCCGCCACGATCAGCGTGGCGCCGAAGCCGAGCGGCACGCCGGTGAGGATGAAGCCCGCGATCATGGCCAGCGCGCAGGCCAGCGCCGGAAGCTCCCAGACGAGAAAGCCGCTCGACAATCCCATACGCACCAGGAACGCGACCGGTATCGCCAGCACCATCATGTCGTACATGAAGAGGTATGGCGTGGTCAGCAAGGTGCCGGTCGCAAGGGCGGCGGCCTTCACGGAATAGCGCACCCGGCTCCGCCACATCAGCGCCAGCACCACCGCCACCGAGCCCGCAAAGATCCAGTGGAATATCCAGGCCAGCGCTTCGGTGCCGCCGAAGGTGCGCACCAGCGCGAACAGGCTCTGCATCTTCCACCACGGCGCCTTGCCTTCGGTGAGGAACGCCTGTGAGAACATCGGCATCCAGTGGAAGAACGCCTGCCAGCTCTCGGTGCCGAAGGCGAGCCACGATGCAACGGCCATCGCGATGGTCACGATCGCGGCGGTGAAGAACACCGTCCATTGCGACGCCGCGATCAGCACCAGCGGAAACAGCAAACCGTATTGCGGCTTGTAGCTGAGCAGCCCAAGGCAAATGCCTGACAGAATCGGCCGCACCGGCATCAGGTAAAGCGTGCCGCCGATCAGCGCCGCGGTCAGAAAACCATTCTGGCCGACCAGCACATTGTTGAACGCCATCGGCACCGCCACCGCCAGCAACAGGCCGAAGGGCCGCCCGACGATCGCGCGCATCATGGCGAGATAGGGTACGAGGCTTGCCAGCGCCCAGCCGATGAACGCCACGGCGTAGGGAAAATGCGCCAGCAGGCTGGCGACGAACAGGAAGGGCGGAGGATAATGCCAGGCAAAATAGCCGGTAAAAGTCTGGCCGAGCAGCGCCACTTCGACCTGCTTCTGAATATTCCAGTCCCAGGCCTGCGCAGGATGACCATCGAGCGCCAGCCGGCCCGCTGCCCAGACGTTGACGAAATCGGTCGGGATGCCGAGGCCGGCGGAATCATAGATCCACCAGTTGGCCAGATACGCGGTCGGGAAAAACGAAAGGTTGATGACGGCGAGCGCGAAACAGACGTTCAGCAGCGCGGGCGGGATCGCACTGTGCTCGCTTGGAACGGTCGGGACGGATACGGGCGTGGCCATGCGAGATCCCTTGCGCACGCCCGCAGCCTTCGCGACGCGCGCGTTCTCCACCAATAGGCCGACAGCCGTTAAGAAATCTTAAGGTTTTGGGTGGTGGTGATGAGAATTACCCTGTCGTTCCGGCCTCCGGGCCGGGACCATAGCCACCGGCCTATCGCCTCGCACAGATGCCTCAACACCGTATTCCAATCGCACCGGCACGGAGTATGGGTCCCGGCTCGGAGGCCGGGACGACTCGTTGAGGGATTTCGGCAGAGCCCCTCACTCCCAACTCAGCGCGCCGCCGTAGAGCGGCGTATGCCCGAACAGGGCAAAGAACAGATCGACGATTGCAAGGTCCGGACGCAACAGCGGCGCACGGTATGAATCGTGAAAATAGGCATTGCCGGCCAGGTGCCGGCTCAGAGCGCTGGCGGGCGGGACATCGCATTCAACGACGGACATGGCGAGCTCCCCCACGACGCGAGCATTCACACAAGAAAACGGGCGCATGATGCGCCCGTTTCCAAATCAATCGATAGCAGATGCGCCGCATCACGCCTGCGGCTGCGGCTCCAGCCCGGCGTCCGGATCGGGACGCGGGCGCGGCTTGCCGGCCGGCGGCACCGCCGAAGTGCGCGGCGTGGTCGGCTCCAGCACCGACTCGCGGTTCGGCTTCTTGCCCTGAAGCAGGTCCTGAATTTCGTCGCCGCTCAGGGTTTCGAATTCGAGCAGGCCCTTGGCCAGGGCCTCGAGGTCGGCCCGCTTCTCGGTGAGAATGCGGGTCGCTTCCTTGTAGCCCTCTTCGACGAAGCGCCGGATCTCGGTGTCGATCTTCTGAACCGTGGCTTCCGAAGCATTCTGGGTCCGCGATACCGACATGCCGAGGAATACCTCGTCCTGGTTCTCGCCATAGGACACGGTGCCGAGTTCTTCCGACAGGCCCCAGCGCGTCACCATCATCCGCGCCAGCCTGGTGGCCTGCTCGATGTCGGACGAAGCGCCCGACGTGACCTTCTCACGGCCGAAGATCAGTTCTTCCGCCACGCGTCCGCCCATCATGCTGGCCAGCCGCGAGGTCATCTGCTCCCGCGACATCGACAGCTTGTCGCGCTCGGGCAGCTGCATCACCATGCCGAGCGCACGGCCGCGCGGAATGATCGTGGCCTTGTGGATCGGATCGGTCGCAATGACGTTGAGGCCGACGATGGCGTGGCCACCCTCGTGATAGGCGGTCAGCATCTTCTCTTCTTCGGTCATCACCAGCGACTTGCGCTCGGCGCCCATCATGACCTTGTCCTTGGCCTCTTCGAACTCGGACTGGGTCACCATGCGCTTGTTGCGGCGCGCGGCGGTGAGGGCCGCTTCGTTGACGAGGTTCATCAGGTCGGCGCCGGAGAAACCGGGCGTGCCGCGGGCGATGGTCTTCAGGTTGATATCCGGCGCCAGCGGCACCTTGCGGACGTGAACCTTGAGGATCTGTTCGCGGCCGACGACATCCGGATTCGGCACCACCACCTGGCGGTCGAAACGGCCCGGGCGCAGCAGCGCGGGATCGAGCACGTCCGGCCGGTTGGTCGCGGCGATCAGGATCACGCCCTCGTTGGCCTCAAAGCCGTCCATCTCGACCAGCAACTGGTTCAGGGTCTGCTCGCGCTCGTCATTGCCGCCGCCGAGACCGGCGCCGCGATGGCGGCCGACCGCGTCGATTTCGTCGATGAAGATGATGCAGGGCGCATTCTTCTTGGCCTGTTCGAACATGTCACGCACACGAGAGGCGCCGACGCCGACGAACATTTCGACGAAGTCCGAACCCGAGATGGTGAAGAACGGCACGTTGGCTTCGCCGGCCACCGCGCGCGCGATCAGCGTCTTGCCGGTGCCGGGAGGGCCGACCAGCAGCACGCCGCGCGGAATCCGTCCGCCCAGCCGTTGATATTTGCCGGGGTCGCGCAGGAATTCGACGATCTCCTGCAGGTCCTGCTTGGCCTCGTCGACGCCGGCGACATCCTCGAAGGTGACGCGGCCATGCGCCTCGGTCAGCATCTTGGCGCGCGACTTGCCGAAGCCCATCGCCTTGCCGGCGCCGCCCTGCATCTGCCGCGACAGGAACACCCAGACGCCGATCAGCGCGATGAATGGCAGCCAGGAGACCAGCAGCGACACGAACCATGGCACGTTGTCGCCCGGCGGTTTGGCGGAAACGTTCACCTTGGCATCATACAAACGCTTGACCAGCGTCGGGTCGTTCGGCGCATAGGTCTGGAAAGCCGACCCGTTGGTGAAGGTGCCGTGGATATCCGGCCCCTGGATGACGACGTCGCGAACCTTGTTCTGATCGACCTCGCTCAACAGCTGCGAGAAGGTGATTTCCTGCGAGGCAGCGCGCTGACCAGGATTCTGGAAGAGCGTAAACAGTGCCAACAACAGCAAAACAATAATTACCCAGAGGGCGAAATTGCGCAGATTGGCGTTCATCGATCTTCCTTCGTGGTCGCGCGGATCGCGGCCTTATGTCCTTGGGTATTGTTCTTGAGGCCGGCACCCGGGAATCTCCCGGTCCGCTGCATTCCAATCTAGGTGTCGCCCCGGTCAATGCCAAGGGAACCAGACAGGACTATTTAACGCATGTTAGCCAGATTCCCGCGCAAATAATGGCGGTGAAACCGGTGTTTTCCGGGGTGGTTAAGACTCCATCGGACCCATCAGACCGCCAGCAGGGGTTCGATCCGGACGTCATTCCGTCCGGCGGCGGCGTGCGGGCGCCGGTTCGACCCGAATCCGGCCGCCGATCAGGCTGACCAGCGCGCCGGCAAGGGTCTGTTTCAGCCTCTGTCGGCCAAGTCGTCGGCCAAGTCCGGGCCGTTCCGCCATGGCTCGGTCCAACGCCGCCAGCAGGGCTTCGACCTTGCCGAGTTCCGCCGCTCCCTCATGACCGAATCGATCAATCGCGCGCTTCAGCAGCCGAAGCCGGATTTCTTCCGGCATGGCGGCAAAGGCCATGGCATCAAAAGACTGCGCATCAAGGAACCGGGCACTGAATGGGGAACCCGGAGCGTCGCGGTCCGTCAACGCGAGATAGCGCTCGGCGCCATCGGTCAGTACTTCCACCGCGGCGTTGGCCCGGGCCAGCCTCGCGGCCAGCCGCGCCAGATTGCGCGGATCGCCGCCCTCGGCGGCGAGCGCGGGCATCAGGGCGCGCAGCCGCGGACGGGTGAAGTGCGGGTCGCGGTTGGTCGGATCGTCGGCAAAGCCGACCTTCGCCTTCTGGAGCGTGACGATCAGCCGCGATTTCGAAACGTCCAGAAAGGGGCGCGCCAGCCATACGCCGTCGCGCTCCGATTGCCGCGCCATGGCCGAAAGGCCGGCGATGCCGCTGCCGCGCAGCATGCGCATCAGCAGCGTTTCGGCCTGATCGTCACGGGTATGGGCGGTGAGGATGTGGGTGGCGCCGCTCTGCCGCGCCGCCTTCGCCAGCAGTCGGTAGCGCGCCGATCTTGCCGCGGCCGGCAATCCGGCCACAGGCTTCGGACCGGTCCAGCGCAGCGTGCGATGCTCCAGCTCGAGCGTACGCGCCAGCCGCTTCACCTCACGTGCCTCGGCGGCGGCCTCGGCGCGCAAGCCATGATCGACCGTGACGGCAACAAGCCGCGGACCACGCGTCAGACTGCGGCGCCAGCGCGCCGCCAGCCACATCAGGGCGATTGAATCGGGGCCGCCGGAAACCGCGAGCAGAAGTGCCGGCGCGGTCTTCCAGTCCGCGAACAGCAGCTTCGCGTCCCTCGCCGAAATCGGATCATTGTCGTCGTCGGGCATGGCGCCGCCGGCTGATATCGAGGCCTGATGGCAGACCCGAGCAACCGAGGTTAGCACTTATTCCGCTTCTGCTCGCGGTCCACCGCCGTTTTGACGCTACCCGAGGCGCGGGGGTATTTTCGCGTCACCTCGCCGAGCGCCGCACAGGCGGCTTCCTTCTCCTTCAGGGCCGCCAGCGATTGGCCGAGCCGCAGCAGGGCGTCCGGGGCCTTGCCCGATTTATCGAATTTGGTGGTCACCGCGAGGAAGGATTCCGCGGCGTCGCGATAGAGCTGGCGCTGGAAGAAACTCTCGCCGAGCCAGTACTGCGAATCCGCCATCAGGGGATCGCTGGGATATTTCTGCGCGAAGTTGCGCATGGTCTCTTCGGCGAGCGCATAGTCCTTGCGCTGCATATAACCGATGCCGAGATCGAACTCGTCCTTCGGGGTCGCGGATGGCGGCAGGGTGGTCAGCCCGGCCCCCGCGCCGGGGGCGCGCGACGGCGGCGGCAAGACGCCGGCCGGATTGCGCGGCCCGCCGGTGTTGGCGAGATCGAGCGGCTCCCCCGCCCCGCGGCCGCCGGGAGCGCCGACCGGGCCCTCGGCAGGAATCGGCAGCTGGCCGCCGCCAAGCGCCTGCGGTGCGCCCGGAGCATTGGGATTCTGGCTGGGGTCGAAGGCATCGCCACGGCGCCGGCCTGACGCCGGCGGCCCGCCTTGCGGGGGCTCCTGCACGATCGGCGCCGGCGCCGCAATCTGCGGACCCGGTTGGATCTGGGGCTGCCGGAGCGGTGCCGGAGCAGGCTGCGCAGCGATATTGGGCGGGGCTGCGGCGGGCGGTCCGCCGGGGGCTGCCTGCGCACCACCCTGCAGCGCCCTCAGCCGCTCCTCGAGCTGCCGGTTGCGGTACTGCAACTCCTCGTTCTGGCCGGTGAGCTGGCGCAGCCGGTTCTCCAGCTGCTGGATTCGCAACTCCGCATCGGCATCATCGGACTGCTGCGCCCAAGCGGGTGACGACAGCGCGAGCATCGCGGCAATCGCCACGGCGCGGGTAATTCCATGAATTCTGGATGACATTTTGGCCTGACGAGATCGGCGTGACATCGAAAGCGAAACACATTGAGAGAGGGAGTACGACAGAATTGTGACTGAAACAAACGACCGGCAGGAGCACCCGCCAAAACGAAACCGGCGCCCAATGGGCGCCGGAAGGACTTTGCGACAAGCCAATGCTTTTAGGAGCTGGCGTTCAACACCGTGACGGCGCGGCGGTTCTGCGACCAGCACGAGATGTCGTTGCAGACCGCGACCGGGCGCTCCTTGCCGTAGGAGATGGTTCGCATCCGGCTCGCCTCGATGCCGCGCGAGGCAAGGAAGGTGCGAACCGACTGGGCGCGCCGCGCGCCGAGCGCGATGTTGTATTCGCGGGTGCCGCGCTCGTCGGCGTGGCCCTCGATGGTGAAGGCGTAGCGGTTATAGCTCTGCAGCCAGCGCGCCTGCTTTTCCAGGGTGGCGATCGCCTGCGGCGACAATTCGGTCTGGTCGCTCTCGAAGAATACGCGGTCGCCGACATTGACCACGAAGTCCTGCTGGCTGCCCGGCGTCGCGGCGCTCGCCATCGCGCCGTCGGCGCCAAGCGGGTTCTTGTTGGCGCAGGCGCCCATCGACAGCGCCACCGCGAGCACCGCGGCCAGCTTCAATCCCTGCAGAATGCGCATCTGATGTATCATTCCGGAGCCTCCGCGCTCACGTTTTCCAACTGTTATCCGGTCTACAGGGCGATGGTTAAGCGAACGTTCCGTCAACCTTGATGAGGTGTTGCCGGATCGGATCAAATGCCGGCAAACCGCGAAAAGCAACCCGGATAGTTAATGATTTGTAAATGTGGCGCGACGGTGAAGGGTGCCCGGGGGCGCAACCGCGATCACCTGCTTTTCAGCCAGCAGGGCATCCAGTCCGACCGACTGGGGGGCGCGGAAGGACGCGCAGCGGACGGGAACCGACCCCGGCCGCCTCCGATTCAGCGAAGCCGGATCGGGTTCTAGCTGCCGACCCGGCAGGACTGCGGGACCAGCGAGGTACCTTCGGACGGGGAGACATCCGCCGGCGGCGATTGATGCTCGCCGGCGCGTTCGAACAGCATCCGCCGCTCGAAAGCGCTTGAACGCAGAAACGGATACCGGGCCAGGACCCGTTCACGCACCGTCGGCAAATGCGCAGCCATCAATCCGACCGGCTTCACGAGACCCGGGTACAATCGCGGCTCACACCAGGTTTCCTGCAGAAACACCCGGTGGTAGAACGCCTGATGCTCGGGACGAACGATGGCCAGCCCGTAGTCGGCGTGGAAGTAAACCCCGGCCATCGAACCCAGCCTGACCGTCACATAGGGAAGTTCCGGAAAATTTCTCGCCTTGTCGGGATCAGCGACGAACCGGGTCGAATCAATGAAGATTTCGCCCTTATCCAGCCTCGGATGAAGAACGTCCCCGAAAAGCTCGACCGACGGCGACATCCGCCATTCCGACGTCAGTACGCTGATGCGGATTGAACTGTAGAGCTCGCCATGAAAATAAACGCCGAATGTCCAGGCGTTGGGAGCGTCCTCGAATTGATCGACCACACGTTCGTCGGCCGATGGCCTGATCGCGCCCTCGCGCAGATAGGCCCGGTAGCGAAGATTATAAATCGCTTCCTTTTCCTGCGGTGTCGTCGCCAGCCGATAATCGACCTGGTCTACCAGATCCAGACTACGTCCACTGGGCACGATGGCTCGCTCGGCCGTGGACCTCATTGGATACTCCATACAACTTCCCAGCAACGTTGCGCAGGTTTGCGGCAACTTCTGCGCGTATGAAAAAAGATTAACAGCTTCTTAACGAAATGCAAAGCCATCACGGGGTTAGGGTTAACCTGTGGCATTTTAATCATCGGGCCCTATCGCGCAGGCCAGTGGAAATTCCGCCCGCAGGCGGGTCGGCGTCTTCAGGCAATCGACCGTGACGGCAGCACCAGTACCTGGTCGTCCGGCAGGCGGCGGCCGTGCGAGGCATTGAGCAACTGGCGGACCCGCATCGCCGGCACCGGCCGGCTGAACAGGTAGCCCTGCGCCTCGGTCACGGTGCCGTCAGCGCTGATCAGCTCCAGCTGTTCGTTGGTCTCGATGCCCTCGACCACGACGGACATTCCGAGATCGGCGGAAAGCCGCGCCACGCCGCGCAGCAGCGTCAGCGGGCGGTCGGTATCGATGCCTTGCAGGAAGGACCGGTCGATCTTGACCTTCTGCAGCGGGAAATTATGCAGGTAGCTCAGGCTCGAATAGCCGGTGCCGAAATCGTCCAGCGAGATCCGCACGCCGAGCGCGTGCAGCTGCGACAGCACGTCATGGGTCAGCTGGGTGTTGCGCAGCAGCGAGGATTCGGTGATCTCGATTTCGAGACGGTCCGCCGGCAGGCCGGAGACCTCGAGCGCGTAGCGAACCTCGCTCAGCACGTCGCGCTGATGGAACTGCTGCGGCGAGAAATTGACCGCGACGCTGACGGCATCGGGCCATTTCATGCATTCCATGCAGGCCTTGCGCAGGATCCAGCGGCCGAGGTCGACGATCAGGCCCATGTCCTCGGCGACCGGAATGATATCGATCGGGGACACCGTGCCGCGAACTGGATGATTCCAGCGCAGCAGCGCTTCGCAGGTCGCGATCCGCCCCGATTTGAGATTGACCAGCGGCTGGTAGAACAGCTCGAATTCCTCGTTGGCCAGCGCCTTGCGCAGGTCGAGTTCCAGGATGCGGCGCGCCTCGACGGTTTGCGCCATCTCGTCGCGGAAGAAGCAGAAGGTTCCGCGGCCGTCCGCCTTGGCCCGATAAAGCGCCATGTCGGCGTTCTTCAGCAGCGTATCGGCGCTGACGCCGGGACCCGTCATCGCGATGCCGATGCTGGCGCCGATCTCGACCAGATGATTGTCGATCTTGTAGCGCTCGCTCAGATGCTCGACGATCCGCCGGGCCAGAACCGCGGCTTCCTCGGTGGATTTGAGGTTCTGCTGGAACACCACGAATTCGTCGCCGCCGAAGCGGGCCACGAAATCCTCCGGGCGCAGCATGGCGCGCAGCCGGTCGGCGACCGCGCACAACAGCTGGTCGCCGCACGGATGACCCAGGGTGTCGTTGACCTGCTTGAACTGGTCGAGGTCGATGAACAGCAACGCCGACAACTGCTCGGCATCGTGCCGTATGGCCAGCAAGCGGCCGATCTCGTCGCGGAAATTGACCCGGTTGGGAAGCGCGGTCAGCTCGTCGTAACGCGCCAGGTGGCTGATCCTGGCTTCGGCGTTGCGCCGCTCGGTGATGTCTTCGAGCAGCACGACGGCGCCGCCGCCCGCCATCGGCTGGAATGTCCAGGACAGCGACCGGCTTCTGGCGATGTCGGGATCGGCGGTGATGATATCCCTGGCCTGCGTATTCTCGATTTCCGAGAGGATCATCCTTCCGCTCGCCGCCGAGATCGATCCGCCGCTGACGCAGGCGGCGATGATGTCGCGCGCGCCGGCGCCGCGCTGCACCAGGTCGTCGGACAGGTTCATCATTTCGCTGAAGCGGTGATTCATGACGGCAAGCCGCCCGTCGGCGGCGAACATGCACAGGCCATGGGGCATGTTGTTCAGGGCGGTGTCGAACTGGCCGGCCAGCGCCGCCTCGCGTTCGCGCGCCACCAGCGCCTGAACGAAGATCCGCTGCAGATTGGTCGAGATCTGCTTCAGCGCCAGGAAGAACACCGCGCTGACGACCGCCATGCCGATGTAATAGGGAGTGCCCTTGAGCGCCAGCGCGATCGCCGTCGGCCCGCAGGCGAGTGCAATCTGCACATGGAAAATCCACGGCCGTCCGTAGGTCCGGCCGGCACCCGCCGCCACATATCCCGTCGTGACGGTCACGCAGATCATGTGCGCCACGGCATCATCGCTGAACAGCAAGGCGACCGCGCACCACGTTCCGAGCGCGATGGCATAGACCATCGCTCCGATCTGATAGCGCGCTTCCCAACGCGCGGCTTCGTCGGCGGTGAGCATCGACCTGCGGGTCTTGTACCAGTGCATATCGACCGCACGGGCAGCTCCGGATGCGATCAGAAACACGACGCATGGCCAGAGCAGAGCTACTTCTGTCTTGAGGGCCGTCATGACCGCGGCGCCGGCCACCATGATGGCGCCAGCGAACAACGGTGCGGGATTCTGAAAAAGCGAATCGATCAGCGCCGCGTAAGTCGACGGCGACATGTTGTGATCGAGGCTTCTGCTTTCGGTTGCCAACTGCATCGGGCGTGCATGCGTCCTATTTCAGCGCGTAGTTCTACCCGTCGCAGATGAAGCCTTTCTGAGGGAATATCGTTACCGGAACGTTTTCTCGGCCTGGCCAAAACAAGAATCTGCCCGCTAATTCAGCAAGCTAGGCAAGCTTTGCCGATTGACGGGCGCCGAACTCATGACAGCAGGGGCGACCAGGCCGGATCGGACGCGAAACCGGGGGTCGGGACCTTTTGTTCATTGCGGCCGGAAATATCCACCGTGAACAACGACGGCCCGCCGCCGCCACCGGGTTCGCGGAAGAACATCAGGACACGGCCGTTCGGCGCGAAGGTCGGGCCTTCATTATGGTAGCCGGAGGTGAGCAGGCGCTCGCCCGAACCGTCGGTCTTCATGATGCCGATCGAGAACTGTCCGCCGCCCTGCTTGGTGAAGGCGATATAGTCGCCGCGCGGCGACCACACCGGCGTGGAGTAACTGCCTTCGCCGAAGGAGATGCGCTGCGCCGGGCCGCCGGTCGCCGCCATGACATAGATCTGAGGCTTGCCGCCCCGGTCGGATTCGAAGCAGATCCTGCTGCCGTCGGGCGAATAGGACGGCGAGGTATCGATGGCGGGCGTGTCGGTCAGGCGCGTGGTCGACTTCGAGCGCAGGTCCATCACGAACAGGTTCGAATTGCCGCCCTGCTGCAGGCTCATGATCACGCGCTGGCCGTCCGGCGAGAAGCGCGGCGAGAACGACATGCCCGGAAAGTTGCCGACGATCTCGCGCTGCCCGGTTTCGATGTTGAACAGATAAACACGCGGGTCGCCCTGGCCGAATTCCATATAGGTGATTTCCTGGGTCGACGGCGAGAACCGCGGCGTCAGCACGAGGTCGGCGCCGCGGGTCAGATAGCGGACATTGGCACCGTCCTGATCCATCATCGCCAGCCGCTTGACGCGCCGCTCCTTGGGCCCGGTCTCATCGACGAACACGATGCGGCTGTCGAAATAGCCCTTTTCGCCGGTCAGCCGTTCGTAGATCTGGTCAGAGATGATGTGCGCGATCCGCCGCCAGTATTCCGGCGAGGTAAAGTACTGCTGGCCGGCCAGCTGCTGGGCGGTGTTGACGTCCCAGAGACGGAATTCGGCCTTCAGCCGCCCGTCGCCCTGCCGGGTCATGCGTCCCGTCACCAGCGCCTGGGCGTTGATGGTCTTCCAGTTCTGGAACTGCGGCGCCGCATCGATATTGATGACTTTTTCGATATAGGCCGCCTGATCGATCGGCGCGAACAGCCCGCTGCGCTTGAGGTTGTTGGTGATGACCTGCGTTACGCCGACGCCGACCTCGGCATCGGCAGGCGTTCCCGCCACGAAATTCGGGATCGCGATCGGCAGGGGCGCAAAGTCGCCCTCGGGAATGATCACGCGCTTCGGCCCTTGCGCCAAGGCGTGGCGGGCAGAGCCCGTCACCATGCCGAGCGCGGCCATTCCGGAGATGATCTGGCGGCGGCTCAGGCGGAACGGCATCTCGGGCAATTCATTGTTGTCAGTCATTGTTACGGACTTTGTTCCATATTGGCGTTCGTCCACGGGGCGAGCGCGTTCAAGTCTTTCGTTCGGTAAACACGGGCGCGAAATATTTCCATTCATCGAAATAGGCCGCGGGCAATTTATACGGCTGGCACTCGATGATCGCGCGCAGCGCGCTCTCCTGATAGACCCGAAGATAAGGCGTGGCCGGCGTGCCTTCCGGAACCGGCATCCCTTCCAGCGTGCCGTCGCGCTTCAGCTTGATGGCGAAGGCGGCTTCCGATTTCTGGGCCTCGATGCCGCCATAGGGCTTCTTCCAGCAGCGCTCGACCTGGGCCTGGAACAGCGCGCCCCAGGTCGCCGAATTATCCGCGGCCTTGCCCTTGGCGAGGCCGAGTGCGGCATTGGAATTCAGCGTATCGCCGGTGACGGCCTGCCTGGAGGGATCGCGCTTGTCGAGCAGGGCTGCGATCTTCGACTGATCGAAGGCGCGCTCGGTCTTCGGCTTCACCGGCTCCGGCGGCTTGGCGGCCTGCACCGGCGGCTTCGGCTTCTTCTCTTCCTTCTTGATGGCTTCGGCGATCGGATCGACCTTCGGATCCGGCTTCTTCTCGATCGGCTTCGGCTCTTCCTTTTTAGGTTCTTCCTTGGGCTTGGCCTCGGCGACCGGCTTGGGCGGATCGGGCTTCTTCTCGACCGGCTTTTCCGGCGCCGGCGGCGGCGTCGTCTCGGTCACGACAGGCGGCTTCTCGGTGATCTTGCCGACCGCGTCTTCCACGGGCTTGGCTTCGGCGACCTTCTCCACCAGCGGCGTGGGTGCCTTCTGGCCGGTTTTCATGCCGGCCATGACCTTGGCGAGCTGATCGGAGGAAATGACGTCGACCGGCACGGAATCTTCCGGCATCAGGTCAAAGGCCTTGGACGAAAACGACATCAGGCCCCAGCCCAGCACGCAGACGTGCAGGGCAACCGAGGCAATCAGCGTTTTGTCGACCTTGACCTTCACGTCAGCTCATCCCCCCTCGGGAACGATAACGATATTCGCCTTGAAGCCCGCGGTGCGAATATAGCCCAGCAATTTCATCATATCCGTATAGCAGACATCCTTGTCGCCCCGGAGGTAGACGACGCTGTCGGCATCCGACCTGGTTTCCCGGATCGCCTTGATCTTGGGCTGCAACTCGGCGGCCGTAATCAGCGTTTCCCCGAGATAGAGCTCGATGTTGGAATTGCAGGCACCGCCGGTGCGCTTGACGGACAGGGTCAGCGGCGGCGCGTTCGAGGCCAGCGACTTGCCGCCGCTCGCCACCGGCAGGTCGATATCGATGGTCGACGTCATCAGCGGCGCCGCCACCATGAAGATGATCAGCAGCACCAGCATCACGTCGACCATCGGGGTGACGTTGATCTCGGCCATCACAGCCGCGCGGCGCCGGCCACGCCGCCCGCCGCCGCCAGACGCCCCTGCCATGTTCATCGACATGATCGGATGCTCACAATGCGCTCACAATATATATCGGCCCTCAAGATCCTGTCCTCACGCCCGCTCGTCGATCTGGCGCGACAGGATCGCTGAAAATTCGTCGGCAAAGCCTTCCAGCCGCTGGGCCTGCCGGTTCACCTCGGACGTGAACTTATTGTAGAAAATAGTCGCCGGAATGGCGGCGATAAGGCCGATTGCGGTGGCAAACAGCGCCTCCGCGATACCGGGCGCCACCACCGCCAGCGAGGTGTTCTTGGAGGCGGCGATCGACTGGAAGCTCGACATGATGCCCCAGACCGTGCCGAACAGGCCGACGAAGGGGCCCGCCGAGCCGACCGTCGCCAGCACCAGCAGGCGCCGTTCCAGCCGCTCGACCTCGCGGGCGATCGAGACGTTCATGACCTTCTCGATCCGCATCTGCAGGCCGGCGAAGGACCGCGACTGGCTTTCGAACGACCGTTTCCATTCGCGCATCGCCGCGACGAAACACGCCGCCATCGACTGCGTCGGCTTGGCCGACAGCGCGCGGTAGAGTTCCTCGATCGATTGCCCCGACCAGAATGCCTGTTCGAAGCGATCCATCGCGCGCTTGGTGCGCGAATAGAGAAATATCTTGTCGATCGCGATCGCCCAGACCCAGACGGAACAGGCCAGCAGTCCCAGCATGACCGTTTTCACGACCCAGTGGGCCTGCAGGAACAGGGTGATCAGCGAGACGTCGGTGGAGGCCAGCGGCAGGGCTGACTGGGCCACGTCGGCGGGATTCATGTCCGGTATCCTCTCAACGCAGATGTCCCAAATCCCCCGGAAGCCGTAAGCTGCCGGTTCCACAGCCGCGCGTCAGCCGCGGCGGTAAGCCTGCGCGAGAGCCTTGTTCTGTGTCGCATGGGTGGCCCGTCCAAAGCCGGGTCCTGCATCCCCTGCCAACGTGTCAAAACGAGGGCTATCGGCGCGTCTTTCCGCTCCTAACCAGACGCTAATCATGGTTAACGGACGGTTACCAAAGGGGATTTTGCGAG
Organism: Bradyrhizobium sp.; assembly: GCF_030646015.1. Lineage (GTDB taxonomy): Bacteria > Pseudomonadota > Alphaproteobacteria > Rhizobiales > Xanthobacteraceae > Bradyrhizobium. The sequence continues at coordinate 30,105 of NZ_JAUSLT010000068.1, forward strand.
CGGGAAATCGGGGCGGGAGCGCTTGCATCGGGGCTCGAAGCCGAGGCCGGCACAAAAACGCGAAAACAACCCCATGCACAGATAGAAGGCCTGGACGCGCGGCATATGTCCGCCCTACGCAGATACCTCTTCCGGGCAGTTGGTCAGGCGCGCGGGCACCCCGACGGCGGTGCAGCCGCCCGGGACGTCATTTTCGACCAGCGAGCCGGCGCCGATCCTGGCGAAGTCGCCGATGCGGATGTCGCCGAGAACCGTGGCCCCCGCGCTGAGCAGGACTCCGCGGCCGATCCGGGGGGCGTGGTTCGGAAGCGACGGCCTCCGGCCAACCGTGACGTTTTGGAGGATAATAGTGTCATCGCCGATGACGGCGAACGCCCCCACGATGATGCCGGTGGCATGATCGAGGAACACCCCGGTTCCAATCGAGGCAGAGGGGTGAATGCTGACCTGGAGGCAATCGGACGACAGGCTTTGCGTCAAGAGTGCGAGATCGGTGCGGCCCTGACGCCAAAGCCGGCTGGACACCCTGAAGGCCTGCAGGGCGACGTAGCCCTTGAAGTTCAACAGCGGCGGCAGCAATCCGGTTGTCGCGGGATCATGAACGGCAATGCTCTGCAGATCGCGGCTCGCCGCATCGACCAGATCCGGAGAGGCCGCAAACGCCTCGCGCGCGACGTGTGCGAAAAGCTGGCGGTCGGCCGCGCGCTTGCCGAGCCGCTCGCCGATCTGATGGGCCACCGCGGAGCCGAGGTCGGAATGATCGAGGATCGAAGCCGACAGGGAGGCGCCGAACAGCGGATCGCGGGCCAGAGCGGCTTCGGCCTCGCGGCGCACCGACAGCCAAAGCTGATCGGCTGGTGCAATTTCGTTGTGGATCATGCCGTCCGCCTCGGTATCGCCGATACGAAATCTAGGCCCCAACAGGGCACGGCGCCAGCGCGAAGGCGCGGCGCATAAACAAAACCGCCCGTCTGCTTTCGCAAACGGGCGGCGTTGTCGCCATCGGGTTCTGTGGGGGCACTACGCCCGAGGCTTTGACTTCGGATCGTTCAGCCTTGTCGTTCAGCCCTGCGGCTGGTCGTTCGGCGGGGTCGGACGCTGCTTGTGCTGCGCCATGAACTGGTCGAACTCGGCCTTGTCCTTGGCGTGGCGCAGGCGATCGAGGAAATCCTTGAATTCGACCTGCTCTTCCTCGAGCCGCTTCAGCGTCTCGACGCGGTATTCGTCGAAGGCGCGGTTGCCGCTGGAGGGCGTGCCGCCGAAGCCGAAGCCGAAACCGCCGCGCTCACGCATCCGGTCCATCTTGTACTGCATCCGCTCCATCTTGTTGGCGAAACGGTTCTGATTGCTCCAGCAACCCATTTTTCTGCTCCCGAGTGTGAAAAAGAGAAGGGCGAGGCCGATCGGCCACCAGATGATGAAGCCCAGCACGGTCACGGCGATCCAGCCGGGGTGCCACGGCGAATCAAACATATGCGGGCGGTGGACCTCTTCAGTGGGGCCGCGCCATCGATTGACATCTGCGGTGTAGGCCATTTCCCTCTCCGTCACGGCGATCACGCCGTTGTGAATGTAAATAACATTTACATAGATAAACGATCCCGGGTTTTTGTCAAGCCGGGCGCCAGCGGCGGCGCCGAATTTATTTTGGGGTGCCCCAAGGGCCGGCGGGAGGGCCGGCGGGTGGCAAGGGGGGCGGCGTGGCCGTCTTTGCCGATGGATCGCTCGGACCGGACGGCCTGCGGTCGGTTGGGAAACCCAATCCGCGCAGATAAATCAGCACTTCCGCTTCCAGCAGATCCTCCGCCGACATCGGCAGCTTGCGACGGGCCTGGTCGCCTCGCGCGAACAGCGACGCCACGCCGTGCGACATCGACCAGATGTGCAGCGCCATCATCATCGCCGGTGGCCGCGGCATGCCGGGCGGAACCATGGCGGCGAGACGTTCGGCGGCAGCCCTGATCACACCGAAGGCGCGTTCGCTCGCTGCCTGCAAGGTGGGGCTGAGATCGACAGGAAGGCCGGATTCGAACATCGCCGAGTAGAACGCGGGCTCGTTGTGGGCAAAGGCGAGATAGGCTTTTCCGAGCCGCTCGAACGCGGTGACGGTGTCGGGACGGCCGTCGTCCCAGGCTTCCGTCAGCTGCGCCTCGAACTGCTCGAAACCGCGCTGCGCGATGCTGGACAACAGCTCGTCGCGGTCACGAAAATGCCGGTAGGGCGCGGCCGGGCTGACGCCGGCCATGCGCGCGGCATCGGCAAAGGTGAATCCACCAGGGCCTTTTTCCGCAATCAGTCCGAGCGCCGCCTGCAGCAGCGCCTCTTTCAGATTGCCGTGATGATAACCGCGCTCGGCGCGGCGTTGTTCCTTGCGCCAGCTCATGTGAAAGGCTTTTACATGAGCCGGCGGCAAAGGTCACTAGCGGCAGGCCGCGGAACCTTCGTTCATAAAGATTAACGCGCACTGCCCTTCCGCAGCTCGGGCAATCCGCCCATGGCGTCCTGTACTTCTTCCGACCAATCGCTCATTTCCTGCACCTGGCGGATTTCGATGATCTCGTTCCCGGAGGCCGGGCACTTTTTGGCCCAGGCGATCGCCTCCTCGCGCGACTTGACCTCGATCATCCAGTAACCGCCGAGCACTTCCTTGGCTTCGGCAAACGGACCGTCGGTCACCAGCGGCTTGCCGGTCCTGAAGGAAACCCGCGCGCCCATCGATGGCGGGTGCAGGCCGTCGAGCGCGATCAGCACGCCGGCATCCTGCAGCGCCTTGTTGAATTTCATCATCGACTTCACGCGCTCGGGATCGAGCTGGACGTCCGGCGGCGCGGACTCGTAGCCGAGGGGGATCATCAGCATCATGAATCGCATGGTCGGGTGTCCTTCTGAGAGGTCGTCATTCCGGGGCGATGCGGAGCATCGAACCCGGAATCTCGCGAGGCAATCTATGGATTCCAGGTTCAGCCCTGCGGGCTGCCCCGGAATGACGGTCGAGGGACCGTCACTTCCTCCCCACCTGCGCACGCAGCCGCGTCTCCTGCTCGCGCAGTTCGGGCGTCAGCGCTTCACCAAAATCCTCGGTATCGAAGACCTGACGGATTTCGATTTCGGCGCCGCCGTCGAACGGCGCGCGCTTCATCCAGTCGATCGCCTCGTCCAGCGACTTGACCTGAATCAGCCAGAAGCCGGCGACCAGATCGCTGGTCACGGCAAACGGACCGTGGCTCACATCAGGCGCTTTGCCGGAATATTTGATCCGGGCGCCTTTCGCTGTCGGATGCAGCCCCTCGCCCGCCAGCATGACGCCGGCCTTCACCATCTGCTCGTTGAACTTGCCCATCGCGGTGAGCAGTTCCGTGCCCGGCATCACCCCGGCCTCGGTGTCCTTGCTCGCCTTCACAATCACCATGCATCGCATCGTCACGCTCCGTTTGTCGATTTATCCGGCCGGTTCCCCGTTGTCGGGGAAGCCGCCGCTCCTCAACAAGACGAACGCGGGTTTGCGGCGCCGACATGTCCGACGAAATTACTTCGGAGGCCATTGCGGAGCCTCCGTGGGCGGCAGACCCATCTCCCTCATGGTGAGGAGCACGTCGGCAGCGCCTTTGCGCTGCCAACGTGCGTCTCGAACCATCTGGCACACGACCTGATGCCATCCTTCGAGACGCCGCGCGAAGCGCGCGCGGCTCCTCAGGATGAGGTCGGAGGGTGCTGCTAGACGAAGACGCCGTTTTCGCAGGTGGCGCCGAAACGGACGTCGATCAGCCCTCCGTCATTTCGCCGGTTCGTAGCGCAGGATGACGACGCCGGTCGAGTGCGCCCGGGAGTCGATCAGCCTGAGCTTGACGCGCTCGTCCGGCTTGAACAGCGGCGTGCCGCCGCCGAGGGTGACCGGAGCTATCCCGATCCGGAATTCGTCGATCAGCCCGTGCCGAACGAGGCTCGCCGCCAGATCGGCGCTGCCGAACAGGAAGATATCCTTTTTGCTCTCGCGCTTCAGCCGGGCGACCGTGCCGGGCACATCGGCGCCGAACATCTGCGTGTTGTTCCAGTCCGATCGCGTCAGCGTGCGCGAGAACACATATTTCGGCGCAGCGTTCATGAAGTCCGCGATCTCGCCTGACTCCCCTGACGCGGTCGGCCAGTAGCTCGCCATCAATTGATAGGTGACGCGGCCGAACATCAGCCCGCCGGCGGCGTTCAGCTGTTCGATCGAAAGCTGCTCCAGTTCCTTTCCCCAGACAGCCTCATGCCAGGAAATGTCGCGGTTCGGCCCTTCGACCATGCCGTCCAGCGTCATCAGGTTCCACATGATCAGCTTCGCCATATCACCCCGCAAACCACTCTTGTTATGCAACTGGTTGTAGATTGGCGTCACTGATGCGATATTGCAAGCGGTTTTTTCGCGGCATTTTCGTCGCGCCTTCGGGACCGCGCCATGACCGAGCCACAACGCTCCGGTTGCCCGATCAACCTCACGCTCGAGGTGGTCGGCGACAAATGGAGCCTCTTGATCATCCGCGACATGATGTTCGGCAACCACCGCCATTTTCGCGAACTGCTGACCAAGTCCGAGGAAGGCATTTCCTCCAACATCCTCGCCGACCGGCTGAAGACGCTGCTCGACCATGGCATCGTCTCCTGGGCCGACGACCCCAGCCACAAGCAGAAGGGAATCTACTCGCTGACCGAGCAAGGCATCGAACTGCTGCCGGTGCTGGCGCAGATGTCGGGCTGGGGATTCAAATATCTCGATGTCACCGAAGAACTCGGCATCCGCGCCAAATTACTGAGCGAAGGCGGCCCGAAGATGTGGGCGGAGTTCATGGACGAGTTGCGCGAGACCCATCTCGGCGCAAAGCGGAAGCGCAAGGCGGGACCAAGTGTCGGCGAACGGTTGCAGGCGGCGTATCAGAAGGTGATGGCGAGGAAGGGGAAGAGTTGACCAACGGGCGGTTTCCGTCATCCTCAGGACGACGGCAGTGTATGCTTAGCTTGCTCTCCACCTCCGCACCGTCTCCTTTTCCCCCTCCACATTTGCCTCGAAGAACGGCGCGGCCAGCACGGCGTGGATGTGCAGCGTCAAATTGCCGGAATTGCGAAAGCCGTGCATGCGGTCGGCCGGCACGATCAGCGACTGGCCGGAATAGACGGTCAGCCGCGCCTCGCCCATCCACATCTCGGCTTCGCCCTCGCGCACCGTCAGCACTTCCTCGACCGGATGCGAATGGGTCGGCGCGCCGGCGCCCGGCGCGATCCACTGCTCGAACACGCATAGTTGCGCAGCCCCGTTGCTGGCCGAGACCAGCATGCGGGTCTCGACACCGAGCCGCCATGGCTCGGGCGTCATGTCCCTGACGTCTATGACGATCATTGGCTGGCCCTTTCGCTTTGCCGCAGGCCGCTGGAGCGTGCCCCGGACGCAACGCAGCATGCAAGGGACACAGCTGGCGGCATGGGTTATAGAGGCCGCGAATTCAACTTCAGGCGAAATGGAACACCGATGCTCCCTGCCCCGCAAAAAGTCGCACTGGTCACCGGCGCCGCCCGCGGCATCGGCCTGGCGGTAGCCAAACGGTTTCTCGCCGAGGGCTGGCGCGTGGCGCTGCTCGACATCGAGGCTGCCTTGCTGCAGGGCGCGGTCGCCGGCCTGAAAAATCCCGATTCGACCCTGGCGCTGCCTTGCGACGTCTCCGACGCCGGCGCGGTGGCGGACGCGGTCGCCAAGACCGCCACGCGATTTGGCCGGCTCGACGCGCTGGTCAACAATGCCGGAATCGCGGTGTTCGCGCCGCTCTTGGAGACCTCCGACGCGGACTGGAAGCGGGTGCTGGAGGTCAACCTGACCGGGCCATTCCTGTGCACCAAGGCGGCGGTGCCGCTGATGCGCGAATTTGGCGGCGGCGCGATCGTCAACATCACCTCGATCTCGGCGGTGCGGGCCTCGACGCTGCGCTCGGCCTACGGCACCAGCAAGGCCGGGCTGGCGCATCTGACCAAACAGCTCGCGGTCGAACTGGCCGCGCTCGGGATACGTGTCAACGGTGTCGCGCCGGGGCCGGTCGAGACCGCGATGGCCAAGCAGGTGCACACCCCCGAGATCCGCGCCGATTATCACGACGCCATCCCGCTCAACCGCTACGGCCTCGAAGAGGAACTGGCGGAAGCGGTGTTCTTCCTGTGCAGCGACCGCGCCAGCTACATCACCGGGCAGATCCTCGCGGTCGACGGCGGCTTCGATGCCGCCGGCATCGGCCTGCCGACGTTGCGCGGCCAGCGAAGGAATGGGTAGGCGTTCTTCTCCCTCTCCCGCAAGCAAGCGGGAGAGGTGACGACAACACCGTGAAGGCGAGTTCAATCCTTCATCGGACAGTTCACCATCCAGGGTGTGCCGAACTGATCGACGCACATGCCGAATCCCCTGGAGAAGAACGTCTTGCCGAACGGCATCCTGATGCTGCCGCCTTCGGCCAGCGCCTTGAAGCGGCGCTCGGCATCGGCGGGATCCTCGACCTGCAACGCGACGGCAAACCCCTGCGGCTTGTGGAAATCGCCCGGCGACGCGTCGGACGCCATGATCACCTCGCCATCGATCAGTATGCTGGCGTGCAGCACCTTGTCTTTCCAGTCCGGCGGCATCGGCATGTCGGCCGGGCCGGTCGAATAGGGCAGTATCGCCTCGATCTTTGCGCCCAGTACCTTCTGGTAGAATTTCAGCGCCGCCTCGCAATTGCCGTCGAAGAACAGATAGGGATTGACCTGCATCGCATGCTCCTTGGATGAATGACGTGTCGAACGGCGGCTTTCACTTTTCGGCCAGCCGTTTCAGATTGGCGAGGCCGGCCTCGAAATCCTTGCCGACCATCTTATCGATATTGATGAACACGTGCATGATCTTGGCCATGAACGACGCCGGCCCGTGCATGCGCCATGTGACCCGGGTGGCATCGTCCTGCGGCAGCATGGTGAACTCGGCGGTGTTGTGAGCTTCGAACGGCGTGAAGAAATCCAGCTTGATGGCGATCTTCGAAGGCGCCGACGCTTCGAGAATTTCCATGCGGCCGGAGCCCACATTCCTGTCGCCCTCCCACGCATAGACCGCGCCGCTGCCGCGCACTGCGCCGCTGTAGGTGCGTTTCATCGCGGGATCCTTGTGCTCGTAGGGCGACCAGGCTCCCCATTGACGGAAATCGTTGATCAGCGGGAAGATCTTTTCCGGCGGCGCGCTGATGATGGCCGCGCGCTGGACGCTGAACGTATCCGGCTTGGTCGCAGCCAGGATCAGCACGACCGCAATCGCGATCGCCAGCACGACGGCGATAATGGTAACGGCTTTCAGCATGGCAAACTCTCCAATCTGCTATTTGTGAATTGTCCCTGCGGCAAAATCAACGCCGCGACGGCATCAGGTCGCGCAAGCTCCTCTCAAGGACGAACGAGCCGGGCGCGGGCCGACAGGGGGAGCGAAACTATTCGCGGCGAACTGTCTTCCCCTCTCCCCTTGTGGGAGAGGGTGGCGCGATGCGAAGCATCGCGACGGGTGAGGGGTCTGTCTCCGCGGATGGAGACCCCTCATCCGGCGCTTCGCGCCACCTTCTCCCACAAGGGGAGAAGGGAAGAGTCCTCTCACTTCCCCGCCTTCGCATCGCGCGGGGCGCTGTCGCGCTTCAGGCGGTCGAGATGCATGCGGATGTGGGCGGCTTCCGCCGAAGTGTTGGCGAGCGCGATGGCGCGGTCGAACGCCACGCGGGCTTCCTCGTTGCGGCCGAGCTGCATCAGGAAGGCGCCGCGCACGCCGAAGAAATGAAAATAATTCGACAGCCGCGACGCCAGCGGCTCGATCATCTCCAGCGCCGCTTCGGCGCCGCGCACTTTGGACACCGCGACCGCGCGGTTGAGCGTCACCACCGGCGACGGCTGCATCACCTCCAGCGCGCCGTAGAGCAGGTCGATCTGGGTCCAGTCGGTATCCTCAGGTTTTGCGGCGCGGGCATGCAATGCCGCGATCGCCGCCTGGATCTGATAGGGACCGCTGCGGCGATGCCGCATCGCCTTGTCGATCAGCGCCAGTCCCTCGGCGATCATCTTCTGATTCCACAAGGACCGATCCTGGTCGTCGAGCAGGATCACGGCGCCCTCGGCGTCGAAGCGCGCCGCGGCGCGGGCATGCTGCAGCATCAACAGCGCGGTCAGCCCCATGATCTCCGGCTCGGTCTGGAACAATCGCAGCAACAGCCGCGCCAGCCGGATCGCTTCCTCGCACAAGGGCTTGCGGATCTCGGCGGTATCGCCGCTGGCCGAATAGCCCTCGTTGAAAATCAAATAGATCATCGCCGCCACCGCGGCGAGCCGCTCGCTGCGCTCCACCGCGCCCGGGGTCTCGAACGGCACATCGGCGCCGGCGACGCGGGCCTTCGCCCGCGTGATGCGCTGCTCCATCGCCGCCTCCGAGACAATGAAGGCGCGGGCGATCTGCTTCACGGTGAGGCCCGAAACGACGCGCAGCGCCAGCGCGATCTGCTGCGTCGCCGGCAAATCGGGATGGCAGCAGATGAAGAGCAGCCGCAGGATGTCGTCACGGTAATGCGAGCCGTCGAGCCGCTCGGCCAGCCGCTCCTCGGCGTCGCCGAGATCGGAGATCGCCTTGTCCTCCGGCAGCGGCTGCTGCTTGCGGTTGCGCCTGATGTCGTCGATCGCGACGTTGCGACCGACCATGATCAGCCACGCCGCGGGATCGCGCGGCGGGCCGTTCTGCGGCCAGTTCTTCAGCGCGCGCAGGCAGGCGTTCTGGAACGCCTCCTCGGCGGTGTCGAGATCGCGGAAATAACGCAAGAGCGCACCGACCGCCTGGGGGCGCGCCGAGGTCAGCGCGGTATCGATCCAGGCGGCGTCGGTCACGTCGGAAGGCCCCCGGGAAACAGCACCCCGACGGGGCGAATTTCGTAGGCGCCGCCGGGATTGACGGCCGCGAGGTCGCGCGCGACATCCAGCGCCTCGTCGAGATTGTTGCAGTCGACCACGTAGAAGCCGAGCAGCTGTTCCTTGGTCTCGGCATAGGGGCCGTCGATCACGACCGGCGGATCGTCCTTGCGCAATGTGGTCGCCGACGTCGTCGGCAACAGCCGCGCTACCGGGCCGAGCCGGCCCTGCTTGGCCAATTTGTCCTGCACGACGGCGAGTTTCGTCATCACGGCGGCGTCCTGTTCCTTGCTCCAGGAACCGACGGTGTCTTCGTCGTGATAGCAGAGGATGGCGTAGAGCATGTGAGCGTGTCCCGTTGACTGAAAGACGAGGGGTGACGGAGGTTTCCTACAGGATAGTCGAAATATTTTGCAGAGCCACCACGCCCCGGTAAGGTCATCCGGGATTCGGCGAAGTATGGGGCAAAAATCAATGAACAAAGGCGCGCTGGCCCTGCTGATCCATGGCGGGGCTCAAAACTGGTCTCCCGAACGATGGAAGAGCCGGTTCGACGACGTCTGCGGCGATCGCCGGGTGTTGCTGCTGCCCGATCCCGCGCTCGATCCCGCCGGGGTGCATTACGCCGCGGTCTGGAAGCCCGCGCCGGGCGAACTCGCGGGGTTTCCGAACCTGCGCGTCATTTTCAATCTCGGCGCCGGCGTCGATGCGCTGATGGCCGATTCCAGCCTGCCGGACGTGCCGCTGGTTCGCGTCGCGGTCGGCGACCTCACCGGCCGCATGACGGAATATGTCGTGCTGCACGCGCTGATGCACCACCGCCAGGAGCTTTATTTGCGCGCCTGCCAGCGCGAGCAGCGCTGGGAGCCGACCTATCAGTGGGCGGCCAACGCCGTTTCGGTCGGCGTCATGGGGCTCGGCACGCTCGGATCCGATGCCGCCGACGCGTTGCGGCGAATCGGTTTCCGGGTGGCGGGCTGGAGCCGAAGCGCGCGGCAGATCGAGGGCGTCGAATGCTTTCATGGCGAGGGACAACTCGAGGCGTTCCTGCAGCGGACCGATATGCTGGTCTGCCTGCTGCCGCTGACGCCGGAGACGCGGCAGATCCTGAATCGGGGTTTGTTTGCAAAACTCAACCGCAGCGGTCCGATGGGCGCGCCGGTCCTGATCAATGCCGGGCGCGGGGGCTTGCAGAACGAGCCTGATATCCTGGCCTGCCTCGACGACGGCACGCTCGGCGCAGCATCCCTGGACGTGTTCTGCAACGAACCGCTGCCGGCCGACAGCCGGTTCTGGACCCATCCGAAGGTGGTGCTGACGCCGCACAACGCCGCCGATACCGACCCCGACGAGATTTCAAAATACGTCGCGCGCCAGATCGAACGATTCGAGGCGGGCGACGCGCTGGAGAACGTGGTGGATCGAAAGCGGGGGTATTAGAGGCCCTCTTCCCTTCTCCCCTTGTGGGAGAAGGTGGCGCGCGAAGCACCCCGGATGGGGGTCTCTATCCGCAAGCACATTGTTGGTTGAGACAGACCCCTCACCCGTCCGCGACGCTTTGCGTCGCGGCCACCCTCTCCCACACGGGGAGAGGGGAAAAGAGGTCGCCGCCCTTACTTCCCCAATCCGCAAAGCTCCAGGACGGAACTTTCGGCAGCGAGGTCCGTTCTTTCCTCTGGATTTGAGAAGCGATTTTCGCTCGGAGGAGACAAAAATGATTCAGCGTGCTGCGATTGCCATTCTAGTCGTGTTCATGGCCGCCGGGGCCGCGTTCGCCCAAACGACGCCGCCGGCAGGCGACAAGAACAAGGCCGAGACCAATTGCGCAACGACGGGATCCGCGACCTCGGGGCACGGCGAGGATAAAACCAACACCTCCATGGCCATCGGAAACAGCGCGATCCTGCCTGACGCCGGCGGTACAAATTCGGCCGCCCCCACGGTGCAAAGCGGCGGCAAGCCGATGGAAGTCCGCAAGGATTGCCCGCCGGATGCCAAGGCGAAATAATTTCACTTCAAGGCAAGGTGATTTCGCGCTCGCGCTTTCACTCTCCCCTGGAGGGGGAGGGTCGACGCGAATGAAATGAGCGGCGGGGTGGGGTGAAAGTCTCTCGTCGCGAGCAGTGCCGAAGTTGAGAGACTGTCACCCCACCCCGTCTCGCATTTTCGCTTCGCTCAATGCGAGCCGACCCTCCCCCTCCAGGGCAGGGTGAAGACAGCCTCCTACTCGATCACGATGCGCGGCGCAGGCTTGCTCGCCGCGCCCGTAGAGACCGCGGTCCAGATTTCGCGGGCGATCTCGACATAATGCCGCGCGTGAACACCGTCCGGCTCGGTCGCGACGATCGGGCGGCCGTCGTCCGAGGTCTGGCGGATCTGCATGTCGAGCGGGATCTCGCCGAGAAACGGAATGCCGCGCCGCTCCGCTTCCAGCCTGGCGCCGCCATGGCCGAAGATCGGGGTGACGTGGTTGCAGGTCGGGCAGCAGAAGCTCGACATGTTTTCGATCAGCCCCAATAGCGGAATGTTCACCTTCTCGAACATCGCGATGCCGCGCCGGGCGTCGATCAAGGCGATGTCCTGCGGCGTCGAGACGATCACCGCACCGGCCAGCGGGGTTTGCTGCGCCATGGTGAGCTGCGCATCGCCGGTGCCGGGCGGCAGGTCGACCACCAGGATATCGAGATCGCCCCACGCCACTTCGCGCAGCATCTGCGTGATCGCCGAGATCACCATCGGGCCGCGCCAGATCATGGCGAGGTCTTCCTCGACCAGGAAGCCGATCGACATCACCTTGACGCCGAAACGCTCCATCGGCTCCAGCATGCGCGGTCCGATCTGCCTGGGCTTGCCGCGCAGGCCGAACAGCTTTGGCTGCGAGGGCCCGTAGATGTCGGCATCGAGGATGCCGGCCTTCAACCCGAGCGCGGCGAAGCCGAGCGCGAGGTTGCAGGAGGTGGTGGACTTGCCGACGCCGCCCTTGCCGGAGGCGACTGCGATGACGTGCCTGACGCCGGGAATGCCGGACGCTTTCGAGGTCGCGCGGGCTTGCATGGTTGGCTGAGCGGCTGACAAATCTCTTCCTTACGAATCCAGCGGATCGCCCTTCCCGGCGTCGCGCGCGCGCAGATAATCCTCCGTCGTCATGACAGGAGGACGTGGTTGCGGCGCCGCATGCGGGTCAAAGCTCTCGTTGACCACGGCTTCGACGCGGCAGTCCGCGCACATCTTGATGACGTCGAGACGCCTTGCATTGGCGCCCTGGAACATCCAGTGCTTCTCGCCGAGTTTTGCAAGTACGCGGTCGATCGAGCTCTTGGTGCCGAACGGCTTGTTGCAAGCGATGCAATGGAACGGCTCTTCTTCCTTCAGCACGGTGAGCGGCGCGTTCCACGCCCCAAAATCGAGCCGCGGCTCCAGCGTGATGACATCCTCGGGACAGGTGGACTGGCACAGCCCGCATTGCACGCAGAGGCTTTCGGTGAAGCGCAGCATGGCGCGATCGGGATTGTCCGAGAGCGCATGTGTCGGGCACGCGGTGACGCAGGCATGGCAGAGCGTGCAGCCCTCGACGTTCAAATTCACGCCGCCGAACGGCGCGCCCGGCTGCAGCGGCACGACATCAACCGGCGCGGGGGCGGCGAGATGCAGTTCGCGAAACGTGGTTTCGAGCACGCCGCGCTTGGCGCCGCGCGGCACGAAGCCCGCCGGCTTTGGCGTGGCGACGCCGGCCGGCTGCGCATCCAGCATGACGCGCAACTGGTCGGGATCGTCGGTTTCGAGGATCCGCACCAGCCCGGCGCCAAAACCGAGCGCCGAGACGATGGTGTCCGACATCTCCACCGCGCGCCGCAGCCCGGCAATGTCGTGCTTCGGTTTGGCGCGCGTCAGCATGACGGCGCCGCTGCCGCCATAGGCGAAGACCGCGGCGATATTTTCCGGTCCGAGCTGGGTCACCTCGTTGACGCGGACGGGAAGCACATTCGCCGGCAGGCCTGCACCGAAGCGCGCCAGCGCGTCGATGATATCTTCGCCATGCTCGCCGTCGTGGAACAGCACGATGGCGTCGCCGCCGCCGGCCTTGTGATAGCTCTGCAGCAGCGTGCGCAACCGCCGCATCAGCGCATCCGCGCTGGGCAGCGAATAGGACGCCGCGCCGGTCGGGCATACCGAGGCGCAGGAGCCGCAGCCGGCGCAGACATTGGCGTCGATCGCGACCGCATTGCCGTCAGGCGTGATCGCGCCGGTCGGACAGAGATCGAGACAGCGGGTGCATCCGGTGATGCCGGAGCGCGAATGGGCGCACAGTGAGGCTTCGAACTGAACGAAGCGCGGCTTGTCGAAAGTGCCGACCATGCCGCCGGCTTCCGCGATGGCGCGTTCGACCGCGGCGCGGTCGCGCGGATCGGCGCGCAGATAGCCCGGACGCAATTCATGCGCGGGGAACAACGGCGCGCCGCCGGAGAGGTCGAGGATCAGGTCGCAGGTCGAGGTGGCGCCATTGCGCGAAGACCCGAACACCAGTCTTGCGCGCGACGAAGGCTGCGGCAGCGCATAGTCGTCGATCGCAAGCTCGAAGGCACCGAGATGGCCTTTGGCGTTGCGGATGGTGCCCTTGAGCACCGGAAACTCGTTGCTGCGGCGCGGGATCACGTCGCCGGGTTTGCTCAGCAGCACCGTGATGTCGAGCCGGTCGGCGAGACGCTGCGCGGCCTCGATCGCGACCTCGTCGCGGCCATAGACCAGCGCGACGCCGCTGCTCTCCAGCGTCACCAGCGAGATCGGCGGCATGTCCTCTTGCGCCGCCGCGATCAGCGCCGCGGCTTTGGGTCCGGCGGCGGCGGCATCCTTCGACCAGCCGCCGGTTTCGCGGATGTTGACGAAGGTGAGCTCAGCCTGCGGCGAATTCTCTGCGACTTCGCGAAACAGCGGGGCTTCCTGGGTGCAGGCCACGGTAATCGGCGCGCCGTCGGCCAGCGCCGCCTTGAAGCGATCGAGCTCGAGGCCACAGAGCTGGTTGGCCTGCGTGATGGTGCCGCCGCAGCCGCGACCGATTGCCGCCGCATCGAGCGGCATGGTCTTCTCGCAACTGCAGATCAGGAGATGAGACGGCACCGCACCCATATACAAATGTCCTGAACCGGCGCGCAGCGCGCACGGTTGCTTCGTTGTCCGGTTCCGCGGTACCTGCTGGATCGAAAGTCCGCAAGGCCTCACGCTCGCGTTACGAGCCGGAGGGGGATAGCATAGACCGGCGGATTGCAAAGCGATTAAGGATGAGCCCTTCGATGACGTCGCGCCTCGCGGACGTGGAACAGACACTCGATCTGCCCCCGGGCTATACTTTGGTCGCGTTGCGCGAGCTTGGCGACGCGTTCGCCCATGGCTGCGCAATCGCGGCCGACACAGGCGCGGGAACACTGGTCTGGGTGCGGCGCTACGACCTGGTCGAATTCGCCGTGGTGCTCGAACCCGACGAGGCGCTGGTCTCGGCGCGCCGGGCGTTCTTTGCCGGCATGAATGCGCTGGGCGACGCGATCTCGTCGCATTGCCCGCCAGAGCGGGAGATCGGTTTCGACTGGCCCGACGCCGTCAGGTTCGATGGCGGACTGCTGGGCGGTGCCCGGCTCGGCTGGCCGACAGATTGCGCCGAGGATGAAGTTCCGGCGTGGCTGGTGTTCGGCGTCATCCTGCGCGCCGCCGATATGGCCCATATCGAGGAGGTGCAGGCCGCCTCCGGCGTAGCGCTGTTGAGCGAGGGTTTCGAGATGGTCGACACCAACGCGATCATCGAAAGCTTTGCGCGGCACCTGATGACCGCGTTCGACCGCTGGAAAGAACGCGGATTCGAGGCGATCGCCCGGGACTATCTGTCGCGGCTCGCGCTGGCCAAGGCCGGCGAGATCAGGGGCATCGACGTCAATGGCGATCTGCTGGTGCGAACCGCCGCCGGAAAGGGACCGCCGGAACGGACCAGCCTCTTGGCGGCGCTGGCGCGGGCGGACTGGTATGACCGCCAGGCGCGCGGCCCAAAGCTCGGATGAGGCGGCGATGCTGAAACTGCCGCGCACCATCCGGCTCGATCCGTCCGACACCTTCGTATTCGAGCGGGCGGCGGAGCCCGGCGAATGGGCGGTCTCCGGCGCGTTCGTGTTCTGGAACCAGGACCCCGCCGCGCTCGGCCCCAAGGCGCGCGTGGCGTTGCGCTCGGGCTTTCTCGGCGTCGACAGTCTTGGCTGGTCGACGCTGGCCATCGTCACCGAGGCGAGCGAAGCGGAACGCGAGACGGTGGTCGAGCGCCTCGCGGCACAATTGCTGGAAAAATTCGGCGCACCGGATCTTGCCGCGGCGCGGGGGGCCGCCGAGGAAGAGGTCGCGTTTGCGGCCTCGCTGTGCGATCACGCCCCGCAGACCCTGCTCGCGGTGCAGCGCAGCGTCGAGGACGGCGAGATCCGCGAGCGCTTTCGCACGCTGCGGCCGCGCGAGACCGCGGGCCACGCCGATTCCTTGCACGCCCATGCCAGCGCCTTTACCTTTCACGAGGTCGAGGGTGACGAAGAGCCGGAAGAAAAGGTCGATCTGATGGGCTTGATCGGAACTGACCGCATGACCAGGGATCGCACATGAGAGAGTTCTGGGTCGCCTCCGGCCATCACCTCACCCGCCGTGGCGATCATGGCGGGCTGATCGCGACGCCCGAACTGATCATGGCCTATCTGGCGCGGCCCGAATTGATGCCGCCGGCCGACGCCTGCCCGGCCGAGCTGCGGCTGCATGCGCACCTGCTGGCCGATCCGCTGCGCCCGGTTGCTGCGGCTGATATCGCCGCGCTGGCTGACGCCGACGCGCGGGAAAACTGGACCTTCATGGTGAATTTCCGCGACCGGCTGGTGGCGGCGCCGTCGCTGGAGGCGGTGTATGTCGCGCTGGCCCGCAAGGGCGCCGGCGACATGCCGCCGATCTTCCTGTCGCAGCTCTGCCACCTGATCCTGCGCAACGCGCTGGAGGGCTGCGACGATCCCTACATGCTGCGCGCCGCCGAATTGTTCTTCCGCAGCCAGCTCGCCACCGTGCACGACGGCACGCTGCTGTTGGCCGACGCGGAGGTGATCGAGGCGCAGCAGCACGCGCAGGCCGACATCCATTCCTCACCGCTGACCGCGATGCTGGCTCCATCCAAGGCGTTCGGCGAGATGGACGTGATGGACGACGACAACGCCTGGACCTACTGGTCGCGTTCCGATGCCCACGCGATGGTGATGAACATCGGCGGCAATCCGAAGGCGCGCGCCGGACTCGCCCGGGTGATCGAACGCTGGATCGCCCACCTGCTCGGCGTTGCCGTCAAGGTCGAGACCGTGGCCTCGATCGAGGACCGCGACTGGCGCTGGTTCATCGGCCTCGACAGCGAGGGCACGAAGATCGGCAACGCCCTGTGGAACGGGGCTGAACTGGAAGGCAATGCCGCCGAGCGCATCATCGCGCTGATGCGCCTGACCATCGAGGATACAAGGCTGGTCGACGAGCGCGTCGGCACCAGGCCGGTCTATCTCATTCTGGCCTGCGGCGCCGACAGGGTGGTGCGGCTGAAGCCGCAGAATCTGGTCGCGGGATTGCCGCTCGCGACGACCGCGAACGTGGCATGATCGGCTGGAGAATGGAGGATCTGGCATGGCGTTGACCGAGACCTCCCGCCAGGTCGGCGTGGTGCTGCGCCGCCGCGCCATCGACAATCCCTGGATCGACCATATGTGGTCGCCGGCGATGATCCTCGACGAAGTGCCCGACACGGCGCCGTGGACCGTGCTGTCCAGCGACGCCGATGCGACGATCTACTATGCGGGCGCGGCCAGCATCGACCTGTTCAGTTCGGATACCGCCAATTACCGCGACAACCTCGCCGACGGCGAGCCACGGATCTGGATCGCGCTGCGGCGCCAGGACGGCGGGCCAGAGCTCGAACTGACCAAGGTCACCGCCGACCCGACCGAAGGCGAAGCGATCTTCGAGAGCGGTTGCGACGTGATCGGCACCGTGCCGATGCCGCCGGAGATCGCGGCGTGGATCGCGGCCTTTGTCGACCAGTTCCACGTCGAGCGCGCGTTCCACAAGCGCAAGCGCGATCGCAAGAGCGGCGAACGCGGCGGCATGCGGGATGATCCGTCGGATCAGGGAACGGGGCGCTCATGAGCGGTCCGGACCAGGACGACGACAAGGGCTTTCTGGCGCGGTGGTCGCAGCGCAAGCAGGAGGCAAAGCAGCCGGAACCCACGCCGGATGCGCCAGCACCTGCGGCCGAAATCCCGCCCGCACCGGTGGCCGAAGCCGAGGCCGCGGAAGAATTCGACCTCTCCAGCCTGCCGAAGCTGGAGGAGATGACGGGCGCGACCGATATCACCGGCTTCCTGCAGAAGGGCGTCCCCGAACATCTGCGCAATGCGGCGCTGCGAAAATCCTGGGCGCTGGATCCGGCGATCCGCAATTACGTCAACCCCGCGCTCGAATACGCCTATGACTGGAACACGCCCGGGGGCGTGCCGGGCACCAGCGAGATCAGCGCCGGCATGGATGTCGCGCGGATGGTGTTGCAGATCATGGGCGACGGACCGGCGGCCGAACCTGTCACCTCTGCCGCCAAGTCAGAAAAAGCACCCGGCGATCCCGAACCAACGCTGGAAAATGTCGCCGCGCCTGCCCCCGAACCGGGATTGCCTGGCGAAGCGCTGAGGCTGAGTGACGACGCAGCTATTTCGTCGGCCCAGAATGTGAGCGTCGAAACTCATCCGTCAGAGGAAGCTCCTGCTGCACCGCAACAGCCGGTGCGACGCCATGGCTCGGCAAAACCGACTGTTTAGACAAAAGTTTTTGCAGACATAGGCTCTGCCTATGTTACAGATTTCACACTGGAATAATTCCAGTTCTAAATTGTATGCCCGATTAAGAGGCACACGGGGGATAAGGCGGTCCAGCATGCGTGAGGCCGGACTGGAACAAGCCATCAAGGCAGCAGGCGGCGTCGCATCTCTCGCGCGGGGGATCGGCATTGCGCAGCCTTCGGTTTCGGCATGGTCGCGGATTCCTGCCGAACGGGTCCTCGCGGTCGAAGCGCTGACACGGGTGCAACGAACCGTTCTTCGCCCCGATCTCTACGGACCATCCGAGGATCAGGTGACATCGAAACCCGAAATCGACGAGATCGATCAGCTGCGCGCCGCGGAATACGGCCTGTTGTCGCTGCTGCTCGGCAAGGCGCCCGACGCGGAGACGCTCAAGCGCGTCGCCACGCTGAAGGGCGACGCCTCCGACCTCGGCATCGCGCATATCGAACTCTCGGTGGCGGCGGCGGCAACGGATGATCGCACCGTCAGCAAGGAATTCTTCGACCTGTTCATCGGGCTCGGCCGCGGCGAACTGCTGCCCTATGCCTCCTATTACCTGACCGGTTTTCTGCACGAGCGCCCGCTGGCGCGGGTGCGCGAGGATTTCGATCGGCTCGGGATCGAGCGCGCCGGCCCGTCGCGGGAGCCGGAAGATCACGTCGCGATCCTGCTTGAGGTGATGTCGGGCCTCGCGCGCGGCGACTTCGAGGCCGACTTCAGCGAACAGCAGCGATTCTTCGAGCGTCATCTCAAGCCGTGGGCGGCGCGGATGTTCGCCGATCTCGAGATGTCGCAGTCGGCCAAATTCTACCGGACCGTCGGGCGCGTCGGCCGCATCTACATGGAACTGGAATCCGAGGCCTTCACGCTGTCCTGACAGCAGAAGGCAAGCGAAAGGGGAGATTGCAATGCGCAAGCCATCCGACAGCACGGCGCCATCAGGCGAAGGCAAGACGGCCGCAGTCGTGGACCGTCGCCGTTTCTTCATGATGGGCGGATCGGCGGTCGCGGCCGCAGCGGTGGTGCCGCTGGCGGGCAGCGAGGCCATCGCCGACGAGTCGCAGTCCGAGCGGGTCAAGGCCCGCTACAAGGAATCCGATCACGTCAAGAATTACTATCGCGTCAACCGCTACTGATGGGATCACGCACATGTTGATGAAGCGAAGAGATGGATCCGCAGGCAACGCGCGTTTGCAGGGTATCGCCGCCGGCCTCGCCTCTGGTGTGCTCGACCGCCGCACCTTCCTGCGCCGGTCCGGCCTCGCCGCCGGAGCAGGCGCCGCCCTTGGCCTGATGCCGCTCGGCTCGGTGCGCAAGGCAGAGGCCGGTCCGCAAATCGTCGGCGCGCCGACCGAAATCAAGAAGAACATCTGCACCCATTGCTCGGTCGGCTGCACCGTGATTGCCGAAGTGCAGAACGGCGTCTGGGTCGGCCAGGAGCCGGCCTGGGACTCACCGATCAATCGCGGCTCGCATTGCGCCAAGGGTGCCGCGGTGCGCGAGCTCGTGCATGGCGACCGCCGCCTGAAATGGCCGATGAAGCTGGTCAACGGCGAGTGGCAGAAAATCTCCTGGGACGTCGCCATCAACGAGATCGGCGACAAGATGATGGAGATCCGCGCCAAATCCGGCGCCGATTCCGTCTATCTGCTCGGCTCGGCGAAATTCTCCAATGAAGGCGCCTACCTGTTCCGCAAGTTCGCGGCATTCTGGGGCACCAACTCGATCGATCACCAGGCCCGCATCTGCCACTCCACCACCGTCGCCGGCGTCGCCAATACCTGGGGCTACGGCGCGATGACCAACTCCTACAACGACATCCGGAACTCGAAGACCATCGTCTTCATGGGTTCGAATGCCGCCGAAGCGCATCCGGTGTCGCTGCAGCACATCCTCACCGGCAAGGAGATCAACCGCGCCAACGTGTTCGTGCTCGACCCGCGCTTCACCCGCACCGCGGCCCACGCCACCGATTATGTGCGCTTCCGTTCCGGCACCGACATCGCGGTGATCTGGGGCATGCTGCACCACATCTTCAACAACGGCTGGGAAGACAAGCAGTTCATCGCCCAGCGCGTCTACGGCATGGACCAGATCCGCGCCGAAGTCGCCAAGTGGACGCCGGAAGAAGTCGAGAAGGTGACCGGCATCCCCGGCGAACAGCTGAAGAAGGTCGCCGAGACCTTCGCCAAGCAGCGGCCCTCGACCTTCATCTGGTGCATGGGCGGCACCCAGCACACCGTCGGCACCGCCAACGTCCGCGCCTATTGCGACCTGCTGCTGGCGACCGGCAATGTCGGTACCTTCGGCGGCGGCGCCAACATCTTCCGCGGCCACTGCAACGTGCAGGGCGCCACCGACCTCGGTCTCGATATCGTGACGCTGCCGCTCTATTACGGCCTGGTCGAAGGCGCCTGGAAGCACTGGGCCCGGGTCTGGGAAGTCGAATACGACTATCTGCAGGCGCGCTTCGACGAAGTGCCGGCGAAATCGGGCCGCCCGGCCCGCACCCGCAAGCAGAACATGGAAGCCCCGGGCATCCCGTCGACCCGCTGGTTCGATGCGACGCTCGCCAATCCCGACGATGTCGATCAGCGCGACAGCCTGAAGGGCATGTTCATCATGGGCCATGGCGGCAATACCGTGCCGCGCATGACCGAAATGGTGAAGGGTATCGAGAAGCTCGAATTGCTCGTGGTCGCCGATCCGCATCCGACCACCTTCGCGGCGATCTCGAACCGCAAGAACGGCACCTATCTGCTGCCGGCCTGCACCCAGTTCGAGACCTCGGGCTCGCGCACGGCCTCCAACCGTTCGCTGCAGTGGGGCGAGCAGGTCGTCAAGCCGATCTTCGAATCGAAGGACGACTACGAGATCATCTACCGGATTTCGGAAAAGCTCGGTTTTGCCGACCGCATGTTCAAGAACATCAAGGTGGAGAACAAGCGCCCGGTGCCCGAGGATCTGCTGCGGGAAATCAACCGCGGCGGCTTCTCGACCGGCTATTCCGGCCAGTCGCCGGAGCGGCTGAAGGCCCACATGAAGAACCAGGACAAGTTCGACCTGGTGACCCTGCGCGCCAAGGCCGACGTGCCTGAGGTCGGCGGCGACTATTACGGCCTGCCCTGGCCGTGCTGGGGCACGCCGGCGATCAAGCATCCGGGAACCCATACGCTCTACAACACCAACCTGCACGCCAAGGACGGCGGCGGCACCTTCCGCGCACGCTTCGGCGTCGTCTACGAAGAGAAGCAGCCGGACGGTTCGGTGAAGAACGTCAATCTGCTGGCGGAAGGTTCCTACAGCAAGGGTTCGGAACTGACCGACGGTTATCCCGAATTCACCTATGGCGTGCTCAAGAAGCTCGGCTGGGACAAGGATCTCACCGAGGCCGAACTCGCCACCATCAACAAGATCGGCGGCAACAATCCCGACGGCGTCGGCTGGGCGGTCGACCTGTCGGGCGGCATCATTCGCGTCACGCTGGAGCATGGCGTGATGGCCTATGGCAACGGCAAGGCCCGCGCGGTGGCGTGGAACCTGCCCGATCCCGTGCCGGTTCACCGCGAGCCGATCTACACCGCGCGCCCCGAACTGGTCGCCAAATATCCGACCCGGCCCGACGGCCGCCAGTTCCGCATGGCCAATCTCGGCTTCTCGATTCAGAAGGCGGCGGTGGACAAGGGGCTTGCCAAGCAATTTCCGATCATCCTGACCTCGGGACGTCTCGTGGAATACGAAGGCGGCGGCGAGGAAACCCGGTCGAACAAATGGCTGGCCGAGTTGCAGCAGGACATGTTCGTCGAGGTCAATACGGCAGATGCCGCCGAGCGCGGCATCAAGGACGGCGGCTGGGTCTGGGTGCTCGGTCCGGAAAACGGCTCGAAGGCGCGGGTCAAGGCGCTGGTCACCGACCGGGTCGGCAAGGGCGTGGCGTTCATGCCGTTCCACTTCTCCGGCTGGTTCCAGGGTGTCGACCAGCGCGGCAACTATCCGAAGGGCTCGGATCCGATCGTGCTCGGCGAAAGCGTGAACACGATCACCAGCTACGGCTACGATCCGGTCACCGCCATGCACGAGGGCAAGGTGACACTGTGCCAGATTCAATCGGCGTGAGGGGAGAATAGATCATGGCTCGCGTCAAATTCCTGTGTGATGCCGACCGTTGCATCGAGTGCAACGCCTGCGTGACCGCCTGCAAGAACGAACATGAAGTGCCGTGGGGCATCAATCGCCGCCGCGTCGTCACCATCAATGACGGCAAGCCCGGCGAACGCTCGGTGTCGATGGCCTGCATGCATTGCACCGACGCGCCCTGCGCCGCGGTCTGTCCGGTGTCGTGCTTCTACACCACAGCCGACGGCGTGGTGCTGCACTCCAAGGACCTCTGCATCGGCTGCGGCTACTGCTTCTACGCCTGCCCGTTCGGCGCGCCGCAATATCCGAAGGTCGGAAACTTCGGCTCGCGCGGCAAGATGGACAAGTGCACCTATTGCGCCGGCGGACCGGAGGCGGACAACACGCCGGCCGAATATGCCAAGTACGGCCAGAACCGTCTGGCCGAGGGCAAGCTGCCGATTTGCGCCGAGATGTGCTCGACCAAATCGCTGCTCGCGGGCGACGGCGCGATCATCGCCGAAATCTACAAGGAGCGCGTGATGAAGCGCGGTTACGGATCGGGCATGTGGGGCTGGAAAACCGCCTACAGCGATTCGCCGACCGGCTGATGCAATTTGGGCGCCGCCCCGGTTGCGGCGGCGCTCGCGTAACCAAGCACCGATCTCAAGACACCGAAAGGGCGTTGTGCAAATGCCAGGCTCACTTTCAACTCTCAAGGTCCTATGCGCCGCATTGGCGCTGCTTTTCGTGGTCGCCCAACCGGCCGCGGCGCAACTTTCCTTCAAGCCCACGGCCGAAGCGGTGCAGGAAGACAAGCTCCTGAACGCGCTGAAGGAGGGCGACAAGATCAGCGGCCGGGTCAGCATTCCGGACGCGATGTCCGCCAGCCTGATCCAGCCGGCCGGCCGCGACTGGCGCGACTTCCACCGCAGCAAGCTGCCGATCATCGGCGGCATCGCGATTGTCGGAATGTTCGCGGCGCTTTTGATTTTCCTGATGGTGCGCGGCAAGATTCGCATCCATCGCGGTTTCGCGGGAACCACGATCCTGCGTTTCGCCTCGTTCGAGCGCTTCACCCACTGGCTGACGGCAAGCTGCTTCATCATTCTGGCACTGTCGGGCCTGAACATCAGTTTCGGCCGCAGCCTGATTTTGCCGCTGTTCGGCGCCGAAGGTTTTGCGACCATGTCGGCCTACGCCAAATGGGCCCACAATTATCTGGCGTTCCCGTTCATGCTCGGCCTCGTGATCATGTTCCTGATCTGGATCAAGGATAACATCCCGGGCAAGGTCGATCTGGAGTGGTTCAAGCAGGGCGGCGGCGTCCTGTTCAAAGACAAGCATCCGCCGGCCAGGCGCTTCAACGCCGGGCAGAAGGGCATCTTCTGGATCGTGATCATCGGCGGCGCGCTGATGTCGGTGTCCGGCTGGTTCCTGCTGTTCCCCTACCTTCCGGCCAATGTGACGACGCTGCAGTTCTGGACCGTGATCCACGCCGTGATCGCGATGCTCTTCATCGCCGCCATGATGGCGCACATCTATATCGGATCGATCGGGATGGAGGGCGCGTTCGATGCGATGGGAACCGGCGAGGTCGATCTCAACTGGGCCAAGGAGCATCACTCGCTCTGGGTCGAGGAAGAGCAGGCCAAGGGACAGGCGCCATCGGGAACCACCCCGCGAGCCATGCCGGCTGAATAGTTCAGCCGGTCCAATTCAGAATTCTTGGGGTAGTGTCATGAAAGTCTTTCTTGCGGCCCTGGTGTTTGCGGCGGTCGTCGCCGTCGGCACCGCGATATTTCTCGGCGGCATCCAGCAGCCGGTTTCTTCTGCTTTCTCCACCAGCGGCGCCAGGGTCGGCGACCCCGGCAACAACCTGATGGTGCCGGGCTGATTGCGTCGTTGAGTTCACCAGCCGTTTCCGCTGCCTGGCCGGTCGAAATCCGGCTGACCAGGGATCGCCGGTCGCTGCAGGTCAGCTTCGACGACGGCAAGGCGTTCGACCTCTCCGCCGAATTGCTCCGCGTCACCAGCCCGTCGGCCGAAGTGCAGGGTCATTCCGAAGCGGAACGCAAGACCGTTGGCGGCAAGCGCAACGTGACCATCCTCTCCGTCGATCCCGTCGGCAATTACGCGGTCCGGCTCGGGTTCGACGACATGCACGCCACCGGCATCTATTCTTGGGCGTTTCTGCGCGATCTCGGCATCAACGCCGAGCGCCGGTTCCAGGACTATCTCGACGATCTCGGCGCCAAGGGCCTCGATCGTGACAAGCCGGGCATGCGATGACGCGCAGCCCGGGCATGCGATTACGGGAACCTGAAGAGCGGCCCCTTGACGACGGCACGAACCGACGAAACGATCGCCGTCAATGTCAAATCCCGGCCGCAAAACCCGCTTCACATCGCTGACCTGTGCCACCCTTCTGGTCATTCTGCCCCTGACGGTGAGCCCTGCCTCGGCGCAGTTGCGCGGCCATGGCGGGCCGGTGCGGGCGCTGGCGATTTCGCCGGACGGGCAAACCGCGCTGACCGGCAGTTTTGATTCGACCGCGATCCGCTGGTCGCTGGCGCGCAATGCCGCCGAACAGGTGCTGCGTTTCCATGCCGACGCCGTCAACGCGGTGGTGCTGCTGCGGGATGGACGCGCGGCGACCGCGGGCGCCGACGGGCGCATCGCGATCTGGACGGCCGGCAAGGCCGAGCCCGATGCGGTGCTGGAAGGCCATGAGGCGCCGATCGCGGCGCTCGCGGTTTCCCCCGACGGCGCGACGCTGGCCTCGGCGTCATGGGATCGAACCGTCAGGCTGTGGCCGCTGGCGGGCGGTCCGGCGCGCGCGCTCGAAGGCCATACCCAGAACGTCAACGGCGTGGCGTTCTCACCCGACGGCCGCACGCTGGTCAGCGTCAGCTACGATCTGACCGTGCGGATCTGGCCGCTGTCGGGTCCGTCCGCCGCGACCGTGGTGACGATACCGAGCCCGCTCAATGCGGTTGCGATCGGCGGCGACGGCGAGATCGCGGCCGGCGGCGCCGACGGCAGGATCTATTTTCTCACCGGCAATGGCACACGCTCCGGCGAGGCCGCCGCCGGGCCACGGCCGGTGATCTCGCTTGCGATTTCGCCTGACGGTGCATGGTTGGCCGCCGCCGGGATCGGCGGCTCGGTGGCCGTGATCGATCGCAGGACGCGCGATCTGGCGCGCACGCTGGTCGGCCCCGGGCTGCCGGTGTGGTCGGTCGCATTCATGCCGGACAGCCGCACGCTGCTGACCGGCGGCGCCGACAGCATCATCCGGCGCTGGAACGCGGTGACCGGAGAGCCCGTCGATTCGCTGCTGGTGGAAGCGGCGGCAGATCCGCTGGCCCCCTATGCCGGCGACCGCGGCGCGGAAATCTATCGCGCCTGCGTCGCCTGCCACACCCTCAGGCCCGATCAGGCCAACCGGGCGGGACCGACACTATCAGGCATTTTCGGCCGCCGCATCGCCACCGCGCCGGGCTATCATTTTTCCGAAGCCCTCAAGCGCCTCGACATCGTCTGGACGCCGGAGACGGTTTCCAGATTGTTCGAGGTCGGCCCCATGGCCTACACGCCCGGCACCAAGATGCCCGAGCAGCGCATCGGCTCGGAAGCCGACCGCGCCGCGCTGGTGAAATTCCTGGAGCGCGCGACGAAGGAGAGATGACGGCGGCAGCCCTTACCCTCCCCTGGAGGGGGAGGGTCGGCGCGTAGCGCCGGGGTGGGGTGACAGTCTCTCGTTTCGAACAGGTGCGCGAGTTGAGAGATCACCCCACCCCGTCTCGCATTTCGCTACGCTCATGCGACCCGACCCTCCCCCTCCAGGGGAGGGTAAGTGGAGCGAGCCGCGAGCAAGCGCTATAGCTGAGAAATTATTTCCCCGTCTCGAACGAACACTGCGCGCCGCCGCCGGCTTTCTGGCGGATTTCCTTCGCATCGATGCTGCAATTGAGCTTGGAGAAGCTTGCGATGTTCGATCCGGCCGCGCCTTCGGCGACGACGCCGGCGGTCGCGGATGTGGCATAGAGTTCGTTGGCCTCGCGGCCCTTGATCGTCTTTTTGCTGACCTTGAAGGTCAGCTCGCAGGAGCGCGCCGCGATATCGACATTGCTGGTCCGGCACACCACGGTGTCAACGGTGACGGAAAACTTGGCCTTGGTGGCAATCAGGAAAACACTGGCACCCCCGAACAGCCGCGCCATCGTCCTCTTGTCGTAAGCAGGCAGATGCGGCGAGTGTTGAGCCACCACCGCGGCCAGCGCCAGCGCCGTGGGTCCGGTGATGGTGACGGGAGCCGCCGATGCGTTCGACGCCGCGGCGCAGAACAGGAGGAATGCGGGCGCCGCCAGCTTCCGCGTCAGTGAATACTTCATGTTTGCCTTCTCTCACGAACCGTCCGCGATGCGCGCCGATATCGGCACTATATACGCCGCGATCCGACCGGGCGACAGGTTCAACAAGTCACGCTTTGGGGAACGCAGCCAGTAGCTGCGTCTCGCTGCGGGAGAGGCCTGGAAACGCCGACCGCTCCCCGTGTTTGCCCGCATCCTATGTCGACGCCGCCCCGACCAGCACATCGATCGCGCCCTTCACGATCGCTTCGAGCTGCTTGCGCGGCATCCGCGCCCGGGCGCGGATCGCGATGGTGTGGACGGTTGCGGAGGCAAGCTGCGCGAGGACTTGCGGATCGGGCGTCGATGCCAGCTCGCCCTTCTCCCGGGCGTGGCTGAAGCAGGCCGCGAACGCCTTGTCGAGTTCGGCAAACCCTTCCAGCACCATGGCGCGGATCTCGGGATCGGCCACCGCTTCCGACGCCGCCGTCATCACCGTGAAGCAGCCGCGTGGCCCGGCGTCGCCGGAAAGATAGATGTCGAGCGCCACCGCGAAGATGCGCTCCAGCCGTTTGCGGATCGGCAACTCGTCCTTGAAGATGTCGATCATCGCGGCGCGGGCGTCGGCGCGGTAGCGCTGGTAGCTCTTGATGTAGAGCTCGCGCTTGTCGCCGAACGCGCCATAGAGGCTTGGCCGGTTCATGCCGGTGGCGGCAGAGAGATCGTCGAGCGAGGTGGCGGCGAAACCATCCTTGCGGAACAGGTCGAGCGCCTTGCCGAGCGCGATCTCGGGCTCATAAGCGCGCGGCCGGCCGCGGCGCTTCGGGGCAGCCACCTCCGACGAAGCGGATTTGGCCGAAGCGGTCGGCTTCCGAGTTTTTTGTACCATCTCGCAAATAATTCCTTGACCCGGTTTATATTATGCGGAACAGTATAAAAATCAACCCGGTCCGAAAACATGGACCGAACGCCAAGGAGGCATCCATGGACCTGTATTTCTCGCCGCTCGCCTGCTCGCTGGCGACCCGCATCGCGCTGTATGAAGCCGGCGCCGCGGCCAACTATCTCGAGGTCGATCCGAAGACCAAAATCATCCAGAACGACGGCTCCGATTTCAGGGCGGTCAACCCGCTCGGGCTGGTACCGACGCTGCGCACCGACGACGGGGTGATCCTGACCGAGAACGCGGCGATCCTGCAATATGTCGCCGATCGCTTTCCGCAGGCCGGCATCGCCTCCGGGCCCGGCATCGACCGCAGCCTGCTGCATCAATGGCTCTGTTTCATCGGCACCGAACTGCACAAGGGATTGTTCGTGCCGATGCTCGACAAGACGGCGCCGCCGGAAGTGAAGAGCTACACGCTGGGCAAGGGCCTGTCGCGGCTCGACTATCTCGATGGCTACCTTGCGGGCCGCGAATTCCTGCTCGATCATTTCAGCGTCGCCGACGCCTACCTCGTCACCATCATCAACTGGACCATGGCGACGCCGCCGATCGAGCTGGCGAAATGGCCCAACGTGAAGACGTATTACGAAAGACTGCGCGCGCGGCCGAGCATCGCCAAGGCCGTCGCCGAGGAGTTCACGCTGTACCAGGCCGAACTCGCGCGGCACAAGGCGGCGGCGTAGGGAAGACCTCGTGTCCCGGACGCGGTGCAGCGCCCCTTGGCGGTGCACCGCAGAGCCGGGACCCAGCTTGTTTCTAACAAGATGGACCCCGGATCAGCAGCGCAACATTGCATGTTGCGCCGCGTCCGGGGAACGCCACAGGTGCACGCGGGCGTCAGTCCGGCTTCGCCAGCAGCCGCGTCGTCATTTCCGCCATCGCCTGTCCGAACACCCTGGAATCATCCAGCGCCCGCGCCAGCACCAGCGCGCCCTGAATGGTGACCAGCGCATCCGCCGATCGCCGCCGCGCCACGCTTGCGCTCAGGCCGGAACGCCGCAGCACCAGCGCCAGCGCATCGTTCCAGCGCCTGAAATAATCCTGCACCTGCTCCGCAAAAATATCCCGCGACGCCCCGAGCGCGATGACGCCGACCAGGCACATGCGATGACCGGATTGAAAATAGCTGTCGACCGCCCCGACCATGGCGGCAACGGCGCGGGCGGGATCGTCGGAAGTGCGCAGCGGCGCGAAAATATTGGCCTCGAACCAGCTATCGATCCCGGCCAGCACCTCGGCGGCCATCTGGGCTTTGCCGCCCGGAAAGAAATGATAGAGGCTGCCCTTGCCGAGGCCGGTGGCCTGGCTGATCAGCGCCAGCGTGGCGCCTTCATAGCCGTGCGAGCGAAACACCTCCGCCAGCCGCGGCAACAGATCGGCGCGGTCGACGACAGGTTTTACCATTGGCCGCGTCAGAACGGACTCTCGCTCAATCCCGCGATGTCGGCCGGGCGCGGTCCCGGGGCTGCCCAGCGAAAGCGCCGGTCGCTTTCCGCAACCGGGAGGTCGTTGATGCTGGCCTCGCGCCGGCGCATCAGGCCGGCTTCGTCGAACTCCCATTGCTCGTTGCCGTAGGAGCGGTGCCACTGCCCGGCAGCGTCGTGCCATTCATACTGGAAGCGTACCGCGATGCGGTTCTGATCGAACGCCCAGAGGTCCTTGATCAGGCGATACTCTTGCTCCTTTGCCCATTTGCGGGTCAGGAAAGCCACGATCGCCGGCCGACCGTGAAAGAATTCGGCGCGATTGCGCCACACGCTGTCCTCGGTATAGGCCAGCGCCACGCGCTCGGGGTCGCGCGAATTCCAGGCATCCTCGGCCATGCGGGCCTTCTGGACGGCGGTCTGACGCGTGAACGGCGGCAATGGCGGGCGCGACATCAGGGCATCTCCGGCTTTTGAACGTCGCCCGAGATTGTACCGATCGGTACAGCAAGTCAAGTTTTGAAGTCAAGATTGGAGATCAGCCCTCGATCAGATCGGCCTTCATCAGGGTGCGCAGCGATTTCGGGATCGGTCGTGCCCGCCCCTCGCTGATGAAAGCGACGCGCACCTCGGCCTTGACCAGCACGGCCTCGCCGCACCGCACCTCCTGCGCCAGCGTGATCGAGGCGCCCTTCACCTGGAGCGGCCAGGTCACGACATCGAGCACGTCATCCATGCGCGCGGGCTTCAGGTAATCGATGTGCATCGAGCGCACCACGAAGGCAAAACCCGGCGTCTCCGCCTGCGCTTCCGCATACAGCGCGTGCTGCTCGGCGCCCATCAGCCGCAGATGATTGGTCCGGCCGCGTTCCATGAAGCGCAGATAACTGGCGTGATAGACGATGCCGGAAAAATCGGTGTCCTCGTAATAGACCCGGATCTGCATGTGATGGCGGCCGTCGCGGATCGCGCCGTCGAGGGCTGAGGTCATCGAAATATCTTTCATGTCGATCAATTGGTCGTCAGCATTATTTTGGACGGCCCCGACGACGCGGCGGAGCCTTTGCTTGGGGGTCGGTCCCGCCTAACCGGGCCAACCTTCGCCCAGCCTCTAGAGAGATTAGTTGCTTGAGTGCCTCCTCAACCAGTGCAGCCGTCGGCTGCAGCCCCGTTAAAGACTTTGCCGTCTCAATCAACTTATCGTCCAAGGTGAGCGTGACGCGCACAAAGAACTCCTGAAATGGATCCGCGCAAATAGAATAATGGAAACTAGCAACGCCAGGGCGTTTCGGCAAACTATGAAACGGCCGCTGCCGCCCCGCCCAGCGTCACCAGCACGATTTCCGGCGGGACGCCGATGCGGAACGGCATGATGCTGCAGCCGAGGCCGCCGGAGACGACGACGTCGCAGTTCATGCGGATGTGGCCATAGGCCAGCTTCTTTCCGGACACCGCCACCGGCGTCCAGCCCAACATGCGCACCTGGCCGCCATGGGTGTGTCCCGAGAGCTGCAGGGCGACCCTTGCCGGCACCCGTGCGGCGACATCCGGCTCGTGCGCCAGAAGAATGAGCGGCGCATCGTCGGTTACTTTCGCCAGCGTCGCACCGAGATCGTCGACGCCGATGCGCCGGACCGGACGGAACCGGCGCGCCGCCATATAGGCCAGTTGATCGCCGAGGCCCGCGAGCCAGAACGGCCGGCCGGCCTTGGCCAATCGCACCACATCGTTTTCGTAGACCGGGATGCCGGATGCCTCGAGCGCCCGGCGCGCGATCGTGGTCCCCTGCCCCTCGCGCTGCACCGTCTTGTCTTCCCAGTAATCATGGTTGCCGAGCACCGCATGCACGCCGAGCGGGGCACGCAGCCCGCCAAGCACCCGTGCCCATTCGCTGCAGGGAATGAAGCGTGTGACCTTGCGATGCCCGGCGACGTAGTCGCCCAGCAGCACGGTGACATCGGGGTTGAGGGAATTGGTGCGATCGACGATCGATTCAATACGCTGCAGCGACATCCAGGGATCGCAAGCGTGCAGGTCGGCGATGACGGCGATCCTGAGCTTGAAACCGGCCGGCCATCGCGGCGGCTGAATATTATAGCGCGTGACGCCAAGCCGCAGCGCGGGCTCGCCGAAGCCGTAGGCAACCGTGGAGATACCGGTGGCGCCGAGGCCGCCGGCCAAACGAAGGAAATGACGACGTGAAATCATGAGAGTTTTCCGTGATGCACCTCCATGCTGATGGCGCATTACAGCCGAATTCGGGTGGGTTCGTGCAGATTGTCAGCAGCGTCTCTTACCTCTCCCGCTTGCGGGGGAGGTCGACGCGCGCAGCGCGGCGGGTGGGGGAATTCTATCGACTCGCACCGGTGCATGCGGAGGCACCCCCACCCCGGCCCTCCCCCGCAAGCGAGAGCTTTGCACAATCGGGTCTGCGGGAATGGGGCCCGAAATCTGGCTTTTTTTGCGAACTCAGGTGGCGCGCGAGACGTGAAGAGTCCGGTTTTCGCGGCCGATCGGTGGC
>NZ_JAUSLT010000070.1 GCF_030646015.1 Bradyrhizobium sp.
GACGAGCCAGCTATCCGCAGGCGACGGAGGCGAGAAGAGCCCGATACTCCGGGGTGAGCGCGAGATAAGCCGTAAAGCCATTGCGCAGGGAATGTCGGATGTTCTCCGCTGCCCTGTATGCTCGTGTGCGCCTTTTTCGCACAATTTTGCACACGAGACCGCGGGTGCAGCGCGCATCCGGCATTCCCTGCTCCCTCGTTCGAGGGAGAACGATATGCAAACCTCGGGCGTCTTCCGCCGCGAGAACGTGGCCGTGTATCTGCTGTTTGAAGTTTGAATCGGAAAACAAGCTCGTCGTCCCGGACAAGCGAGCATAGCGAGCGCCGATCCGGGACCCATACGCCGTGCCGTAGCGGTAACGGGAAGTATAAGTAGCCTTGTTGAGACGTCACGCCGCACAACAGACGACCGGGATTATGGGTCCCTGCGCCCCGTGCGCAATTGCGCACTAGGCAGGGACGACGGATGAGAGATCTGCAATCATGATCGCTCACGTGTGATCGTGCCCATGCTCCGGCAACACCAGCCCGAACGTTTTCGTCAAATCCGCCACCTGTGCCGGCGTGAGATATCGCGGGTTCAGCCCGCGCAGCAGCAGGTAGAGTTTCGCCGTCTCTTCCAGTTCCTCGATCGCGAACACCGCGGCCTCCAGCGTGTCGCCCGAGACCACCGGGCCGTGATTGGCGAGCAGCACGGACGAATAGTTTCCGGCGAGCCCCTTGATGGCGTCCGCCACGGCGGGATCGCCCGGCCGATAATACGGCACCAGCGCGGTGGCGCCGCATTTCATCAGATAGTACGCCGTCATCGGCGGCAGCGCGGCGCGGGGATCGATCTCCGGCAGCATCGACAGCGCCACCGAATGGGTGGAATGCAGGTGCACCACGGCGCGCGCGGCGCTGCGGGTCTGGTACAGCGCGGTATGCAGCGGCACTTCCTTGGTCGGGGCATCGCCGGACATCAGCCGGCCATCCGGGTCGAGCCGCGACAGCCGCGCCGGATCCAGCGAGCCGAGCGAGGCGTTGGTCGGGGTCACCAGCCAGCCGCCGTCGTGAAGCCTGACGCTGATATTGCCCGAGGAGCCCGGCGTCAGCCCGCGCTCGAACAGCGAGCGGCCGAGCCGGCAGATTTCATCGCGCAAGGCCGTTTCGGTCATGGCAGTATCCTGGCTGTATGCTGGCAGCATCCTCTTTGCCGCTTGTCTCATGCTTTGGCAGCACGGCCAAGCCGTGATACCCAGAGGTAAAGCCGGCCGCGAAATGCGGTGCTGACAAAACCCGGGGAGCGCTCATGCCTGAAACCGTACCGCAAAAGCCGCGTATCGCCGTCGTTGGGCTGGGCTCGATGGGCTTTGGCATGGCAACCTCGCTGCGACGCGCTGGTTTTAGTGTCACCGGCTGCGATGTCTCCGATGAAGCGGTGGCGCGGTTCGTGGCCGACGGGGGCCTTGGCGCCAGGACGCCGGCCCAGGCTGCCGGCGGCGCCGACATCGTCGTCAGCGTGGTCGTCAACGCCGCCCAGACCGAGGCCATCCTGTTCGGCAAGGACGGCGTCGCCGAAACCCTGGCTGATGATGCAGTGTTCATCTCCTCCGCCACCATGGATCCGGACGTGGCGCGGCGGCTGGCGAAGCAGCTGGAAGCGACCGGCCGGCACTATCTGGATGCGCCGATCTCCGGCGGCGCGCAGCGCGCGGCGCAGGGCGAGCTCACCATCCTGGCCTCGGGGAGTCCTGCGGCCTTCACGAAAGCAAGGCCGGCGCTCGATGCAATGGCGGCCAAGCTTTACGAACTCGGCGATGCCGCGGGGCAGGGCGCCGCGTTCAAGATGATCAACCAGCTATTGGCCGGCGTGCATATCGCCGCCGCCTCGGAAGCGATCGCTTTCGCCGCGAAACAGGGCCTCGACATCCGGAAGGTCTACGAGGTGATCACGGCATCCGCCGGCAATTCCTGGATGTTCGAGAACCGCATGCCGCACGTGCTCGACGGCGACTACGCTCCACGCAGCGCGGTGGACATCTTCGTAAAAGACCTCGGCATCATCCAGGATATGGCGCGGACGGCGAAGTTTCCGGTGCCGGTGTCGGCCGCGGCGCTGCAGATGTTCCTGATGACATCGGCCTCCGGCATGGGCCGCGACGACGACGCCTCGGTGGCGCGGATGTATGCCCGCGTCACCGGCACGCAGCTGCCGGGCGAGCCCAAGTAAGAATCAACAAGCAAGAGGACATCGGATGCCCCGTTTCGCCGCCAATCTCTCCATGATGTTCAACGACGTCCCGTTCCTCGACCGCTTCGAGGCGGCGGCGAAAGCCGGCTTCACGGCTGTCGAATTCCTGTTTCCCTACGATCATCCGGCAGACGCTGTCGGCGAGCGGCTGAAGCGCAACGGCCTCACCCAGGCGCTGTTCAACCTGCCGCCGGGCAATTGGGATGCCGGCGAGAAAGGCTTTGCCGCGCTGCCGGAGCGTTTCGACGATCTGAAGCGGAGCCTCGAGACGGCGCTGCCTTATGCGAAGACGACCGGCGTCAAGCGGCTGCACCTGATGGCGGGCATTGCAAGCCGCAGCGACCCGAAAGCCGTTGAGCACTTCTATAAATCGG
This sequence comes from Bradyrhizobium sp., assembly GCF_030646015.1. Classification (GTDB taxonomy): domain Bacteria; phylum Pseudomonadota; class Alphaproteobacteria; order Rhizobiales; family Xanthobacteraceae; genus Bradyrhizobium. The sequence goes on from NZ_JAUSLT010000070.1 coordinate 2,607, forward strand.
TGGCGTGGGCAGCCGAATTCTATGCGCCCCACGGCCTCGACGTCGTGATCGAGCCGATCAATTCGCGCAACGTGCCGGGATATTTCCTCAACGATTTCGGTTTCGCGCGCGACCTGATTACCGAACTGAAGATTCCGAATCTGAAACTGCAGTTCGATATCTATCACTGCCAGATCATCCATGGCGACGTCACCATGCGGCTGCGCGAGATGATGCCGATAACAGGCCATGTCCAGATCGCCAGCATTCCCTCGCGCAACGAGCCTGACGGCGAGGAGCTGAACTATCCCTTCCTGTTCGCCGAGCTCGACCGGCTCGGCTACAGGGGATTTGTCGGCTGCGAATATAACCCGCGCGGCAAGACCACGGATGGCCTCGGCTGGTTCAAGCCCTATGCCGGAGCGAAATCGTGACGCTCGCCAGAAAATTGTATCTGGGATGCATCGCCGACGACTATACCGGCGCCTCCGATCTCGCCAACACGCTGACCCGCGGCGGCCTGAGCACGGTGCAGACCATCGGCGTGCCTGCGGACGACCTTGCGCTGCCGGAGGTGGATGCCGTGGTGGTATCGCTGAAGAGCCGGTCGATCGAGGCCGGCCTTGCGGTGTCACGCTCGCGATCCGCGGAAAAATGGCTGCGCGGGCACGGCGCGCAGCACGTGCTGTTCAAGATCTGTTCGACCTTCGATTCCACCGACGCCGGCAATATCGGCCCTGTGATGGATGCGCTGCGCGCCGATTCCGGCGATGCGATCGTGCTGGTGACGCCTGCCTTTCCCGAGACCGGCCGCACCGTCTATATGGGCAATCTGTTCGTGGGGTCGGTGCCGCTCAATGAAAGCCCGTTGAAGGACCATCCGCTCAATCCGATGCACGATTCCAATCTGGTGCGGGTGCTGGCGCGGCAGAGCCAGACCAAAATCGGACTGATCGGCCTCGCCGATATCGCGCGCGGACCGGACGCGGTTCGCGCCCGGCTGGCCGATCTCTCCGGCAAGGGGGTTGGCGCCGCCATCGTCGATGCCGCCTTCGATCGCGATCTGGAAACCATCGGCGCGGTGGCGCTGGATCATCGGCTCTCCGTCGGCGCATCCGGCATCGGGCTCGGGCTCGCCCGAGCGCTGGTGGCCTCGGGAAAAATCAAATCGAGTGTGCCCAGCGCGGCGGCCGATGCCACGGTGGGCGGGCCGGCGGCGTGCCTGGCCGGCAGTTGCTCGCAGGCGACGCTGCAGCAGATCGCCGCTGCGGAAGCGGTGATGCCGGTGCTGCGCCTCGATCCGGATCAGGTCATCGCCGGCAAGGAGGAAGCGCGGCGTGCGCTGGCCTGGGCCAGGGGCCGCCTCGGTGAAGGTCCGGTCCTGATCGCCAGCAGTTCGACTCCGGATCAGGTCGCAGCTCTGCAATCGCGGCATGGCCGTGATGCCGTCGGGCATGCCATCGAGCAGGCGATGGCCGATATCGCGGAAGGATTGGTCGAGTCAGGCGTGCGCAGATTGGTCGTTGCCGGTGGTGAAACTTCAGGCGCGGTGGTCGACCGGCTGGGCATTCCAGGTTTTCTGGTTGGCGCGGAAATCGCTGCAGGAGTGCCGGTTCTGCGCGCTGTCGGCGCCGCCAATGGCGAGATGCTGCTTGCCTTGAAATCAGGCAATTTCGGTGGCCCGGAATTTTTCTCCGATGCGCTGAAGCTGATGCGCTAGCTCGGACGCGTGTCATCCTTCTGTCGTATTCCGCAATCCTGCCGAAGCGAGTTAACGCAGCCACAATACCTCTGGTGCTTGATGCGAGCGTGCATCGCCTTCCTTGATTCACCGCGCTCGACGATGCGGCCGACACTTCCGGGAGTTCCGTGCGGGCAGCCTGACGACAGACCGGGACTCCCCCGGGGATGCGGCCGGGCTGAGGCGCGCGGCCGGCCGCATTTCATCTCAGGATTGTAACTAAATAATCATAAGAGACGGGTAAATTAACGGTAGGACAACACCTCTGATGTTTGATGCGAGCGCCTTCGCGCAAAGAGCTCGACAAACATCAGAAGCGCCAACGCGCTCAGTACAGAGACCGCCGCCATGATCAAATTCAATCGCATCGGTAACAAGTTGGGCCTCGCCGGCGTCGTCGGCGTGTTGCTGGCGGTCGGCCTGGTCGCCAATCAGCTGGCGACGGAGTCCACCGTGACGGCCGCGAATGACCGCACCGATCGATTGCAACGGGTGGCCGAAAGCACGCTCGCGGCCCATCTCAACATGCGCCAGGTGCAACTCGCCGCCCGCGGTATCAGGCTGGCACGGACCCCGTCCGAAATCGACACCGCCGTCGCCGAGATGCGCCAGTTCGGCGCCATTGAAGCCAGGGAAATTGACGCCGCGTTGGCGACCGCCCGGATGGCTGAAACCCGGGACCGGCTGCAGAAAATCAAGTCCCTGATGGCCAGCTACAGCGCCGGTATCGAGGAACTTGCGAAGGCGCAACGCGATCTGCTCGCGCAGATCGACAAGCGAACGGAGATATCGGTTGAATGGGCCAAGGCCATCGCAGCCCAACAGGCTTCGCCGGCGCTGGCCAAGCTCGACAACCGCGTCGAGATCGAAAAGCTGCTGCTTCAGGCCGACATCAAGGTGAACGCGCTGCAGGCCATGGTCTGGCGGCTGGGCGCGACCGGCGATGCAAGCCTGATCGGCTCAATTGCGAAGACCCAGACCGCGCTCAGAAACAATTTCAATGAGTTGCGGGGCGAGGCCGACGACAGGGACTTGCTGGTCGTGATCAGCTCGCTGGACAAGATCGTGAAGCGCTTCCTGGCCGCCAATGACGAGGCCGTCAAGATCGAGGAACTGAAGGCCGAGATCGTTACAAAACGCACGACGAACATCGTCAAGGAAGCCGGCGAACTCATGGAAGTCGCGGTTTCCAGTGCGCAAAAGAGCATGACGGCCTCCAAGGAGGAAGTTGCGGCTGTAATCGCGCAGGCCAACCGGATCAGCATGATCGTGGCGATCGTGGTGGTGATTTCGCTGATCGCGTCGGTGATATTCTCCTTCCTCGGCGTTGCGCGTCCCATGACCCGCCTGAACGGCGCGCTTGGCAAGATGGCCGACGGCAATCTCGATATCGAGATTCCCGGCGCCAACCGCGGCGACGAAATCGGCGACCTCGCCAAGACCGTCACCGTCATTCGGCAGAATGCCGAGCAGAAGGCGCGCGACGAAGCGGAATCCAAGATCACGCAGGATCAGGTCGCCGCCCGGCAGCGCAAGGCCGAGATGATCAAGCTCGCCGATGATTTTGAAGGCGCGGTGGGCGAGATCGTCGAGACCGTATCCTCTTCCTCGACGCAGCTTGAAGCTTCCGCCGGCACGCTGACCGCGACCGCGGAACGCGCCCAGGAACTCACCGTCATGGTGGCGGCGGCTTCCGAAGAGGCCTCCACCAACGTGCAGTCGGTGGCGTCGGCGACCGAAGAGATGGCGTCCTCTGTCAACGAGATCAGCCGTCAGGTGCAGGAATCGGCCCGGATGGCCAACGAGGCCGTCGGCCAGGCCCGCACCACCAACGACCGCGTCAGCGAGTTGTCGAAGGCAGCCGCCCGCATCGGCGACGTGGTCGAGCTCATCAATACGATTGCGGGCCAGACCAACTTGCTGGCGCTCAATGCCACCATCGAGGCGGCACGTGCCGGCGACGCCGGCCGTGGTTTCGCGGTAGTGGCCTCCGAGGTCAAGGCGCTGGCCGAGCAGACCGCGAAAGCGACCGGCGAAATCGGCCAGCAGATCACCGGCATCCAGGCGGCGACCCAGGAGTCGGTGAATGCGATCAAGGAGATCAGCAGCACCATCGAAAAGCTGTCAGAGATCTCGTCGACCATCGCGGCCGCGGTGGAGGAGCAAGGTGCTGCGACGCAGGAAATTTCCCGCAACGTGCAGCAGGCGGCGCACGGCACCCAGCAGGTCTCGTCCAACATCACCGACGTGCAACGCGGCGCCAGCGAGACCGGCTCTGCCTCCTCGCAGGTGCTGTCCGCGGCACAGTCGCTGTCGGGCGACAGCAACCGCCTCAAGCTCGAGGTCGGCAAGTTCCTGAGCTCAGTCAGGGCAGCCTGACGCCGAGACCGGCGCGCGCCGCTCGGCCATCGAGCGGCGTCTGCGGGATTCTCCTGTCCGTATTCATACGGCTCGATATTTCATTAACTATTAAACCGCCGGGCGCAAGGTGACTGCAACCTGCGCCAATGATGCCGCTTGATGAAGCCGGACCGGCATTCCCGATCCCGAGCTCCTTGAAAGGCAGAATATTTCAGGCTTGCAGATCCAGCATTCCATCTCGTGGCCGCTCGCCGTCGATCAAGACCATCTTGTTCGCCGCGCCCGGACGCATGCGGCGATCTGCGGCATTTCTGCAAATGCATGATTTGACGTGTTTGAAGCGATGAACCTATTGGCAAGTTTCGGCGAAAAATGGAGACCGGCACGTGAATCTCAAAATCAGGACGGTCCTTCTGCTGATCATCTCTGCGCTTGCCATCATGGCCGTCGCGTCCGCCGGGCTCGCCGCCTATGACGCGCTCGGCCGGCGGCAGGATTCCGAATCCTTCCTCAAGGTCAACCAGATTTCGCAACTGCTGTTGCGGAGCGCCGGTCAATGGGCGGTCGAACGCGGGCTGACCAACGCGCCGCTGAAATCACCTGGCGTGCTTCCGGCCGAACGCCGCGCCCAGATTGACAAAACCCGCGTGGTCGCCGATCAGGCATTTCGCGAGGCTGCACAGCGCCTTCGTGCGGTGCCGGAGATGAAGGCTGCCGAAAAGCAGGTCGCCGAAGCCGAAAGCGCGTTCCAGGCATTCGAGGCCTTCCGCAGCAGGGTCGACGACAACCTTGCCAAGCCCGGATCGGGACGGGCATCGGAGGTCGTGGAAGGATTCTCGCCCGCGATTACCAATCTGATCGAACTCGCCGCGAACAGGTTGCGGCTGACGCTGGAGACGCTGACCAACCCGCCGACGGTGGCGCTCACGCAACTCGTCGGACTTCGCCATCTGACCGCGCTGATGGCGGAGAATGCCGGCAGGGAGCGCGCGTTCCTCGGTGGCATCGTCGGCGCGCGGGCAGAACTCTCCGCGGATGGCCTGCGCAAGGTTGCCGGTTTCCGCGGCCACGTCGACCTGGCCTGGGAAACGATCTCGCCGATCCGCCAGCGCGCCGATACGCCGGCGAAGATCATCGACGCGATCGGCAGCGTCGAGAAGGAATACTTCAAGACCTACGGCGAAACCCGGGATGGGGTTCTGGCCTCCGGCGAGACCAGAGAATACAAGATCGCCGGCAGCGACTATGTCGATCGCGCGACCACCGGGATCAATGCGATCCTGCGGCTCGCCGATGCGATCGGCAATGCGGCCGACCAGGAAGCCGCCAGCGAAGCAGCCAGGAGCAGTTCCAGCCTGATGATCAACGGCGCGATCCTGCTGGCCAGTATCGGTCTCGTCCTGGTCAGCTTCTGGGTTGCATTCTTCCGCATTCTACGGCCGTTGTCCGCCCTGACGGGTGCAATGGGTGAACTCGCCAACGGCCACTTCTCGATTGTGCTGCCGGGACTCGGCCGCAAGGATGAGATCGGCGACATGGCGCATGCGGTGGAGACCTTCAAGGTCAAGGCGGAGCAGAAGGCGCGCGACGAAGCCGAAGTCAAAATCGGGCTGGATCAGGCGTCCGCGCGGCAGCGCAAGGCCGACATGATCAAGCTCGCCGACGATTTTGAAGGCGCCGTCGGCGTGATCATCGAAACCGTGTCCTCGGCCTCGACCGAACTCGAAGCCTCCGCCGGCACGCTGACGGCATCTGCGGAACGCGCGCAGGAACTCACCGTCATGGTGGCGGCGGCTTCAGAAGAGGCCTCCACCAATGTGCAGTCGGTGGCTTCTGCCACCGAAGAGATGGCGTCCTCGGTCAACGAGATCAGCCGCCAGGTTCAGGACTCGGCGCGGATCGCCAATGAGGCCGTCGATCAGGCCCGCACCACGACCGATCGCGTCAGCGAATTGTCGAAGGCGGCAAGCCGCATCGGTGACGTCGTCGAACTGATCAATACCATCGCCGGCCAGACCAATCTGCTGGCGCTCAATGCCACCATCGAGGCGGCGCGCGCCGGTGAAGCCGGCCGCGGCTTCGCGGTGGTGGCTTCCGAGGTGAAAGCGCTGGCCGAGCAGACCGCCAAGGCGACCGGCGAAATCGGTCAGCAGATCACCGGCATCCAGGCCGCCACCCAGGATTCGGTAAACGCCATCAAGGAAATCAGCGGCACCATCGAAAAATTGTCCGAGATATCGTCGACCATCGCCGCGGCGGTGGAGGAGCAGGGCGCGGCGACGCAGGAAATTTCCCGCAACGTGCAACAGGCGGCGCACGGCACCCAGCAGGTCTCGTGCAACATCACCGACGTGCAGCGTGGTGCCAGCGAGACCGGGACGGCTTCCTCGCAGGTGCTGTCCGCGGCGCAGTCGCTGTCCGGCGACAGCAACCGCCTCAAGCTCGAGGTCGGCAAGTTCCTGAGCTCGGTCAGGGCGGCCTGACGCGAAGGCCGGCAGAACGCGAGTCGGGGCGCAGTCCCGTATTGCTACTGCACCCAAAATTAACTCCGTCATAGAGCCCCGGGCGCTATCGCTTCGGTTACGCGCTCGAACCGTGATCTCCCCGATAACGAGTTCCAGCGTTGCGACTTGAACTCGCTGCGCTCCTGCAGCTGGCAAGCCCAGCGGCAGAGAGTTCGATATGTCTTGGCTCAACAATCTGAAAATCTCCATCAAGGTCGGCCTCATCGTCGCCTTGCTGGCTTGCGTCGTGATCGGCTCGGTCAGCTATGCGGCCGTGCGCATGAAGAGCATCGATGACAATTATTCGGATCTGGTTTCACGCGTGAGCGCGGCGACGACCGCATCGGTTCGCGCGGCGCGCCAGGCGGATAGCTATATTGCCGCCGCCTACCAACTTGCTGCGGAAGACACCGCTGCTGGCAACGCCAAGCTGCTCGCGCAAACGCTGGAGAATCGCAAGGAGTACGAATCCCGAATGGCGCAAGTCCTGAAGCAGCTGCCGGAAAAGGCGTCGATCATCGAACCGGTCCTGGCCGGCTTCCAGAAGACATTCGGAGCTTGCAGCCCCGTGATCGAATATGCGTCAAAGACCACGTCGGCGGAAGAGTCCCTGAAGGCCGCGGGGCGCCTGAAGGCCGAATGCGTTCCGGCTTTCGATACCGCGATGGGTCTGCAGATCAAGCTGACGAACAGCCTTCTGGCTGATACGAGCAAAGTCTCTGATGACCTTTCAGAGCAGACCAACTCCACGATCTCCAACGTGCTGATCACATCCGGCATCGGCCTGCTGGTCGGCCTCGTCGTCGCGCTCTGGATCGGAATCAAGGGACTGGCGCGCCCGATCGCCGATTTGAAGACCGTGATGGAAGCGTTCGCCCGCAACGAATTGAAGGCAGAGGTTCCCGGTGTCGGGCGTCGCGACGAAGTCGGCGAGATGGCCCGCACCGTCGAAGTGTTCAAGACCAACGGGTTGGAAGTCGAGCGCATGAAGGCCGATCAGCAGGCAGCCGAGCTTCGCTCCGCCGAGCAGCGCAAGGCCGACATGATCAAGCTCGCCAACGATTTCGAGGGCGCGGTCGGCGAGATCATCGAGACCGTCTCTTCGGCCTCGACAGAGCTCGAAGCCTCCGCCGGCACGCTGACAGCTACCGCGGTTCGTTCGCAGGAACTGACCACGGCGGTCGCGGCGGCCTCCGAAGAGGCCTCCACCAATGTGCAATCGGTGGCATCGGCCACCGAGGAGATGGCGTCATCCGTCAACGAAATCAGCCGCCAGGTGCAGGAATCCGCGCGAATTGCGGGAGATGCGGTGGAACAGGCGCGCAAGACCAACGACCGCGTCAGCGAACTGTCGAAGGCGGCAGCGCGGATCGGTGATGTCGTCGAACTGATCAACACCATCGCCGGGCAGACCAATCTGCTGGCGCTGAACGCCACCATCGAAGCGGCGCGTGCCGGCGAGGCCGGCCGCGGCTTTGCGGTGGTGGCCTCCGAGGTCAAGGCGCTGGCGGAGCAGACCGCGAGGGCGACCGGCGAGATCGGCCAGCAGATCACCGGCATCCAGGCCGCGACCCAGGAATCGGTCACGGCCATCAAGGAGATCAGTGGCACCATCGAAAAGCTGTCGGAGATCTCGTCGACCATCGCGGCCGCGGTGGAAGAGCAGGGTGCCGCGACGCAGGAAATTTCCCGCAACGTGCAGCAGGCCGCCCAAGGCACGCAGGAGGTATCTTCCAACATCGCCAACGTGCAGCGCGGCGCCAGCGAGACCGGATCGGCCTCCTCGCAGGTGCTTTCGGCGGCGCAGTCGCTGTCGGGCGACAGCAACCGCCTCAAGCTCGAGGTCGGCAAGTTCCTCAACTCGGTCAGGGCCGCCTGACGAGGGCGGCTGCAGCCCAGCCGGCGGCAAGCGTCGCCGCCGGCCGGTACCGGGGAAGTGAAGGCCGGCGGCCTCTGGCCGTTGGCTTTTTGCCGCGGTTCGGGTAAATCAGCAGGAACGAATTGGCCTTTTGCAATGCCAATCCCCGCCTTCTCGCGGGACCAAGGAATCCGCGGTCTATGGTCTCACTGGTCCGTATCGCGCTGAGCCGGCCTTATACTTTCGTCGTGCTGGCGCTGCTGCTCCTGATCATCGGGCCGCTCGCCGCGCTGCGCACCCCTACCGACATTTTTCCTGATATCCGGATCCCCGTGATCGGCGTGGTCTGGAACTATACCGGCCTGCCGCCGGACCAGATGGCCGGGCGCATGATCACGCCGTTCCAGCGCGCGCTGACGACGACGGTCAACGATATCGAACACATCGTGGCGAACTCCTATAACGGCATCGGCATCGTCAAGATCTTCTTCCAGCCCAATGTCGATATCCGCATCGCCAACGCCCAGGTCACCGCGATTTCGCAGACCATGGTCCGGCAGATGCCGCCCGGGGCGACGCCGCCGCTGATCCTCAATTACAGCGCCTCCACCGTGCCGATCATCCAGGTCGCGCTGTCCGGCGACGGCCTCACCGAACAAAACCTCGCCGATATCGGCATCAACCAGCTGCGCACGCCGCTGGTGACGGTGCCGGGCGCCGCGATCCCCTGGCCGTTCGGCGGCAAGCTGCGCCAGGTCCAGATCGATCTCAATCCGCAGGCGTTGCAGGCCCGCGGCCTGTCCGGGCAGGATGTCGCCAACGCGCTCGCCGCTCAAAACCTGATTACTCCGGTAGGCACCCAGAAGATCGGCGGTTTCGAGTACATCATCCAGCTCAACAATTCGCCGCTGCGGATGGAAGAGCTCGGCAACCTGCCGATCAAGGCCGTGGGCGGCGCCATGGTCTATATCCGCGACGTCGCCAGCGTGCGCGACGGCAATGCACCGCAGACTAATATCGTGCATGTCGACGGCAACCGATCGGTGCTGATGATGGTGCTGAAGGCCGGCTCGACCTCGACGCTGGATATCATCGCCGGCATCAAGCAGAAGGTCATCGACGTCAAGGACTCGCTGCCTTCAGCGCTGAAGATCGGGTTCATCGGCGATCAGTCGGTGTTCGTTCGCGGCGCGATCACCGGTGTCGCCGTTGAAGGCGTCATCGCGGCGCTGCTGACCAGCGTGATGATCCTGCTGTTCCTGGGAAGCTGGCGCTCGACCACCATCATCGCGGTGTCGATACCGCTCTCGGTGCTCGGCGCCATCGTGATGCTGTCGGCGATCGGTGAAACCCTCAACATCATGACGCTCGGCGGCCTGGCGCTGGCCGTCGGTATTCTCGTCGACGACGCCACCGTCACGATCGAGAACATCAACTGGCATCTGGAGCAGGGCAAGGACGTCGAGACCTCGATCCTGGACGGCGCCAACCAGATCGTGACGCCGGCCTTCGTCTCGCTACTGTGCATCTGCATCGTGTTCGTGCCGATGTTCTTCCTGCAGGGCGTGGCGCGCTTCCTGTTCGTGCCGATGGCGCTCGCCGTGATCTTCGCGATGATCTGGTCGTTCCTGCTGTCGCGCACTTTGGTGCCGACGATGGCGAAATACCTGCTGCAGCCCCACGTCCACCATGCCGAAGGCGAGGGGCCGCCGCCGACGCGCAACCCGCTGGTCCGGTTCCAGCGGGCTTTCGAAGCGGGCTTCGAGCATCTGCGCGGCGGCTACCGCGACGTGCTGTCGCTGGCGATGGCGCGGCGGCCGGTTTTCGTGATCGGGTTCCTCGGGCTGGTCGGGGTCTCGTTCCTGCTGGTGCCGTATCTCGGCCGCAACTTCTTCCCGTCGGTCGATGCCGGTTCGATCCTGATGCATGTCCGCACCCAGGTCGGCACCAGGGTCGAGGAAAGCGCCAATCAATTCGCGGACGTGCAGAAGGCGATCCGCAAGATTATTCCGCCTGATGAGATCGAAACGCTCGCCGACAACATCGGCATGCCGATCAGCGGCATCAACATGACCTACAACAACACCGGCGTGATCGGTCCGGCGGATGGCGATATCCTGATCAAGCTGAAGGAAGGTCACAGTCCCACCGACGAATACGTGCAGTCCATGCGCGAACAGCTGCCACGGATGTTTCCCGGCATGACGTTCTCGTTCCTGCCGGCCGACATCGTCAGCCAGATCCTGAATTTCGGCGCGCCGGCGCCGATCGATCTGCAGATTCGCGGCGCCAACGTCTCCGCGAACTTCGTCTATGCCAACAAGCTGCTGAACCGGCTGCGCCGGATCCCCGGCATCGCCGACGCGCGCATTCAGCAATCGCCGAACAACCCGAGCTTCAATGTCGATGTCGACCGCACCCGCGCGCAATATGTCGGCCTGACCGAACGCGATGTCACCAACAGCCTCGTCGTCAACCTGGCCGGCAGTGCGCAGGTGGCCCCGACCTTCTTCCTCAATCCCGACAATGGCGTGTCGTACTCGATCGTGATGCAGACGCCGCAGTATAAAATGGACTCGCTGAGCGCGCTGGAGACGTTGCCGATGACGGCGGCCGGCACCGGCGCGCCGCCGATCCTCGGCGGCATCGCGAGTATTTCGCGAACGGCCTCGAGCGCGGTGGTCTCGCAATACGACATCCAGCCGATGGTGCAGATCTACGCGACGCCGCAGGGCCGCGATCTCGGCGCCGTGGCCGCTGACGTCAAGAGGGCGATCGCGGACACCGCGACGGAGGTACCGAAGGGTTCCTCGGTGGTGCTGCTCGGTCAGGTCGAGACCATGAACAGCGCGTTCTCCGGGCTATTGTTCGGCCTGCTTGCCGCGGTGGTGCTGATCTACCTGCTGATCGTGGTCAACTTTCAGTCATGGTCGGACCCGTTCGTGATCATCACGGCGCTGCCGGCGGCCTTGGCCGGGATCGTCTGGATGCTGTTCACGACCCAGACCACGCTGTCGGTGCCGGCGCTGACCGGGGCCATCATGTGCATGGGCGTCGCGACCGCCAACAGCGTACTGGTGATCTCTTTCGCGCGCGAACGCTATGCAGAGCTCGGCGACCCCATTGCCGCGGCGATCGAGGCCGGCTTCGTCCGGTTCCGCCCGGTGCTGATGACGGCGCTGGCGATGATTATCGGCATGGCGCCGATGGCGTTCGGCCTCGGCGAGGGCGGCGAACAGAACGCGCCGCTCGGACGTGCCGTGATCGGCGGCCTGATCTTTGCTACGATCGCCACGTTGATGTTCGTTCCCGTGGTTTTCAGTATGGTACACAAGAAACAGAGCGCCAGAGCCGCCGCCGCACCGGAGACGTCGCATGCCCACTGAACACAGCTCGCCGGTCTCTCGCCGGAAGTTGGGCATTTTTGGTGTCGTGGCCGGGGTCGCCGCGGTGCTGGTCGTGGTCACGGGCATCCGGGCGCGCGAGGATTCCAGCGCGCGCTTGCGCGAATGGACCGACAACCAGGCGATCCCGACCGTCGCGGTGGTGCTGCCCGACGCCCGGGCGCTCGCCGCCACCCTCGATCTGCCGGGCCGGCTGGAAGCCTATTCCCGCGCGCCGATCTTCGCCCGCGTCAGCGGCTACCTCAAGAGCTGGAGCGCCGACATTGGCGCTCAGGTCAAGGCCGGCCAGGTGATCGCCGAAATCGAGGCGCCCGACCTCGACCAGCAGCTGCTGCAGGCGCGCGCCGATCTCGCCAGCCAGCAGGCCAGCGCCAAGCTGTCCGAGGCCACGCTGACCCGCCGCAAATCGCTGATCGCCTCGAACTTCGTGTCGATGCAGGAAATCGACGAGCGCACCGCCGACCTCTCCAACAAGAAGGCCGCGGTCAATTCCGGCCAGGCCAATGTCGAGCGGCTGGAGGCGCTGGCGGGCTACAAGAGGATCACGGTGCCGTTCGACGGCGTGGTCACCGCCCGCGACACCGATGTCGGCGCCTTGATCAATGCCGGCGGTGGCTCCGGACCGCCGATGTTCGTGGTGTCCGACATCACGAGGCTGCGGGTCTATGTCAACGTTCCGCAGAACTACGTGCCGTCGATCAGGACCGGCGCCAAGGCCGTGATCACGATGCCGGAATATCCTGACCGCACCTTCCTCGCCACCGTCGAGGCTTCCTCGCAATCGGTCGATGTCGGCTCCGGCACCACGCGGATGCAACTCGCGCTCGACAACGCCAAAGGCGAGCTGATGCCGGGAGGTTATGCCAATGTGCGGATGAGCTTGCAGCGCGATACGCTGCCGCTGCATATCCCCGCCAGCGCGCTGATCTTCAACAAGAGCGGCATGCGGGTCGCCACCGTCGGTCCCGACGACAAGGTTCTGTTCAAGACCGTCACCATCGCCCGCGATCTCGGCCGCGATATCGAGCTCGGCTCAGGCATCGCGCCTGACGACCGCATCATCGTCGCTCCGCCTGATGGCATCGCCGATGGCGATCAGGTCCGTGTCGCGGGGGACAAGGGCATCGCCAAGCCGGCCACGGCTTCGGAGAAGCAGGGCAGCAAGGGGTAGGGGCAAAGCTTCCGTGCCCCGGATGCTGCGCAGCGCGTCAGCGGTGCGTTGCCAAGCCGGGGCCCATCCATCAGCGCCGTATGGCTTTCATGGGTCCCGGCTCTGCGGAGCAGCGCGAAGAGCGCTGCACCGCGTCCGGGACACGGGATTAGCCCACCCGCCACTCCAGCACGCCATCCTCCGCCGTGACGATATCGCCGAGCGTTCCCACCGGCGTGCGGTCCATGTTCGTCAGATGCGCCAGCGTCGCGCTGTCATTGGCCGGCACCCGCGCCAGCGCGCGGGCATCCGCTGCGGTGCGCAGCATCACCACGCCGTGCTCGATTTCGCCGCCGCGGCCGTACAGCACGGTAAAGCTCTCGACCTTGCCCTTGCCGCTGGCCTCGGTGACGAATTCCGGCACCGCGCCTTTGCGGCAGTCGGCCTCGGCCTGCACGCTGCTGTCCTGCGCCAGCGCGTGCTGCGGCGCCTGCGGTGACAACACCAGCCCATGATGTTTGGTGACAAAACCGCCCTGGCCGTAGAGCAGGCCGAGCTTGGCGCCGCCGCGCAGTTTGCGCACCATCGCACAAGCGGCATGCGTCATGTAGGTGTTGAGCGGCGCGCCGAAGAAGGTGAGGCCGCCGGTCACCGTCGGCTGCACGTCGGGGCCGAGCCCCAGCGTCCGCCGCGCCATCTTGGGTACTACGGGGAAACAACTGTACAGCTCGATGGCGTCGAATTTCTTGCCGTCGCCCTCGACGAGATTCATCACCGCCTTCAGCACGGCGTTCTGCGGATGGCTCTCGTAAAACTGGTCGCGCACCAGATAATCCCGCGGTTCCTCGGCCGAGGCGCCGCCCCAGATGTGAATGATGCGATCGGCGGGGATTCCGGCGGCTTTGGCTTTCGCGAGGCTGGTCAGCAGCACGGCGGCGCCCATGTTGACGGTCGGATTGGCCACCATCAGCTTGTTGTAGGGCCAGGCGATCAGCCTATTGTCCGGCGTCGGCGTCGTGATCTCCTCCGGCGTGAAGCGCCGCTTCAGCCAGGCATTGGGATTTTCCGATGCCACCTTTGAGTAGGTCGACCACAGCTCGCCGGATTCCGCCATTGCCTCGCGCGGGGTCTGGCCCCAATGCGCCGAGGTCGCGGATTCGTAGAGCGGATAGACGGTGATCGGCCTGAACACACCGAGCTTGACCGCCATCGGCTTCTGGAACGCGGCGCCGCGCTTCGGCTCTTCGACGTCATGGGCGAACGGCGTCCACGGCAGATCGATTTTGGCGCGTTCCGCTTTGGTCGCAGTCGACTGCGCCTCGGCGCCGCACACCGCGGCGACGCTGCATTCGCCGCGCGCGATGCGCTTTGCGGCCTCATGCAGATAGCGGATCGGGCTCTCGCCGCCGACCGGACCGTAATAGAGATGCGCCGGCTGGATGCCGAGGCGAGCGGCCAAGAGCTTTTCCGGATCGCGGTAGCGCCAGCTCAGGAAATTGACGATGTCGAGCGAACCGATGTCGCCGAGCAATTTGCCGCCGGAGTCCGCTTCCGCGCGCCGCAGCGCCTGTTCCAGCAGCGCCAGCGGCTCCAGCCCGTCCGCGATTTCCTTCGGCCGGTCGGTGATTTCGCCGACGCCGACGATGACGGGGATGCGGTCTTCGGGGAGGGGGGAGGGGGTATTCGACATTTTGTTGTTTCTCGATTCCAGACAATCAACTCGGTGTCTCATCCGTCATTGCGAGCCAACGGGTCGGCGCAAAGCGCCGCCCGATGACAGGCTCCGCGAAGCAATCCATCTTGCGGCAGAAAGAATGGATTGCCTCGTCGCAAGGCTCCTCGCAATGACGGGGTGGCGAGACCTACTCCGCCACCAGCGCGTTCATGTGTTCGACCGCCTCTGCAAATTCTTCCTTGAACTCCTGCACCACGGCGCCGGCGGATTTGACGCTGTCGATCAGGCCGACGCCCTGGCCCACAAAGTAGCTGACGAGGTCGCGCGCCTGCGCATTGCCGGATGCGGCGGCGCGATCGATCGAGTTGAAGGCGTCACGGCTGATGATGCTCTGCAGCGGCATCGGCAACGCGCCGGGGCTGTCGGGTCCGCGGTCCCAGGCATCGGTCCAGACCGAGCGCAGCTGCCGCGCCGGCTTGCCGGTTCGCCCCTTGGAGCGGATCGCGTCGCGCGAGGAGGCCGCGATCATCTTTTCGCGGAAGATTTCGGTGGTTTCGGATTCGACGGTGGCCAGCCACACCGAGCCGGTCCAGACGCCGGCCGCGCCCATCGCCATGCACGCCGCCATCTGGCGTCCGGTCATGATGCCGCCCGCGGCCAACACCGGCACGTCGCGGATCGGCTTGATGGCCTTGATCACCTCGGGCACCAGCACCATGGTGGAGACCTCGCCGCAATGGCCGCCGGCCTCGGTGCCCTGCACCACCAGGATATCGACACCGGCCGCGACCTGGCGCAGCGCATGTTCCTTGGCGCCAACCAGGGCGGCCACCGGCACGCCGTGCTTCTTGCCCATCTCGATCATCGCCTTCGGCGGCACGCCCAGCGCGTTGGCGATCAACTTGATCGGGTGGTTGAAGGATACTTCCAGCAATTCCAGCGCGCGCTGCGCGTCGAACGGCTGCGGCTGGTTGTCGGCAACATTGGTTGTCGTCAGTTCGATGCCGTATTTCTTCAAAAGGTTCTTGGTAAAGGCGCGGTGCTCCGGCGAGATGCGTGCTTCCAGGCTTTTCCAGGTGACGTCCTTCTCGCCCGCGGTCGAGATGTTTTCGGGGATCAGCACGTCGAGCCCGTAGGGCTTGCCATCGACATGGTCGTCGATCCATTTCAGTTCCTGCTCGATCGACTCGGGCGAATGCGCCGTCGCGCCGAGCACGCCAAAACCACCGGCGCGGCTGACGGCTGCGACCACGTCGCGGCAATGGCTGAAGGCGAGCAGGGGAAATTCGATCCCCAGCATGTCGCAGATCGGCGATTTCATTGGTGTGCTCACTCCCTGCGGCAGCTTGTGGCGCTGCTCATTCTTGGTTTGGACGGCGAATGCTGAAGCGACGCTAGCGCATCAGGGGCACGAAAGCCAAGCCGGTTTCCGCCGCCTGATCTTGCGTTGAGACGCCGGCAATCGCGGGTGGCGATTGTGCATTCCACCTGGCAAAATATGCAGACCGGCACGGCCGATTTGGCCCTTGCGCTTTGCCGTCGCGGGTAGAATGCTGCCGGGCAACACAAGAAGAATCCCCGGGGAGTTCGAATGTCCGCCTTGCAATCCGCGTCAGCCAAGGGTCAGCCCGCAGCCGCCGGGCCCTATGATGTCGTCGTGGTCGGCGCCGGTTTCGCCGGCATGTACATGCTGCACCGGCTGCGCCAGCAGGGCCTGTCGGCGCGGGTCTATGAGCAGGGCGGCGATGTCGGCGGCACCTGGTACTGGAACCGGTATCCCGGGGCGCGCTGCGACGTCGAGAGCATGCAGTATTCCTATTCATTCGACGAAGAATTGCAGCAGCAGTGGGAATGGAGCGAGCGCTACGCGCCGCAGCCCGAGATCCTGAAATACGCCAACCATGTCGCCGATCGTTTCAACCTCCGCAGCGACATCCAGCTCAACACCCGGGTCGACCGCGCCGAATTCGATGAAAGCACCAATAGCTGGTCGGTGACGACTTCGGACGGCAAGACGGTGACGGCGAGATATGTCGTGCTCGCCACCGGCTGCCTGTCGAACGCAAAGATGCCTGATATCAAGGGCCTTAGCGACTTTAAGGGCAGAGTTTATCACACCGGGCATTGGCCGCACGAAGAAATCGATTTCACCGGCCAGCGCGTCGGCGTGATCGGCACGGGGTCATCGGGGATCCAGTCGGTGCCCGTGATTGCCGAGCAGGCCAGCCACCTCACGGTGTTTCAGCGCACCGCGAATTTTTCCATTCCCGCCCGCAACGCCGCGCTGACGGCGGAGGAGCGGGATTCATTTCGAGCGAACTATCCGGAGATCCGGCGGATCGCGCGCGAGGAGATGCGGAACGGCATCGTGCAGGAAGTGCCGGACCGGGGCGCGCTGGATGACGGCGAAAATGAACGCCGCGAAAGGTTCGAGGCACGCTGGAGCAAGGGCGGCCTGACCTTCATGGGCGTCTACAACAACCTCGCATTCGACCAGGCAGCCAACGACACCGCCGCCGATTTCGTCCGTGACAAGATCGCGGAGATCGTCAAGGACCCGCAAACCGCAAAATTGCTGCAGCCGAACGATCACCCGATCGGATCGAAGCGCATCTGCATCGATACCGATTATTTCGCCACTTTCAATCGTCCGAACGTGACGCTGGTCGACATCAAATCCGATCCGATCACGGAAATCCTGCCGCACGCGGTTCGCACTTCGGCAAAGGAAATCGAGGTCGACGCGCTGGTGCTGGCGACCGGTTTCGATGCGATGACGGGCTCAGTCGCCAAAATCGACATTCGCGGCCGCAACGGACAGACGCTCAATCAGAAATGGGCGGAAGGGCCCAGGACCTATCTCGGCCTGATGAGCGCGGGCTTCCCCAATCTGTTCATCATCACCGGGCCCGGCAGCCCGTCGGTGCTGTCGAACATGATCGTCTCGATCGAGCAGCATGTCGAATGGATCGCCGACTGCATCGCCCATATGCGCGACCGCGATCTCGTCGCCATCGAAGCCAGCCGGGACGCCGAGGACAGATGGGTGGCGCATGTCAACGAAGTTGCCCACACCACGCTCTATCCGCAGGCCAATTCCTGGTACATGGGTGCCAACATCCCGGGTAAGCCGCAGATCTTCATGCCCTATATCGGCGGCGTCGGCCTCTATCGCCAGATCTGCAACGATGTCGCGGCAAAGGGATATGAGGGTTTTGCGATGACGGCAGCGGAGCCGATGCAGCGGGCCGCGTCCTGATCGCCGGGATGGCTGAGGACAGGAAAGCCACGGAGGCGGCGATCGCGGATGTGCTCCAGGCGCGCCGGGCAGCGTGGAACGAAGGCGACCTGGAGGCCTATCGCCAACTGCTGACCGAGGATGCCGATGTCGTCAGCGCCACGGGAAGGAAATCCGCCGGACGCGACGCGCTGATCGCCTTGTCCGCGGAGCAGAAGCAGCTGCCGTCGTACCGGGATGCCACCATTACCGCGACGGAGATTCATGCGATCCGGCTGGTGAAGCCGGATGTCGCTTTGGTCGATGCCACCTATCGCATGACGGGCGTGCGCATTCCCGCCGACGCCGAGGCGAAGCCGGTTGCGGGATCGATCCTGTTCGTCATGGTGGAGCAAGCCGGCGCATGGCGGATCGCCTCGATCCGCGCCTTGCCGCCTTCTTGATTGTCGATTCTCTGGAGATTGGGGAGAGCTGCCATGGGCATTTACGAAAAAGGCGACGTCCGCATCCACTACGAGGAGGCCGGTTCCGGCTTTCCGCTACTGCTGATAGCTGGCGGCGGGCTGAACTCGTCGATATCAGGCATCACCGGCAGCTATCCGCCCTTCAATGCCATGGCGGAATTCAAGAACGAGTACCGCTGCATCGCCTTCGATCTGCGCAACGCCCCGCCTGGCCAGTCCTCCGGCCCGCTCGAGATCGAACGCCCCTGGGACTCCCACGCCGACGACCAACTCGGGCTGATGGATCATCTCGATATCGACAAGTTCATGGTGCTGGGCTTCTGCATCGGCGGCCCTTTCATCTGGAATCTGCTGAAGCGCGCGCCGCAACGCGTCGTCGCCGGCGCGCTGGCGATGCCGTCGGGGTCGCGTCCCGAAATGCGCGACCTGTTCTATGACAACAACATGAAGGGCTGGGCGCCGGAACTGATCAAGCGGCGGCCCGATCTCACCATGGAGATGGCCGAGAAATTCCTCACCAAAATGTACCGTACCAACCCCGACTTCGTGTTTACGGTGACGCGTGATTTCGTGCGCGCTTGCCAGACGCCGGTGTTGATCCTGCCGGACGATATCCCGGCCCATCCCTATGCCGTGGCCATGGAGACGGCGATGCTGGCGCCGAACGCCGAAGTCAGCATGTTCCCGTGGAAGGAGCCGAAGGAGAGGGTTCCGCTGGCGGTGCGCCAAATCCGCTCCTTCCTCCGCGCGCACCGGCCGGCTGGTGCAGGGTAGGGTGGGCAAAGCGTCCGCCGTCGCTCGAAGAGCGAAGGCGGAGGCGTGCCCACCACCAAGATTCAGATTTGTCGGTAGGTGGTGGGCACGGCGCGAAGCGTGCGCCTTTGCCCACCCTACGGTTTAGTGCTGCTGCAACTCGTGGCGACCCACCACCATCCAGTGCACTTCATCCGGACCGTCGGCGAAGCGGAGGTGGCGCACGTCGGTGTACATTTCCGACAGCGGCGACCACTGCGAAATGCCGGTGGCGCCGTGCATCTGGATCGCCTGGTCGATGATGCGGCAGGTGCGCTCGGGCACCATGGCCTTGACCATGCTGACCCAGACCCGCGCCTCCTTGTTGCCGAGCACGTCCATCGCCTTGGCGGCCTTCAGCACCATCAGCCGCATGGCTTCGATCTCGCAGCGCGCCTGCGCGATGATTTGCAGATTGCCGCCGAGCTGCACCAGCTTCTTGCCGAAGGCTTCGCGGGTCAGGCCGCGCTTGACCATGAGGTCGAGCGCCTTCTCCGCCTTGCCGATGGTGCGCATACAGTGGTGGATGCGGCCCGGGCCGAGACGGACCTGCGAGATTTCGAAGCCGCGGCCTTCGCCGAGCAGCATGTTTTCCTTGGGCACCTTCACATTGTCGAACTTGATGTGCATGTGGCCGCGCGGCGCATGGTCGTGGCCGAACACGGTCATGGGGCCGATGATCTCGACGCCGGGTGTGTCGATCGGCACCAGGATCTGCGACTGCTGGTTCTTCGGCGGCGCGTCGGGATTGGTCTTGACCATCGTGATCATGATCTTGCAGCGCGGATCGCCGGCGCCGGAGATGTAGTATTTTTCGCCGTTGATGACCCATTCGTCGCCGACCAGTTTTGCCGTGGTCGAAATATTCTTGGCGTCGGAGGAGGCGACGTTCGGCTCGGTCATCGCGTAGGCGGAACGGATCTCGCCGGCGAGCAGCGGCTTCAGCCATTTCTCCTTTTGCTCCTTGGTGCCGACGCGCTCCAGCACTTCCATGTTGCCGGTGTCGGGCGCCGAGCAGTTCATCGACTCCGAGGCCAGCGGGTTCTTGCCGAGTTCGGCGGCGATATAGGCATAATCGAGATTGCTGAGGCCTTCGCCGGTTTCGGCG
>NZ_JAUSLT010000073.1 GCF_030646015.1 Bradyrhizobium sp.
GCCGACGATCACGGTGAGCAGGCCTTGCCCCCACAACCGCTTCGAGGCCTTCCTGGCGTCGTCCAGCGTCACGGCATCGACGATGGCGTTGCGCTTCTCGATGTAGTCGATCGGCAGCTTGTCGAGCTGGTATTGCAGCAGCGCCGACGCCAGCTTCGAGGAAGTGTCGAGCGCCAGCATCTGCGAGCCCTTGAGATAGGACTTGGCCTCGTCCAGTTCCTGCTGGCTCGGGCCCTCCTCGGCGATGCGGCCAATTTCCTTCTCGATCGCATCGACGGTTTCGCCGGCACGGTCGGCGCGGGTTCCGGTGGTGCCGATGAAGATCGCCGAGCGATCCATCCACAACAGCGATTCATTGACCGAATAGGCCAGACCGCGCTTCTCGCGGACTTCCCGGTAGAGCCGCGACGACAGCCCGCCGCCGCCGAGAATGTGGTTGACGATATAGCCGGCCATGAAATTTGGATCGTTGCGCTTGATGCCGGGGCCGCCGAACATCACCACGGTCTGCGGCACGTCGAGCGGAATGAAGGCGCGCTGCGGAGGCTTGGCGGCCTCGACCTCGGCGACCGGTGTTAGATTCGCCTTGGCCGGCAATCCGCCGAAGGTCTTGTCGAGCAACTGGCCGAGCGTAGCCGGGTCGACATCGCCGACCACGGCAATTCGCAGCGTATCCTTCGCCAGCACGCGGCGGACGTAATCCTTCATGTCGGCGGTATCGATCCTCGGCACGCTTTCCAGCGTGCCGTTGGCCTGGCGGCCATAGGGATGGTCGCCAAAGGCGAGTTGCAGGAACTTGCGGCTGGCCAGCGACGAGGGATTGGAGGTCTCGCGCCGCAGGCCCGAGTTGATCTGGGCGCGAATACGTTCGACATCGGCGCTCTCGAAGCGCGGCGAGGTCACCGCCTTGCGCAGCAGGTCGAAAGCCTCGTCCTTGTTATCCTTGAGCATGCGCAAGCTGCCGCGGAAATAATCCCGCGTCGAGGAGAAGCTGAGCTCGATGGCGCGGCGGTCGAGCCGCTCGTGGAAGGTCTTGGAATCCAGCTCTTCCGAACCCTCGTCGAGCAGGCTGGCGACCATATTGCCGACGCCGGGCTTGTCGGCCGGGTCCTGCGTCGCGCCGCCGCCGAAGGCATATTCCATCGCGATCAGCGGCACGGTGGCGTCCTGCACGAACCAGGCTTCGATGCCTCCCGGCGAAATCAGATGCTGGATTTTGGCAGCGGCGTGCGAAGGCATCGGCGCCAGCGCCAGACAGGCAGCCGCCGCGAAGGCGAGGCGCCGGGTGGACCTGAACGAAGTCACGAAAATGTTCACGAACGCTTCTCCTCGCGTTTCGGCGTGGCATCCTTGATCAGGTAGCCTGTCACCGATCGCTTTTTATCCAGCCATTTTTGCGCGGCGTCGCGGACCTGCTCGGCGGTGACGGCGCGAATGCGGTCCGGCCAGCTTCGGATGTCGTCGATGCTGAGGCCGGAGGTCAGCGCGCCGCCGTACCAGCGTGCCAGTGTCGCCTGATTGTCCTGGGCGTAGATTGCTTCGGCGATCAGCTGGGTCTTGACGCGCTCGAGATCCTCCGACCGTGCCGGGTTCTGCCCGACATCCGCGATCACGCCGTCGATCACCTGCTCGATGTGCGAAAACTCCACGCCTGGCTTCGGCGACACCGAGATCACGAACTGTGTCGCATCGAGCGAGGTGCCCTGGTAGCCGGCGCCGGCGCTGACCGCGAGCTGCTTGTCGATCACCAGCGCGCGATAAAGATAGGAGTTGGAGCCGCTGCCCATCAATTGCGCGAGCACGTCGAGCGCTGGGCTTTCGCCCGCCGCGGCGGTGTTGGCGGAGGGCACCAGATAATAGCGCCGCACGCTGGTTTGTTCGACTCTGGGATCGGACAGCGTCACGGAGCGCGGGGCCGCCGGCACCGGCTCCTGCGGCCGGACGCGGTGGGCGGATATGGCAGGCTGTGCCGGGATGTCGCCATAGGTCCGCTCCACCATCGCGCGGATTTCCCTGGGCTCGACGTCGCCGGCGATCACCAGGATGGCGTTGTTCGGCGCATAGAACCGCTTGTAGAACGCCAGCGCATCCTCGCGGTCGAGCTTCTCGATCTCCTGGCGCCAGCCGATCACGGGGCGGCCGTAGGGATGGTTGAGATACAGCGCCGCCATGATCTGCTCGGTCAGCCGCGCATCCGGGTTGTTGGCGACCCGCATGTTGAATTCCTCGAGCACGACGTCGCGCTCCGGCAGCACGTTTTCGTCCTTCAGGATCAGGCCGGTCATGCGGTCGGCCTCGAATTCCATCATCTTCGCCAGCTGCTCGCGCGGCACGCGCTGGAAATAACCGGTGTAGTCGGTCGAGGTGAAGGCGTTCTCGTTGCCGCCGATCCGAAGCACGGTCTTGGAGAATTCACCGGCCGGATGCCTGGAAGTGCCCTTGAACATCAGATGTTCGAGGAAGTGGGCGAGGCCGGACTTGCCGGGCGTCTCGTCGGCGGAGCCGACCTTGTACCAGATCATGTGCGTGACCACCGGCGTGCGGTGATCCGGGATCACCACGACCTGCAGGCCGTTGGGAAGCGTGAACGTGGCGGGGCGCTCCGACGTCACCGTGGTCTGGGCACGGACGCTGGTTGCGGAAAATGCCAGTGTAAGGAGCAGCGCGGCGGCGAGCGAAACGGCAAAGCGGGGTGTGGGCATCATGACCTGTCTGGCGCGTATTCCGCAAAGCGAGTACCGGGTTTGCGGCAGAATACGTGCAAATGAGAAGCTTGCAGCGCGAACGGAAATGTTCGGGATAACGCCGCGGCACCGTACACCGGGACAATACCGGCGAGCGTCACGAAGCCGAGAGGTTACAATAGATTAAGCCAGCGCCTATTCGCCGTATTTGCCGGCGGCCGGGTTGTATTCCTTGTTCATCGTTTCCTTCGGCCCGGTGCCGTAGGCAAAGTTCGGCGACGGCGTCTGGTATCCGCTCGGCGGTTGCGTCAGCGTTTCCCGGGTCGGCTCACCCTTGAACGGCGCGGTCTCGGTCTTGCTGCCGCCGAACAGGCCGCTGAAGCCGCCCTTGTAGCCGAGCTCCGACGGGCTCAGGAGCACATTGCTGTTGGTAGCGCCGGGCTGGATCGGGTCGCTGGCGCCGTTGCGGGCGGGAGCGGCGGTCTTGCCGGCGGCCAGTTCGGCCGGGGTCAGGATACGGCTGGCCATCGCCGGATCCTTGTTGTCCTTCTTGCGGGCGGCGGCCGCGGCCTTGCGCCGCTGCGCGTCGGGGTCCTTCGGCCAGTTCGGCGCGGGAGCCTCGGCCGCCGCGGAAGCCGGCGGCGGCAAATTGAGCTTGGGGGGCACCACCAGCGGCGACCGCTCGCGGTACTCGATGCCGCGGTTTTCCATGTTGGTGCCGCCGATACCGGCCATGATGCCTTCGATGATCTTCTCTTCGAAGGTCTTGTCGTCCTCGTCGTCGTCAGCGGCGCGGGCAGCACCTGCTGAAATCACGAGACCAATGCCCAGCACGGCGACGGCGAGCTTCAGCCCCCGCCAAGGGGTTCCCCAAGAGATCTGCAACGGGTTTTGCACAATCCGGAAGCTGGCTTCGGTGTCGCGCATCACGCTGTTCCTGTTCAAAATTCTTCCGCCGGGGACGCCGATCTGAGGCGCGCAACTCCGCTCCGGCCCGCAGGGCTCGTATCAGCCGGGATCAGGGCGCTTTTGCGGCGGGTACCCCCAGGAAGGAATCATACAACAGGCCTGTTACCCCGGCAACAATCGCCACGTCGGCAAGGTTAAACACGTACCAATTGTAGGTTTTTCCGCCGATATCGAGGTGGAACAGGGCGAAATCGAGCACCGCGCCATAGGCAAAGCGGTCGATGCCATTGCCGATGGCGCCGCCGATGATCAGGCCGAGGGCCATCGTCGCCAGCAGGGTCTGCGACCGTGCCATCCAGATCGCCAGAACCAGCACCGCCACCGCCTTGATCAGCATCAGGAAGACCTGGACCCACGCGCTGTCGCTCTGGAACCAGCCGAAGCTGATTCCGACATTCCAGGCCAGCACGAGGTCGAAAAACGGCGTAACCCTCACCGCGCCGCGATGGGCGATGTCGAACACGAACAGCAGCCAGAGTTTTGAGACTTGGTCGAGCACCAGCGCTGCGGCGGCGGCGATGATCCCGGAGCGGAGGTGGGGGGTCATGCGACGCCCGTTGCTACGAAACCAGCCGTCGTCCCCGCGAACGCGGGGACCCATACGCCGTGACGATGTGGTTGTAAGAGGTCGTCGATCAACGTCTTGTTTCCATCTCGGACGCCCGGGATTATGGGTCCCCGCGTTCGCGGGGACGACGATAGAGTATTACACACTTACTCCCAGCGCCTTCCATTCCCGCAACGCCCTGGCGTCGCGGGGCGAGACGTCGGGGTATTCGGCATCCTCGCCGACATCGGTGGATATCTTCCACGACCGCGCGCATTTGGTCCCGACGGCCTTCTCGACCACGACGGCGACGCCGGGCACCTCGTTCAGCCGGAATGCACCGGCCGGCGCGTCGTCATTGGTCGCCATCGCATTCGAGGTAATGAATACTTCGGCGAGATCGATGTCGAACAGCGTGTTGAAGATGTTCTGGTCGGAGACGTAGACCAGCGGCGAGGCCTCCAGCGAGGAGCCGATGGTCTTGGCGGCGCGCTCGAGCTCAAGCGCGCCGGTAACGACGCGTCGGACGTCGCGGATGGTCTCCCATTTCGCCGCCAGCGCATCGTCGCGGAATGCCTCGAACTCGGTCGGGAACAGCGTCAGATGCACCGAGGGCTCGGCGTCGGGCCGGTACATCCGCCACGCCTCTTCGGTGGTAAAACTCAGCACCGGCGCCAGCCATTTCAGGATCGAGTCGCAGATGATGTCGATCGTGGTCAGCGCCGCCTTGCGCGCCAGCGACGACGGCGCGTCGCAATACAGCGTGTCCTTGCGGATATCGAAATAGAACGCCGACAGTTCGGTGTTCATGAACGCCGAGAGGCTCGCGACCACGGTCTTGTAGTCGAACTCGGCGTAGGCCTTGCGCACGATGGCGGCCTGGCCGGCGAGCTGATGCAGCATCAGCCGCTCCAGTTCGGGCATGTCGGAGTGCGCGACGGCGTCGCCGGGCGCGAAATGCGCCAGCGTGCCGAGCATCCAGCGGATCGAGTTGCGCAGCTTGCGGTAGGTCTCGATGGTGTTTTTGAGGATTTCCGGGCCGATGCGCTGGTCGTCGGCATAGTCGGTGGCGCAGACCCACAGTCGCAGGATATCGGCGCCGGAGTCCTTCATCACCTTCTGCGGCTCGACGGTGTTGCCGACCGACTTCGACATCTTGCGGCCGTTCTCGTCCAGCGTGAAGCCGTGCGTCAGCACCACGTCGAACGGCGCGCGGCCGCGGGTGCCGCAGCTTTCCAGCAGCGACGACTGGAACCAGCCGCGATGCTGGTCGCTGCCTTCCAGATACATCACGGTATCGGCGCCGCCATCGACCTTGCGGACGATATGGCCGAGTTGAGGAAAATTCTGGCGGTCTTCCAGCACGAAGGCATGGGTCGAGCCGGAGTCGAACCAGACGTCGCAGATGTCGTCGACCTTCTTCCAGTCTTCGCCGGCGCGGGTCCCGAGAAAGCGTTCGCGGGCGCCGTCCATGTACCAGGCATCGGCGCCTTCCTCCATGAAGGCTTCGGCGATGCGCTGATTGACGATTTCGTCCTGCAGGATTTCGGCGGAGCCATCGCTCTTCTCGCGCACGAACACCGCGATCGGCACGCCCCAGGCGCGCTGGCGCGAAATCACCCAGTCGGGCTTTGAGTTGACCATGCCGTTGATGCGATTCTGGCCCGACGGCGGCACCCATTGGGCGACCGAGATGGCGTGTTGCGCGCGGGCGCGCAACGTGTCGCCCGATTTCGCATTTCCGGCATCCGCGATAGGCTTGTCCATCGCGATGAACCATTGCGGGGTATTGCGGAAGATCACCGGCTTCTTCGAGCGCCAGGAATGCGGATACTGATGCTTGAGCCGGCCGCGCGCCAGCAGCATGCCGCGCTCGACCAGCGCCTTGATCACGGCCTCGTTGGCGTCGCCCTTTTCGCCCTTGTCGTTGATGACGCGCTTTCCGGTGAAGCCCGGCGCGTGATCGGTGAAGGCACCGTTCTCATCGACGGTATAGGGGATGATAGTGTTGATGCCACGCTGCTCCAGCTCGCGCGCATTGGCCATCCAGACCTCGAAATCCTCGCGGCCATGGCCGGGCGCGGTATGCACGAAGCCGGTGCCGGTGTCGTCGGTGACGTGGTCGCCGGCGAGCAGCGGCACGACGAATTCGTAGCCGCCGTCGGCGCCTTTCAGCGGATGGGCGCATTCCACCGCATCCAGCGTGTCGGCCGGAACCTCGCGCACCTTCTCGTAGGCCGCGACGCGCGCCTGCTTGAACACGCTTTCCGCCAGCGCATCCGCCAAAATCAGCAGATCGCCGTTTTTGGCCCAGTTATCGCCGGGCGCATCGGTGACCTTGTAGAGGCCGTAGGAAATTTTCGGCGAAAAACTGATGGCGCGGTTGCCGGGCAGCGTCCAGGGCGTGGTGGTCCAGATCACGACGCTGGCAGTGGCCAGCACGCCATGCACCGGCGAGGTGATCGGAAACTTCACCCACACGGTATCGCTGGTGTAGTCCTCGTATTCGATTTCGGCTTCCGCCAGCGCGGTCTTTTCCACCACGCTCCACATCACAGGCTTGGAGCCGCGATAGAGCAGGCCGTTGGCGGCGAACTTCATCAGCTCGCGCGCGATCTGCGCTTCGGCGGCGAAGTCCATCGTGGCGTAGGGGTGGTCCCAGTCGCCGATGATGCCGAGCCGCTTGAATTCCTCGCGCTGCACGTTGAGCCAATGCGTGGCATAGGCGCGGCACTCCTTGCGGAACGCCACCATCGCGGTGGAGTCCTTGAAGTCCGGCTTCTGCTTGCCCTTGGAGCGGTAGTTCTCTTCCTCGATCTTCCATTCGATCGGCAGGCCGTGGCAGTCCCAGCCCGGCACGTAATTGGAATCGAAGCCGAGCATCTGCTGGCTCTTGGTCACCACGTCCTTGAGGATCTTGTTGAGGGAGTGACCGATATGGATGTTGCCGTTGGCGTAGGGCGGCCCATCATGCAGGACGAATTTGGCCCGGCCGGCGGCGCTCTCGCGCAGTCTGCCGTAGAGGCCGATCTCGTTCCAGCGCTTGAGGATCTCCGGCTCGCGCTGCGGCAGGCCGGCGCGCATCGGGAATTCCGTCTGCGGCAGGAACAGGGTCTTGGAATAGTCGGTAACGTCGGACTTTTGCGGCTTCTCGGACATGAATGCTCTGGTTTGGCTCAAGGGGCGCTGAAACGCGATTCATCGCGGATGATGGATAAGGTCCCGGTCTTGCGCCGAGCCTAAGCTCAGGCGGAAGCCGGGCCGCTAATGGGGATGGTGCGCCGCGCAAACATGGGGCTTTCCATAGCAGCCAAGCGGGAAAATCGCAAAGCCCCAGCGTATGCCGGACGGTCAGTCCTCGACCGCCGGACGCGGGTGACGCGGCCGGGCCGGATTGCCGGTAACGGTCTGGCCGGGCTCGACATCCCGGGTGACCACGCTGCCGGCCCCGATCACGGCGCCGTCGCCGACCTGGGCGAGTCGCTCGGTCAGCAGCGTATGCCGTTCCGATACCGGCTTTTCGGTCTTGCTCAACCGACCACTCCCAGCTTCGGAAACGCATCCGGCGCTGCCGCCAGCGCAGCGCGGGCGCGGGCTGAGTCGTCGTCCATCTGGCGCACCAGCGCCTCGATGCCGTCGAACTTCACTTCGTCGCGGATGAAGGCGATGAAGGCGACATCGAGCGACGCGCCATAGAGGTCGCCCTTGAAGTCGAACAGGAACACTTCCAGCAGCGGCGCGCCATTGTCGAAGGTCGGACGGCGGCCAAAACTGGCGACGCCGTCGAGGCGCTCAGTCCCGCGGCCGACCCGCACCGCATAGATGCCGTGCTTGAGCCCGCAATTCTTGTCGAGCCGGATGTTGGCGGTGGGATAGCCGAGATCGCGGCCGCGCTTCTCGCCATGGATCACGGTGCCTGCCACGAACCACGGGCCGCCCAGCATCGCGGTGGCGTCGTCGATCTGCCCCTCCGCGAGCGCCATCCGGATCGCCGAGGAGGACACCGGCCGCTCTTCGATATCGATATGGGCCTGGACGTCGACCTCGATGCCGAGTCGGGGCGCTTCGCTGACCAGCAGGCTCGGCGAGCCCACGCGTCCCTTGCCGAAATGAAAGTCGTAGCCGACCGCGATCCCGCTGATGCCGAGCCGTTCGATCAGGTCATGGTGAATGAAATCCTGCGCCGTGGTCCCGGCGCGGCCCTTGTCGAAGGTCATGACCACCGCGCCGGAAAGCCCGGTCCCGGCCAGCAGTCTCAATTTGCTGGCCTCGTCGGTGAGCCGGAACTGGGGGGTGTTCGGGCTGAAGAAGCTCTTGGGATGCGGCTCGAAGGTCACCGCCAGCGCCGGCCGGTCATGGGCGCGGCCCATCTGCAGGGCAGCCTCAATCACCGCGCGGTGGCCGAGATGGACGCCGTCGAAATTGCCCATCGCCACCACCGCTCCCTTGGGGATGGAGGCTGCGGGCGTGGTGTCGCGAATAACGGTAAAGCCAGGCGTCATTTTGCAGGATTTTTCCGGGCGAGGTCAGCAGGCGCGGGACCGTGACGTGGCAGCCGCGATGAAGTCAAGCCGGGTCGGACCCGCCGTAGAACGGGTGCTTTTGCCATGTTTCCCGCCAAGGTCGGTTAACGGGCTGTTTAAAGGCTGGTGGTACTGGTGGGGGCGGACTGCGGGGCTTCTTGGCCTGGCGCAGGCCGGTGTGGTTTGTAGCGTTGCGGGGGAGTCAAGATGGCGGTTGATTTGTCGATGTCGGTTCTGGTGGTGGATGACTACAACACCATGATCCGGATCATCCGAAATCTCCTGAAGCAGCTTGGCTTCGACAATATCGATGACGCCAGCGACGGCTCGGCGGCGCTGAACAAGATGCGCGTCAAGAAATACGGGCTGGTGATCTCCGACTGGAACATGGAGCCGATGACCGGCTACGACCTGCTCCGGGAAGTTCGCGCCGACCCCAATCTCGCCACCACGCCGTTCATCATGATCACGGCGGAATCCAAGACCGAAAACGTGATCGCCGCCAAGAAGGCCGGCGTCAACAATTACATCGTCAAGCCGTTCAACGCCGCCACGCTGAAGACCAAGATCGAGGCGGTATTTCCGGATATGGCGAGCGCGTAAGGCGCGTCGCAACACCCTCGGGTGTCGTCCCGGCGAACACCGGGACCCATAATCCCGGGCGTCAGTTGTGAAGAAGGCTGCTACCACATCGCGAAAACGAGAGATCACGCGGTATGGGTCCCGGCGTTCGCCGGGACGACGCAAGCAACTCTACGCCCCTACCACCTCAACTCCCGCATCAGCGCCTTCGGCGGGTGGCCGAACAGCTCCTTCACCGAGGCGGGGTCGAGTTGATCGATGCCCTCGAACTCTTCGGAGTGGATGCCGCGGGTCAGGAACAGGCAGTCGATGCCGAAGGCATGCGCGCCGGTCAGGTCGGTCCGCACGGAATCGCCGATCGCCAGCACGCGGTTGAGCTGGATGGCGTGGCTCTGGCGTTCCGCCGCGAGTGCCATGGCGCGCTCATAGATCGGCCGGTGCGGCTTGCCGTAGAAGATCACCTCGCCGCCGAGTTCGCGATAGAGTTCGGCGATCGCGCCGGCGCAGTAGATCAGGCGGTCGCCGCGCTCGACCACGATGTCCGGATTGGCACAGACCAGCGTCAGCTGGCGCTCGCGCGCCTTCAGCATCATGCCGCGATAATCCTCGGCTGATTCGGTTTCGTCGTCGAACAGGCCGGTGCAGACGATGTAATCCGCGGCTTCCAGCGGCGCGAGCATCGGATCGAGGCCGCGATAGATCGAATTGTCGCGCTCGGGGCCGAGCCAGAACATTTTCTTGGTCGAATGGTCGGCGACGAAATGCCGGGTCAGGTCGCCCGAACTGACGATGGCGTCATAGGTCTCGTCGGCGACGCCGAGCTTGCGCAATTGCCGCTGCACCGAATCGGCAGGCCTTGGCGCGTTGGTGATGAGGATCACCGTGCCGCCCTGGGTTCGGAAGTTGTGCAGCGCCTCGCAGGCTTCGGGGAAGGCCACCAGGCCGTTGTGAACCACGCCCCAGATGTCGGAGAGCACGACTTCCACGCCGGGGACGAGGTCGCGAAGCCGCTCGGCAAAGCGCAGTCCGGTCATGGCAGCGACGACCGGTCAGCCCGGCCCAGCGGCGCGCCGCGCCAGCGCGGCGTTGCCGGTCGTCCGCGCCGGGGGCTCGATGGCCGGACCAGGGAGGGGAGCCGTCTTAGGGGGGCCATTGGGTTCCTGCGCGTTGTTCGGAGGCGTCCCGCCGGTAGCAGATGCCCCCTCGGGCCGCAACGGCCGGGGCGGTGCAAACAGAAATCCCTGCCCGAACCGCACGTCGTAATCGAGCAGGTCGACCACGGCGCGTTCGCCTTCGATCCGTTCGGCGATCAGGTCGATGCCGAAGCGGCCGAGCAGATCGGAAAGGTCCGAGGGGTGAATGTCGGAGGTGGAACCCGAGCGCTGGTCGAGCAGCAAGGCGGCGGGGACCTTGATGAAACGGACGCCGCGATCGGCCAGTTCGCGCGGCTCGATCCTGAGATCGGTGACGTGGTCGATCGAGAAACGGTAACCGCGCTGCGCCAGTGCCGCGAGATGTTCGGTTTCGGTCGGGCCGAGGTTGCGAAACGTCGACTGCTTGAATTCGAGCACGAAGGACGGCGCCAGCGCCCGGTTGGCTTCGAGGAAATCGAGGCATTGCGCGAAGGTGGTGGGATTGCCAAGCGTCGCCGCGGCGACGTTGCAGAAGATCCCGACGTCCTTGTTGCGCACCATCAGGCGGCGCAGCACCTGCACGCAGCGCAGCATCACCATGTGATCGATCCGCCCGATCAGCCCGGCGGCTTCGGCGACCCCGATGAAATCCTCGGCGGCGAGAACCTCGTCCTTGTCGTCGCGCAACCGCGTCACCGCCTCGTAGAAGCGCACCTTGCGCTGCGGCAGGGTCACCATCGGCTGCAGATAGATATCGATGCGGTTTTCCTCGACCGCGCCCTTCACGGCGTTGAGGATGTGCGCGTGGCTGCGCGACGGCGTGGCCTCCGTGATCGCAGGTGCTGCTGCGGCAGGCGCTGCCGGGACCGGCACCGCCCTGGCGGGCGCGGGCGCGCTGGCTGTCTCTTCGGCGACATCGGGCAGTTCGCTCGGAGCTTCGCGTTCCGGCGGGCTCGCAGGCTGAGGCGGCGGGGCAGCGGTGCCCGCGGCCAGCATGTCGTCGTGGCTGGCGACCGAGCTCGCGAGCTGCTTGACCAGCACGCCGAGCTCGTTGATCTCGCCGATCACGGTCTGGATGCGGTCGGCGCCGGTCGAATTGGCCGACACCACCCGGCCCTCGACGGCGGCGAGGCGGCGCCCGAATTCGGCAACCTGGCGGGCGAGATCGGCGGTGCCGCGCGACAGATCCGCGATCTGGCCGCCGACATCGGTGCGGTCGCGCAGCCGCATCGACACGGCGTTATAGAGGATCAGGAAGGTCAGCGCGGTGAGCGCCACGATCGCGGATTCCGAACCGCTGATGCCCAGCACCGAATACAGGATAAGGCCGAGCGAGGCCGCAACCAGCACCATGCAGATGGCGATGAAAACCGTGGAAATGCGAATCATGTCGCGCGCAACGCCCTCAAGTCCAGACTGCTCCCGCCCGGTCGAAACGCGAAAGCCGCAGCCATCGGTCGTGTCGTGCGCTCCTCCAGGCGCCGCGAGCTTAGCATCAATGTTGATTCGACGAGCTAGTGTTCTTCTGATTCGGCCGGAACCGCCGGTCCCACCGTGTCCGCCATCACGGCGCCGCGGGCGCCGAGCGGCTTGGGCCGCCCGACCGTCGAATCCTGTGCCGTCTGGTGCTCGATTTCCGAGTTCAGTTCGGCACCGCACAGCACGATGATCGCCGACATCCACATCCACATCATCAGGCCGATGGCGGCGCCGAGCGAGCCGTAGGTGGCATCGTAGTTGCCGAAGTTCGACAGATACCACGACAGCAGCGAGGAGCCGGCGATCCAGAGCAGGGCCGCGGCCAGCGTGCCGACGCTGAGCCATTCCCATCGCGCCGCCCGCCGGCTCGGCCCGAACCGGTAGAGCACGCCGAGCGCCGCCAGCAGCATCGCGAACATCACGGGCCATCGCACCAGGCTGACAATGGTCTTGCTCTCCTGGGCGAGGCCGAGATGATCGAGCGCCAGCGGCAGTGCCACCACCGCGCTCACCATCAGCATCAGCGCCATGATCGCGCCTGTGGTGAAGGCCAGTGACAGCAAGTTCAGCCTGAAAAATCCGCGCTTCTCGCGCTCGCCATAGACCACATTCAACGCCTCGATCACGGCCTTGACGCCGGCGTTGGCGCTCCAGATCGCGAGCCCGAGGCCGAACACGAAGGTCGCGCCGAGCGCGGTATCGCCCTTGGCCAGCACGCGCGCGATCTGGTCCTGCACGATCTGGAACGAGCCCTGCGGCAGCATCACAGCCATCGTCTGCAGATTGGCGCCGATGGTGGAGGCATCCGCGAACAGCCCATAGGATGATACCAGCGCCGTGATGGCCGGAAACACCGCGAGCAGGCCGAAGAACACGACGCCGGCGGCGGTCGCGAGCAGGCGGTCTTCGTCGATCTGCTGCCAGGTACGCCACAGGATATCCTTCCAGGCGGCGAAGGGAATCTGGAAGGGATTGCTGGAAAGCCGGCCGCGTCCAGGCTGCGCGATTTCAGGCGAGAAGCGATGGGCAGGCGCGATTTCCGGTTCGCGAGCCGGCTCCGGCGCGGCGATGGTCTGAAGAAAGCGCTGCGCGGTCAGGACGAAAATCGCCGTAGCCGCGATCAGGAGCAGATTGTCGGCCGCCTCGGAGCGCCGGCCGGCCATCAGGGTGCCGTTCGTCGCGCCTGCTGCCGTCGCACGGCCGCCCAGCCCAACAACGTTGCCGCCAGGAGCAGGCCGGCCTGCATCTTCCTGCTGTCCACGACCAGGCCCGGACGGGATGTCCGCCCTGCGCGGTTCGCGCCGCTCACAGGCGTGGCTGGTTCACGCAGGATTTGCGTCGCGGTATCGGTGGCCGCCTCGACCCGGGCCGGTTTGATCGGATTGGCATTGATGGCGACGCGCAGACGGCTCGCCAGCGACGGGAATTGCGGCGCCGGGCGCTTCAGTCGGCTGGCCGCCGCTCCCGCGCAGATCGCCGCGATCGCCACCAGCAGGCCGCCGGTGGCGCCGAACGCCGGAAATAGCCCGTAATTGATTTCAATCCAGCGAAACAGCGCCGCGGCGCCGACCAGAAGCGCCGCGATCAGGAAAATGCCGGCGGCGGCAAACATCCCGGCCGCAACGGCGTAGGAGGTGGCGGTGCCGGTGGCCTGATTGGTGCGGTCGCGCAAATAAGAGTTTGTGGCCCGTTTGACCTGGTTCAGTTTGAGCGCGAGCCCCGCGCGCAGCAATCCGCTCGAAAGCGCCGGCATGTAGTCGATCCTCCGCCGCAGCGACGCTGATCATCGCTGCGGGGAGTGAACGTGGACGGGTTTTGAAGGTTCCGTAGCTGTTGCGTCGGCGGCGGTCTGCTCCCTCGCCCCGCGCTTGCGGGGAGAGGGTTGGGGTGAGGGGCTCTCTCATCCGCGAGGTCCGGCAAGGAGGAGAGTCCCCCTCACCCGAAATTCGCTGACGCGAATTTCGGCCTCTCCCCGCAAGCGGGGAGAGGCGAAGAAATCTACGCCACCGCGCGGATCACCTTGGCGATCTTGTCGACGATCTCGCCGATCTGGTCCTCGGTGATGATCAAGGGCGGCGTCAGCACCAGCGTGTCGCCGGCGACGCGCATCATCAGGTCGTTGTCATGGAACGCGCTGTTGAGTCCGTCGAAGCCGCGTTTGCCGGGCAGATCGGGTAGGGAACTGAGGTCGACGGCCGCGGTCAGGCCGACGCAGCGGATGTCCACCACATTGGGTTCGTTTTTCAGCGACATCACGGCGTCGGCGAGTTTCGGCTCGAGCATTTTCGCGCGCTCGAACAGCTTTTCCTCGCGGTAGATGTCCAGCGTCGCCAGCGCCGCGGCGCAGGCGATCGGGTGCGCCGAATAGGTGTAGCCGTGAGTCAGTTCGACGACGTGCTCCGGGCCGCTCATGAAGGCGTCGTGAATGGTGTCGCGCACCAGCACGCCGCCCATGGGGGCTGCGCCATTGGTGATGCCTTTTGCAAATGTCAGCATGTCCGGCAGCACGCCGTAACGTTCTGCCGCGAACGCAAAACCGAGTCGGCCGTAGCCGGTGATGACCTCGTCGAAGATCAGCAGAATGCCGTGCTTCTGGGTGATCTCGCGCAGCCGCTTGAGATAGCCCTTCGGCGCCGGCAGCACGCCGGTCGATCCGGCCATCGGCTCGACGATCACGGCGGCGATGGTGTTGGCGCCGTGCAAATTGACCAGCCGCTCCACATCGTCGGCGAAATGCGCGCCATATTCCGGCTCGCCCTTGGTGAAGGCCTGCTTCTCGCGGTCATAGGTGTGGGAAATATGATCGACGCCGGACAACAGCGAGCCGTAGATCTTGCGGTTGCCGACAATGCCGCCGACGGACGTGCCGCCGAAGCCGACGCCGTGATAGCCGCGCTCGCGGCCGATCAGCCGGGTGCGGCCGCCCTGGCCGCTGATCTGGTGATAGGCCAGCGCGATTTTCAGCGCGGTATCGGCGGCTTCAGAACCGGAGTTACAGAAGAACACGTGATCGAGTCCGGCCGGCGCCAGATCGGCAATGCGGCTGGCAAGCTCGAAGGCCTGGGGAATGCCGAACTGGAACGGCGGCGCATAGTCCAGTGCCGCGGACTGCCTGCCGATCGCCTCAGCGATCTGGGGACGGCCGTGGCCGGCATTGCAGCACCACATGCCGGCGGCGCCGTCGATGATCTTGCGGCCGTCGACCGTGAAGTAGTGCATGTCCTTGGCGCCGGCGAGCATCCGCGGGTTCTTCTTGAACGCCCGGTTGGCGGTGAACGGCATCCAGTGCGCGGCGAGATCGTTCGGCACGTTGACGGTGGCGGGGCGTGGGCTCTTATCCAGCATGGGAGGCCTCTTCAAGGTTTTGGGGCATGGGCAGCTACCCGCAAGCTATCAGCTTCGCTGCGCATCGGGAACGCCGATGCAGCGCAATATTTGCGCTCAATCGGGCGGATTGAGGCCGGCTCGCGCGGCACTTGGTCGCTCAAGAACCTGGCCGCTCACAAATCGGCGGCGCCGATCCAGAACACTTCGCCGTCGGAATCCTCGGTTTCGAGCCAGAGCAGCGGCAATTGCGGGTAGGCGGCCTCCAGCGCCGGCCGGCAGCGGCCGATCTCGCACAACAACCCGCCCTGCGGCGTCAAATGCTGCTTGGCCTCGTCGAGGATGCGCCTGACGATATCGAGCCCGTCGGCGCCGCCATCGAACGCGAGTTTCGGCTCGGCGCGGCATTCGCGCGGCAGGTCGGCCATCCCTTGCGCGTCGACATAGGGCGGATTGGAAATGATCAGGTCGTAGCGCCGGCCTTCGAGCGGCCCAAACAAGTCGCCCCGGTGCAGCGTTATGCGGTCCTCAAGGCCGTAATCGGCGACGTTGCGCGCGGCGACGGCAAGCGCGTCCTTGGACAGGTCGACCGCGTCGATCGCAGCATTGGGGAAATTCCGGCTGGCGAGGATGGCGAGACAGCCCGAGCCGGTGCAGAGGTCGAGCACGCTTTCGACATCAGTGGAATCCTCGATCAGCGAACCGCCGGTTTCGTCATCCTCGCCGCCGAAATGCGAGTCCAGCAGCTCGCCGATGAAGGAACGCGGCACGATGGTGCGCTCGTCGACATAGAACGGCAGGCCGCGCATGTAGATCTTGTTGACGAGATAGGCGGCGGGTTTGCGCGACGTGACGCGGCGCGCGATCACGTCGAGGATGGCCTTGGCCTCGTTGGCGGTGACCCGCGCCATCGCGAACGTCTCGAACTGGTCGGGATGCAAATGCAGCGTTTCGCAGACCAGGAAGGCGGCCTCCGCCACCGGATCGGTGGTGCCATGCGCGAACACGAGTCTGGCTTCGATGAAGCGGCTGGTCGCATAGCGCACGAAATCGAGCAGCGTCTTGAGTTCGCCGGATGCGACCCTGGGCAGTTTCATCGCGGCGGGCCGCTTTGCCGCCGGTTTTGCACGCTTCGCCATCAGGATTTGGTCCAGCGCGCGGCGGCGGCGTCGTCGTGGCTGTGGGCGTCGACCCAGCTGGTTCCGGTGGGCTTTTCCTCGCGCTTCCAGAACGGCGCATTGGCCTTCAGATAATCCATCAGGAACTCCGCCGCCTGGAATGCCGCCTGCCGGTGCGCCGAGGCCGCCAGCACCAGCACGATGTTTTCGCCGGGTGTGATGCGGCCGACGCGATGGATCACGGTCACGCCGGTCAGCGGCCAGCGCGACATCGCGGTCTCGGTATGGCGGGCGATTTCGGCCTCCGCCATCCCGGGGTAATGCTCCAGCGTCAGCGCCGCGATCGCCTCATCGCCCTCGCTGCCCCTGCAGATCCCGGAAAACGTCACGATGGCGCCGATATCGGTGCGTCCTTGCGTAAGCGCTGCGATCTCGCGGCCGATGTCGAAATCGGCCTCCTGGATCCGGATTGTCACATGGGCGGCCATTGCGGGGATCAGCCGCCGGTCATCGGCGGGAAAAAGGCAATCTCGCGGGCGCCGGCGATGGCGGTATCGGATTTGACGTGGGCATGGTCGATCGCGGCGCGAATCACCCGTGGGGTCTCGAAGGCATGGGCGTAAGTCTCGCCCTGTCCCGCCAGCCAGGCGATCAGGTCGTCCACCGTGCGAACGCTGGCCGGCGGCTCGACCGTTTCCTCTGATTTGCCGATTCGTTCGCGCACCCAGGCGAAATACTTGACCTTCAACCCTCATCCTCCTTGATGAGATGATGAATGCCGGCGCGGAAATAGTCCCAGCCGGTGTAGATCGTGAAAATCGCCGACACCCACAACAGGACGATGCCGATCAGCGTGGTCGGCGGCAGGATCGCCTCGCCGGCTTCGCCGGCGATCAAAAAGCCGATCGCGACCAGCTGGATGGTGGTTTTCCATTTCGCCAGCTTGGTGACGGGGACGCTGACCCGCAGGGCCGCGAGATATTCGCGCAGGCCCGAGACCAGGATTTCGCGGCACAGGATCACGATGGCCGCCCACAGCGTCCAGCCATGGATGCTGCTATCTGCCGCCAGCATCAGGAGGCAGGATGCTACCAGCAGCTTGTCGGCGATCGGATCCAGCATCCGGCCGAACGCCGAGTGCTGGTCCCAGATTCGCGCATAATAGCCATCGAGATAATCGGTGATGGCCGCGGCGATAAATACCGCCAGTGCCACCCAGCGCAGCCACAACGGGTAGTACATAATGGACTGCAGGAAGACGCAGCCCACCACCACCGGAATCGCGGCGATCCGGCCGTAGGTCAGGATATTCGGCAGGGACATCGAGCTCCTGCCCGAACCCTTTGCGGTGGCGATGTTCATCCGTCTTACCAATACCGCCCAAGCATGAAGGTCAACCGTGCGGCGCAGGTGATCCGTTGCGGGCGACCCCCATGTGACGCGAAACTACCCCGGTTGCGCATGGAAAAACTCGAAAATCTTGCGGGCGCTCTCGGCGCTGACCCCCGGAACCTTGCCGAGATCGGCGATCGAGGCCCGCTCGATCTCCTTCAACGTTCCGAAATGGTGCAGCAAGGCACGTTTCCGTGACGGGCCGATGCCCGGGATTTCCTGCAATCCGGCTTCGCGGATGTCCTTTTTGCGCAGCTTGCGGTGCGAACCGATCACGAAGCGATGCGCCTCGTCGCGCAGCCGCTGGATGAAATACAGCACGGGGTCGCGCGGCTCCAGCTTGATCGCCTCGCGGTCCGGCATGAACAGGGTTTCGCGGCCGGCGTCGCGGTCCGGCCCCTTGGCCACGGCCAGCAGCGTCACCCCGGTCAACTGAAATCCCTCGAAAATCTCCCTGACGGCGTTGAGCTGGCCGCGGCCGCCGTCGATGATGACGAGGTCCGGCCATTGCGGAAACGAATCATCGTCCGCTTTCGGCTTGGCGGCGCCGTCTTCCGCGGGCTTCAACAGCCGCTTGAAACGCCGCTCGAGCACCTCGCGCATCATCGCGTAATCGTCGCCGGGGGTGAGGCCTTCCGACTTGATGTTGAACTTGCGGTACTGGTTCTTGATGAAGCCATCCGGCCCCGCCACGATCATGGCGCCGACCGCGTTGGTGCCCTGGATATGGCTGTTGTCGTAGACCTCGATCCGCTTCGGCGGATGGGCCAAGCCGAGCGTGGTGACCATGCCCTGCAGCAGCCGGCTCTGGGTCGCGGTATCCGCCAGCTTGCGGCCCAGCGCCTCGCGCGCATTGGTCAGCGCGTGCGTGATCATCTCCTTCTTTTCGCCGCGCCGCGGCGTCGTGACTTCCACCTTGAAGCCGGCCTTGATCGACAGCGCATCGGCCAGCAATTCGCATTCCTCGATGGCATGCGACAGCAGGATGAGCTTCGGCGGCGGCTTGTCGTCGTAGAACTGGGCGAGGAACGAGGCCAACACCTCTTCCGGGGTGAAGGTTTTCTCGGCGCGGGGAAAATAGGCGCGATTGCCCCAGTTCTGCCCGGTGCGGAAGAAGAACACCTCGATGCAGGAATAGCCGCCCTCCTGATGGATGGCGAAGACGTCGGCTTCCTCCACGCTGCGCGGATTGATGCCCTGCTGCGACTGGATCGCCGACAGTGCCGCGAGCCGGTCGCGGTAAAGCGCCGCGGTCTCGAATTCGAGTTCGGCGGAAGCCTTTTCCATCTCGCCGGCGAGTTGCTGTTTCACCACGCGGCTGCGGCCGGACAGGAAATCGGTCGCCTCGTGCACCAGTTCGGTATAGCCGGGAAAATCGATTTCCCCGGTGCAGGGGCCCGAACAGCGGCGGATCTGGTAGAGCAGGCAGGGCCGGGTGCGGCTTTCGAAAAACGCGTCGGTGCAGGAGCGCACCAGAAAGGCGCGTTGCAGCGCCGTGATGGTGCGGCCGACCGCACCGGCCGAGGCGAACGGACCGAAATATCGCCCGGGGCGCGACTGCGCGCCGCGATGCTTTAGAATTTGCGGCGCCCAGTGGTCGCCGGTGATGAGAATATAGGGAAACGATTTGTCGTCGCGCAGCTGCACGTTGAAGCGCGGTCGCAGCTGCTTGATCAGATTGGCTTCCAGCAGCAGCGCCTCGGTTTCGGTCGTGGTCGACACGATCTCGACGGTCGCGGTGGCCGCGATCATGCGCAGGATGCGCGCCGGCTGCGGCGCCGAAACCCTTGCATAGGAAGACAGCCGCTTCTTGACGTTTTTCGCCTTGCCGACATAGAGCACGTCGCTGGCCGCATTGAGCATGCGGTAGACCCCGGGCGAGGTCGGGGCATGGCGGACTGCGTGCTCGATCGCGGCATGGCCGGACGCCAACCGGCCTTCCGGCAGTGCTTCGCCTGACTCGTCGGCAATCTCCGGCAGGCCCTCGTCGTCCTCTTCGGAGCCTGAGGTCGCGGGGTCGAACTCCTCCGGCGCCGGGTCCTGCGGCGGCAGATCGGCAGGCGCAGAGGCCGGCCCTACGGCGCTGCGCTCCGTCGGCGGAACCGGAACCTCAGGGGTATCCTCAGAGGTATCCTTGGGGGTCTGGGAAGAATCGTGATCCATCGGCCGAATACTTAAGCGCTGGCCCCGTGCATCGCCAGCGCCGCGACGGCAGCCTCTGCCGACGCCCATCCGCGCGGCGAACCGCAGCGTAACACTTTCTTAAGAATGCTGAGCGGGCGGTAACGGGTCTTAACAACCCTTTAACTTAAAACTCTCGATAAATCTTATCAGAAGAAGAGTGGATTCCGTAACCATGCGGTCTCGCGTTGCGCCCCCAATTCGGGCGCTTCTCGAAGCGGAAGGGGCACGGCAGTTGCGTGGGGAGAGTACGATGAAAAAGCTTGTATCGGGCGCAGTGGCGCTGGCCGCCGTGAGCTGGAATCTGCCGGCGCAGGCCGCCGACATGAACAATTACGGCGCGCGCGCTCCCTATACCGTCAACCAGCCGCTCAACGCCTACAGCTGGGCCGGCCCCTATCTCGGCGCCAATCTCGGCTACGCCTGGGGAAGCGTCCACAACAACCCGGCCAAGCCTTCGGGTTTCGTCGGCGGCGTAACGGCCGGCTACAACTGGCAGACCGGACCATGGGTGTTCGGCGCCGAGGGCGACATCCAGGCGACCGGCGCCAATGATACCTTCGCGCCGTGGAAATTCTCCAATCCGTGGTTCGGCACCGTGCGCGGCCGGGTCGGCTACGCCTTCAACAACATCATGTTCTTCGGTACCGGCGGTCTGGCGTTCGGCGAATTGCGCGGCGAGACCTTCGGGCTGTCGGAAAGCCATACCAGGGCCGGCTGGACCGTGGGCGCCGGCACCGAATTCGGCCTCACCCAGAATTTGAGCGCCAAGATCGAATATCTCTATGTCGATCTCGCCAACTCCAACTTCACCATCACCGGAGCGTCGAACGGTTACCGGTTCGGACTGCTGCGCGCCGGCGTGAACTATCGTTTCTGATACCAAGAAAAGTTCGAACAAGAAAAGATTGACTGCAACCTCCCGGCCGCTTCCCGCGGCCGGGATTTTTTTGTGTGCTCGAAATGGTGCCGGATCGCTTCTCAAGCGGCATCCTCGACTCCCTCATGGTGAGGAGCAGATCCGGCGCGCCCTTGCGTCGCCGGACCTGCGTCTCGAACCATCTGGCACATTTGCTGCTGCCATCCTTCGAGACGCCGCGCGAAGCGCGCGCGGCTCCTCAGGATGAGGAGTGGGGTGTGCCGTCCGAGAAGTGAAGCGACACCTCGCCCGATGGATAGCTGCTATGAAATCACCAGATTGACCGCCTTGGGCCCCTTGCCCTTCTTGTCCGGTTCGACTTCGAAGGTGATGCGCTGTCCTTCGATCAGGTCCTTCAACCCGGCCCGCTCCACCGCGGTGATGTGAACGAACACATCGCGACCGCCGTCATCGGGCTTGATGAAGCCATAGCCCCGTTCTCCGTTGAAGAACTTGACGATCCCAGTCATGGCCATCGGGAAACTCCTCCCCCGTACTGCACCGCCGCCACGCGCCGTCAGCGCGTATCAGCCCGACCGGACATTCGCTGCCGGAAGGCAGGGCCATCTGCGGATTAGGCTGCACCGCCGATCCGTCTTGAAATTATTTGAGGCCTTGTCACTCCGCCGCTACCATTTGCGGAAGCGGAACGTAAAGCCAGTCCAATGGACTGAGCATAATACGGTTCCCGGCAAATTGCCTACCGTTCAAATCGTGCTTTTGCGGCGCGGCAAAGCGGCGGAGGCCTGCAGCGTCAGGGTTTGGGCACTTCGAGCCTGAACCGGCCGGCGCCGCCCTGGCCGAGCGGCTTTTCCAGTTCGGGCAGGATTGCCTTCAACTCGCCCATCAGCGTCCAGGGCGGGTTGACGATCAGAAGCCCCGTGGAGACGAGGCCCGGGGATGCGGCCTGCGGTGCGACGCTGAATTCCAGTCGCAGGCATTTTCCCGGCGGCTTGCCGGCGCCGGCCACCTCGGCGACATGCCGCGCCAGGCCGTCGGTGGCGCGCCGGCTTTTCACCGGGTACCACATCAAATAGCTGCCGGTCGGCCATTTCGCGAAGGCCTCGGCAAAGCCTGCGGCCAGCCGTTCGAACTCGTCCTTCTGCTCGAACGAAGGATCGATCAGGACCAGGCCGCGCCGCTCGTTCGGCGGCACGAAGGCCGGCAGCGCGGTCCAGCCGTCGAGGTCGACCACCCGGGCCTGGGTGTCGCGCCGGAGCGCCTCGATCAGGCGCTTGCGGGCTTTCGGCTCGACCTCGCAGGCGGTCAGGCGATCCTGCGGCCGCAGCAGCGCGCGGGCGATCAGCGGCGATCCCGGATAGGCCTTCAGGTCGCGCTGCGGATTGAACGCCCTGATGATGTCGAGATAGGGTTTCAGCAGCGGCTCGGTCTTTTCCGAAAACCGCGCCTGCATGATGCGGGCGATCCCGGTCAGCGATTCGCCACCCCGGCGGGCTTCCTCGGAGGTCAGATCGTAGACCCCGGCGCCGGCATGGGTGTCGATGACGCGAAACGCCGCCGGCTTCTCGTGCAGATAGGTGAGCATACGCACCAGCACGATGTGCTTGATGACGTCGGCGAAGCCGCCGGCATGAAAGTCGTGACGGTAATTCATGGGAGAGGGGTTACGACATCAGACGACGAAAGTAACCAAGGTCATTCCGGGATGGCGCGTTAGCGCGAACCCGGAATCTCGAGATTCCGGGTTCGATGCTTCGCATCGCCCCTGAATGACGTATCCCCCTCAGGTCCCCCGCATCGGCGGCATCACCACCTCGTCGCGGCGGCAGGCGCGGCGGTCGGTCTCTTCACAGGCGCGGAACTGGAGGTCCTTGCTCATGCAGATGCGCACTTCGCTGAGCCGCTTCCGGCCGCAGACCACCGCGATCGCCGAGGCGCTGAGGCCGGGAT
Source organism: Bradyrhizobium sp. (assembly GCF_030646015.1). Taxonomy (GTDB): domain Bacteria; phylum Pseudomonadota; class Alphaproteobacteria; order Rhizobiales; family Xanthobacteraceae; genus Bradyrhizobium. The sequence continues at coordinate 22,763 of NZ_JAUSLT010000073.1, forward strand.
TGACCTTGACGAAGGCTTCCTCGATCTCGGCGGGCGCCAGTGTCTTCTCGGCGGCCAGATCGAGATATTCCGGCGGAATCTTCACGGCGGCGCGGGCCTTGCGGATGGTCTCGAAATAGGCCCGGGCGCCGAGCCCGGAGCAGGTGCCGTGCTTGTCCCACTCGGCAAAGATCAGCCCGGGCGCCGGCATCAGATCCAGCATCGACGTCATGATATTGCGATCGAGCCGCGGCGACGGCCGCTGGCAGTAGTTGGGAAAGCCGCGCTCATATTGCGGCCACAGGCCGTGGACCACGAAGGCATAGGGCCGGCCGCACTGGATCTGCGACCGCCCGCTGGTGCCGCGCTCCGCCGCCTCCTCGCAGTAGGAAGGCGACCACGACAGCGACAGCACGTAAAAATCGAACTCGCCGGGGGCATTCTGCCGGCGATCCTGCGCCGCTGCGGTCCCCACCAGCCCTGTCAGGGCGGCCGCGATCAGCAACCCCAGGGAGATCACAACCCGCGAAATCCCGACCCGTAAAAAATGCGACATGACAAAGCCCCTATACTCGGACCGCCCGGAAGTGTAGCAGAAAACCGGAACATTTCAAGAACAAATTATGAAGAGCGACGACGGCGAGGGCGAGATATCACCGATCCCACGCTCACAGCAGGGTCTGGGCAAAAATCGAAAACAACCCCATGCACAGTAAGAGCGGGCCGCCGCACTCGTGCCGCTGCGTTCGGAACGATATGAAAATGCTACGTTTTCACGGTTCCAGCCAAATCTCATCCAGCTTCAGGGGAGGCCAGATTCGGGGCAATCGCCCCAAAAACCCAGGGTGCCGCTCAGGGCTTGGCGGCCTTGCAGCCGGGATTATAGGCCCAGTTGCGGTCGAGCCCGGTCACGCACCATTCCACGCCCTGGCCGAAGCCGGCAAAGCCGCCGTCCTCGATGATCGAGTAGTGCACCTGGCGCAGCTTGCCGTCGCTCAGCATCACGTCGGCGCTGCAATAGCGGCGCGGTATGTTGTCGGACTGCCAGGGCCGGAACGCGGTTTCGTGGATGCGGCCATAGGCCGTGATCTTGAGCGAGGAATTCCAGAAGGTGCTTTCCTTCTCCCAGAACTGGTTGGTGATGGTGCCCAGTGCGGCTTCGCATTCCTTGACCCGGCCGTCATATTTCGGGCCGAACAGCCCGAAATTCAGCTCCAGCGGATTGGCCGCTTGCGCCGACTGGCCCGGGGTAAGCAGACCCAGCATGACGCCGAGTGCTACGCCAACAGCGGGTCGTTTCTGGGCTTTGAAGAAGTCGCGCATGGGGAAATCCGCCGGTGTTCCAACGTCGGGGACGGTGCCGCGAAGCCCGCACGAGGTCAAGTGCAAGGCGGCCACACCTGCCGATAACCCGGCGCTCGGCCGTCCGCCGTTCTTTTCATGGCGGCCGATGCGCCCTAAGGTGCTTGCAGCCAAATGGAGTCTGCGATGCGAATGATTGGGGCTGCGAGCCTGGTTGCGATGGGAATGCTGGCGAGCGCGCCGGTGCAGGCCCAATGGGTGCCGCCGTTCAAGGGCAACGACACCGGCGGCATCATCGCCTATGGGCTGGCGTCGCAGACCGATATCCGCGCCATGGCGATCGACCACTGCGCCGGTTACGGCAAGGTGGTGAAATTCCTCGGCGTGCAGGCCTACGAGGGCGGCTACATCTCGTTCGCCTGTCGCTGGGTGCCGTATTACCGGGCGGACGGGGCCGTGCGCGCCCGTTACTGAACCGGATCATCCCACCTGTCGGAATCGATCAGCCGGGAGTGCGCACATGACGCGACAGCTCGTTTCATTGGTATTAGGCGCTTGTCTGCTGGTGGCTATCCCAGGGCCCGATGCCGTTGCGGTCGAACTGCCGATGCGCAAGGCGGGCCTGTGGGAAATGAAGACCATGCGGGCCGGTTCGTCGACGCCCGAGATGACGATGCAGCAATGCACCGACGAGACCACCGACAAGGCGATGAGTTCGTCCTTCTCGCCTGCGTCGAAGGATCTGTGTTCGAAGAACGACACCCAGAAGACCGCAACCGGCTATGTCAACGATTCCGTCTGCAACGTCGCGGGCGTGACCATGACCTCGCATTCCGAGATCGTTGGCGACTTCAATTCCGCCTACACCGTCAAGGCCACCTCGCAGAGCCAGGGCGGTCCGCCCGGCATGCCGCGCGACAGCACCACGACGATCGAAGCGAAGTGGCTGGGCGCCTGCAAGGCGGATCAGAAGCCCGGCGACATCATGATGCCCGGCGGCATGAAGATGAACATCAAGGACATGGAAAAGCTCAAGGGCCTGATGCCGAAGCCGGCGAAGTAGCCGAGGCGCTCGCTTACTCTCCCCTGTAGGGGGAGGGTCGCTCGCGTAGCGAGCGGGGTGGGGTGACAGTCTCTCAACTCGCTCACTGTTCGATACGATAGACCGTCACCCCACCCCGCCGCTCCTTTCAGTCGCGTCGACCCTCCCCCTCCAGGGGAGGAGAAGAAAGTCACACCGGTATCCGCACCGCCGCACGCAGCCCGCCCATCGGGCTGTCGCCGAGCGTGATGTCGCCGCCATGCGAGCGGGCGATGTCGCGGGCGATCGCCAGCCCCAGGCCGGTGCCGCCCTCGTCCTGGTTGCGGGCGTCGTCGAGCCGCAGGAACGGCTTGAAAACTTCCTCGCGCATCTCGACGGGAATGCCCGGGCCGTCGTCGTCGACCGTGACGGTGAGATAGCGGTGGTCGCGGTGGCCGGTGATCGAGATCGCGTTGGCGTGGCGCGCCGCGTTGGAGACGAGGTTGGCGAGGCAGCGCTTGAACGATGCCGGCTTCACCGTCACCACGGGCAGGCCGTGGAATGTCACGGTCGCGGCGTGGCCGTTGCGCTCGGCGTCGCTGCGCAATTCCTCCAGAGCCAGCGCCATGTCGGTCGGCTGCGCATGCTCGCCGCTGTCGCCGCGCGCGAACGCCAGATAGGCCTCCAGCATGCCGGCCATCTCGTCGACGTCCTTGCGCATGCCGTCGACCTCGGGGCTGTCGCCGATCAGCGCCAGCTCGAGCTTGAAGCGGGTGAGGATGGTGCGCAGATCGTGGCTGACGCCGGCCAGCATCGCGGTACGCTGCTCGATCGAGCGCTCGATGCGCGCCTTCATCTCGAGGAAGGCGTGGGCGGCGCGCCGCACTTCGCGGGCGCCGCGGGGACGGAAGTTCGGCGCCTCGCGGCCCTTGCCGAAACTTTCGGCGGCGTCGGCCAGCCGCAGGATCGGCTTGATCTGGTTGCGCAGGAACAGCACCATGACGATCAGCAGGATCGACGAGGTCCCCAGCATCCAGAAGATGAAGATCTCTGAATTCGACGCATAGGCAGCACTGCGCTGCGCGAAGATCCGCATCACCGCGTCGTCGAGCTGGATGCGGATCTCCACCAGGTTGGAGCGGCCGACGGTATCGATCCAGAACGGTCGCGCGATCTGGCGGCTGAGCTGCACCGACAGCGTCTGGTCGAGCAGCGAGAAGAACGGTTTCGGCCCCGGCGGCGGCATGTCGCCGACGGGGAGGAAATCCAGCCCCATGCCGAGCCGCTGCTGGGCGATGCGCCGCAACTGCGTGCGGTCCTTGTCCTGCGGATAGACCTTGTAGACGTCGATCAGGGTGGCGACATCGGCCACCACGGCGGCGGACAGCCGCCGCGTCACCGTGTTCCAGTGCCGCTCCATGAACACGAACGCCACCACCGACTGCAGCACCACCATCGGCACGATCATGATCAGCAGCGCGCGGGCGTAGAGCCCGGTCGGCATCCAGCCCTTGAAGGCGTTGCCCATCCAGTTATTGGCGGCGGAGACGCGCCCGGCGGCGGAGCGGATCAGTGTGAGGCCGGTGTCGAGCGTGCTCATACTGATATTCTCAAGGCGAAGCGACCAGGCGATAGCCGACGCCGCGCACCGCCTGCAGGAACAGCGGATTGGCTGGATCTTTCTCGATCTTGCGCCGCAGGCGGTTGATCTGCACGTCGACCGCGCGCTCGTTGACGGAGCCGTCGCCGGTCAGCGCGCTGCGCGGCACGGTCTCGCCCGGCGCCACCGCGAGAATCCGCAGCATCTCGCGCTCGCGATCGGTGAGGTGGATGGTCTCCTCGCCCTGGCGCAGTTCGCCGCGGTCGAGATGATAGACATAGGGGCCGAACGCGACCTGCTCCAGCGTCTCCACCGGCGGCGGCGCGGTGCGCTTGAGAATATTGCCGATCCGCAGCACCAGCTCGCGCGGCTCGAACGGCTTTGCGACGTAATCGTCGGCGCCGATCTGCAGGCCCTCGATGCGGGCCTCGGCTTCATGGCGCGCCGTTAGCATGATGATCGGCACCGAGGACGAGGTACGGATGAAGCGGGCGAGGTCGAAGCCGGTCTCGCCCGGCATCATGACGTCGAGGATCAACAGATCGAAATGCAGGCCGAGCAGCTTGGCGCGGGCGTCGGAGGCGCTCGCCGCCGTGGTGACGCGGTAGCCTTCCCCGCACAGAAAGCGCGACAACAGATCGCGGATGCGGCGGTCGTCATCGACCAGCAGCAGATGCGGGGCGTCGTCGGCCGGTTGCGGCGGGGTCCGCGCGATTGTGGAAGCCTGGATCACGACTTGTCCTTTGCGGTTGCGCCGCCGGAGCCGAGAATGGTCGCCAGCACCTTGTCGGGATCGTCGTGATCGATCATCGCGCGCAGGAACTGGCGGACGGTTTCCACGCCATCGGGCGCGATACCCGACAGCGCGCGGTTGATCCGGTCGGTCTGCAGGCCCGCGAGCCTGCCCACCAGCGCCTCGCCCTTGGCGGTGGCGTAGAGCAGCCGCTGCCGCCGGTCGTTGTTGCCGGTGCGCTGCACGATGTAGCCTTCGTCGAGCAGCTGTTTGAGTACCCGTCCCAGCGACTGCTTGGTAATCCGCAGCACGTCCAGGAGATCGGCGACCTTGAGGCCGGGAAAACGGTGGACAAAATGTAGCACCCGGTGGTGCGCCCGCCCGAAGCCGAAGGCCTCCAATACGTTGTCGGCGTCGCCGACGAAATCCCGGTAGGCGAAGAACAGCAGCTCGATGATATCCCAGCGCAAATCGGCCTGACCCGGGGCAGGGGATCGTGCTTCGCCCGCCCTCGAATCGGGGTCTGTGGAGGATGCCGAGAAATTTATGTCAGCCATATTGACGTATCTTGGGTTCAATGTTACAAAACTGTCAGCCGCGACGAAACATTAAGTCGTTTTGAGCGCGGTACAGTTCCAAAGGGCCGGATAAGGCCTGAAGTGGCGGCCGAGTTTGAACAAGGCTGCTGATTTGTTGACCGTGCGATTGTCGAGCGGCATTTCGGCAAACATACTGGACTTCCGCATTCCACAAAAGCGTGTCCTAAGGACATGCCGGCGTGGCAACCGGCCGCAAGGCCGGGCGGGGAAGGCCAGGCGTAACCAACCGCGCCGCGTCGCCGGCGCAAGAACAGGCGCAAGACCAGCGTCAATCCGGGAGAACGTCCATGGCAGTTTCGATCGAGCAGGCCCGCAGAGACAGGCCGACGGCGGACATCGCGCCGGCTCCGACAGCGGGAAGCAAGGCCATGAGTTTGAAATTCGACATCCAGCCTGCGGCGAACCTGACGCCGGAAAAAGAACGGGAGGCAAAGCTCGCGGACCCGGGTTTTGGCCGGGTTTTCACCGATCACATGGCGATCGTCCGCTACAACCAGGCCAAGGGCTGGCATGACGCGCGCGTCGAATCCCGCGCCAATTTCCCGCTCGATCCGGCCACAGCCGTGCTGCATTACGCGCAGGAGATTTTCGAGGGCCTCAAGGCCTACAAGCGCGACGACGGCGGCGTGAACCTGTTCCGTCCCGACGCCAACGCCAGACGCTTCCAGAATTCGGCCGACCGCATGGCGATGGCGCCGCTGCCGGAGTCCGCGTTCATCGAAGCGGTCGAGCAGCTCGTGCGTCTCGACCGCGCCTGGATCCCGGGCGGCGAGGGCAGCCTTTATTTGCGGCCCTTCATGATCGCGAGCGAGGTGTTCCTCGGCGTCAAACCGTCGGCAGAATACATCTTCGCCGTCATCGCCTCGCCGGTCGGCTCCTATTTCAAGGGCGGACCTGCGCCGGTGTCGATCTGGGTGTCGGAGAACTACACCCGCGCCGCGATCGGCGGCACCGGCGCGGTCAAATGCGGCGGCAATTACGCCGCGTCCCTGCGCGCGCAGGCCGAGGCCATCGAGCACGGCTGCGATCAGGTCGTGTTCCTCGATGCGGTCGAGCGCCGCTACGTCGAGGAACTCGGCGGCATGAACGTCTTTTTCGTGTTCGACGACGGTTCGCTCTCGACGCCGCCGCTCGGCACCATCCTGCCGGGCATTACCCGCGATTCGATCATCGCACTCGCCAGGGATGCCGGCATGCCCGTGCGCGAGGAGGCCTACACGATCGGGCAGTGGCGCGCGGATGCCGCCAGCGGCCGACTGAAAGAGGCTTTTGCCTGCGGCACGGCGGCCGTGATCTCGCCGATCGGCAAGGTGTGCTCGGCCAGCGGCGACTTCCTCATCAGCGGCGGCGCCGCCGGCCCGGTCGCCATGGGAATGCGCAAGAAGCTGGTCGACATCCAGTACGGCCGCGCGGCGGACCCGCACGACTGGATCAAGAAGGTGTTTTGAGGGGCGGCGGAAGTCTCGGTGCGTCCCTTTCTTCCCTCTCCCCTTGTGGGAGAGGGTGGACGCGATGCGGAAGCATCGCGGCCGGGTGAGGGGTCTGTCTCCGCGGATGCAGACCCCTCATCCGTCGCCTCACTTCGTGAGGCGCCACCTTCTCCCACAAGGGGAGAAGGAAACAAGCAAGCGGTTGCCGCGCCGGGCCTGCGCTGGTACCAACGCCGGCCATGGCTGAAAAACCCAAAAAACCGCAAAAACTCCGCGCCCGCTTGCCGCGCGGCCTTACCGATCGCGGCCCTGCCGAGATTGCGGCGACCCGCGCGATGGTCGCCAAAATCCGCGAGGTCTATCAGCGCTACGGTTTCGAGCCGGTGGAAACCCCGGCGATGGAATATACCGACGCGCTCGGCAAATTTTTGCCGGACCAGGACCGGCCCAATGAGGGCGTGTTCTCGTTCCAGGATGATGACGAGCAGTGGATCAGCCTGCGCTACGACCTGACCGCGCCGCTGGCGCGCTACGTCGCGGAAAATTTTGACTCGCTGCCAAAACCCTATCGCAGCTATCGCGAGGGTTATGTCTATCGCAACGAGAAGCCCGGCCCCGGCCGCTTCCGCCAGTTCATGCAGTTCGACGCTGACACGATGGGCAGCGCTTCGCCGGCGGCGGACGCGAGATGTGCATGATGGCGGCGGATACGATGGAAGCGCTGGGCATCCCGCGTGGCAGCTATGTGGTGAAGGTGAATAACCGCAAGGTGCTCGACGGCGTGATGGAGAGCATCGGGCTTGGCGGCGACGAGCATGCGGGACGACGGCTCATCGTCTTGCGCGCCGTCGACAAGCTCGACAAATTTCCGATCGCGGAAGTGGAAAAGCTGCTGGGTCCCGGACGATGGGACGGCGGCGAAGAAGGCAAGGGCGATTTCACCAAGGGTGCCGGCTTGAGCGCCACCGACGCGCACGCGATTGCGACCTGCTTCGGCGATCCCGGCAAGGCGGATGACGCCGCGTTTCGTTACCTGTTCGAGTCGGAGACGGTTCAGTTGGCGCGCGCCGAACTTTCCGAGATTTCCAATCTGATCGCGGCTTCCGGTTACGGTCCGGATCGCATCAAGATCGATCCCTCCGTCGTGCGCGGCCTCGAATATTACACCGGCCCGGTCTACGAGGTCGAACTCACGCTCGAGACGAAAGACGAAAAAGGCCGTCCCGTCCGCTTCGGCTCGGTCGGTGGCGGCGGGCGTTACGATGGTCTGGTCTCGCGCTTTCGCGGCGAGCCGGTGCCGGCGACCGGTTTCTCCATCGGCGTGTCGCGGCTGCAGGCCGCCCTCACCATGCTCGGCAAGCTCGACACCACGCCGGAGTTCGGTCCCGTCGTCGTCACCGTGTTCGACCGCGACCGCATCGCCGATTATCAGAAAATGGTCGCGGACCTGCGCAAGGCCGACATCCGCGCCGAGCTTTATCTCGGCAACCCCAAGAACATGGGCAACCAGCTCAAATATGCCGACAAGCGCAATTCGCCTTGCGTGATCATCCAGGGCTCGGACGAAAAAGCCAATGGCAAGGTCCAGATCAAGGATCTGATCCTCGGCGCGGGCCTCACCGAGATCAAGGATCGCGAGGAATATCTGAAGAAGCAGACCGCAGCGCAATACGAGGTCGATGAGAGCAGGATTGTCGAAGCCGTGCGCGAAGTGCTGGCGCGGCATGATGTGAAGTGGAATTAAGCCCTCATGGTGAGGAGGCGCCCTTGCGCCGTCTCGAACCATGGGGACAATGGGCACATCCTTCGAGACGCGGCCAAGAGGCCGCTCCTCAGGCGATAACGGCGAAGCCATTACGCAGGGATGAGGACTGAATTCGTAGCGAAAACGAAGTAGCAAAAACAAAGGGAGTGACAGAATGCCTGAAATTACCGTGAGCATGGCCGCCGGCCGCACCGACGAACAGAAGGCCGGCATGATGCGCGACATCACCCAGGCGCTGGTGAAGAACCTCGGCGTCGACGCCGACGCCGTCGTGATCCAGATCAACGAGGCGCCGCTGGCTCACAAGATGAAGGGCGGCAAGACCTTTGTAGAGCGCGCGGCGGCTGCGAAGAAGTAGAACCGCTCCCTCGTCGTCCCCGCGCACGCGGGGACCCATAACCCCGGTCGTCTGTTGGTGGAGCGTGCTGCTTCAACAAGGCTTTGTAAACTTCCCGTAACCTTGACGTCACGGCGTATGGGTCCCCGCGTGCGCGGGGACGACGGTGTTGAGATTTCGGATCATCCCATGGACGCACGCGACATCATCACCATCGGCATGAGCGCCGAGCGCACCCTCGTGGTGCCGCCGGAACAGACCGTCGGGCATTTCGTCGCGGGGATGCCGATGGTCTATGCGACCCCGATGATGATCCTGGAAATGGAGCTGGCGTCCGGCGACGCCATCCGTGGCCATCTGCAGCCGGGCTGGGTCACCGTCGGCACCGAGGTCGATATCCGCCATCTCGCCGCCACCCCGGTCGGCGCCACCGTGCGGACCACGGCGAAGGTGATCGCAGTGGAGCGCCGCGTGATCCGCTTCGAGGTCGAGGCGTTCGACGGCGAGCGCAAGATCGGCGACGGCCGCCACGCCCGCGGCCTGGTGAATCTCGCGAGTTTCAACAAGCGGATGGGTGCGAAGTAGACGAAACCCGTAGCCCGGATGGAGCCCTTGCGAAATCCGGGGCCGGTGCGGAAACTTGCGCGACTGACCCGGATTGCGCCAATCGGGCGGCGCTTTGCGCCGACCTATTGGCTCCATCCGGGCTACGACGAGTGTGCTACTTCGCCAATTCCTTCGAGCGCCTGGTCGCCGCCGCGACCGCGCGGATCATCAGCTGTTGCAGGCCGCCGTCGCCCATCAGCACTTCCAGCGCCGCCGCGGTGGTGCCGCCGGGCGAGGTGACGTTCTTGCGCAGCGTCGCCGATGAATCGTCCGAGCGATGCAGCAATTCGCCGGAGCCGGCGACGGTTTCGCGCGCCAGTTTTGTCGCGAGTTCGACCGGCAGGCCGGCTTCGACGCCGGCGCGCGCCAGCTCCTCGGCGAGCAGGAAGATATAGGCCGGACCGGAACCGGACACCGCGGTCACCGCGTCCATCAAATTCTCGTCATCGACCCACTCGACCGCGCCGGTGGCGCGCAGCAGCGCGTGGGCGACCGCGCGCTGCGCGGCGCTGACATTGGTCGCCGCCACCGCCACCGTGATGCCGCGGCCGATGGCGGCTGGCGTGTTCGGCATGGCGCGCACCACGCTGCCGCCGCAGACCTTTTCGAGCGCGGCGCTGGTGATGCCGGCCATGATCGAGACCACCAGGGTGGAAGCGCTGACGAATGGCTTCAGCGCCGGCCCGGCCTCGGGGAATGTCTGCGGCTTGACGGCGACCACCAGCGTCGCGACATCGCCGATCTCGTTCGCCGTCGGATTGAGACGGATGCCCTTTGCCGCCAGCGCGCTGATGTCGGCGGAAGGGTGCGGCTCGATCACGGTGACGCGCTTCGGGTCGAGCCCGCCCGCCAGCCAGCCCGTCAGCATCGCGCCGCCCATCTTGCCGGCGCCGGCGAGCACGATGGTGCCGGTGATGTTTTTCAGTGCGCTGGTTGTGTTCAAGGTGCTCACCACAAATGACGCTGTCGTCCCGGCCTCCGAGCCGGGACCCATAACCACAGGTGGTTCTAATGAGGCGAGGGACGAGCGACAAGCATTTTAGCCGAACGCGGGTGTCACGGCGTATGGGTCCCGGCTCGGAGGCCGGGACGACAGCGAATATGTTGCAGCGCCTGCGTTGGAGTCTTCAAGCCTCACCCTGCGTATCGAACATCGCCGCACTCATGGCTTCCGCGGCATTCTTGCCGGCCCAGACCACGAACTGGAATGCGGGAAAATAGCGTTCGCAGGCGTGGATGGCGCCGACCAGCATGCTTTCGCATTGCGCGGTCGAGGCGGTCAGCCCGCCCGGCAGCACCAGCGCCTGCCGGTACATGATCATGCCGGTGTGGGTCCAGATGTCGAAATGCCCGACCCATAATTGTTCGTTGATGGCGGCGATCAGCCGCTGCACTTCGGCGCGGCGGGCGGCCGGAATCTTCATGTCGAAGGCGCAGGCCAGATGCAGCGCCTCGATCTCGCCCATCCAGGTGAAGGACAACTGGTAGTCGGTCCAGTCACCCTTGGAGACGATGGTGACCTCGTCTTCGCCGGATCGTTCGAACGACCAGTTGTTGTCGGCGGCGATGTCTTCGACAACCGCGAGCGGGTTGTTCCGGGAATCGATGATGCCTTCGAGCAGGGACATGCCGTCTCGACCTTACTTTGGTATCGGAGATACGATGGTTGATACGCACGCAGCAGGCCGACACGCGCTGACATAACGCGTCGCTGCCGGACGCAATCCCTTGGGTCCACCTTGTGGTGGGTTCGTTGAGCTTGCCGGGATCAAGTGATGTGATTTGCAGAATCTCCGCAACCGTACGGGGACTCCGTCCACAGGCAAAGGGCCGCTCATCCACAGCTGATCGCAAACGCCATTGTTAACTTTTGGAACAAACCGGAATCGGATTCGCGCAAGGCGAGTCCGGCGCGTCGAATGCAGCCGTCGAACGGTGCTTATGGTGGGCTGGCCATGACGAAATATTGAATCATTTTCATGCGGTTACCGACCTCAAGTCCGGCCGCCCGGCTCTGCGGGCATGGGGACATGCAGATTTCCGATGCGGAAGCCGCTTGCTGGCCTCCCGGTGATTCGCCATAGTTCCCGTCAAGGCCGCTCATACCGGGCGGCCGATGTTCTCAGGGCGGGGTGAAAGTCCCCACCGGCGGTAAGGGTGACGCAGCCCAAGCCCGCGAGCGCCTTCTTGTCCGGACGTTCCGGCGAAAAGGGTCAGCAGATTCGGTGTGACTCCGAAGCCGACGGTTAAAGTCCGGATGAAAGAGAACGGTCGCGACAGCCGCAATCCGCGCGGCTGCTCGTTCCGTATGCCCTGATTCTGGTCCTGAAAGAGGAAAGCCATGAATCAGATGTTGCAAGAACCCCAAATCCAATCTTCTGAAGTTAAATCCCCCGAAATTATCGATCCTCCGGCAACCTCGCATCCGCGCTTTGCAAAACCGCAGCGGGTCGCGTTCGTGCAATCCTCCTGGCACCGCGAGGTGGTGGAGGAATGCCGGATCGCCTTCCTTCAGGAGATCGAGGCGCGCCATATCACGAATGTCGATCTGTTCGAGGTGCCCGGCTCGTTCGAAATCCCGCTGCATGCGCAGATCCTCGCCAAGACGCGGCGCTATACCGCCATCGTCGCGGCGGGGCTTGTGGTCGATGGCGGCATCTACCGCCATGAATTCGTCGCCGACACCGTGATCAAGGCGCTGATGGATGTGCAGCTGCGCACCGAGGTGCCGATCTTCTCGGCGGTGCTGACGCCGCAACAGTTCCACGAGAGCGCCGCGCATCTGGACTTCTTCCGCCGCCATTTCGCGCTCAAGGGCGTCGAGGTCGCGGAAGCCTGCGCCAACACGCTGCTCAGCCTGGAACGGCTGCGCGGCCAGGTCGCGGCGGGGATTGCGTAAACTCTCGTGCCCCGGACGCAGCGCAGCGCGATAGCGGTGCGCTGCTGAGCCGGGGCCCATGATAATTCACGAAAGCGTGGGTCCCGGCTCAGCGGAGCAGCGTGAAGGACGCTGCACCGCGTCCGGGACACGAGGCATGAGGGATTCATTGTCATTCCTCCCGCCGCGCGGGTAAACTCGGCGGCGGGAGGAGGGCACGCCCGCGGCGACGGGCGGCCGAACGATCATGGTCAGCGGACACGATCCTTATCTCGTCGCGCTCTCGGTGGTGATCGCGATTCTCGGCGGCTACACCGGCTTCGGCCTCACCGCGCGCATCCGCGGGACGCCGGGCGTCAGCGCGCGCCTGCTGCTGGCGGGCGCCGCCGCGTTTCTCGCGGTCGGCATCTGGACCATGCATTTCGTCGGCATGCTGGCGGCGCCGATCCCGGCAGATACGGTCTATCTCGTGCTGCCCACCATCATCTCGTTCCTGATCTGCGCGCTGGTGGTCGGCATATCCCTGTTTTTCGTCAGCATCGGCGACCCGTCGCTGCGGCGGGTAGTCTGGTCGGCCGTGCTGCTCGGGGCCGGCATCGCCAGCATGCATTATGTCGGCATTCACGGGCTGTCGGGCAATTTCGCCATTGCGCACGATACACCGATGATCCTGCTGTCGATCGGAATCGGGATCGTCACCGCCTATGGCGGCCTGCGTGCGTTCCTCGCCCGGCAGGACGGCGTCCGGCTGGTCGCAAGTTCGATCGCGTTTGGCGTCGCGGTATCCGGCATGCATTACACCGCGATGCACGGCATGCATTTCGTGCCGCTGGCGGAGGCGGCGCACCGCCATGCCGGCGGGCTGGCGGCGTCGCAGCAATTGCTGGCGGTGATCGTCGCCGTGCTGTGTTTTGTCATTGCCGCGGGCTTCCTGCTGTCGCTGGTGCCGGACCCGCGCCGGCAACCCGTGGCGGCGGCCGCGCCCGCGGTCGCGATCGATCCGGGCCCGCAAGCGGCGATCGCCGATCCGCCCGCGTCTCGCGAGCCGGCGATGCCGTCACCGCGGCTGATGCCGTCGCCGCTTGGCGGCATCGGCCAACCGCCCCGCGCCGCCCCGGCCGCCCGGCTTCCGGTCGAGGGCGCCAATGGCACCCATTTTATCGATTCCGCCGAGGTGCGCAGCGTGCGGGCCGACGCTCATTACACAAGGGTGCATGACGGCACCCGCGAGCGGATGTGCCCGTGGTCGATCTCGGAAGCCGAAGCCCAGCTCGATCCCGGCCTGTTCGTCCGGGTGCACCGCAGCCACATCGTGGCGATCCCCCACGTCAGCTTCGTCCGCAAGGAAGGCGATGGCGCCGTGATCGAGCTCGACGGCCCGTCGCCGCACCGGGTGCCGGTGAGCCGGGCCAAGATCGCCGAGGTGAAAGCGCGGCTGGGGTTGGCAAGGCGGCATGCGTGAGGGTGGGCGTTCGCGGTCTCGTGTCCCGGACGCGGTGCAGCGTTCTTCACGATGCACCGCAGAGCCGGGACCCAGCCTGACCAGGATGGACCCCGGATCAGCAGCGCACCGCAAGAGCGCTGCGCTGCATCCGGGGGACGCAGCCCCATAGGTCTCCATCGCTGACGCATTTCGTGCGCGGTAATCCGCATTTCGTGCGAATTTCCCTTGCCCGTGCCCTCGCGATTGCTGCGAAAAAATTCCGGGAACAGCCTGCCGCCAACGTCTGATCTCAAAAAGACGAATGGAGAAGGCAACCATGATTCCTGGCCCGTTCAGCTATCACCGGCCCGCGAGCGTGGCCGATGCGGTCAAACTGCTCTCGACGCTGGGCGACGAAGCCAGGCCGCTGGCCGGCGGCCACAGCCTGGTGCCGATGATGAAGCTCCGGCTCGCCACCCCCGAGCATCTGGTCGACCTGCACGGCATCGCCGGGCTGAAGGGCATCCGCCGCGACGGCCACAAGATCGTGATCGGGGCCATGACCACCCAGCACGAATTGCTGGCGTCGGACGAGATCAGGCAATCGCTGCCGATCCTGCACGAAACCGCGCTGTTGATCGCCGATCCGCAGGTGCGCTACCGCGGCACCATCGGCGGCAATGTCGCCAATGGCGATCCCGGCAATGACATGCCGGCGCTGATGCTGGTGTTGGGCGCGTTCTACCGGCTCGAGGGGCCGGGCGGCGGGCGCGACATCGCCGCTTCGGACTTTTATCAGGGCGCCTATTTCACTGCGCTTGAGCCCGGCGAAATCCTGACCTCGATTTCCATCCCCGCCGGAGCAGCAGGTCACGGCTACGCATACGAAAAGCTGAAGCGCAAGGTCGGCGACTACGCCACCGCGGCTGCGGCGGTGGTGCTGACCATGGCCGGCGGCAAGGTCGCCACCTGCGCGATCGGGCTGACCAACCTGCACGAGACACCGCTGCTCGCCACAGACGCCGCCAAAGCCGTGATCGGCACCAGCCTCGACGACGCGACACTGGGGAAGGCGGCAGCCGCGGCGGTCGCGATCATGGCGCCGGCCGCGGACGCCCGCGGCCCGGTCGAATACCGCAAGCATGTCGGCGGCATCATGGTGACGCGGGCGCTGACCCGCGCCGCCGCGCGCGCAAGTTAAGGGGGATCAACCAATGGCAAAAACCCACGTAACCATGAAGGTGAACGGCGCCGAGGTCGAAGGCCTCGTCGAACCGCGCACCCTGCTGGTGCATTTCATCCGCGAGAATCTTCTGCTCACCGGCACGCATATCGGCTGCGAGACCACCCATTGCGGCGCCTGCACCGTCGATATCGACGGCATGTCGGTGAAGTCCTGCACGATGTTCGCGGTGCAGGCCCAGGGATCCGACATCACCACCATCGAGGGCATCGCCAATGCCGACGGCTCGCTGTCGGCGCTGCAGGAAGGCTTCCGGATGATGCACGGGCTGCAATGCGGCTTCTGCACCCCCGGCATGATTCTTCGCGCGCAACGGCTGCTGCAGGAGAATCCGTCACCGACTGAGGCGGAGATTCGGATGGGCATTTCCGGCAATTTCTGCCGCTGCACCGGCTACCAGAACATCGTCAAGGCGATCCAGTACGCCGCCGCCAAGATCAATGGCGTCCAGTTCCAGGAGGCTGCGGAATGAACGACATGACTCCCACGCGGGAACAACGCGAAGCCAAACTCGAAGGCATGGGCTGCAAGCGCAAGCGGGTCGAGGACATCCGCTTTACGCAGGGCAAGGGCAATTATGTCGACGATTTGAAACTGCCGGGCATGCTGCACGGCGATTTCGTCCGCTCGCCGCACGCCCATGCGCGGGTCAAATCGATCAACAGCGAAGAGGCGTTGAAGGTGCCGGGCGTGCTGGCGGTGATCACCGCCGAGACGCTGAAAACCGTCAACCTCGCCTGGATGCCGACGCTGGCCGGCGACGTCCAGATGGTGCTGGCCGACGGCAAGGTGCTGTTCCAGAACCAGGAAGTCGCCTTCGTGGTCGCCACCGACCGCTATGCCGCCGATGACGGCATCAACAAGGTCGTGGTCGAATATGAACCGCTGCCGGTCGTGATCGACCCGTTCAAGGCGATGGACCCCGACGCGCCGGTGCTGCGCGAAGACCCCGCCGGCAAGACCTCGGGTGCGCACGGCCCGCGCAAGCATCACAACCACGTCTTCGAATGGACCATCGGCGACAAGGACCTGACCGACGCCGCCTTCAAGAAGGCGGATGTCACCATCAAGGAAATGCTGTCCTATCACCGCACCCACCCGTCGCCGCTGGAGACCTGCCAGTGCGTCTGCTCGTTCGACAAGATCAGGGGCGAGTTGTCGATCTGGGGCACGTTCCAGGCGCCGCATGTGATCCGCACCGTGGTGGCGCTGATCGCGAAGATTCCGGAGCACAAGATCCACGTCATCTCGCCCGACATCGGCGGCGGTTTCGGCAACAAGGTCGGCGCCTATCCCGGCTACATCTGCGCCGCGGTGGCCTCGATCGTCACCGGCAAGCCGGTCAAATGGGTCGAGGACCGCATCGAGAACCTGACCGCGACCTCGTTCGCCCGCGACTACCACATGACCACCGAGATCGCCGCGACCAAGGAGGGCAAGGTCACCGGCCTGCGCGTCCATGTGCTGGCCGATCACGGCGCCTTCGATGCCTGCGCCGATCCGTCGAAATGGCCGGCCGGTTTCTTCAACATCGTCACCGGCTCTTACGACTTCCCGACCGCGCATGTGGCGGTCGACGGCATCTACACCAACAAGGCGCCGGGCGGCGTCGCCTATCGCTGCTCGTTCCGGGTGACGGAGGCGGCCTATTGCATCGAACGCGGCATGGATATTCTCGCTCAGAAGCTCGGGATGGATCCGGCCGAACTGCGGCTGAAGAACTTCATCAAGCCGGAGCAGTTCCCCTATCACTCGGCGCTGGGCTGGGAATATGATTCCGGCGACTACCACACCGCGATGAAGAAGATGATGGAATCGGTCGACTATGCCGGCCTGCGCAAGGAGCAGGCGGCGCAGCGCGAGGCCTTCAAGCGCGGCGAGACCCGCGAGATCATGGGCCTCGGCGTGTCGTTCTTTACCGAGATCGTCGGCGCCGGGCCGTCGAAGAACTGCGACATCCTGGGGATCGCGATGTTCGATTCCTGCGAAATCCGCATGCATCCCACGGGTGCGGGCATCGCCAGGGTCGGCTCCAAGAGCCAGGGCCAGGGCCACGAGACCACCTGGGCGCAGATCATCGCCACCGAGATCGGCATTCCCGCCGACGACATCATGGTCGAGGAGGGCAATACCGATACCGCGCCCTACGGGCTCGGCACCTACGGCTCGCGCTCGACGCCGGTGGCGGGCGCCGCGATCGCGATGGCCGCGCGAAAAATCAAGGCCAAGGCGCAGATGATCGCCGCCTACAAGCTCGAAGTGCATGAAGGCGATCTCGAATGGGACATCGACGGTTTTCGAGTGAAAGGTCTTCCCGAGAAAACGATGTCCATGAAGGACATCTGCTGGGCGGCCTATAATTCGGTGCCGCCGGGCATGGAGCCCGGGCTGGAGGCGGTGAGCTATTACGATCCGCCCAACATGACCTATCCGTTCGGCGCCTATATCTGCGTGATGAACATCGACGTCGATACCGGAGTCTACAGGATCCGGCGCTTTTACGCGCTGGACGATTGTGGC
The DNA here is from genome assembly GCF_030646015.1 of Bradyrhizobium sp. Taxonomy (GTDB): domain Bacteria; phylum Pseudomonadota; class Alphaproteobacteria; order Rhizobiales; family Xanthobacteraceae; genus Bradyrhizobium. The sequence continues at coordinate 40,199 of NZ_JAUSLT010000073.1, forward strand.
ACCCGGATCAACCCGATGATCATCGAGGGCCAAGTCCATGGCGGCCTGACCGAAGCCTTCGCGATCGCGATGGGCCAGGAGATTCGCTACGACGACGAGGGCAATGTGGTGACCGGCTCGTTCATGGATTTCTTCATGCCGACCGCGGTGGAAACCCCGCACTGGGAAACCGATTTTACCGTGACGCCGTCGCCGCACCATCCGATCGGCGCCAAGGGCGTCGGCGAAAGCCCGAATGTCGGCGGCGTGCCGGCCTTCTCCAACGCCGTCAACGACGCCTTCTCGTTCCTGGGCTCGACGCACATCCAGATGCCGCACGACTACTGGCGCAACTGGCGAGCGGCGAAGGAGTTGGGAGTGTTCGCGGCGTAATTTCTCCCCTCCTCCCACGCGCTCTTGCGCGTGGCGGGGAGGGGTCGGGGGTGGGGGGTGCCTCCGCTTGCTCCTCTGGCAGCGAGTTTGCTGAGCCACCCCCCAGCCCCGACCCCTCCCCGCCGCTTCGCGGGGGGAGGGGAGTGGAAGCGAAGAGGAAAATGTCTGCCCATGAAAACCCGCGAAGAGATCGCGCAAGCACTCGCCGCGTCCGGCTACATCGCCGACGCCGAACTCGCGACCGCGATCTCGCTGATGCAACTGCTGAAGCGCCCGCTGCTGCTGGAAGGTGAAGCCGGTGTCGGCAAGACCGAGGTGGCAAAGGCGCTGGCGGCGGCGCATGCCACCGAGCTGATCCGCCTGCAGTGCTACGAGGGCCTCGATCAATCCGCAGCACTCTATGAATGGAACTACCAGCGGCAGCTGCTGTCGATCCAGGCGCATCGCGGCGAGGATGCCGATGCCATCGAGCACCAGATATTTTCCGAAAAATACCTGCTGGAACGGCCGCTGCTGGCGGCGATCCGGCGCGACAAGCCGCCGGTGTTGCTGATCGACGAGATCGACCGCGCCGACGACGAGTTCGAGGCGTTCCTGCTTGAACTGCTGTCGGACTTCCAAGTCTCGATCCCGGAACTGGGAACGATCAAGGCCACCACCATTCCGCATGTGGTGCTGACCTCGAACGGGACACGGGAACTGTCGGACGCGCTGCGCCGCCGCTGCCTCTATCATTATGTCGACTATCCCGACGTCGACCGCGAGGCGCGCATCATCATGGCGCGGATCGAAAGCGCCGGCGCGTCGCTGTCGCTGCAGATCGCGCGGCTGGTCGAGGGCATCCGGAAGGAAGAGTTGCGCAAGGTGCCGGGTGTCGCGGAGACGCTGGACTGGGCGGCGGCCCTGGTCGGGCTCGGCGTGCGCGACCTGCATGAGGCGCCGGAGGTGGTGCACGAGACCCTGATGTGCCTGCTGAAAACCCATGAGGACAAGTCGCGCGTCAGCCGCGAGGTCACCGAGCGCCTGCTGGGGAAGGTCGCATGAGCTGCTGCGGCGCCAGCCCTGGATATGACGAGCTCGACGAAGTCTCCCGCCTCGTCTCGACCAAACTCGCGGCGTTTCTGCGAACCTTGCGCGACAATGGCTTTGCCGTCGGCCTGCACGAAGGCCGCGACGCCGCGACGCTGATGGCATCGGGTTATGCCGCCAAACCCGGGCTGCTGCGCTCGGCCTTCAAACACCTGTTCTCGGCCCGCAAATCCGACTGGGAAAAATTCGATGGCCTGTTCGACGCCTTCTGGCTCGGCAAGCGCGTCAGATCGCGCTCGGTCACCATGGGATCGGCGAAGGCCGCCAACAGCCCGTCGCTGAAAAGTCTGCGCGACAACAAGGCCGAACCGTCAGGAAGCGAAGTAGCGACGGACCAAGTGCCGTCTACCGACGAGGCGCCACAGGATCGCGCCGGCGAAGGCCGCATGGAAGGCGCATCGCGCGTCGACAATATTTCGAAAATCGATTTCCGCAAGATGGCAGACCCCGAACAGATCGCGGAAGCCCACGCTGTCGCCGCGCGATTGGCAAAAACCATGCGCACCCGGCTGACCCGCCGCGACCTGGCGCGGCGGCGCGGTTACCGGCTCGATCTCCGGCGAACTATCCACGGCAATATCAGCCATGGCGGCGTGCCGATCAGCCTGGTCAAACGGCAGCGCAAGCCAAAGCCGCTGCGCCTCGTCGTGCTGCTCGACGCCTCCGGCTCGATGAGCATGTACACCGGCGTGTTCCTGCGCTTCATCCACGGCGTGCTGGACGAGTTCCGCGAGGCCGAAGCATTCCTGTTTCATACGCGGCTCGCCTACGTCTCCGACGCGATGAAGGAAAAGGATTCCGCCCGGGCGCTGGATCGTCTCTCGATCATGGCACAGGGCGCCGGCGGCGGCACCAGGATCGGCGAAAGCCTGCAAACCTTCAATCGCTGGCATGCCGCCCGCGTCATTCATTCGCGAACCTGCGTCATGATCGTATCCGACGGCTACGAGACCGGCGACGCCGCTCTGCTCGGCCGCGAGATGGCGGCGCTGGCCAGGCGCTGCCGCCGTATCGTCTGGCTCAATCCGATGCTGGCATGGCCGGGCTACGCTCCCGAGGCCGCCGGCATCAAGGCGGCGTTGCCGCATGTCGATCTCTACGCGCCCGCCAACACGCTGCAGAGCCTGACCGCGCTCGAACCCTATCTGGCGAAGCTGTGAGGGGGAGGCGCCCATGACCGCGCATGTCGAAGTGATGGACCTGGTGGCGCAGATGAAGGCCGCCGAGCAGGCGTTCGTGCTGGCCACCGTGGTCCGCACCGTTTCGGTGACCGCCGCGAAAGCCGGCGCCAAGGCGATCATCCGTCCCGACGGCACCATCGTCGCTGGCTGGATCGGCGGCGGCTGCGCCCGCGGCGCGGTGCTGAAGGCGGCGCGGGAAGCGCTGGCCGATGGCGAACCACGCATGGTCTCGGTGCAGCCGGAAAACCTGCTGGCCGAACTCGGGGTAAAACCCGGCGAGAACCGCGACGGCGTCCGCTTTGCGCAGAACATGTGCCCGAGCAAGGGCACCATGGACATTTTTGTGGAGCCGGTGCTGCCGCATCCCTCGCTGGTCATTCTCGGCGGGAGCCCGGTGGCGCTGTCGCTGGCGGCGCAAGCGCGGCCACTCGGTTATCACGTCACGGTAGCGGCACCCGCCGCCGACCGGCCCGATGCGCCCGACGCCGACCTGGTGATCGATGGCTATGCGCTCGGCCAACTCAACGAGGCACGGCGCTTCATCGTGGTCTCGACGCAGGGCAAGGGCGACGAAGCCGCGTTGCGCGCGGCGGTCAAAACCGACGCCGCCTATCACGCCTTCGTCGGCAGCCGCCGCAAGATGGCGGCGCTGCGCGAAAAGCTGATCGGCGAGGGCATCGACGCCGCGGCGCTCGACCGCATCAAGGCGCCCGCCGGCCTCGACCTCGGCGCCATCACGCCCGAGGAAATCGCGATGTCGATCCTGGCGGAGATCACGGTGGAGCGCCGGCGCGGGCAGCGGGGGGTGAAGAGGTAGCCGACACGGCGTTCCCCGGACGCAGCGCAGCGCGAAGCGGTGCGCTGCAGAGCCGGGGCCCATCTTGCGGCGCGCTCATGGGTCCCGGCTCTGCGGCGCAGCGTGAAGGACGCTGCACCGCGTCCGGGACACGAGGCTGCGACATTACAGAGAAATGGTGGGCACGGCGCAAGCGCGCCTTTGCCCACCCTAGGGATTCGCGTCATGCTGCCGTATCGCAGCACCGGAGCCATCCATCATGACCGAACCATCCTCCTCCGACTGGCTTGGCCTGTCCGGCCGCATCTGCGTGGTGACGGGCGGTGGCGGCGGCATCGGTCGCGCCGTGGCGTTGAGCCTTGCGCGCACCGGCGCCAAGGTGGCCGCGATCGACCTTGATGAACGCGGCCTCGAGGTGACGCGGATGGAGCTGCACAAAATATCCGGCGACTCTCTTGTGACGCGCTGCGACACTTCGAGCGCCGACAGCGTGGCCGCCGCATCCGAAATCATCGAAAAGGCGCTCGGTCTCTGCGGCGTTCTCGTCAACACCGCGGCGGTGCTGCGGCCGGGCGGGCTGGAAAACCTGTCGCTGGCGGAATGGAATGCGGTGCTGTCGGTCAACCTGACCGGCTATTTTCTCTGCGCCCAGATCTTCGGTCGGCCGATGCGCAAAGCCGGGCGCGGCAGCATCGTTCATGTTTCCTCGATCTCCGGCAGCCACGCGCAGGGCCAGAGCGGCGCCTACAGCGTCAGCAAGGCCGGCGTCATCATGCTGTCGCGTCAGCTTGCGAGCGAGTGGGGGCCCCAGGGCATCCGGAGCAATGTCGTCAGCCCCGGCATGGTGATCACGCCGATGAGCCAGTCGTTCTACGACACGCCCGGCGTCACCGAACGGCGGTCCGCGGTGGTGCCGCTGCGGCGGGTCGGCCTACCGCAGGATATCGCCGACGCCATCCTGTATCTGGCCAGCGACCGCTCGTCCTATGTCAACGGCGACGAGATCACCGTCGATGGCGGCTATGCCAACATGCTGATGAACCTGGTGCCGCGGCCGGGCTTTGAATGAGGGCCGGCCGTTCGATCAGACAGGGATCGGGAAAGTGTGAAGCCGGGATTTGGCGCGAGGGTCGAAGCAGGCGATGAACTTCTGCCCGCTGACCAGCACCCGAAGCCGCCGCCGCGCGGCGCCCGACCGTTTCAGATCGAACAGACCAGAACGCCAGGCAACACCATTGGAAATGGCAGACATCGTAGCCTCCTGTCGAACGTTGCTAGGGTTCTGTGGGGCCGCCTTCATCGTGGGTTCATGGTTCAAAGCACAGGCGTGAGCCAGCTCACGCTTTTCTGATCGGATCCGTTCACGGCGAGATTACCGTCGCAGGGGAACCGGCCAGCCCGCCGGACGGTTGTTGATCGGGACCCATGGCCGGATTTTGGGCGTATAGTGACACGCCCTCAAACCTTTACCTCCAGTCAAGACGGCGAGGTCCCTTGGACGCCAGCATCAATCCGCCGCAGCTGCAGCCAGAGCCACCAGGCCACGAGCCGGGTCTCGTCAATTCGAGTGTTTATGCCGGTGGCCGCCGCGTCAAGGAGATTGCGGTCGACGAGGCCGGCGAGTGGGCGCGACGGCCCGGCCATGTGGTCTGGATCGGCCTGTTCGAGCCCAGCCCCGAGCTGCTGGCGCGGGTGCAGGCGCAACTTGGCCTGCACGATCTCGCCATCGAGGATGCCGGCAAGGCGCACCAGCATCCGAAGATCGAGCAATATGGCGATGCGCTGTTCATCGTGGCCCGCACCGCGCAGCGGATCGAGGGCCGCATCGCGTTCGGCGAAACCCATCTGTTCGTCGGCCGCGGCTATGTCGTCTCGGTGCGCCACGGCGCCTCGATCTCCTATGCCACCGTGCGCGCGCGCTGCGAGTCCTGCCCCATTACGCTGGCCAACGGCGCTGACTACATCCTCTATGCGATCCTCGATTTCATCGTCGACAACTACCAGCCGGTGCTGGAAACCCTCAGCGCCGAAGTCGAGGAGATCGAGGACGGCGTGTTTGCCAGGCCCTCGGGTCAGCTCGACATCCATCAGCTGCATCTGCTGCGCCGCGAATTGCTGCGGCTGCGCAATGCCGTGGTGCCGCTGATCGAAGTCTGCCGGCGGCTGGAACATGCCGAGGTGGCGCCGATCGACCCCGCGATGCAGCCGCTGTTCCGCGACGTCACCGATCACGTGCTGCGCCTGCGCGAAGGCATCGACGGCCTGCGCGAGGTGCTGGCGTTTGCTTTCGAGGCGCGGCTGATGACCGGCCAGGCCGAGCAGACCGAAATCACAAGGCGGCTGGCGGCCGGTGCCGCCATCCTCGCGGTGCCCACCGCGATCGCCGGCATCTACGGCATGAATTTCGACCACATGCCGGAGCTGAAATGGCAGTACGGTTACCCCCTCGTGCTCGGCGTCATCGTGGCGATCTGCGGCTGGCTCTATTGGCGGTTCCGGAAAAACGGCTGGATTTGATTCTATTTTCAGATCAGTGAAGCTAGCGCGCTTTCTTCTCCCCTCCTCCCGCGAAGCGGCGGGGAGGGGTCGGGGGTGGGGGGTCTATCGGCGTACTCGCTGCGGGTAGTAAGCGAGTACTGCGACAGCGAATTTGCTGAAGCACCCCCCACCCCCGACCCCTCCCCACCACGCGCAAGGGCGCGTGGGAGGAGGGGGGAAGAGGAGAAACAACAATGCAATTGCGGATGTTTGGTCGCACGGGAATGCAACTCTCGGTGCTGGGCTTCGGCTGCGGAGCCGTCGGCGGATTGATGGTGCGCGGCGATGCCGCCGACCAGGAGCGCACCATCGCGCGGGCGATCGACGTCGGAGTGAATTATTTCGACACCGCCGTGCTGTACGGCAATGGCGAATCCGAAACCAACCTTGGCCGCGTCCTGCACAGACTGAAACCGGCCGGCGTCGTCGTCGCCACCAAGGTCCGTGTACCGCCGGAAAAGTTCGGCCGCATCGCCGACGCCGTCACGAATTCGCTCGAAGGCAGCCTGGCGCGGCTGCGCCTCGACCGGGTCGACATCCTTCATCTGCATAATCCGATCACCGAAGCCGGAGGCGGCCCGGCGCTGAGCGTCGGCCAGGTGCTCGACGATGTGGTGCCCGCGTTCGACCGGCTGCGCCGGCAGGGCAAGATCGGTTTCCTCGGGATTTCGGCCGTGGGCGACACGACGGCGCTGCATCGCGTGATCGATTCACGCGCCTTCGACAGCGCGCAGGTGGTCTACAACATGCTCAATCCATCCGCCGCCGGGCCATTGCCGGCAAACTATCCGGCCCAGGATTACGGACGATTGTTCGATCACACCGCGGCGGCCGGCGTTGGCGTGGTGGGCATCCGCGTGCTGGCCGGCGGCGCGCTGTCGGGTTCGGCCGAGCGCCACCCGATTGCGGGTGCGGCGCCCGAACCGATCGGTTCGGCGGTTCGCTACGATGCGGATGTCGATCGCGCCCGCCGTCTCGCGCCCTTGGTGGAGGAGGGGTTTGCCGCCAGCCTGACTGAGGCTGCCGTCAGGTTTGCGCTGTCGCATCCGGCGATGGGCACCATCCTGGTCGGCATGGCGACGCCGCAACAATTCGAGGACGCCCTCGCCGCGGTCGAAAAAGGCCCGTTGCCGCAGGCGGCGCTCGACCGGCTGTCCGCGCTGCGGCAGGCTTTTGCGGGCGAAGCACGATGATTTCGGGAGAAGGGCTCAACCTATTCGGTTGAGCGTACCCCTGATGCTGGTAAAAATCTCCCCGATATCCTTGCGCATGGAATCGAGCTTCTGGAAATTCTCGAACACCTGAGCCAGCCGTTGGTCGATCGCCGCCTTGTTTTTGGTAAGCGCCTCGACGCGGGCTTCGAGCTTTTCCTCACCCCTGAATTCGATCTCGCCGAGGGTCTTGATCAGGATGTCGCGATTTTCATTCACTTCGCGGATCAGGGCCTCGATGCCGAATACCGGCGATTGCAGCGGCGCCAGTTCGGCCTGCGACTTGACCACTTCTTCCTTGAAGTGGGTCAGCGTCGCCGATGAATCCTGCAATCGCGTCAGGCGCAGGCGCGATTCGACAATGAATTCGTTCAGCGCGTTCTGGCGGTCGATCAGGCTCTTGCCGTCCGGATCCATCTCCACCTCCGCCAATGCGCGCTCCAGATGCGCCCGGCGTTCCCTGAGTTCGTCGAAGTCGAGGCGGATCGCATTCAGGACGTTGAAGCCGTCGTCCAGCCGCGCAAACCGCTGCTCGATCTCGACCTTCTCCTTCGAGAGTGCCTCGACCCGTGCGCTCAGTCTTTCCTCGCCGCTGGTTTCGAGTTGATCGAGCGACGCGGTCAACTTATCGCGCAGCACGCGCAGGTCGGCGATCAGGACATCGAGGCCGCCCAGCGGCACCAGCTCGGTCTCGGACTTTTCCAGTTCTTCCTTGAATCGGTTCAGCGTCGTCAACGAATCCTGCAGCACGGTTTTCCGTTCATGGATCACCGCGACGTTGTGCGCGAGGTCCTTCAGCCGTTCGGCGATGTTGTTCTTGCTGTCGTCGACCTCGAGATCCGTGAGCCACCTTTCGAGCTGGCGTTGCCGGTCCTTCAACTCGCCAAAGACGGGTTCGATCACCCGCCGCTTTTCGGCCACGACGCCGATCGTCTCCCGAAGCACCTTCTGGCGCCGCCTGATCTCGTCGAGCCGGTCCCGCATATCGACGGATTCGCTTTGGCCATGCGCCAGCACCGCCCTCTGCTCGGTCTCGGTCAGTGCTTTCTCAATGGATGCGATGGCTTCCTGCGGATCGCTGTCGACGAGATGCTGGACCCCGGTATCGAACTGGGTCTGGGTTTCGTGCGCGGTCAAGGTGTCCTGTCGCAGCCCCTTGAGGCGATCGCGCAACCGCTTGTTCTGGTGGGCGAGGCTGAAGGCTTGCCATACCGATGACCCGATCAGCGCCAGGGTCGTGAACAGGATGGCGCCGAGTGCGAACCGTTGCGGACCCGGCAATGCCGCGAAATGGCCGGAGACCTCGGCCGGACTGAGATTGAGCGCGGAGCCTGCAAAGAATGCCGACGCGCCCACCAACACGATCCACGCAACGATTGAAAACCACATTCTACAAAACTCTAATTCGACCGGCAGCCAGCGAACCGGGCCGGAAAGGGAAGGCCGGTCCGCCCAATATCCCGCCATGCTATCGGCTCTGCCGGCTCTGCGGTAGCCGGTTCTAGGCCGCGGCGGCTGCGTCTTTAGATAAATTCAACGGCGGCATGATGGGTCTTCCGGCACGAAACCGACGGGATGATGCAACCGTAGCGTGTCTGCTGGGCTTTTCTGCGAACGGAAGCGAAAGGTCGCGGGCCGCAGCTCAGCCACCCTGCGCCTGCTGGCGCGCGCGCATTTCGTCGCTCGGCCTGACGTCCTGCGAGCGGCTGTAGATCGCAACCGCCGTGATCAGCACCACGGTGAGCACGCCGAACAGCGCGTGGTAGGCGGCCTCTGAGCGGCCGCCGTTTGCCAGCGGTTCGAAGGCGCCGAGGATGATGCCGGAAAGACTCTGCATGCAGGCGACGCCGAGCATCACGGCGGTGTTGAGCGTCGACATGCCGCGCCCGATCAGCCGGTCCGGGATGATGCCGCGGCCATGCGACAGCACCATGGTGCTGGCGGCCGAGACAAAACCCATGATCAGGATGGCGGCGACCGGCACCCAGACCGGCGGGTGCGACGCCAGCGCCAGCGTGGCGAGCATCGAAACCGTCACCAGATTGCCGCCGACCGCGATCCATTTGCGGGTGTCGAGCAGGCGGTCGAGCGGGCCGAAGGCGAGCATGCCGAACTGGTAGGTGACCACGGCGCCGAGCAGCACGTTGCCGGCCGCGATCGCGCTCATGCCGTGCACCTCGCGCAGGAACGGGCCGCCCCACAGCCCCTGCACCGTGAAGGTGCAGGCATAGCTGCAGAAATTCAGCGCCAGGATCGGCCGCAGCCGCGGGTTGCGCAATATTTCCATCAGGCCCTGCAGCATCACGCGCGGCGGCTCCGCGGTGCGCTCCAGGAAGGGGTGGCCGGATGGCGCGTCGCGCACCACCAGCCAGACCGCGCCCGTGGCGAGCGCGGTGAAGGCCACCGCAAAGCCGAATACGCCGCGCCAGCCGATCGCCTCCGAGGCCCAGGCCAGCGGCGTGGTGGCGAGCAGATTGCCGACCAGGCCGATCGACAGCACCATGGCTACCAAGGTGGAGAAGCGGTCCGGCGGAAACCAGCGCGAGATCACCACCATGCTGCCGATCAGCATGGCGCCGAAGCCGGCGCCCATCAGCGCACGGCCGGCGAGCAGGACAGGCCATGAGGTCGCCAGCGTGAAGATGACGCCGCCGACGGTGGCGACCACCAGCATGCCGGTCACGGTGCGGCGCGGCCCGTAATGGTCGAACAGCAGGCCGCAGGGGATCTGCATCGCGGAGAAGCCGAAGAAGAACGCGCCGGTCAGCGCGCCCAGCGCCTCCGGCCCGATGCTGAGGTCGCGCATCAGGTCGAGCCCGATGGTGACGTTGGAGGCGCGAAAAAAATGGCTGGCGACATAGGCCGTGGCCAGTGTCGTGACGATGATCAGGCCCCGGCGGTGGGGGAAGGGCTGCCGCTCGGTGGTCTGCATTGTCAGGGGATGTCCGCTTCTTGTCGCCCATCGCTCAGGGGGCGATGTTGCGGCGGAGCCTAGGCGGGATGGGCGGGGGGTTCAAGGAGGGGGCACCGTGAACAACCAACCGGCCGTCATCCGATCGAAAAAAGGGCCCCACCGGGATGGGGCCCTTGATATCGCCTGGCAGGAAGCCGCAAGCTTAGTTGTAGTCGGAATACTTGAACTGCGGCAACGCCTTCAACTGTTCCTTGTTCCCGCTCATTACGGCATGATCAGGCGTCCAGTCGTTCGCATTGGCGGTGCGTGCAGTCGTGGTGGTGGTCGTCGTGGTCGTATTGGCCGCGCCTGTCGTGGTAGCCGTACCTGCGGGCGCCGTCGAGGTCGTGGTTTCGCGCGTCGCACCTGCGGGCGCGGTCGAGCTGGTGCGGACCGGGGTTTCCACGAATTTCAGCTTGTCCATCGTAACCGCGATGTCATGCTCGCCCATGCCGAGGAAGCCGCCGACGCCGATCACCACGGCACTGACCTTGCCATCCTTGTCCAGAATCAGTTCGTTGACGTCGCCGAGTTTTTCGTTGGCTTCGTTGTAGACGTCGAGACCCATGAGCTTGGATGCGCGCCATTTGCCCTTGAGCATCATTTTCGTGCCGGCGGCGTCCGTGGTGGTAGCGGCCGGAGCGGCGCGATCGGCGGGTTGGGCGGTCTGGGCATAGGCCGGACCGCTGATGATGGCGGCGCTCAGTAGCGCAGCAGCAATGTAATTCTTCATTGTATTCTCCTTGGAAAGGTTATCGATCTCATTAGAACGGAGGATGCAAACGAATGTTCCAGCGCACCGATGGACTTTGCAGGTGCGGGCTGATCATGCAGGTTTCGATTCTCGTCCGCGTCAGCCGGGTGGCCAACATCACGGCTGAAATACCCGCGTCACGGTGTCTTTGAGACACGCTGCGGAACGAACCGGTACGATTTGAATTGAGGGTGTGCACAGCATCCCCTGATGTGCGGCTTGCAGAGAGAGGCCCGCCCCGCGCGCTCACCGCGGGGTGGGTCTTTGCTTTGGGCGCGCGGCTCCGCAAGGACCACACGAAACCGCGAGATGTGGCGTACTTCACAGGCGAGCGTCTGGGATCGGCCTACGGTCGTGCCCTGTTCTGGTCGCAACGGGGTTCCCATGCAGGACACCATCCGGCTCTACCGCACGCTGGCTGACAATCGCGCCTATTGGCGCTCGGTCTGCGAGGGCGCCGTCTTCCTCGCCGCCAGCGCCATCGCGATCTTCGCCGCGGTCAGCTATGCGACGGTGCACGCCAGCAACCCCGTCACCGATTTCGTGCTGAGCCGGGTCGGGCCATACAATTTACGCTTTCTGTTCATCTACGGCACCTTCGCGGCCTTCGTCATCACGGCGGGACTGCTGGCGTCGCGCCCGAACCGGTTGCCCTTCGCGCTCAAGGCCATGGCGCTGTTCCTGCTGGTTCGCGCGGTGTTCGTATCGCTCACCCATGTGGCGCCGTCGCCGATCGATCCGCAATTGCCCGCGGCGTTCCTCAACTCGATCTTCTACGGCAGCGACCTGTTCTTCTCCGGCCATACCGGCCTGCCGCTGCTCGCCGCATTCGCCTTCTGGCACATCCCGCCGTGGCGGATGTTCTATCTGGCGCTGACCGCGTTGTTCGGCGCGGTCGTGCTGCTCGGCCACTATCACTATTCGATCGACGTGCTGGCCGCATTGTTCATCACCCACGGCGTCTTCCAGATGTCGTGCTGGTTGTTCGGCCGCGACTACGCGCTGTTTCGTTCCTCCGAGAGCCAGGCCGTGCCGCGGGTAAAGCGGAAGGCGTCGGTTGCGGTCGAGGGAGTCAGGCGCGCGGCGAAACCGTTCGTGCTGCATATCGTCGGGGAAGACCCGGCGCCGGGCGGTCAACCGACGGGCGGGTCATGAAGCGTGCGAAAGAGCCCTGGGCGCGGTTGTGCGCTATCCTTCGGGATCGCGGTTGAAGTGAAAGGCTAATGCAGCCGTCTTTCATCCCCGCCGATTGGCCAGCTGGCCAGTCTGACTTCAGGCGCGTTCGGTTCGGTGGTGTTCTCTGCGACCTCGAGGTTCGCCTGGATTTGATATTTGGCGGCTTGCGCGAGCCAGTACCATTTTCTCTCTGGCTCGCTCAGCGCCCGCTGGCGGCAATCGGCTTCCAGTTCTCGTAACCGGGTAAGTTCATTCATCGGAGGTGCGTCCGTGAGAAACCACCGGCGTAGCTTGCCACATCGACAGATCAATTGCCGATTTCCATATGCCCATGACCAACGCAACGTTGGGTTATGATGAATAGGGACAACTTTAATCGCAGTTTCTTGGTCCGCGCAGGGCGCCATCTTTGTTCGTTCGATAGCGACCGGAAGAGCAGGGAACGTAGCTGCCTCCTGAATGTTTTCTCCGCTGGAGAATGCGTCATGCCCGAGCCGCTGCCGATCCTGATGGAAAGGTCTATTCAGATTGCCTGGGACTATCTCGAACGCAGCGGTGAACTTGGCGAACCGGAGGCCGCCAGCCGGGTCTTGCTCGACAGCGTTGAGTTGATGGTTCGGCACGGCGAGCGGCGTCAGCTCGTGCTGTCGAACCGGGCAATCGACGCCTATAAGCGATTCCGAACGGAGCGCCGCGGCATTTCGCTGGTTTTGTAAGTCGTACGCATTCCGGGGTTCCATTCCAGGACGCCGGTGAGGACGACCATCCCCCTTACGTGGCTGGCGCGGTCGGCTGGCCACCCGCGTTGAGCAGTTGCGAGATGGCGGTGACCAGTTGCGCCGGGGCGAAGGGCTTGGTCAACAGAATGCTGTTGGGGACGCCGTGCGAGGCCCATTGCTCGGCCGCGGCGCCGGTCATGTAGACGATGGGAAAGGACGGGTCGATCTCTCTCGCCTGCCTTGCTACATCCCAGCCGTCGATTGTGCCCTTCAGGTTTATATCGGAAACGAGCGCCCGGTAATGCTGCCGGTTGCCTTGCAGCATCATCACGGCTTCCTCGCCCGAAGCGACGATCGCCGGTTCGTAACCGGCCTCGCAAAGCGCATGGTCGATGAGCGTCTGGATTAACGGGTCGTCTTCAACGACCAGCACGACCAACAAGTCCGTCAAACTCGAATCCCCCGATAACCAGCCCCCAGACATCACGCGCAAGCGGGCTATTGGTTCCGGCGAAATGCAAATCTGTAGCCCGGATGGATCCAACGGGCCGACGCATGGCGCCGCCCGATGGCGCAATCGGGCGACGTAGCCACGAAACTGAAATCTCAGTCGAACAGACTCGACACCGATTCTTCCGCGGCGGTGCGGCCGATGGCTTCGCCGATCAGGCCGGCGATCGACAGCGTGCGGATATTGGGCGCCTTGCTGACCGCCTCGGTCGGCAGGATCGAGTCGGTGATGACGAGTTCCTTCAGCCGGGAGCCGGCGATCCGGGCGGCGGCGCCGCCGGACAATACGCCATGGGTGATGTAGGCGTAGACGTCCTTGGCGCCGTTGGCGAGCAGCGCATCGGCGGCGTTCACCAGCGTGCCGCCGGAATCCACGATGTCGTCGATCAGGATGCAGGTATAGCCGGCGCAATCGCCGATCACGTTCATGACTTCGGATTCGCCGGCGCGTTCGCGGCGTTTGTCGATGATCGCCAGCGGCGCGTTGATGCGCTTGGAGAGGCCGCGGGCGCGCACCACGCCGCCGACGTCGGGCGACACCACCATGACGTTGGCGAGGTCGAAGCGCTCCTTGATGTCGCGCACCATCAGCGGGGAGGCGTAGAGATTGTCGGTCGGGATGTCGAAGAAGCCCTGTATCTGCCCGGCGTGCAGGTCGAGCGTCATGACGCGGTCGATGCCGGCGTGGGTGATCAAATTGGCCACCAGCTTGGCGGAAATCGGCGCGCGCGAGCCGACCTTGCGATCCTGCCGGGCATAGCCGAAATACGGTATCACCGCGGTGATGCGGCGCGCGGACGACCGGCGCAGGGCATCGGTGATGATCAGCAGTTCCATCAGATGGTCGTTCGCGGGAAACGACGTCGACTGGATGATGAATGCATCCGAGCCGCGGACGTTCTCGTGGATCTCGACGAAGATTTCCATGTCGGCGAAGCGCCGGACCACGGCCTTGGTCAGCGGCAGGCCCAACTGCTGGGCAATTTCGTTGGCAAGAACAGGATTGGAATTGCCCGCGACGAGCTTGATGGAGCCGTTCTTGGCCGACATCAGGGCCTCTCCCCGCGCCTTGCTGGATACAATGTTCAGCATCTTGGAATACCCACAGAACCGGCGCGTTTCGACGAGCGAGGTGATATCAAGGAGGGTATCCGGCTGGCAACCGTGGAATCGGGTTTTCTCGGGTTTTCCTGCGCAAAATCAGGTCCCGGGGCGTTTTTCGTTAACGGCCGCTGTAAGCCAGGGCGCTGTCGCTGCCGAGCGAACTGACCGTAAACCCGTCCGAAACGGGGGCGGGGCCGCTCGCCACCGCCGGGCCGCGCCGGGCGGGCGCCGGGGCGGGCAGGGGCGATTCCGCCGGCGCCGTGCCGTTGATCATGCCGGAGAGGCCGGCAAGGCCGGCCTGCGCGATTTTCCGCAAAATGAGATCGTCGGCGGCGGCCCAGGCGTCGCGTCCGGCCTTGCCGGCCGGTTCCTCGCCGGACAGCCGCAGCGCGCGTTGCTGGTCGCGGTCATAGACATCCCAGACCCAGGCGATGGTGGTGCGGCCGCGGCTGACCTGGGCGGCGAGGTAACTGCGCACCCGGTAGGAGGCCGCGCCCTCGCGGGAGACGATCTGCAGGTTGCGCAGCTTGGATTCGCTGTCGAGTACGCTCACCATCCGCTCGAACACCTGCGGCGGCGGGCCGTCGATCGATTCGAACGCCACCGTCGGGCCACCGCCGGCCATCGCCAGGGCGGCGCCGCCCGGAGCGCCGCCGCTGGCGCAGCCGCCGAGCCCGCAGGCGATCGCAAGCAGCGCCGCCGCGGTAACGGCACGCGCAGGCTTGGCCCGGAACAGGGTTGCGAGAGTGTCCCTCATCGCATCCAGCGATATCGTTAAAACGTGTTAAGGTCTAGGGCAGCGGCATTGTCCGGTTTCGCGACGTCACTCCCGCTCCAGCGCGATCGAATGCACATGCCGGCCGTAGTCCGGCTCCTTGCGGTGCACCGAGCGGCGGTAGCTGTAAAAGCGCTCGTCGGAATAGGTATCGATGCCGGTGTCGTCGATCACGAGGATCCCTGCGTTTTCGAGCCGCATCCGGATCAAGCCGGCGAGGTCGAACATCGAATGGCCCTCGCGCGCCGAGGGGATGAAGAAGCGCCCGTTCTCGGCATCGGCCTCAATGAAGCGTTCGACGAATTCGCCGCCGACTTCGTAGGAGTGCTGGCGGATCAGGGGGCCGATCGCGGCGACGATGCCGCTGCGTTCGGCGCCGAGCTTTTCCATGGCGTCGACCGTGGATTCCAGAATGCCCGATAGCGCGCCCTTCCATCCCGCATGCGCGGCACCGATCACGCGCGCGGCGGGGTCGACGAACAGGATCGGTCCGCAGTCGGCCGCGGTGGCGCCGATCGCGAGACCTTCGGTGCGGGTGACGATGGCGTCGGCGCGCGGCCGCGATCCGCCTTGCCAGGGTTCCGACGCCACCACGACATCGGGCGAATGGGTCTGCCAGAGGCTGAGGAAATGCGCAGGCGCGACGCCCAGCTGCTCCGCCATGCGGCGGCGGTTTTCCTCGACATGGGCGGGATCGTCGTTGGAGCCGACGCCGCCGTTGAGGCTGCCATAGAGGCCGCCGGACACGCCGCCCTCGCGGGTGAAGAACGCGTGGCGCAGGCCGGGAATGGCCGAGAGCAGCGGCGATTCCAGCGTCATGGCGCTTCTGCCTTGGCGTCCTGCTTTTCATCATTGTCGTCGTGGAAGCCGGCCACGTCGTCGAGGTGGGGTTCACAGACCGCGAGCACCTTGAACATCGATCCCATGCCGCCGCGGCCGCCGCCGATCAGGCGCTTCAGCGCGCCCGAAATGTCCTCGGAAACCTCGTGGGTGGCCTTCGCCATCAGGGTCACCGCACGGGTCTCGATGCCGAGCCGCTTGAGAAAATCGCCCTGCGGCACCGGGCCGTGCACCCGTGCGCCCAAATCCTCGGCGGCGCGCACCAGCGCCTGGAAATCGACGTGGGCGGTGACGTCGGCCTGACCCGGATTCTTCAGGGGATCGGTAAAACTGTGGCGGGCGATGGCCTGAAAGGTATCGCCGGCGTCGCTGCGCAGGTGGCCGTAGTCGATGATCAGCGCAGCGCCATCCTGGTCGCGCACCCTTGTCGCGATCTTCATGATCTCGGCATCGGGCCGCCACTCGAACACCGCGCCGACCGGGGCGGCGCGCACCAGCGGCGGCAGCAGCACCTCGAAGCGCGGTGTCGGCTCCGGGGCTGCGCCGAACGCCAGCTTGCCGGTGTCGTCGATTTCGACGGTGCGTTCGTGCCAGCCGGTCTCGCGCTTCACCACCTGGTGGATCGGCAGCACGTCGAAATATTCGTTGGCGAAGATCACCGAAGGGCCGTCGGGCACCTCGTCGATGTGCTCGTGCCAGAAG
Organism: Bradyrhizobium sp.; assembly: GCF_030646015.1. Lineage (GTDB taxonomy): Bacteria > Pseudomonadota > Alphaproteobacteria > Rhizobiales > Xanthobacteraceae > Bradyrhizobium. The sequence goes on from NZ_JAUSLT010000073.1 coordinate 56,919, forward strand.
ATGTTGCGCACGCCCGACAGCGTGGCCTTCTGCTTGTCGCGCAGCACCGGATTGATCTCGACCAGATGGATGTTGAGCGACTGATAGAGCGGCGGCAGCACCCGCAGCGCCCGCAGCGCGTCCGCCATCATGGTGCCGCGGCCGGGCCCGAGTTCGATCAGCCGCAGCAGCGGCGGCGAGCCGATCGCCTTCCAGATCGACGCCGCCCACAGCCCGAGCAACTCGCCGAACATCTGGCTGACTTCCGGCGCGGTGGTGAAATCGCCCTCGCGCCCCAAGGGATCGCGCGAGACATAATAGCCGTGCTTGGGATGGGTCAGGCACAGCTCCATGTAGCGCCAGACCGGCATCGGGCCGGACGATTTTATCAGTTTCTTGATCTCGGACTGCAGCGGCGAATATTCGTTCACGGTGTACCTTGGTTGGCTAATGCGTTCGTCGGCGCCCGGCGGCGTGCCAGCACAATCAGGATAGCTCCGGCAATGATCATCGGCACTGATAACAGCATACCCATCGTCAGCCCGCCCCACAAAAATCCGAGCTGGGGGTCGGGTTCGCGGAAAAACTCGGCGGTGATGCGGGCAAAGGCGTAAATCGCGATAAAACTGCCGAGGATCAGGCCCGGCCGCTTCAGCGCGCCCATCCGGATCATCACCGCAAGGATGATGAACAGCAGGATACCCTCGAGCCCGGCCTCGTAAAGCTGGCTGGGATGGCGCGGCAGCGGCCCGCCATTGGGAAATACCACCGCCCAGGGCACGCTCGAATCCGCCAGCCGGCCCCACAGCTCGCTGTTGATGAAATTGGCGAGACGCCCGAGCAACAGACCGATCGGCGCGACCGCGGTGGTGATGTCGCCGAGCGACAGGATCGGGATGCCGTTCCTGCGGGCGAACCACATCACCGCGGCGACGCAGCCGAGAAAGCCGCCGTGGAACGACATGCCGCCTTTCCACAATTCGAAGATCTCGGCGGGATGCTCGATGAAGAACGGCAAATTGTAGAACAGCACGTAGCCGGTGCGGCCGCCGAGGATGATGCCGACCGTGACCCAGAGGATGAAATCGTCCATCTGCGGCAGCGTGATCGGCGCCGGCCCGCCCCATAGCTTCTCGTTCTTGATCAGCGCGCGGGCATAGAGCCAGCCCAGCACGATGCCGCCGATATAGGCCAGCGCATACCAGCGGATCGCGATCGGCCCGATCGCAATGGCGATCGGATCGAATACCGGAAAGGCGATGGTGAGCGGGACTGCGATCGGAGACATTGTCGTTACTACTTCCGGGCCAGTGAGCATGCCATCGACGCCGGTGCCCCCTTCTCCCCTCCCTCCACGCGCCCTTGCGCGTGGCGGGGAGGGGTCGGGGGTGGGGGGTGGCACGGCATGCTCCGAAGCTGCGGTTGCTGCCGATCGACCCCCCACCCCCGACCCCTCCCCGCCGCTGCGCGGGGGGAGGGGAGAAGAGTGCACCGTCTCGGGTGAAATGAAAAATGCTTCAGCGTGTGCCTTTATTTCGAGAGGTTGCGCTTGTAGAGCGCCAGCAGCCGTTCCCAGTGCCGCTCGGCCGCGTCGCGGTGGTAGACCGGCCGCTTCGGAAAGGCAAAACCGTGATGGGTGCCGGGATAGACCTCGACCTCGGCATTGGCGTCCTTCACGCCCGCCGCGACCTTGTCGATGATTTCCTGCGGCGCGTAGATGTCGGTCTCGGCGCAGGCGAAATAGAGTTCGGCTTTGGTCTTCTGCCCGGCGAGATGCGGGCTGTCGGGCTGGTCGGTGGCCAGATGGGTGCCGTAGATCGAGGCGGCCGCCTTGACCCTGTCCGGAAAATGCGTCGCGGCGTTGATGGCGTAACGGCCGCTCATGCAGTAGCCGACGGTGCCGACGATCTGGGTATTCGCCGCCTTCTGGGTGTCGGCCCAGGCGAGCAGGGCGGTGGTGTCTTCCATCACCATGGGGATGTTGATCGAGTTCATGTAGCCGAACATCGCCTTGCGCTCGGGCGCTTCCGGGTCGGGCGGGATCGGCCCAATCTCCATGACGCCGGAACGGTAATACAGGTTCGGCAGCATCACGTAATAGCCCGATGTCGCGAGCCGGCGCGCCATGTCGCGCAGTTCCTCGCGGATCGCCGGCGCGTCCATGTAGAACAGGATGACGGGGAACGGTCCGCCGCGCTCGGGATGGCTGATGAAGGTGGTGGTGTGGCCGTCTTTGGTCGGAATCTCGATCTGCTGGTCGATCATGGGACGTTTCTTCTCGTTTCCGGTGGGCGGTTTTGTTGTTCTTGGCGATGCGGTACGATTGCAAGGAAACAGGATCATGACAAGGCAACTTGACCGTTGCTGGCCCTGATTGGGCTTGAACCGCGCTCGTGGGATCGCCATTGTCATATCCAGCGTTTTCTTATCTCAGCCGACCGGAGATTTCCTGATGACCCAGACCAGCAATCGGTTTTTCGACGAGATCGGGCGTCTGATGAACGACGCGGCGGGCGCCGCCCAGGGCGTCAAGCGCGAGGTCGACACCGTCGTCCGCAACCAGGCCGAGAAAATCCTGCGCGACCTCGACATCGTCAAGCGCGAGGAGTTCGAGGCCGTCAAGGACATGGCGCGGCTGGCGCGCGAGGAGAACGAGGCCCTGAAGGCGCGGATCGCGGCGCTGGAAGCCAGGCTCGGCGGTTTCGCGCCGGATGCCGACAGCGCGAGCGCGGGCGGCAGCGCCATCTGAGGCGACTGCGCAGGACAATGACGGGTTCACCGTCTCTAACCCGTTCTCCGCTCGTCATCCCCGCGAAGGCGGGGATCCAGTACGCTGCGGCTTTTCGGCT
>NZ_JAUSLT010000013.1 GCF_030646015.1 Bradyrhizobium sp.
GCAGCTCGGCGGCAGCCAGTTCAGGGTGCGGACGTTTTCAGGCGTGAGCCGGACGCAGTCCGGAACCTGGTCGGAGCGATTCGCATAGTCCTTGCAGGCGCACAGCCCGGCATCCAGCAGCTTGCAGGAGACGTGGGTGAAGTAGATCTTGCCGGTATCCTCATCCTCGAGCTTTTCCAGGCAGCAGCGTGCGCAGCCGTCGCACAGGCTTTCCCATTCGGCGCTGGACATCTCTTCCAACGTCTTGGTTTTCCAGAAGAATCCCTCTTGACCCGAGGGTGGCTTGGGCTGCGCGGTCATGATTTCCTGACGGGGCCGGTGTGGGCTTGGGCCCTTCTATAGCGTTTTCGAGCGACGTGGGTACCCGGTAAGGCCCGGTAGCGCGCAAAGCCGCCGCCAGCGTTAGCCCTGCTGTTCAAAATCGTGAGCCAGACCATTGGTTTATGGCCCCCGCTCGTTTAGATAGGGAGCGAGTCCCCGATGGCGCAAAAAGCGCCTTGGGTTTGCCGCAACATTCCCGCATGACGTCTCGACGGTGCCCGGCCGGGCGCCCTTAAGCGCTGCGAATTGACTTGGGGTTCCGGTGCGCCAGATCGTACCACCACACTGGAAGAAAAAGATCCGGCACTGGATGCTGGATCTGGATGCGCGCATCGACTCGACGCTGTTCTCCTCCGGCAAGGGCTTGCGCGAGCTCTATGAGCGGTTCTCCACCTTCATGGACCGCTTCTATGTCGGCCGCTGGAAACGCTGGGTCTTCATCGAACCTCTGTCAGAGGCCGCGACCATCGGGCTTGTCGGCCTGGTGCTGATGCTGGCGCTGGCAGTGCCGGCTTTTCGCGAAACCGCCGACGACGACTGGCTGAAGAAATCCGATCTCGCGGTGTCGTTTCTCGACCGCTATGGCAATCCGATCGGCAACCGCGGCATCAAGCACAATGATTCGATTCCGCTGGAGGATTTTCCGGACAATCTGATCAAGGCGACGCTGGCCACCGAGGACCGCCGCTTCTACGATCATTTCGGCATCGACATCGCCGGCACCGGCCGCGCGCTCGTCACCAACGCGCAGGCCGGCGGCGTGCGGCAGGGCGGCTCGACGATCACCCAGCAGCTGGCGAAGAACCTGTTCCTCAACAACGAGCGCACCATCGAGCGCAAGGTCAAGGAAGCCTTCCTGGCGATCTGGCTCGAGACCCGTCTCACCAAGAATGAAATTCTGAAGCTCTATCTCGACCGCGCCTATATGGGCGGCGGCACCTTCGGCGTCGATGGCGCCGCGCATTTCTACTTCAACAAGTCGGCGCGCGACGTCAATCTGGCGGAATCCGCCATGCTCGCCGGGCTGTTCAAGGCCCCGACCAAATACGCGCCGCACATCAACCTGCCCGCCGCGCGCGCCCGCGCCAACGTGGTGCTGGATAATCTGGTCGATGCCGGCTTCATGACCGAGGGCCAGGTGTTCGGCGCGCGGCGCAATCCGGCGATCGCGGTCGATCGCCGCGACGAGAATTCGCCGAACTACTATCTCGACTGGGCGTTCGAGGAGATGCGCAAGCTGGTCGACACCTTTCCGAAATCCTATGTCGAGCGCGTCTTCGTGGTCCGCACCGCGATCGACATGACGGTTCAGCGCGCCGCCGAAGCAACCGTCGAAAACCAGTTGCGCCAGTTCGGCCGCGATTACCATGCGACCCAGGCCGCCGTCGCAGTCGCCGATCTCGACGGCGGCGTGCGCGCGATGGTCGGCGGACGCGACTATGGCGCGAGCCAGTTCAACCGCGCGGTCGACGCGATGCGCCAGCCCGGCTCGTCCTTCAAGCCCTATGTCTACGCCACCGCGCTGATGAACGGCTACAAGCCATCCTCGATCGTGGTCGACGGCCCGGTCTGCATCGGCAACTGGTGTCCGCAGAACTACAGCCACGGTTATTCGGGCTCGATGACGCTGACCCAGGCGATCACCCGTTCGATCAACGTCATTCCGGTGAAGCTCTCGATTGCCCTGGGCGGCAAGTCACCCAATCCAGCCAAGGCCGGGCGCGCCAAGATTACCGAGGTGGCGCGCAAATTCGGCATCAAGGCCCCCCTGCCCGACACGCCGTCGATGCCGATCGGCTCCGACGAAGTCAATGTGCTCGAACACGCGGTGGCTTATGCGACCTTCCCGAACAAGGGCAAGGCGCCGATCCCGCATGCGGTGCTGGAGGTGCGCACCGGCGCCGGCGACCTGGTCTGGCGCTTCGATCGCGACGGCAAGAAGCAGGTGCAGGCCATTCCCGTCTCGGTAGCCGCCGACATGTCGGAAATGATGAGCCACGTCGTCAGCGAAGGCACCGCACGCCGCGCCGCCATCGACGGCATTCCGACAGCCGGCAAGACCGGGACCACCAACGCCTATCGCGACGCCTGGTTCGTCGGCTTCACCGGCAACTTCACCTGCGCGGTCTGGTACGGCAATGACGACTATTCCCCGACCAACCGCATGACCGGCGGCTCGCTGCCGGCGCAGACCTGGCGTGAGATCATGGTGGTCGCTCACCAGGGCGTCGAGGTCAAGGAAGTGCCGGGAATTGGCATGGGCCAGAAGCTGCCGCCGACGGCGCAGGCCGCTGCCGCCATGGCCGCAGGCGCGCCGAAAATCATTGACACCAAGCCGGGACCGCCGCCGATCCTCACCAAGCGCGGCGCCGACATTCTGGTGCGCGTGGAAAAGATGCTCGACGAGGCCGGCAAGACCGCAGGCAAAGTCACCCCTGGCGACCCCGCCAAGCCCGGCAAGCCGGTATCGTCGAACACGATCGCATTCCCGGACAGTTTTGCCGCGGCAGCGCCGGGCGAAGCCGCGGCGACAGCTCCGCCGCGCAAGAACTGACCGTGCGGCTGGTCTTCATCACACTGCTGGCGTTGATTCTCGCGACCGTCATCGGCCTCGGCGCGACCTGGATGACGGCGACGCGCGGCACCGATCTCGGCACCCTGACGATCGGCGCCTGGACCGCGCGGCCGAAGACCGGCACCGCCGACGTCGATCCCTATTCGCGCGCCTCGATCGCCCGCAGCGGCGAGCTGCCGGTCGGCACCGGCGACGGCGTCGCCTTCTCGGCGACCAGGGACGACCGCAACAAGCCGCTCGACGGACGCTGCGACGTGGTGGTCAGCGGCGTCACCCCTGCGGCACGGTTCTGGACGCTGACGCTCTACAATACCAAGGGACATCTGGTGGCGAACTCGCTGCAGCGCTACGGCTTCACCAGCCAGGAAATCATTCGCGGCGCCGATGGCGCCTTCGAGATCCGGGTGGCGTCGCGCTCGCGCGCCGGAAACTGGCTCCCCACCGGGGGCATCGAGCGTTACGCGCTGATGCTGCGGCTTTACGATACGCCGGTCGGCGTGGCGACGCGGACGCAGCGCGATGCGCCGATGCCCTCGATTACGACGGTGGGCTGTCCATGATCCGCCTGCTGTTCACGATCATCGCGGGCGTGCTGCTGGGTGCCGTGGTGCATCTCGTCAGCGTGCTGGCATTGCCGCGGATCGCGACCCAGGACGCCTATTCACGCCTCACGCCGATGACAACGCTCAATACGGTGACCGCACTGCCGCCGGCGGATCCGAACAACGCACCGCTGCCGTTCATGGATCCCGCCTTCGCGACCGCGATCTGCCGCTACGACCTGTCGGGCGGCCCGATCAAGCTCACGGTCCCGGTCAGCCAGGCCTACACCTCGGTGTCGTTCTATACCCGCAACGAGGTCGCCTATTACGCCATCAACGACCGGTCGGCCGGACGCCGGCTGATCGAACTCGACCTGATGACCGAGGCGCAGCACGCCGAACTGCCCGAGGACGAGGAAATCACCGCCGCCGACCGGCTGATCATCGACTCGCCGACCGCGACCGGGCTGATCGTGCTGAAGGCGCTGGCGCCGGAGCCGGGCCTGATGATACAGGCGCAGGCCTCGCTCGCGGCTTCCAGCTGCAAGGTGCAGACCGAGCCGACACCGGCGAAACAGGAAGAGCCCAAGCCTGCGCCACCACCGCCGGCGCCGCGGGCGAAGCGCTGATCCGGGAAGTTGCGCCACGGCGCCGACGCGGAGATCGCCCTATCCTCCTCCGAGGCTTCTAGGGGCGCATGAACATGAAATCAGTCCCGGGGTCGCAATTGTCGGCGACGAAGCGAAGCTCCGACTGGACGTCGGAGACGCTCCTGCTTTCGAGATATTTGGATACGACGAGGCCAAGCAGCGACCGGCAGACGCTGTCGTGACCCATCCCGGCAGCTTCCGCTTCGGCGATAGCCGCGGAGAAATGAAGATTCGCGATCTCGGTTGCGGACATCTCGGCTTCCTGTTTTTTCACCCTTGTGTCATCCAAGCTCCGGATGTCGTTTGATCTGCGTCAAAAACTCTCGTGCCTGGTGCCACAGAGAAGTCCTGTCGAGCATCAGTACATCCACGCCATCATCATCGACACGCCACCCCCGATTTGTTGACTTGCCGGGTTGCGAAACTAAGGTTGACGCCGCACCGGAGGAAATTAATCGCATGACGTTGCCGATGAGCTGGAACGAATGGGCGCAGCACGACGGCGTCGCGCTGGCGGCGCGCGTCAGGAAGGGCGAGCTGACGGCAAAGGAATTGGCAAGTCAGGCGGCCGCAGGCATCGCCAAGGTCGATCCGGCGCTGTCGGGCGTGGTCGAGGTCTTCGAGGACGCGATTGCCGATCCCGCCAAAGACGGCGCCAATCTGGCGGGACCCTTTGCCGGCCTGCCTTTCCTGATGAAGGATCTGGGCCCGACGATGAAGGGCCGCTTGCAGGAAATGGGCTCGCTGCTGATGCGCGGCAATCGCGCCACCGCCGATACGTTCCTGGCCGCGAAGATGCGCGAGGCAGGACTGAACCTGATCGGGCGGACGACCACGCCGGAATTCGGCGTTTGCAGTTCGGCCGACAATCCCGCCGTCTACGTGACCCGCAACCCGTGGAACACCGATTACACGACCTGCGGATCGTCAGCCGGCAGCGCCGCCATGGTCGCGGCGGGCGCCGTGCCGATCGCGCATTCAACCGACGGCGGCGGCTCGATCCGCATTCCGGCCGGGGTCAACGGCAACATCGGCCTCAAGGTTTCGCGGGGCGTGTTCTCGCTGGCACCGCACATGTCTGATTTGACCGGGCTGGTATCGATCCAGGGCTGCCAGTCGCGTTCGGTACGCGATACCGCTGCCTTCGTGGATGCGTGCCGTGGTCCGGCGCCGGGCGAATTCATGCCGTTCTGGACCCCGCCGGAGCCTTACCTCGATATGATCAAGCGCGATCCGGGCAGGCTCAGGATCGCGTTGTCGCATCAGTGGGGCGACTATTCCGCGACGCCTGCGATCGCAGCCGAACTCGAACGAACGGGAAAATTCCTCGAAGGCCTCGGCCATCACGTCGAATACGCGTTGCCCGCGATCGATTATCGCGCCGCCTTCGATGCCCAGACTACCTGTTACATCAGCAACTTTGCCATCGTGATCGGCAACATGCTGGCGGCACGCGGGCTGGAGCGGCCGCCGGCCGATCTGGTCGAGCCGGTCAACATCCGGATCTGGGAAGCCGGCCGGCATACGACATTTGCCGAGCGCGCGCGCATGCAAGCGGTCTTCAACACGACCACGCGCGGTTTCGGTGCGTTCTTCGAGGAGTGGGATACTATCCTGACGCCGATCACCGCGCTGCCGACACCAAAGGTCGGCACAACGGAATATCTGACGATATCGGACAATCCATCCGTGCTCGACTGGTTCGGCAATCTATGGCGCAATTTCGCCTTCACCCCGCTCGCCAATCTCAGCGGACTACCCGCGATCTCGTTGCCGCTGGCGCAACATGAGAACGGATTGCCGCTCGGCATTCAGGCTCAGGCCAGGCAGGCCAATGACGGCCTGCTGCTGCAGCTGGCGGCACAGATCGAGCGGGCGCTCGGCGGGCAGTGGAACGCCGGACGGACGCCCGGCGTGCATGTGACGAAGGGCTGAATTCTTCTCCCCTCCTCCCGCTGTGTCCGCCGAAGCCACTTGGCGAAGGCGGACGCAGCGGTGGGGAGGGGTCGGGGGTGGGGGGTGCTTCAGAAAATTCGTTGTGAGAAATGCGCGGACTCGCTGCCGACCGTATGCGCCGCACTACCCCCCACCCCCGACCCCTCCCCACCACGCGCAAGAGCGCGTGGGAGGAGGGGAGAAAAGCATCGCCTTTTGCTCCCTTCGCAATATGGCGTAGAACACCGACATGTCCAAAGCACCTGTCATCACACCGCTGCCGTTTGACCAACTGGCCGAAGCCATCAAAGGCAGCCGCTCCGTCTATGGGCATATCAGCGGGCTGCGGCTCGACCGTGCCGCCCGCGGCGAAGCCTGGTCGAGCCTGCCCTACCGCCCGGTCTTCGTCGGCGACACCGCGACGGGCGTGCTGCACGGCGGCGTCGTCACCGCCATGCTCGACGAGAGCTGCGGCATGGCCGTCCAGCTCGCGCTCGATGGCGCCAGCGCGATTGCCACGCTCGACCTGCGGATCGACTACCAGAAGCCGGCGACGCCGGGCCTTGAGATCAGAGCGCATTCGGTGTGCTACCGCGTCACCCGTTCGATCGCCTTCGTGCGCGCGACCGCCTACCAGGAATCCGAAGACGATCCCGTCGCCACCGCAACGGCCTGCTTCATGGTCGGCGCCAACCGCACCAACATGCTGGACCGGGCGATGGAGGAGCGCGCGCTGCCGGTGCTGGAAGCGCCGGAGGATCCGGCAGGCCCGTTCGCCAACAGCCCGTTCGCGCGCTGCCTCGGCATCCGCATCGGCGACGATGGCACGCTGGTGATGCCGTTCTCGCCAAAGATCATTGGCAACCCGATCCTGCCCGCCATCCATGGCGGCATGACCGGCGCCTTTCTCGAAACCACCGCCATCGTCGGCGTGGCGCGCGAACTCGGCGTGTCGTCGCCGAAACCGATCGGCCTCACGGTCAATTACCTGCGCTCCGGCCGCGCCCTCGACAGCCACGCCAAGGTGTCGATCGTCAAGCAGGGCCGGCGCGTCGTCGCTTTCGAGGCGCAGGCCTGGCAGGACGACCCGGCCAAACCGATCGCCTCGGCGTTCGGTCATTTCATGCTGCGGCAAACGCCGGATGCGGATGAGGAATAGGCACGCCTAGTCGCCCTTGGCATGAGCGTCAACAACCGCCGGCCCTCACGGAGGCTACAACCTCCTTGCTGCCGTCAATAACAGTTCATTCGGACCTTCCCATCCGGTCGGCGTTTCATATCGGCTGAGAACCTGTTCCATATCAGACCACGCAGCTTCGGCTTTCGCTGCGTCCAGGCTCTTCAATATCTGCACGATCGGGCCGGCCGATGTCCGGGCGAATTTCATGTAGTCCTTGACCGTCGGAAGTCTGAACGGCGCCGCAATCCTGGTGGTCGCGATCTCGCGGAATCCCGCCTCTTTGAACAGGTCATCGATCAGGCCGGGTTTGCCGAGGCTGAGCAGTCCGCCGGACTGGAAGGGATCGCGCGGCGGCATGCCGGCGTGCCTCAAAGCTGTTGACATCAGCGTCGTCACACAAGGATTGGCCTGCGGGGCTCCGAACACCATGGTGCAAACACCGCCACCCGGTTTGAGCACCCGCGCCATTTCGCGCAATCCCTGCAGCGGGTCGCCGAAAAACATCAGTCCGAGCCGACAGACCACCGCGTCGAATCTCGAGTCCTCGATCTGCAATTGCTGTCCGTCCGAAACGCGTACCTCGACGTTGCGATACCCCGCGGCGGCGGCCTGCTGTGCTGCGAATTGAAGGATCTTCGGCGAGAGGTCGGTGGCCAGCACGAGGCCCTGGGGACCGACCCGCTCAGCGATGTCCAGGGTCTGATCGCCGGCACCGGCGGCCACATCGAGCACATGGGAACCGGCTCCAACTCCGGCCATTCCGAGCATGGCCTGTGTCGCCTTGTCCAGCCACGGTCGAATGACGGCGCCGGAATCGCTCCAGCCCTGGGCCATCTGATCCCACTGCGCGCGCATCGCCGCCGTGGCAATATCCGCGTCGACGGAAGATTCACTATTCATGGCACACTCCTTCGAACTGTCTTGCGGCGTCCGATCGACTCGTCGTGGGTTTTTCGGATCGGAATCGGTTTCAGATCGGATCATTCAGGTTTGGTCCTGCCCTCGCGGACAATTGCTTTCCACTTGCTCAACTCGGCCTGCAGATGCGCCGCGAACTGTGACTTCGAGCCATTGATCGGCGTGTATCCAAGCGCTTGCAGCCGATCCCTCACTTCCGGCAGCGCCATGATGTGACTGACTTGCCGGTGCCTGAGTTCGACGATGTCGTCGGGGGTGCCCCTGGGGACCAATATCCCGTTCCAGAATCCGACCTCGTGGTTCGGTATGCCCGCCTGCTCCAGCGTGGGAACGTCAGGAAATTCCGCGGCGCGCGTTTTGTCGGCAACCGCCAGCATACGGAGCTTCCCGTCTCGCACGAGCGGGGCGACGATCGGAAGGGTAAGATGCAGAATCTGGGTATGGCCGGCAACCGTCGAGGCAACGGCCGGAGGTCCCCCCTGGAACGGGACGTGCACGACGTCGAGCCCGAGCGTCTGTTTGAAGAGCCGCTCGCTTGCCAGGTATGGCGAAGAACCATAACCAGGCGACGCGTAGTTAAACTTGCCGGGGCTCGCCTTCACCAGAGCGGCGAGTTCTTTCATGGTGGTCGCGGCCACCGACGAATTGACCGAAATCGTTTCGGGCGCCGCTATCAACAGCGTGATCGGCACAAAGCTGTCAGGGACCTCATACGTGAGTTTCTCGCCGATCGCAGGCTGAACGACGAAGTTCTGATTGACGATCACCATCGTGCAGCCGTCAGGCAACGCTCTGGCGGCCGCCGCGGTGCCAATCATCCCGCCGGCCCCGGGCAGATTCTCGACATAAAACCGGCCGCCAGCCTCGGAAAGCCTTTGCGCCAGAATTCGCGCGATCACGTCGTCGGGCGATCCGGGCGGGTATGACACAATAAGCCTGACGGGTTGCGAGCATTCGGCCCTGACCGGCTGCGCCAATGCAAGCGACACGACAGCCATCGTAGCCAGCCCGAAAATCAGCGGCCGTACTGGACTTTTCATCGCGATCTCCCGGAAGTCCGCAGCCGACAGGCGGCAAACGGACCATTGTTGTCTCATCAAGGTTCCGGAAGGCTAGACGGCCGGTGCAGCCGTCGTAAGCCGCAGGATTGCGGTACCCCGCAGCAGAAGTGCATAATCGCGCAATGTTCGACTGGAATGATCTGAAGTATTTTCTGGCTGTCGCCCGACACCGCAGCACGATCGCCGCTGGGAAATCGCTGGGCCTAAGTCAATCGACGGTACAAAGGCGCTTGAGTGAACTGGAGCGCGCGATCGGGCAGCCCCTGGTGAAGCGCCACCCGTCAGGCTATCGCCTGACGAAATTCGGCGAGGAGCTATTGCCCCACGCCGAGCGTATCGAAGCGGCGGTGACCGACTTCGGGCGGCGAGTGAACGATGAGTCCCACGACCTGACCGGTGTGATCCGGGTGACCTGCCCGGAGCCGATCATCGGTCGCATGACCAAATCCGCGCTCATCGAGCGCTTCCAGATCCGCCATCCCGAGCTTCGGATTGAATTCGTAACGAGCGACCGCTACCTCGACTTGTCGAAGGGCGAGGCCGATGTTGCCTTCCGGTCCGGCGATACCGACGACGAACTTGTCGGCCGCAAGGTCGCGGATTCGATCTGGGCTGTTTATGCGAGTCGGGGTTACATCGAGCAGCATGGCAGGCCCGCGACGGTGAGTGATCTGCCGAACCATCAACTTGTCGGCTTCGATGAAACGCTGAGCACGCACCGCGCATCGGTTTGGCTCCGGGAGGTGGCGCCAGACGCCAAGATGGCGGCACGCACCAACAGCGTCCTCGGTCTGATCTATGCGGTGAAGTCGGGAATAGGCCTTGGGCCGCTTCCTGCGTCGCTCGGTGACGCCGAACAGGATCTCGTGCGCGTACTCGGGCCCATTTCGGAACTGTCGCGGAGTTGGCGTCTGTTGACACCCCCGGACCTTCGACGGGTCCCGCGCATTGCGGCGTTCTTCGACTTCATTCTTGCGGAACGAGAGTTGGTCAAATCCATTCTGGCCTGACAGATTGGAAGGAGAGTGGCGAAAACGACGCCCCGGCTCGCATCAGCCAATCCGCGCCGCCATCAAGAGGCGGCGCCGGCCGAAGACGCGCTATTCCCAAGCTGCGATAGAGCCCCGTCAGTTCAAGCCGGAGCCGCCCGCCACGATTCGCTCGTTCAGTTTCTGGTCCACGATCTCGACCGTGCGGTCGATCTCGGCATTGGCCATGCCGAGCTGGTGCGAGATCAGCTTCACCAGCAGGTCGACGCGCTCGATGAAGGGCGCGCCGCTGGCGACCGCCCGGGCCGCCGATGATGGCTTCAGCAGGCTTTCCGCCGCCTTGGCATATTTGCCGAACGGCACCTGATCCTGCGGGTCGGCGCCCAGACGCCGGGCGACCGCGTCGACATGATCATAGATCGCCTGCGAGAGTTTCAGGTCGCCGTGCACGGCATCGCGGATCGACTGCGGCTCATGCAGCGTGATGCAGCGATAATTCCCGGTCAGCAGCATCGACCATTTGGCCAGCGGGACGAACAGCGAATCGAACACCTTGAGCTTCACCGGAACGTCGTGGCCATCCAGCGTCACCGCGTCGATGTCCGCTTCCAGCTCCCGCAGCAGCTTGTTGTGTTGCTCATCCGCGAATATCGATGCCTTGAAGTTGGTCGGCAGGCCGACATGAAGGACGTTCGCCGCCTCTTCCGGCGGACGGAAGGCTTGCGGATCGGGCGAGCAGAGCGTCACCAGTCCCGGCTTGAAGCGTTCCCACACCTGGGCGTTGGTGTAGGCCTCTTCCAGGTCCATGTCCGCCAGCGCCGGGATCCGCTTGAGATAGGGCAAGGGCGGCATGTTCATGATGGAAAGGCACGGCAGCCCCGCGGCTGCGATCTTGATCATCAGGACGCGGACCGTGTGGTTGGCGTATTGCGGCTCCTGCATGGCCAGCGCCACCATGTCGTAACGGGAGATGTCGACGTTGCCGGGTTCGGTCGCGTCCAGCTTGCCCGGCAGGTCACGCGAAAAAATCGCCCGGTGCACCGCCTCGTCGCGCAGCTTGATGCGAACTTCCGTACCGTCGCGATTGATCAGTTCGGCCGTCTTCTTCCGGCAAACCAGCGTCACGTTGTGACCCGCCATCAAAAGCTTGGTCCCCAGCAGGGAGCCATAGGAAGCTCCAAGGATCAGAATGTTGCGCGCCATGCTCTCTCTTCCACCGATTTTGCTCGAATTTCTGTGACGTCCCGACCCCAGCCAGGCCGGCCATTTCCGTCCGGGATCCGCAGGAGCGGTAGAACGGAGCAGCCAGGCCCTGGATCGCAAGGGAACAGCCCCTTCCGGCAAGGAGCGGCCGTGCTTATCCCAATTTTACTGGCATTACAAATACCAGATTTGACCTTCACCCTCCCCGGCCCGCCATCACTCCCGATGGCATTGCAGAACAAGATAACTCAATCACAGGTGGTAATGACTGGCGGTCGATGTTTTCTTGCTTTGCTGGGCAAAGCGAGTTGGACGGCGAGAGGCACACCCGAACCTGAAGCCGCAAGGCCGCGTCGCCCCCTCTTTGCCAGGCGCGCGCGCGGATCGTAGGGTGAATGGCCCAAGCCCCGACAACAACCCTTCGCGCCGCTGCAACGATCAGCCCTCTTTTTACAAACAGGAGAAAACAAGACATGGCAGGCATCCTCGATCGCAAGGTGGCGCTGGTCACCGGTGGCGCCTCCGGCATCGGGCGGGCAACCGCGCTGGCGATGGCGCGCGAAGGCGCGCGCGTCGCGGTGGCCGACCGCACCGAGGAGAGCGCGGCTGCAACTGTCGCCCTGATCAACGCGGCCGGCGGCCAGGCGATTGCGATCGGTGGTGACGTGACCAGGGAAGACCAGGTCGCCGCGATGGTGGCGCGCACGGTGGCTGCCTATGGGCGGATCGATTGCGCGTTCAACAATGCGGGCGTTGCGGGAGGATCCGTCGGCCCGGGACGCCAGCGCCTGCACGAACTCAGCCAGGCCTCGTTCGACGCCATGCTGGCGGTCAACCTCACCGGTGTCTTCCTCTGCATGAAGCACGAGATTGCGCAGATGCTGGCACAGGGCGGCGGCGGCGCCATCGTCAACACCGCCTCGATCGCCGGCCTGATCGGCCTTGCGACCTCAGGGCATTATGTGGCGGCCAAGCACGGCGTGGTGGGACTGACCAAGACCGCGGCGATCGAATACGCGCAGGACGGCATCCGCGTGAACTGCGTCAATCCCGGTTACGTCACCACCCCGATGACCGAGGAAGTGGTGCAAACGCGGCTCGATGCCGTGATGGCGAAGGTGCCGATGAACCGCATGGGCGTGCCCGACGAGATCGCGGAGGCCGTGGTCTGGATGCTTTCCGACAAGGCGTCGTTCATGACAGGCGCCGCGCAGGTGGTCGACGGCGGATATTACGCGGCGTAGGAATCGGAACGACCAATCGGCATTGCCGCCCATCCTTCGAGACGCCGCGCGAAAGGCGCGCGGCTCCTCAGGATGAGGTATCACGTGTTGAAACACCACAACCCTCATGCTGAGGAGCGAGCGACGCGAGCGTCTCGAAGCATGGGCAGCGGGCGATTTGCCGAGACCAGGTTAGGGCTCAGCCCTTCACCGTGACCGCGCGTCCGATCACCGGACGCGCCGCGACCGGCGGATTGGCGGTTTGCGCCGCGAGTTCGCCGATCAGGCGATCGACGTCGGCCGCGATAGAGTCGGGCGCCTGGATCACCAGCCGCTCCAGCGCCCAGCGGTACGACGAAATCCGCCGCTCCAGGCTTTGCTGCACCCACTGCACGATCAGCCCGTTCTCTTCCATGCGCGCGACCGCGTCGTCGCGCTCACGCGGCGACAGGTCCGAAATCAGCTTGAGGCTGGCGTTGCGCTTGCGGTCGAGTTCGAGCACCCGCGCGGCGGCGGAGAAGAACGGCTCGAAGCGGGTGATGTCGTTGCGCACGTCCTCCATCAGGACGGCGTAGCGCGAGGTGTGCGAGCGATGCGGTTCGTCGATCAGCAACCGTCCATAGGCGGTGCGGTCGAACACGACCGTCTGCCGCCACGGCGAAGGCAGCGCCTTGTAATCGCCGAACACGCTCTTCCAGGCGGGGCGCGAATGCGGCGGCTCGATCAGGGGATAGGCATAATCGCGCAGCTGCCGTTCGGCGTCGGTGAGCTGGAATTGCGACGCCTTGAGGCCGACGCTTCCGGTCACCTCGGCGCCGAGCCAGCGGTGCATGTCGTCGTTCTTCACATCATCGCGGGTGCGGCCGAAGTCGCCGCCGCTGCAGCCGCCGAGCGCGGCGCCGATCAGCAACAGCATCGGAAGCGACGACAGGCGCCGGGCCTGCGATCGGGTCCGGATCGGAAGGAACGTCTCCGGCATATTGAAATGTCCCGGTTGAAATTTCCTGGGATCAGCGCCGACGGCGGCGTTTGCCGGGAGCGGCTGTGCCCTCTTCCGGTCCGCTGCCACCGCTGGTTTCGTCGGGGTTGCGCTCGATCCGGATGGCGGGAAGGATCAGGATGGTTGCCGTACCCATGCGTGCAGCGCCATCGATGGTTGAGCCCAGCCGCCGCGAAACCGCATCCGCCGGAAATTCAATGATGGTGCCCATGTTCAACTCTCTCTGGTTGCCGCACTGGCAGGATCTCGCCGGCGACATGCCAGCATTAAAATCAGGACGTGGTTAACGGCATCTTAATTTCGGCGCCTGACCGACCCGGCTGCAACCGCCATGAATACGGTGAATGCGACCAGAACCCTTCACCGGTTGTTTTCCTTACGAGCTGTTAAAGTAAAGCCTGCCGAGGTCCTCCGATAACCGACTGTGATAGAAGGGAAATATCGGCAGGACCTTATTTGAAAAACTCCCAAATAAGGGAAAATGCCCCGACCCGGCTACTGCCCTCGCCAGAGTACCCCTGCCGGAAAGGGAGCCTCGCACGCTGTTCGGCGGGGACCGCTATTCGGCAGCCTAAACAGCCTGCATCATTGGCCCGAAACCCTAAGGTTTCGGGATGCCGGTCGGCGCTTTGCAGGGCTAGCGCGGGGGTGCCTCAGGCAGCGGCACTCAGCTTGGCGAATGCAGAGCTTTTCAGACGATTGAGGTCGCGTTCGCCGGACGCTGCTTGTTGAAGGATATGCTCCGCCACCTCAAGCGGCGTGACAGACTTCCGGACTAAGAAGCGACGATCCGTGACGACCTCGTTCAGCGCCTGCCGCATGACGGCGACTGGGCCATGAACAGTATGTGGGGATGCTGGAGGGACGTTTAAACCCCGCCGAGCAGCAATAACGGGCTGCCTGCGGATAATCCATGTCCGCTTCTGATTGCTCTACGGACAACAAGTCGGACATCGCGCCATGTCCGAAAAGTGCCAACAGGCGACGGCCGCCAACTGAGGCGGCCTTAGCGGAACTCCGCAAAAAGCAGCGTCACGATCAAGACGAAAATCCCGGTTGCTGTGATCCAAAGGAAAAGCTGCGCCATCGAGGCCAATGCCCGGGGTGGCTGTTTAGTTCTATTTGGGCGGACGAAGCTCGCTGGAAAGCCACCTGAGCGCGTCAGATTTAATGGGATCTGGCCGCTCGCAATCGAGGCATTGCATGGTGCGCTGGCCCTTGCCGTCCAGCGGTAGCGCCAGAATCAAAGGTCCCTTGCAATGAGGGCAGGTCGGTCGCTCTGATTGTCCCATTGGCGGATTTTGCCTTTGGTCCGGATTTTCGTCAATTTCAAAAAATGCGACCTGACGGCCCCAAAACGCCAGTTCCGGGATACCCCCGTCAGCGGACATGGCCGGACCGGCGCGGTTGGTCCGGTTCGTGCCAAAACTGGACGTAGACGGTGTGATATATCTCCAAATTAGGCTGTCCGAATTTTTTGCAGGAAATGTCCGACCTCGGCGTTGAGATGCTTGCTCTCGGCTAATAAGGACACCGCCAAGCCGTGAACCTGTTCGGCTGCGGAGCCAGTATCTGCCGCACCACGATTGACCTGCGCGATACTTCAGGCCACTCGCGACCGGATCGCTGGTGATCCCGACAATCGGTATTGTGGCGGTAGCTGCAAGGAACGTTTTGATGAGCGCATTCAGGTTCGAAACGATGACATCGGGCTTGCGGCTCAGCACCTCGGCGGTGAGCGCGGCAAAACGGTCGGAGTGGCCCTCGGCCGAATACCGTTCGACAACGAGGTTACCGCCCTCGCCATGACCGAGCCTTTCCAGCGTTTCGTAGAATCACCGTATCCAGAACGGCCCGGCCGCTTTGGTGAGCTTGTCTGCCGGAATCCCGGAATGGACGAGGGCAAGGCGATGCTGCTTCCGCGGCTGCTGCGCCGAAGCCACCAGCGGCTATGCGGCAGCAGCACCGACCAGGCTGACAAAGTCCCGGCGCCTCATTCGATCACCTCGTCGGCCTGCGCCAACACCGCGGGAGGGATGCTGAGGTCAAGCGATTTGGCGATCTTCTGGTTGACGGCGAATTCGAACACGGTCGGTCGCTCGATTGGGATATCGCCGGGTGCGGCGCCGCCAAATATCAGGGCGATCTGGGCGGCCGTGCGCTTGCGCAGCGCGGTGCGGTTCGGGCCGTAGCCGATCAGACACCCCGAGCGCGCCATGTCCGCCCATTCGCACACCGTCGGCAGCCGGGCCTCAAGCGCGAGCGCTGCGAGTTGCTTGGCATCCCGGTAGAACTCCGACGTCGCGCTGATCACAAGAGCCTGCGCGCCTGCCGCCCGCATTGCGGCGAACGCGGCCGGATAGTCGGCCGGCCCGGCGACGGAGAAGGCAAGCAGTTCGACGCCGAGCCCCACCGCGGCCTTCCGCATTGCGGCCTCACCAACCGCTGTCACCGCCGTCACCGCCGAAGTGAGAACCGCCACGCGCCGCTGCTCGGGCACCGCCTCAAGCAAAATCGACAGCCGTTTGACCTCGAGTTCGTTGGCGAGGATCACAACCCCGGTCACATTTAGCCCCGGCCGCGCGTAGCTCGCCGCGAGCTTTAGTTCAATCAGGTCGGCACCGAAAGCGACGACAGGGACAGTACGTGTGGCTGCGCCGGCAGCTGCAATTGCGGTCGGGCCAATGGCGATGACCGCGTCCGGCCGCGCGGCCAACAGCTCGCGCATCAAGCCCAGAATCGCATCCGGCCCGCCGACGCGCGAGTCGAATTCAAGGTTGCGGCCTTCGGCAAAGCCAAGCCTCGCAAGTTCCGGCAGGGTTATTTGACGGGTAAAGGCCTCAGAGGCTGCCGAATTCCCAAGGTGCCCGAGGCGGTAGACGCGATTGGGCGTCTGGGCGAGCGCCGGCATCGCGCCCGCGAGCAGCGGCCATGCCGCCGCCGTACTGCCAATACCTGCGAGGAACTCACGACGCCGCATCATTCACCTCTTCACCAAATTCCTGGCCGCCATTACCCGTGCGCCCGATCTATTCGATTACCACGTCGGCGCGGGCGAGGAGCGCCGGTGGAACGACGATACCGAGCGACTTTGCAGTCTTGAGGTTGATGACAAACTCGTATCTGGTCGGCTGCAGCACCGGCAATTCGGATGGCTTCGTGCCTTTCAGGATGCGGTCAACATACATCGCCACGTTCCGGTATGTGTCGTTCTGGTCGGCGGAATACGACATCAGCCCTCCCGCGCCTGTAAAAAACCGGGCCGGTGAAACTGAAAGCAGCCCGTGTTTCAGTGCCAGTTCGGTTGCAGCCTTCAACGGCAGGCTCGGCTGCACAATGACAGCATCCGCCCGCTCCCTGACCATGGCTGCAATGGCGGCCTCAAACCCCTCCGCACCCTTGACGATGATGGGCTGCACAGCGATTCCGAAAGTCAGGCCGCCACGCTCTACCTGTTCAACGAATATCCTGCTGAACGGATCCGTTGCGTTGACGAGTACACCCACGCGCTGGGCGGACGGCTTCATTTCGCGGATCAACTCCAGTATCTTGGCTCCAAGCTCCGCCGTCGTGCCCGAAAGCCCGGTAATGTTGCCGCCTGGCCGTGCAAGGCTGGCAACAAGACCCGTTCCGACCGGATCGGCCACCAACGCCATGACAATCGGAGTTGTGGTCGTCGCCTTTCTTGCTGCAAATGCGGCCGGTGTCTGCCAGACCACCAAAAGATCGACGTTACGTCCGACGAGTTCTTCGGCCAGCCCGTTCAGAAGATCCGGCTTCCCGTCCGCGTTGCGAAATTCGAACCGAACGTTCTTGCCTTCGATATAGCCAAACTCGCGCAGGCTTTCCTGCATCTGGGTCCAGAACGGCTCAGGATTACCAGGGACGAGGACGCCAATGGTCGCCAGCTTTGGTTGGGCACGGACCGCAAGCGGCCAAGCCAGGACGGCGCCGCCAACAATGCTGAAAAATCGCCGACGTATCATGCCACCCTCAAGCCCCACAACAGTGATCATAGCGGACTAAGTCAATCGATTGATAGAGGCGAACAAAAGCCCTCTTGAATGGTCAGTCACTCCAGCTGGATCCGAACACCTTTACCACCGTTCAGCAGTCGCTTGAGATGATAGCCACCCAGCGCATCCTCCGCATATTGGCCGACCAGCGCAGCAAATGCCGGCATCGCGGCGGCATCGCCGGCCTCCAGCTTGGCAAAGGCTTCCGAATATTGCGTCGTCGCGGGTCTCGCGAACGTCCCCTCCGATAGCGGCTCATAAGCACGGAGCGGCTCGCTGCGCCCGCGCAGCATGAGATCGCCTACCGGCCTGCCTTTGAAATTTCCTGCAGCGTCGGCGACGGTGGCGCTGACGCAAATGCGGGTGCCAAGGAACTTGTTGGCAGCCTCGAGCCGGGCCGCGGTGTTGATGGTATCGCCGTAGGCTGTGTAATCGAAGAACCGGCTGCCGCCGAAATTTCCGACCAGCGCCGGTCCCGCGTGAACGCCGATGCGTGTCGTCCCGAAATTCACGCCTTTGGCCTTCCAGCGCTCGCGAAACGCCTGCGCCCTTTTATCGAGATCGCGGGCGCAGGCGATCGCACGTGTCGCATAGTCTGGCTGGTCGCCGGGCGCGTTGAACAAAATCTGGATCGCGTCGCCGATGATCTTCGCGACCGTACCCTCGTGCGCGAACACGACATCGGTCATGCCGCCGACATACTCGTTGAGCAGCGCGCCAAGCACTTCCGGTGATGCGGTTTCCACCAGCGAGGTGAAACCTGTGATGTCGGTGAAGATGGTCGCGACGTCGCGCCGATGCACTTCCATGCCATTGCTGTCGCCGACAGCGGCGAGGCGGCTCGCGATCTGCGGCGAAAAGTACCGCGACAGCGACGCATGCGCGCGCTCGGCCTCAGCCTGGCGGCGGCGGGCGTCGCGCATCATCTCGACGTGCCGGATGGTCTTGTCAATGGTCATTTCGAGATCGCCGAAATCGATCGGCTTGGTCAGAAAATCGAACGCACCGCGGTTCATCGCGGTCCGGATGTTGCTCATATCGCCATAGGCCGACACGATGATGGTCGACTTCTTGTCGTCGGCCTCCTGAAGCTTCTGCAGTAGCGAGAGTCCGTCCATCCTGGGCATATTGATGTCAGACACCACCATGTCGACATGGGGATGGTCCACGATCGATTGCAGTGCGTCGATGCCGTCATGGGCGAAGATAAAAGCTACCGAACCGTCGCGAATCTGCCTGCGAAATTTCTGCAGTACCAGAGCCTCAAGATCGGGCTCATCATCGACGACGAGGATGGTAGCGGTCATGCGGCTCGTCCGAGCCTGGTATCGATTTCGTGGCGAAGCAGCGCGAAATCGATCGGTTTCGTCAGCAGGCCGACCGCGCCGCGCTCGATCGCCACGCGCCGCGTTTCGGCGTCACCATAGGCGGTGATCATGATGACGGGAACATCGGGCCGGTCTTCCCGCACCCTTGGGAGCATTTCCAGTCCGCTCATCCCAGGCATGTTGATGTCGGACAGGATCAAGATCAGCGAGGGGTCGCGGATTTCCGCGGCGCGCTTCAGCGCGGCCGGCGCCGAGGGAGCGAATTCCATGGTGAAACGTCCGGACTTGAGATCGCGGCGGAATTGCTGGCGGAACAGGGCTTCGACGTCGGGTTCGTCATCGACGACGAGGATGTAAACGCTCAATGGGTGCCTCCGGTATTCGATTGGGCAGCCGCGCTCCGCGGCAGCGTAATAATGAATTCGGTGAATACGCCGGGTTCGGTTACGACGTCGATCGTGCCGCCATGTTGTTTCACCACGATGTCGTGGCTCATCGACAGGCCTAACCCAGTACCCTCGCCAGCCGGCTTGGTGGTAAAGAAGGGATTGAACATCTTCTCCTTCACTTCAAGGGGAATGCCGGTGCCATTGTCGCGGATCCGGATTTCGACCTTGTTACCGTGGCTTTTCGTGGTCGCGCTCAGGACAGGCTCGAAGGTTCCATCGCCGGCGTCCTTGCGCTTGGTAGCGGCATAGAAGCCGTTGGAAATCAGGTTGAGAAACACCCGGGTGATTTCCTGCGGATAGAGGTCGATCACGCCGGCGGCGGGATCAAAGTCGCGCTGAAGCGTAATGTTGAAACCGGATCTCTCAGCCCGCGCACCGTGATAGGCGAGATTGAGGCTTTCCTCGACAATGGCGTTGATGTCGGCGGGTCGGTGCTCGCCCGCCCCCTCGCGCGAATGCAGCAGCATGTTCTTGACGATCGAGTCGGCGCGCTTGCCGTGCTGCACCACCTTTTCGAGATTACCCTTCAGCATGTGGGCGAGTTCGTCGATCTCCTCCCGTGTCTTGTCGTCGAGCGCGGCCGTCTTGAGAACGTCGTTCAGCTCGTCGATCAGCTCTGCCGACAGAGCCGAGAAATTATTGACGAAATTCAGTGGATTCTTGATCTCGTGCGCGATGCCGGCGGTGAGCTGGCCGAGCGAGGCCAGCTTCTCGGTCTGCACCAGACGGTCCTGGGCGGTACGGAGGTCGTCGAGCGAGGTTCCGAGTTCTCGGGTGCGCTCCTCTACCTCGTTGAACAGCTGGACGTTGGAAATGGCGATCACGGCCTGGTCTGCAAAGGTCTGGAGTAACTGAACGTGATGTTCGACGAACGGGCCGGGCTCAACCCGGGTCACGGCGATCAGGCCGATGGGCGTCCCGTCGCGCAGCAGAGGCACGAACAACATGCTGCGATAACCGCGAAGCCGCGCCAGGTCACGCAGACCATCGATTTCGTATTCGGTATCGAGCACACGGTAAGTCTCTCCCCTGCTAACCGCTTCACTCCAACTGAAGCCCGACAGCGGAGCGGGGAACATGGCCTTGAGGGCCGCATCGGCTTCCTGGTTGGTGGCCGTAAACGCCCTCAAGTGCAGTACGCCCTCGTCAAGTCTGAACACCGTAGTCGAAAGGGCATCGACCAGCCGCTTCGACCGCTCGGCAATAGCGTCGAACACCGGCTGCACGTCTGACGGAGAACTGGCGATCACCTTCAGGATATCAGCCGTCGCCGTCTGCCGCTCCAGGGCCTCTTTGGTCTCGTTGAACAGCCTCGCGTTCTGGATCGCAATCACCGCCTGGTCGGCGAAGGTCTCGATCATCGCCAGTTCTTTGGGCTTGAATGGGCCCGTTGAGCGCGCCACGCCGATGGCGCCGATGCCGCGGCCTTCCCAAAGCATGGGCGCAAACACCATCGAGCGGTAGCCGATCAGTTTTGCCATCTTGCGCAGTACGCCTGGCACGTCCTCGCCGTCGACCAGGTCGGGCCAATGCATCACACGGCGTTCGCGAATAGCTTGGCCGGCCGGCGTGCGCTCGACTGGCGCGGGGAACGTGGCGGCGACCACGTCGTGCGAATCGCCGATATAAGCCGCGATATTCAACTGACCTTGTTTGTCCACCAGCAGCACATCCAGCTCATCGCCGCCGAAGAGATGCTTGCAGCTCACCAAAATCTTGTCGAACACTGGCTGGGCGTCAGCAACTGAACTGCTGATTACGCTGAGGATATCCGCGGAAGCCTTCTGCTGCTCGAGCGCTTCCTTAGTTTCGTTGAACAGCCGCGCATTCTGGATCGCGATGGCGGCTTGGTCGGCGAAAGTCTTGAGCAGAGCCACTTCCCTGTCGGAGAAGGTGGCGTCGGCATCGCGGGCAACATGAAAGGCGCCGATACCCCGGCCTTCCCAGAGCAAGGGCGCGACCAGCACCGAGAAACTGCCCACCCTTGATGCGGCGATGCGAAGCGACGCCGGCGCATCCGGATTGTTGACGACATCGCCGAAAAAAAGGACCTGCTGGCGCTCGAATGCGAGGGACATTGGCGTGTCGGCGAGCGGCTGCGGGAACGTGGCCTTCAATGCGTCACCTTCTCCTCCGCGATAAGCACCGATATGAACCTGACCGTCCTCGCCGAGCAGGAAAATCGCCATCCGGTTGAAGGCCGCCAGCCGTTCGCAACTGTCAAGAATCTGCTCGAACACCGGCGTAGTGTCCGCCACCGAGCTACTGATGACCTTCAGGATATCCGCCGTCGCTGTCTGCCGCTCCAGCGCTTCTCGGGTCTCGTTGAACAGGCGCACGTTCTCGATCGCGATCAAGGCCTGGTCACGGAACGATTCGGCCAGTGCGATCTCGCTCTCGCCGAAGATATTGGCTTGTTTACCCACCAACGCCAGAACGCCGATGCATTGGGCTTCGCGCAGCAGCGGCAGAAACAGCGCAGAGTTCACGCCGATCAGCGCCTGTATCTGACGCTCGTGCTCGGGCAGGTCGATCAGCGACCAGTCCGGCAGATGCACGTTTTCCTTTCCCACGATGGCGCGCGATGGAAAGTTGGCGTCGGGGTCGATCGGCAAATGCGA
The DNA here is from genome assembly GCF_030646015.1 of Bradyrhizobium sp. Classification (GTDB taxonomy): domain Bacteria; phylum Pseudomonadota; class Alphaproteobacteria; order Rhizobiales; family Xanthobacteraceae; genus Bradyrhizobium. The sequence goes on from NZ_JAUSLT010000013.1 coordinate 22,012, forward strand.
CGGTCCAAGGTCGGGGAGCGGCCCGTCCGGTCCGGCCGCCGCAGCGGGCGAAAAGGTGGCGCCGTCGCAACGCAACACGAACGCGACGTCGCAGCGGATCAGCCGCACGGCTGTCTGGACAATGGCATCGAATACGGGCTGCACGTTGGTCGGCGACTGACTTATTACGCGCAGGATTTCCGAAGTCGCCGTCTGGCGCTCCAGCGCCTCCTTGGTCTCGTTGAACAGCCGCGCGTTCTTCATCGCGATCGATGCCTGTACCGCGAAGCCTTGCAGGAGCCTGATTTGGTCTTCCGAAAACGGTCGCACTTCCTTGCGAAAAAGGGCGAACACCGCAACGATAACACCGTCGTTGATGACAGGCACACCAAGCCATGACCGCATATCGCTCTCGACGCTCGCGACGATAAACGGCACTCCGTTTTGATAGGCCTTGGTGGCCTTGAGATCGACGACATGGACAAACGGCCGATCCTGTGGATTTGGCCCCAATAGGCTGGCCAACGGCACACCCATCAATTTGAACGGCGCGGCGCCTGTACGACTTGTAGTGCCGCCCCAATTGAGGGTTTTATCGCCTTCAACGAGATAAAGGCCGCCTCCGGTGGCGTCGCAGAGCTCCGCCGCCTTTGTTACCATCACATCCAGCACAGGCGTCAGATCGCCCCCCGATCCGTTGATGATCTGCAAAACCTCGGTGGCCGCGGCCTGTTGCGCGACGGAATCGGCGAGCTTGCGCTCAAGGTCGGTGATGATCTGCTGGGGATCGGCTGCGGCATCGCGCGGAGTCACAATTTACTATCCAATTCATATGCCCTGCGCCGAGCGCCAGATGACCCGATGGAGCCTCGAAGGGCAATCGCCACTTTTCAAGGGGGCGCAGCGCCACTGTAGCTGCTTTTGCACAATTCCGGGAAGAGAGATCAGGCCGAAAGCTAATGTCCGGTTGGGGTCAATCTCGTCCTTTCCACGATGCTAACGTGAAGCCCGGTTCACCCCCAATAACGGACATCCGTCGAGTCCAAGGAAAGAGTGGCCCCGTTGCCTTGGTCATGCCGCGTGCTACTCGTTGGCCGATGCCAGCCAAACCTCAATGGCCTTCCGCCCGCTTCCAACGGTGCTTTCCACGCGGCGCACGCCGGGAATGCCGATCCGTGACTTGCGCTTGAGGCTGCGGATGACATTGGCGATGTACACGCGGCCATTCAGCGGCACCGCGCCGCCGTTGTAGAATTGCTGCGTCAGCTCGCCGCTGGTGATGCGCCTGCCACGAGCGGGGATTAATTCATAAAGGCGTTTTTCATTCCTGCTCAAACGTAGTTCCATGTCATCTAGCTTTTGTTGACTGCGCAATTATTCGGTGGGTGCGCCCTGCATGCCTGCCCCCCCGATAAGAGACCCGAGTGTGCCATGGTTATCGTAGCGGGTCACCATCCGCTGAGCGGTGGCTCCGGGACGGCCCGCTCTCGTAAAAGTCCCCAGCCCAAATGCGAGGCCTCCGGCCCCTTGCCCTCGCGCCCAAGTTGCGAAACACTTGGCCACTGGGGGCTAGTTTGATGAGCTATTTTCTGGACCTGTTCACGCCGGAGACATGGCGGAGCTTTCAGGCGCACGGGAGCACGGTAAGCGGATTTCGCCACCGCCAGCGCAAGGCCGCGGAGCAAGTCCAGGTCGGCGATATTTTCTGTTGCTACCTAGTACGCCTTTCCCGCTGGTGCGGTCTGTTAGAGGTCACGTCCGAGAATTACTCGGACGCTTCCCCCATTTTCAGTGACCCAGACCCATTTATCGTAAGGTTTAGGGTCAAGCCTCTCGTCGTTCTTGGTCCAGAACACTCGGTCCCTATCGGAGACGAAAAGCTCTGGCCGCACTTATCCTTCACCCGTGAGCTCGCCTTGAAGTCAGTCGGATGGGCTCAGTTTGCCGGGCTGCGGAGCTCACTGCGTCGGATTTCAAGTGAGGATGGTGAGATTTTAAGCACGGTATTGAATGACCAGAATGTGAGCCGCCGCTTATACCCGGTCACCGGGCGCGATGAGCAATTGCTTTCCGAGCGGAAGACCGTAGCCGCCGCTGACCGTACCGTTCTTGTTGAGGTACCCGTTGACGCACCGGACGAGGATACGTCTGAAGAAGAAGCTGAGGCACCGCCGGTCGATGAAGCCGCTACCTTCAGAACATCTCTGAAGGTGCAAGCGCTTCTTGCCCGAATAGGCATTGAGATGGGATTTCGCGTTTGGATACCGCGCAATGACAGGCAAGCTGTACTGGATCAGATTTCATCCACTCTCCATGGTTCGTTCTTGAACCAACTTCCGCTCAACTATGACGATGTGACACTAAAGACGATCGAACAAATCGACGTTATTTGGATGCGCAACAGGTCAATGGCGCGCGCATTTGAGGTTGAGCACACTACGGCAATCTATTCGGGTTTGTTGAGAATGGCAGACCTCTTGGCGCTACAACCCAACATGAATATTAGACTTCACATCGTTGCGCCGGATGACAAGCGCGCTAAGGTTTTGCGGGAGATAAAGCGGCCGGTCTTTTCACTGCTTGATCGGGGGCCACTCTACGAAAGCTGCTCGTTTCTGTCATACACTTCCATTGAAAAAATATCTGGCATGGGACATCTCCAACATATGAGTGACACGCTCATTGAGGAGTTTGAGGAATTTCCGGCTGATGATTAGACCCAGTCTGCCGCGATGATTTCGCACCAGCATATTTGCTCTCAGGCGACCCGCCGCAGCGCAAAGGTATTGCCATCATCCGACGTGACATAGCCAAGCCGCGCCAGTGAGGCCAACACTTCGCCGACCTTCTTTTCGGTCGTCTTCGTTCGCTTGAACCGTGCCGCGAGGCTGCTGGCATCGAGAGGCCCGGGCGCGGCGGTAGAACTCCAATCAAGAACGCATCATCGCTAGCAATTATCACGCTCTTGTCGTCGCAAATAACCTTCGCTGGAAGGAATTGAAAGACACGATGCCGTGCCGTATCAACAGTTGTGATGTATCGCTGCAGACCGTCCAGAGCCGGTCGCAATTCCCGACGAGGCTCGCCGAATATCCACCAATTCAAGCGATAGCTTTCTCGATTGTTTAAATCTCGCTCTGGCTTAACCGTGACAAGCAAATGTTGGTAAACTTCGGGGAATTTCAGACGTACGTCGTCGACGCTCAATCCAAATAAATCAATGACCATCCGGCCACGAGGTCGTTGGGCAATAGTCGTCGGAGGCAGACAGGGTCCCATCCTCATAGCGGTGCTGTCCAATATAGTGGAAATAAACTACAAATTTGTGGCTCGGCCGAAATCTAGCACTGTCCCATTTTTTTAAGTTTTCGTCGTAGGCGAGGCCGCCCGAAAATTCCGACACACAATAGTACGTTCCGCCGCTCTGTTGGCCGTGCGCGACTGAGGGCAATCCGGCTGCCATCGCGAATGCAACGGCTACAATGCGTTGCAAGTCATTCATGTCTGCTCTCAGGTTTAAACTGCGCAAAGGAGGCACTAAGGCATCCTTATGTGCGTATGCAGTATTGATCGCCAAGTGCAACCTCCCAGCATTGAGAGCGCCGTGGCACCCAGTCATTAGGCAGAAATAACAATTGTCTTTACCCCGCGCACGAAGACAATTCCTACTGCAGTATCACTATCAAGTTTGAGCTATCGACGCCCCGTCATTCTTCAGTTTCTGCAACCTCGTCGTTGAATTGAAGTCTTGCCGCCTGCTCAAGCCGTTCTCTGCACCGATCGATCGCGTTTCCGAGCTGATCTTCAATTAGCGTTCTGAGCGTCAGATCGCGGGTACAGGCAGCGGGCACGCCATGTAGCTCGGCGCGTAGGGCAGAGAAAGCGTCTACTAAAACGCTCTCCACATCCTCTACGGGTACCAACTCTCCGGCTTCCCGGGCGATCCGCTGTTCGATTTCTCGGGCCCGGGCATCACGGAGCTGGGCGCCGCTGTCGCCGTTGGCAGTTCGGCGACTGGCGGCCTGACGCAGAAAGCGAATGTACGCGATCCGCCATTGCGCGTCGGTACCTTGTGGTCCCTATCCGATTTGCGCAGATCGGGCACATGTTTCGTGAGAAACATTCCCAGTTGAGTTTCTATAGACCGCCGCCTGACGCCCTGCTTCTGGGCGTGCCGGATGTATTGGTTGAACAATGCCGCTACCGGGCAATCACCTGTTGCTTCACAACCCCACGGCAATTCACCGCGATGCAAGACATCCAGCCACCAACCTTGTTCGCTGTTGAGGCTGGCAAGTTGCTGGCCTAGCAACGTTGCGGTGTTGGGGACCGTCCGCAGGTCAATCCCGGTCAGATCAAAGTTCAAGAGGTAGTAAAGCAGGGCCGCACGTCCGCCGCCGTCCATCTCTTGTTTGATGGCTGTGAAATATACGGTGTCCTTTCGGTGTGCTTCACCAGCTTCAAGAATGGCCCAACGCCGCTCGCCAAACCCGGCTGGCACGACCCATTCGGCGTTTCCAACAACGAATAGTCGGATGTAGTTGGCAACCATAATCATCTCTTTGCCCTTGAATTCAATGTATTGTTGATCGTTGGTGACGAGATCTTTAAGAACGCCTTCGGCTTCATGATCGCCAGCCCAGAACCCCTCATCAGCGTGCAACAGCAGGCAGGCCTTCAAGTGTGCATTGAATTGTCCAGTGATCTTGCGCGGACTACTGGCAAGCACATAGTGCCGCGCAAATAGCGAACCGAAGTATTTTCCTACGATTGTTTTTCCGGTGCCTTGTTCGCCACGGACCACCAGCGACGTGCCATTCTTCACTTCCGGATGCTGCACAATATCCGCAAACCAGCCGATAACCCACTTGTATAAATTCTCGTCGCCTCGACAGATATTGTCCTTGACGTGCGCAAGCAGCTTGGAGCAATCCCCATTCGGGTCAGGTTCAACACTGAACCCGCGCCACAAATTAAAATATCCCGGCACTTTACGATTTGGCGAAAATACCAGCCCGCTATACTCGCGGCGCTGCGGATGCTGCATCCAATATTTCCCAAGCGGCACTTTCTTCTCGTTGTGGGTGACGAATTTGTTGGCATGCCACGTGTTAAATGCTTCGAGCTGCAAGAACCCGACGCTTTCTCCGCTGGTGTCCATCACGGTGGCCTTGTCACCAACGATCACCAGCGCGTATTTTTTATTCAACTCCGCAATCTCTGGCGGCGGAGTTGCACCGCGCCAACCCGGAGCGGCCAAGTCGGCCAGATAAAGCAATGTGCCGACGCCGATTGTTTCCGGCGGACTACTACGCAGCTTTTCCCATCTGTCGTCAGTACCAGCTTCATCAAACTTGGAAGATTTCTGGGACCACTCCTTGAACGCTTCATAGCCCGCGTCACTGCCATTGAACGCGGCGTAGATGGCCATCGCGACCCGGTTCCATTCTTCCCAGCCCAGATCGTTGTTGGGGATGACGGCGACAGCCGCCAAGATTGTTTCTTGGTTCGGTGCCTCCGCATTTTCGGCACGGACGCCGTCCAATTTCTTGCGCGGCGTTTTCTGGGTCTGGCACAACTCAATCAGCCAAGACGGAGCTTCCTCAATGGCGCGCCAGTCGGTCCACTCATACCTGCCGCGTCCCGGCTTTATGCTTGGCGGCGCAACCACCATGCCGCCTTCGCCGCGCACATCCACGCCGGGGGCGATTGAGGAAGCGGAATTCTTGATTTCGACTCCGGGCGGCAACTTGAAGTAATAGTGCACGCTGCCGCTGGGGCTGCGCGCAGTCCGCGTTGGCGGCAACGGACCGTATTTTTCCTGTAGGGCAGTCAGTGATGCGATGCCGTCCACAGCGTGACCCTGAACCGTGTCGGCCTCCACGACGAAAAATCCGGTATGGCTGCCGGTCGGCAGACCAACATTGGCATTCGGCCATTGCGAAAAGTCTCGCCGAACTTCCTCGGGCAAACGGGTCTGGCCCCAGTTTTGGCCGCCGCTGTGCTTCTTGGACTTGTGGCTTTTCTTCTCGCCGGGCGGCACCGGGAAAACGGTGTGCCCGAGTTGCGCGTAAAAAAGCGCGGCTGCTGGCACCGCGAGCGGCGGCTCTTCGGTGGTGTGAGTGAGCGGCGGCTGGGTGTGAACATTCATGGGTGGCTCGTCGTTGCCCGCCCCTGCTACTGTCGGATGCGGCGCTCCATGCGCTACTACTGCCGGGCGCGGGAAAGTCCCGCGCGCCGCGCCGGTGCCGGAGGTTGCGTCGATGCGGGCAGCCTCGCCGCCGCGTGAGTTGTGAACATTCATGGCTGACCACCTTCCACATGCGGCCTGCGCCACGCCGTCGAGTTTGCATTGCGCTCGTCATGGTCGAATTCCCAGCCCAGACCGCGCGGCGGCACCGGCCTGCTAATGAATGCGCCATGGTTGCGAGTGAAGGTGAGCTCCATTCCGTCGTCCCTTATCCATACGGAAAGGAACGGCACGCCTTCACCGGCTTCCTCAACGGTGATGCGCCGTTCGGCACCGGTTACGGGATTGACGTTCAGTAAGAACCCGCCGCTGCTTAGAACTCTCTCCGCCCGCCACAGAGCATTCGCTTTCATGCTCGCAGCGCGGTCAAAAAGTTTTTCGGCCTCTTGGTGCGCAACGGCCCATTCGGTAAGCAACGTTCCTTTGCACTGGCGACTTTTTCGGCTAAGATTGCGGCTGCTGCTTGCTACCGAAATCTTTGCCCCGTCCCCGGTTGCCTCCGGGGCGGGGTTTGGTTTTTTTGCCATGGCGCATCAAGCCTCCGCCCGTTCGCGGCGACCCAGCTTTGTACGACCATCAGCACGGTTGGTATATTCGGTGGTGGATCTGACTACTCGTTGCTCCAGCCATGCCCGAACGTCTGCGCGCCTGTAGCGGACCAAGTGATTGCCGACTAGTACGAACGGCGGGCCGTAGTCCCCGCCTCGCGCGATTTCACACCACTGGGTGCTGACGCCGAGCAGTTCTGCAAGCGCAGACGTGTTCAGAAGTTCATCACCGTCCCCGACTTCTACCGCGAGCTTGTGCGCGCGCTTGTCGAGGCCAAGTCGCCCGCTCGTGTGAGCGTGCTGTACCTTCTTGGATTTAGAATTTTGTCTTACCACTGAAAGTCTCCCGGTCGCGGGCGCGCAAAAGCAGGACCGCGCGACAAAACTTCCTCCAACCAACCGGCTGAACGGAAATCAAGTTGCGCTCCCTACGATGCCTGCCAAGGCCGGGAACTATGAAACCCCAGCGTGCTGAGGTATGCCCATTCTGCGGGACTTCTTCGGAATTACGCCCTGAGGCCACCGGGTCACAATCGAGCAGCCTACAAGTGCCTTGCGCTGCTTAAGCTTGCTTATTTATAACATTAATTCGCGGTCAGTAAAAGCGTTTTCAGGCGGAATTTTCACGGCGAAGCTTGGTGACGTTTCTAGCCGCAACGGGCGTGATACCGCACAACGCCTTCAACTTATCGCAGACGCGCTGCACCGGCTCGCGTAGACGGTCGATAGAAATTTGCACATATCCGGCGGTAACATCATTACGGGTCGCGTGATTGAGCAGCGTCTTCATCACCAGCCAGCTAAGGTCGGCGCTCTCGGCAACGCTGGCATAGGTGCGGCGCAGATCGTGCGCCGATACCTGAATGCCCGTGGCATCCGCGACCATGGCCAACGCGTTGTCGGCGCTAGTGATGTGTTTGGTGGCACCCGGTCCGGGGAATAAGAAGTCACTGACGCTGCCCAGCGCGCGCCGCTTGACCAGCAGGTCATGCACAAAGTCCGACATGGGGATTTCCAGTTTTCGTTTCGCCTTCGTCAACTCGGCGGGCACCCGGAGGATCTTCTGCGTAAGATCAACATGCGACCAGCACAGCGCAGCCGCCTCGCCGCGCCGCATGCCGGTGAATAGCATCAACAGCACATAGTCACGGGCAGTCGGATTGGGCAACGCCATCACTGCCGAATAGAAGGCAGGCAATTCCTCGGTCTGCACCATCCGGGTACGGCGCGGCTCCGCGTACCACTGCCGCCGTAGTCGCAGCACCGGGTTTGATGGCAGTGTGGTGCGGTCTGCGGCAAAATTCCAAACGATGCGCAGCGTGCGCATGTTTACGTTGGCCGTCGCGGTGCCTATCTCCTTTGCGATGGCGCGGTGACGGTTCTCCACCATCTCAGGAGTGATTTCTTTTAGGTCGCGGTTCAGCCAAGCTTCGAGAACGCGCTCGATCTGCCTGTAGTGAGCTATGGAAGCGAGGGCCAGATTAGGCCGCGCGGTAATGTAATTGTTGAGAGCTGTTTGCAGCGTGAAGGTCGGAGCCTTGTACTTGGGGTCTACGCCGCGTCGCAGATCGTCAAGCACGTTCTCAGCACGCTGCCTTGCCACGTTCAGCGCCAGCCCGCTGACGGGACCGATGGTCACGCGCCGCGCCTTGCCTCCGGGCAAGTCGCGCTGAGCGATATAAAGTCTTTGGTTGGTCTTGCCGGAACACTGGACACCGAAGCCGCGCAACTCGTCGCACCAGTATATTGTCTGCTTGCCGTTGGGATGCGGTGCGGGGAGCTTGGCAACGGCTTTCTGCGTCAGGTTGAAGGTGGGCATGGGAGGTTCTCCAATAAGGGAATTCGGCCCCTTGGGGCTGCATTACGTCGTTTTATATTTGTAAACGTTAATGCAACGAATGACCAAAAAGCAAATAAAATCAGATAGTTAGTACTATGTGGCTTTAATCTTAAAACCCCTTAAGGGGGCCTCAGGGTTAACGAGCTGTTAAAGCAAGCCACGTAAATTGGCGCTGATATTACTCAGTCGCGTATCCTGACATGACCACACCTCCATTCTTTCCGGGCTTCGACGGGCTGATGACGCTCTCCCGCCGCGAGGGCGTCGATATCCGCCCCACGCTGCTGCGCGTGCTGACCGATCTCTACGTCCAGGCCCCGGTGCACAGCGACGACGAGGCACGGCAGTTTGTCGAACTGACTTCCCGCCTGATCGATGAGGTCGACGACACCACGCGCGCCGCGGTACGGGCGCGGCTCGCGATCTATCCGGCCACGCCGCCCGAGGTCCTGCAGCGGCTCGGGCTGAGGCCGCAGCATCCCGGCTTGCGCGTGCCGCTCGCCAACGAAATTCCCGCAGACCCTGCCGCAGCGCCGACGGTCAGGCCGCCGACCGAAGCGCAAATGCGGATGGCGTCGAACCTGTCGATGCAGCCAAAGGACGCTGCCGAGATCAACGATATGTTTTTCGCGGCCAGCGCCAGCGAGCGCACCCGGATCCTTCATAATCTGGCGGAAACCCCGCTACGGGCTTCGGCGCGGATTCCCGCCTTCCGCGCGGCGCGCGCGGTCGAGACGCTGGAGATGGCGGCCTGGGTTGGCGATATCGAAAACTTCACGCTGGAGCTCGGTGAAACCCTGATCCTGCCGTCGCGGGTGGCCGCCCAGGTGGTTGGCGATCCCGGCGGCGAGCCGCTGGCCTGCGCGGCCAGGGCGCTGGACATGCCGGGTCCCGTGTTCCAGCGCGTGACGCTGTTTCTCAATCCGGAATTCGCTTCGGTGAATTACGTCTACCGGCTGTCGCGGCTCTATGACCGACTCAGCGAACGCTCCGCCCTGGTCATGCTGGCCGCCTGGCGCGGCTCGACCATGGCGGTGACCCGCGCAAAATACCGGCCGGGTCTTTACGACGACGAACGCCAGCGCGCGCGCGCGGCGCCGGTCCAGACCCGTCCGGCCGTGCAGCCAGGCAGCGCACCCGCGGTACGCACCGGCTCGCAAGGTTAGCCGCGTCATCCAACAACACAGGGCATTGAGGATGCTGCGCCGGTCATCCCCGAAGGGATGACCGCAGCTGGTCGGCAAGCATTATCCTGATGCTTTCAAGACGGCGCTCGCGGGCAATCAGTAGCGGGCGACGGCCGGGCCACCGAACCTGTAGTTCACGCCGACACGGGCCACATGAAAGTCCTCTCTGTGGCTGGCGGTAAACGAAGATGCGGTTTGATTGGGTCCTACCAATAACGGGGACACCGCGGCGTTGGTCGTGACGTCGCCCAAATTCACGTACAAATATTCCGCTCTTATGCTGACGTTACTTCCCAGTGCATATTCGAGGCCGGCACCCGCCGCCCAACCGGTGGCTATCCGGGACGAACTGCCCGCATAGCACCTGGGGGCCTCTTGGGGATTGCCACAGTTGTGAATGAATCCACCCAGCCCGAGATTGGAACCCGGTTGCCCGTTGAGTACGACGTCTTCATTGACGCGGCCATATGCAAACCCGGCTGTGCCGTAGATCAACAATTGACTCGTTGGAAGCCAGCCCAAACGACCCCTGACCGTTCCGAACCATTTGACTTCCTCGCTGGCCCGAAAGGTCGAGGTCCCCGGAGGGAACAGCAAGGGCTGCATCAGAAACGTGGAAGTTGACTGGCCGCGCATGGAAGTCCAGGCGAAATCGGCTTCGGCGCCAATCAGCCCGCTCTGATTGAACTGCCAATTGTATCCGGCCTGAAAACCGCCAAGCACACCGTCGCCGCGGAAAGACCCCGGCGGGACGCAAGTACTGCCAAAGTTTCCACCGCAACTGATGGCAAAGGCAGCAGGGTCGTTGGCGGTGAAGGCGACCGTCGGATTCCTCCACCCATATCCCGCATGCGCGCCGACGTAAAAGCCGGTCCAGCTGGTGGCCGGTACGACCACCGGCGCCTTGGCCCGCAGGTCGGCCGCCTCCGCACCACCAGAAAACCCGACGAGGGCGCAGCCAATCAGCAGCGCGGTGACAAGCTTACGACGGTCGTTTCGGTGCATTTTGTCCTCTGCTTCAAGAGCCGAACGCAACCGATGGACATCCACGGCTCGTCAGCTTTTGAAACAGTTGCTTGTTCCGCTTATTCGCCTCCACCCCCAAACGGTAGCATCCGGGTGAAATGCACAACGCGAAAAACATGATTTCTCCACGTCGTTGTATTGCAGCAACAAGCGACGCCTAGCCCCGCGCCAGATCGAGAAAATGCCGCCCTGCCCGGTCTTCGGTCTCGACCACCCAGGCGTCCGGGTCGAACTTGATTTCCCTGACCAGCCGCTCTTCCACTGTTGTTTCTGGCACCGGTTGCGGCGACATCGGCGTGAAGATGCGCTCGATCGGCCGGCTGTCGTCATAGACGGTCTGCGGCGCCGGCACGTACAGCATGGCATTGCCGTCGAGCGTGGCGACCTTGACGAACACCGCGCCGGCCTCCTCCGCGCCGCGCCGGCGCACCGCGCCGAACACGCCCGCGGTCTGGCAACGGCGCAAATAGGCCGCCACCCATATGGCTGATTTCAAACGCATCGGACAACGATGGCCAGCGGATACTTTGGCGCCAGTCTCCCGAATCTGAAATTCACGCTCATTGCTGCGGCTTCCTGTACAAATCCAGACAGCGCTCATAGAAGGCCAATTTGCGGTGGCCGACAAGCAGCGCAGGCGCTGGCTGCCAATATTACGCAGAAATGGCGGAACTCGAAGGGTTGAGGGTCGTTCAGAATTGGACTTGGCTAGCGGTCAGATAATAGCGCTGACGAGGAAGAGACAAGCCCGGTTACCGGTGAATTACAACACAACGGAGGTTCGCCATGCCCGCCGCTACTGAAATGAAGGATCATGTTTATAAGATTTTAGAACTCGTTGGATCTTCCGAAAAAAGCATCGAAGATGCGATTCAGAATGCCATCACCCGCGCATCAAAGACCATTCGCGACATGAAATGGTTCGAAGTTGTGCAAACGCGAGGCCACATCGAAAATGGGTCCGTCGGCCATTACCAGGTCACCTTGCGTGTTGGATTCACGCTAGAGGGGTAATCGCGGCAAGCCATCGAGAGGTCGCGTCAGTGATCCGCGCTAGTCGACCGGGCGGCCGATCATCGCGGTGAGCTCGCGCAGCAGCCGGTCGGACACCTGCCCGGTCACCGGGAGCTTGCGCTCGCGCTCGAATTTCTGGATCGCGGCCTGGGTGTCGGAGCCGGCGATGCCGGTCGGCTTCAGCTGGCCGTAGCCGTATTCGGTCAGGGTGCGCTGGACCGCCGCCACGCGGCGCGCGGCCGGGGTTTGATGGGTCTCGTTGCGGGAAGCAGCCGGGATCGGCGCCGGCGGGCGCGCGATGTTGGACGGCGTGGCCTGCGGCGACGTGATCGCCTTGACCAGATTGGTCATCGGATC